>JAHBZL010000018.1 GCA_019635485.1 Piscinibacter sp. | reverse complement strand
GGCGCACTCGCCTCGGGCGCGACGGCGGCCGGCCGGTCGAGCACGCTGCCGCCCGCCGCGGCCCCGCTGCGGTCGTTCGAGAAGAACGCAAGCGCGAGCGTGCAGGCGAAGAAGACCGCCGCACAGACGGCCGTCGAGCGCGACAGGAAGTTCGCGCTGCCGGTCGCACCGAACAGGCTGCCCGAGGCACCGCTGCCGAAGGACGCGCCCATGTCCGCGCCCTTGCCGTGCTGGATCAGCACCAGGCCGATCATCACCAGGGCGGCCACGATCTGCAGCGCGACCACGAGGTTCATCAACAGGTTCATTCTTGTGGACTCCGAATTTCGCTCGCCGACGGCTCAGGCCGCGGCGCGACAGATCGCGGCGAAGTCGCCCGCCTTCAAGGAGGCGCCGCCGATCAGCCCGCCGTCGATGTCGGGCTGCATGAACAGCGTCGCGGCGTTGTCCGCCTTCACGCTGCCGCCGTAGAGGATCTTCATTTCCTGTGCCTTCTCGCTGGCGGCCTTCAGCTGGGCGCGCAGCAGCGCGTGCACCGCCTGCGCCTGCTCGGGCGTGGCCGTCCTGCCGGTGCCGATCGCCCACACCGGCTCGTACGCGACGACCACCTGCGAGATGCAATGCGCCAGCGTGTGGATCACGGCCGACAGCTGGCGCTTGACCACCGCATCGGTCTGCCCCGCCTCGCGCTCCGCGAGTGTCTCGCCGACGCAGACGATGGGCGTGAGCCGGTGTGCGAGCGCGATCTTGGCCTTGTCGGCGACCAGCTGGTCGCTCTCCGCGTGGTAGGCGCGGCGCTCCGAGTGGCCGACGATCACGTAGCGGCAGCCGTACTCCGCGAGCATCGCGGCGGCCACCTCGCCGGTGTAGGCGCCGCTCTCGTGTGCCGAGCAATCCTGCGCGCCCCAGCCGATCTCGGCGCCCTGCAGCGACAGCGCCACGTCCGCCAGGTACGGGAACGGCGCGCACACCGCCACCTCGGCGACGTACGGGCCGGCCTCCTTCAGCGCGGCGAGCAGCTCGACGTTGCCGACCCGCGTGCCGTTCATCTTCCAGTTGCCGACCACCAGCTTGCGACGTGCCATCGTGACCTTCTCCGTCCCGTTCACCACTGCAGGACCAGCTTGCCGATGTGCTGGTTCGACTCCATCAGCACATGCGCCTGCGCCGCCTGTTCCGCCGGGAACACCTGGTGGATGACGGGCTTGACGCGGCCGGACTCGAGCCAGGGCCAGACGCGCTCGCGCAACGCCGCGGCGATCGCCGCCTTGAACGCCACCGGGCGCGGCCGCAAGGTCGACCCGGTGACCGTGAGCCGGCGACGCATCAGCTGGCCGGCATCGATCTGCGCGTCGGTCCCGCCCTGCACGGCGATGATCACCAGGCGGCCATCGTCGGCAAGACAGGTGAGTTCGCGGGCGACGTAGGCGCCGGCGACCATGTCGAGGATCACGTCCGCACCCCGACCACCGGTCAGGCGCTTGACCTCGCCGGCGAAGTCCTGGTTGCGGTAGTTGATTGCGTGGTCGGCGCCGAGCGCGGTACAGGCGGCGCACTTCTCGTCGCTGCCGGCCGTGGCGATCACCGTCGCCCCCGCCGCTTTCGCCAGCTGGATCGCGGTGACACCGATGCCGCTCGTGCCGCCCTGCACCAGCAGCGTCTCGCCGGGCTGCAGGCGGCCGCGGTCGAACACGTTCGACCAGACGGTGAAGAAGGTCTCCGGCAGGCTGGCGGCCTCGACGTCGGAGAGGCCGGACGGCACCGGGAGGCACTGTCCGACGGGCGCCACGCACAGCGGCGCATAGCCGCCGCCGGCGACCAGCGCGCAGACGCGGTCCCCGACACGCAGCCCGGCCGCCTGCAGCGCCGCGGCATCGCCATCGACGATGCGGCCCGCGACCTCGAGACCCGGCAGGTCGGAGGCCCCGGGCGGCACGGGGTACAGGCCCTTGCGCTGCAGCACGTCGGGCCGGTTCACGCCCGACGCCGCGACGCGGATCAGCACCTCGCCGGCGCCGGCCCCCGGGTCCGGCCGCTCGGCCGGACGCAGCACGTCGGGTGCGCCGAAGGAAGCGATCTCGATCGCTCTCATGCCGTGTGCCGCGTCACTCCTGGGCCGGGGCCGGCGGCTGCGACTCGCGCTCGATCAGCGCCTTCATCGACAGCTTGACGCGGCCCTTCTCGTCGGTCTCGAGCACCTTGACCTTGACCACCTGACCTTCCTTCAGGAAGTCGGTGACCTTCTCGACCCGCTGGTGGGCGATCTGGCTGATGTGCAGCAGCCCGTCCTTGCCCGGCAGCAGGTTCACGAGCGCACCGAAGTCGAGGATCTTCGTGACCGGGCCCTCGTAGACCTTGCCGACTTCCACCTCGGCGGTGATCTCCTCGATGCGCTTCTTCGCGTGCGCGGCCTTGTCGGCGTCGGTCGAGGCGATCGTGATGGTGCCGTCCTCGGCGATGTCGATCGTCGTGCCGGTCTCCTCGGTCAGCGCGCGGATCGTCGCGCCGCCCTTGCCGATCACGTCGCGGATCTTCTCCGGGTTGATCTTCATCGTGTACAGGCGCGGCGCGAACTGCGAGACCTCGGTCTTCGCCCCGCCCATCGCCTCGACCATCTTGCCGAGGATGTGCATGCGGGCTTCCTTGGCCTGCGCCAGCGCGACCTGCATGATCTCCTTCGTGATGCCCTGGATCTTGATGTCCATCTGCAGGGCGGTCACGCCGGCGGTCGTGCCCGCGACCTTGAAGTCCATGTCGCCGAGATGGTCCTCGTCGCCGAGGATGTCGGTCAGCACGGCGAAGCGGTTCGCTTCCTTGATCAGGCCCATCGCGATGCCGGCCACGTGCGCCTTCAGCGGCACACCGGCGTCCATCAGCGCGAGGCAGCCGCCGCACACCGAGGCCATCGACGACGAGCCGTTGGATTCGGTGATCTCGGAGACGACGCGCATCGAGTACGGGAACTCGTCGCGGCCCGGCAGCACTGCCACCAGCGCGCGCTTGGCGAGCCGGCCGTGGCCGATCTCGCGGCGCTTCGGCGAGCCGACGCGGCCGGTCTCGCCGGTCGCGAACGGCGGCATGTTGTAGTGGAGCATGAAGTGCTCGCTGAACTCGCCGGCCAGCGCGTCGATCTTCTGCGAGTCGCGCTCGGTGCCGAGCGTCGCGGCCACCAGCGCCTGCGTCTCGCCGCGGGTGAACAGCGCCGAGCCGTGCACGCGCGGCAGCACGCCGTTGCGGATCTCGATCGGGCGCACGGTGCGCGTGTCGCGGCCGTCGATGCGCGGCTCGCCGGCCAGGATCTGGCCGCGCACGATGCGCGCCTCGATGTCGAACAGCAGGCCTTCGACCTTGACCGTGTCGAACGCCACGCCTTCCTCGGTCAGCGCGCCGATCACGAAGGCATAGGCCTCGCGGCACGCCTGTGTGCGTGCCTGCTTGGAGCGGATCTGGTAGGCGGCGCGCAGCTTGTCCTCGCCCAGCGCGGCCACCTTGGCGATGAACGCCTCGTCCTTCGTCGGGGCCTTCCAGTCCCAGGCCGGCTTGCCGGCGTCACGCACCAGTTCGTGGATCGCGTTGATCGCGATGTTGCCCTGCTCGTGGCCGAACACCACGCCGCCCAGCATCACCTCCTCGGACAGCTGCAGCGCCTCGCTCTCGACCATCAGCACGGCGGCCTCGGTGCCGGCGACGACCAGGTCCATCTTCGAGTCGAGCAGCTGCGTCTTGCCCGGGTTCAGCACGTACTGGCCGTCGATGTAGCCCACGCGCGCCGCGCCGATCGGGCCGTTGAACGGGATGCCGGAGATCGCCAGCGCGGCGCTCGCGCCGATCAGCGACGGGATGTCGGCCGGCACTTCCGGATTCAGCGACAGCACGTGGATGACGACCTGCACCTCGTTGAAGAAGCCGTCCGGGAACAGCGGGCGCAGCGGCCGGTCGATCAGCCGCGACGTCAGCGTCTCGAGTTCGCTCGGGCGCCCTTCGCGCTTGAAGAAGCTGCCGGGGATCTTGCCCGCGGCGTAGGTCTTCTCGATGTAGTCGACGGTCAGCGGAAAGAAGTCCTGGCCGGGTTTGGCGTTCTTCGCCGCGACGACCGTGGCCAGCACGACCGTGTCGTCGACGTTGACCAGCACGGCGCCGCTGGCCTGGCGTGCGATCTCGCCGGTCTCGAGGGTGACGGTGTTCTGGCCCCACTGGAAGGTCTTGGTGACCTTGTTGAACATGCTCATGGTCTTCTCCGTGGTGGTTGGGGGGCGACCTGTCGGGCGTCGCCTGGATTCCGGAGTTGCAGCACCTGGCGCGATGCCATTCCAGGGACGCTCGCCGTGCAAGCGCCGCTGGAATGACACATCGTCAGCGGTGGCGGCCCAACTCCAAACGCGAAGAGCCTGTGCTGGTGCATCCAGACAGGCTCCTCGGCTTCATCGGCGGCTTACTTGCGCAGGCCGAGCTTGTGGATCAGCGCGGTGTAGCGCTCGGCATCACGGCCCTTCAGGTAGGCCAGCAGGCTCTTGCGCTGGTTGACCAGCTTCAGCAGGCCGCGGCGGCCGTGGTGGTCCTTCTGATGGGTCTTGAAGTGCGGCGTCAGCTCGTTGATGCGGGCCGTCAGCAGGGCCACCTGCACTTCCGGGGAACCCGTGTCGCTGGCGCTGCGCGCGTTGGCCTTGACGATCTCGGCCTTGTTGATGGCGGTCATGTCGCTCGTTTCCTGTCGAGGAAACCGAGCGCACAGCCTTGCGGGAAGCTGCCACGCCGCGGTTTCCGGTTTCACTTGCGGTCGCCGGTGAAACCGACCGGCGCCGTGCCTGTTCTGCACCACCTTGGCGCAAAACCTGCGGATTATAGCTCAGGAACGGAGCGCGCCTGCGAGGCGCCGTACGCCCTCGACCAGTCGCTGGGGGTCTCGCGACGCGAAACACCAGCGGGTCCACCCCTCGGCCTCCGGACCGAAGGCGACACCCGGAGCCAGCCCGAGGCCGGCCTGCGCCACCATGCGCTTGGCGAACGCCAGCGAATCGGGCTCGCCGGCCACACGGAAGAACGCATACATGCCGCCGTCCGGCACCGCCACCTCGACGCTCGGCAGGGCCGCCAGGGCCGGCAGCAGCGTGTCGCGGCACGCCCGCAGACGCTGCACCAGACCGGGCACGAACCCGGCGGCGCCCGCCAGCGCCGCCAGCCCCGCCCGCTGCACGAACACCGGCGCGCAGGAGGTGTTGAACTCGATCAGCTTGGCCAGCGCCTCGACCAACGGTACCGGGGCGACCATCCAGCCGAGCCGCCAGCCGGTCATCAGGAAGCTCTTCGAGAAGCTGTGCACGGCGACGACGCGGTCGTCGGGCGCCGCGAGGTCCAGGAAACTCGGTGCGCTGGCCGCACCCGGCACGTAGTACAGCCGTTCGTAGACCTCGTCGGCGACGATCCAGGTGCCGGTGCGCCGGCAATGCGCGAGGATCGCCTGCTGCTCGGCGCGCGACAGCGTCCAGCCAGTCGGGTTGTTCGGGGCGTTGACCAGCAGCACCCGCGTGCGCTCGGTGACGGTCGCCAGCAGTTCGTCCAGGTCGAGGCGCCACGCGCCCGCCTGCGGCCGCAGCGCGACCCGGCGCACCGTGGCGCCGAGGATCTCCGGCTGCGCGGTCAGGTTGGGCCACACCGGCACCACCGCGACCACCTCGTCGCCAGGCCCGGCCAGGGCCTGCATCGCCAGCATCAGCGCATTCACCCCGGACGACGTGACCGCGATGCGCGCCGCGCCCACCGCCGGGTGCAGGTTGGCGGTGTACCCGGCAATCGCCTCGCGCAGTTCGGGCAGTCCGAGGTTGTGCGCATAGAAGGTCTCGCCCGCCGCGATCGATGCCGCAGCCGCCTCGCGCACGAAATCGGGCGTCACCTCGTCGCTCTCGCCGAACCAGAACGCGAGCACGTCCGATCGGCCCAGCCCGGCGTTCGCGACCTCGCGGATCTTCGAGCCGGGCAGCCCGGCGATGAGTTCCCTCATGGCCGCTCCATCGTGCACTGGTGGGGTTGTTCGGTCTGCGCGGCGTCGAGGCGGCGCACCGTGCGGAACCCGTAGCCCGATCCTTCGTTGTCGTGCCGGACTCCGGGGGTGCCCGCCTTGTCCATCACGCTCACGACCAGCGGCTGGATGAACTGGTGATCGGCCGCGCGCATCGTGCCCTGATGCAGGCCGCCGAGCGCCTGGCCGTCGAACTCCATGCCCTCCAGCGCGCGCCCGACCGCCTGGGCGTCGGTGCTGCCGGCCCGCTCGATGGCCGCCACCAGCATCTCCACCAGCACCTGCATGCGCGCATGCACGTAGTCGTCCTCGGGTCGCGGGAAGCGCTCGCGGAAGGCCGTGTAGAAGCGCTCCGAGGCGTCCGTGCCGACGTTGGGGTGCCACTCGGCGACCGCCAGCACCTTGCCGACGCCGGCCTCGCCGATCGCGGCGGGCGCGCCCAGCGCATTGCCGTAGAAGGTGTAGAAGCGCGCCTCCACGCCGGCCTCGCGGGCCGCCTTGACGAGCAGCGTCAGGTCGTTGCCCCAGTTGCCGGTCAGCACCGCCTGCGCGCCGCTCGCCTTGATCTTCAGTGCGTACGGCAGGAAGTCCTTGACGCGCCCGACCGGGTGCAGTTCCTCGCCGACGATCTCGATGTCCGGCCGCCGCGCCGCCACGCGGCTGCGCGCGGCCTTCACCACGTGCTGACCGAAGCTGTAATCCTGGCCGATCAGGTACAGCTTGCGCACCGCGGCGTCCTCGGCCAGCACGTCCACCAGCGCAGCCAGGCGCATGTCCGCATGGGCGTCGAAGCGGAAGTGCCAGAAGCTGCACTTCTGGTTCGTCAGCACCGGGTCGACCGCCGAGTAGTTCAGGAAGATCGCGCGCCGCTGCGGCTCACGCTGGTTGTGCTTGTTCAGCGCGTCGATCAGCGCCGCCGCCACTGCCGAGCTGTTGCCCTGCAGCACGAACGCGACCTGCCGGTCCAGCGCCGCGCGCAGCATCGCCTGCGCCTCCTCGGCGCCGCCCTTGCTGTCGTAGCGCTGCAGTTCCAGCCGCCGCGGGCCGCCGGGCAGGCGCACGCCGCCGCGCCGGTTGACCCGCTCGACGGCCATCAGCAGGTTGCGGTAGACGGCCTCGCCCGCATTCGCGAAGCTGCCCGACAGGCCTTCGATCAGCGCCAGCGGGATCGCCTCGTCGGCGCGCGCCGGCTGCGCGGGGGCAAACTGGACCGTGGCGCCGAGCAAGCCGGCAGCGAGTTGTCTGAGGAGGGTCATGGAAGGGTCTTGAAAGCGCAGCGGCCGTTCCCAATTCCGCGGGGTGGCTGCTGCGTCGTGCGGCACAACCGATCGATTCTAGGAGCACCCGATGTTCGTCCTGCCCTTGTCCTATCCCCTGCCGCGTCGTGCCTTCCATCCGGGCTGGTCGCGTGCCGCGTCCGAACCGGCGCCGCTGCGCCCGGCGATGGATGCGAGCGAAACCGACGCCGCCTACACACTCACCTTCGACCTGCCCGGCCTGACCCGCGAGCAGGTGAACGTGACGATCGTCGGCCAGGAGGTCAGCATCGAGGCCGCCGCGGCCGAGGCGGCGGCGCCCGAAGGTGCCCGGCTGTTGCGCCGCGAGCGCCGCGCACCGAAGTTCGCGCGCCGGGTCGAGTTGCCGGTCGAGATCGACGCGGACGCGTCGCAGGCTCGCTTTGCCGATGGCGTGCTGACGCTCACGCTGGTCAAGAAGCACCCGAACGGCCCGCGCGTCGTGCCGGTGCAGTAAGCCTCGTGCGGCTCAGGCCGCCGCCGACACGTCGGCCAGCGGCCAGCGCGGGCGCACGCTGAAGGCGTGGTCGGCCTGCGGCACGGCGAGGCCGCGCTGCGCGCGCATCGCGGCCGCCAGCGCGATCATCGCGCCGTTGTCGGTGCACAGCGCCAGTTCGGGGTAGTGCACGCGCACGCCGCGGCGGGCGCACTGTTCGTCCAGTTGCGCGCGCAGGTGGCGGTTGGCGCCTACGCCGCCCGCCACGACGAGCCGGGTGCAGCCGGTGCGCTGCAGTGCCGCGAGCGACTTGCGAACCAGCACGTCGACGATGGCCTGCTGCGTGGCCGCCGCGAGGTTGGCCAGCGACTGCTGACAGACGTTGCTGCCCAGCTTGCCGAGCTGGGTGCGGACCGCGGTCTTCAGCCCGGCGAACGAGAAATCGAGGTTGCCGCTGTGCAGCAGCGGGCGCGGCAGGTCGAAGCTGCGCGGGTCGCCGAAGTCGGCCAGGCGCGCGAGCGCCGGCCCGCCCGGATAGCCCAGCCCCATCAGCTTGGCCGACTTGTCGAACGCCTCGCCGGCGGCATCGTCGATCGTCTCGCCGAGCAGCTCGTAGCGGGCCACGTCGTCGACACGCATCAGCTGGGTGTGTCCGCCGGAGACCAGCAGGGCCACGAACGGGAATGCGGGCGGGTCGGCCGAGAGGAACGGCGACAGCAGATGGCCCTCCAGATGGTGCACGCCGACCACCGGCCGGCCGAGCGACGCCGCCAGCGCGCAGGCCACGCCCGCGCCGACGAGCAGGGCACCGGCCAGACCCGGGCCCTGCGTGTAGGCGACGAGGTCGACCTGGTCCAGCGCCAGCCCGGCCTCGTCCGCCACCTGGCGGGTCAGCGGAACGACGCGGCGGATGTGGTCGCGCGAGGCCAGTTCGGGCACGACGCCACCGTAGGCCTGGTGCATGTCGATCTGCGTGTGCAGTGCGTGGGCCAGCAGCGCGGGCGTGCCCTGCGCCCCGGCGCGAACCAGCGCCACGCCGGTCTCGTCGCAGGACGACTCGATGCCGAGAACGATCATGCGCCGAGTCTACGGCCGGCGCCGGCGCCCCTCAGCGCTGGGCCGCCGATCCCCCGACGCTGCGCAGGTCCTGCGCGACGCGTCCCTCGCTGAGCACCACCACGCGTCCGGCGGCGGCGATGGTCTCCGGGCGGTGGGCGATCACGACCCGCGTGATGTCCAGCTGCCGGATCGCCTGGTTGACCTCGCGCTCGCGGTCCACGTCCAGCGCGCTCGTCGCCTCGTCGAGGAACAGGAAGCGGGGCCGCTTGTAGAGCGCACGCGCCAGCAGGATGCGCTGCTTCTGCCCGCCGGAGATGCTGACCGCCATCTCGCCGATCAGCGTGTGGTAGCCCATCGGCATGGCCTCGATCTCGTCGTGCACGGCGGCGGCCCGGGCACATTGCTCCAGCCAGTCGAGGTCCGGCTGGGCATCGAAGAAGCTGATGTTGTCGGCGATCGAGCCGGCGAACAACTGGTCGTCCTGCATCACCGTGCCGATCATGGACCGCCAGTGCGACAGGCCCAGCTGCCGCAACGGCACGCCGCCGACGCGCACTTCCCCGGCCTGCGGCGCGTGGATGCCCAGCATCAGTTTCAGCAGCGTGGTCTTGCCGCAGCCGGACGGGCCGACGACAGCCACCGACTCGCCCGGCTCGATCGTCAGGTTCAGCCCGTCGATCACCGCCGGCTCGCCGTCGGAGTAGGCGAAGCGCAGGCCGTCGAGTTCGAGGCGTGCGGCCAGCTCATGCCGGCGCGGTGGGGTCTGCAATTGCGGTTCCGGCGGGGTCAGCACGATGTCGGCGAGCCGCTCGGCCTGCAGGCGCAGCATCTTCAACTCGACCGCCTTGTCGATCAGGCCGCTGACCCGCAGCGCGAACTGCTCGCGGTAGGCGAAGAACGCGAACAGCATGCCCACCGAGAAGCGCTGGTCCAGCACCAGCAGCGCGCCGACCCAGATCACCGCGACACGCTCCAGCCCGAAGACCAGCTTGTGCAGCACGCCGAACAGCAGTTCGAGCTTGCGCTTCAGGATGTCCGCGTTCATCGCGTCGACGACCAGGTTCATGAAACGCGCCTGGCGGTCCTCCTGGCGGTTGAACAGCTTGATCGCCGCGACGCCGCGCAGAGACTCGAGGAAGTGCGTCGAGCGCTTGGCCTCGTGCACGATTGCCTCCTCGGTGGCGTCGCGCAGCGGCCGGAAGAAGGCCCAGCGCAGCAGCGCGTACAGGCCCACGCCCGCCAGCGCGATCGCGCTCAGCAGCGGGCTGTAGATCGCCATCATCGTCAGCGTGACGACCACCAGCAGTCCGTCCAGCACGGCCTCGATGAAGCTGGTCGTCAGCGTCTGCTGGATCTGCTGCACCGCGCCAAAGCGCGACATCACGTCGCCGGTGTGGCGCTTCTCGAACCAGTCGACCGGCAGCCGCATCAGGTGCGCGAACACGTTCGCGAGCCATTGCAGGTTCAACGTGCTGGACAGGTGCAGCACGGACCAGGACCGCAGTGCGCCGGTGGCCACCTGGAGTAGCACGAGCAGCCCGAAACCGACCCCGAGCGTCACCAGCAGGTCGCGGTCGGCGCTGACGAGCACGCCATCGACGACCCACTGCATGAAGAACGGCGACAGCAGCACGAACACCTCGAGGGCGAGCGCCAGGGCGAACACCTGCAGCAGCGAGCGCTTCAGTCCCGTCACGTGGCCGAACAGCGCGCGCAGGCCGATCGCCTGCCGCTCGGCCTGCGGCCGGAAATCGGCCCGCGGCGCCAGCTCCAGCGCCACCCCCGTGAAGTGGCGCGACACCTCGGCCAGCGGCAGCCTGCGCACGCCGCGCGCCGGGTCGTGCACGACGGCATGGCCGCGCCGCACCTCCTTGAGCACGACGAAGTGGTTCAGGTCCCAGTGCAGCACGCAGGGCAGCGCCAGCTGGTCGAGCTGGTCGAGCTCGACGCGCAGCGCGCGGGCGTTCAGCTGCATCTGGTCGGCCATGCGCACGAGGTCGATCAGCGTCGCCCCCTTCAGCGACAGCGAGAAGCGGCGCCGCAGGCTCTGCAGGTCGCTGCGCAGGCCATGGTGCGCAGCGACCATCGCGAGGCACGCGAGGCCGCACTCGGCGGCCTCGGTCTGCAGCAGCATCGGCAGGCGGTGACCGCCGAGCCCGAGTCGCAGCGCGTTCAGCATGCTCAGACCCGCCCCGCCAGGCCAAGCAGCGGCTCGAACAGCCACTCGATCAGGCGGCGGCGCTCCAGCATCACGTCGGCCTCCAGCTGCATGCCGGGCACCAGCGCCTGCGGCCGGCCGTAGGCCGACACGTCTTGCCGGTCGAGCGCGACGGTGATGCGGTACAGCGGCTCGCCCGCCGGCCCGTCCAGCTCGCTGGCCTGCATCGGTGCGCGCGAGACCTGCGTGACATGGCCGGTCTGCAGGCCGAACTTCTGGTAAGGGTAGGCCTGGTAGCGCAGCTGCACCGCCTGCTCCGGCTGAACGAAGCCGATGGCGCTGGACGGCGCGAACAGGTGCGCCTCCAGTCGCGCCCCGGAGGGCAGCAGGCTGGCCAGGGCCACCGATGGGCCGACCGACTGGCCGACCTGGGCCACCACGCCGGTCAGCACGCCGTCGTGCGGTGCGCGCAGCTCGATGCGCCGCTGGGCCTCGTTCTCGGCCGCTTCCTGTGCCAGTTCGGCAATGTCGCGGTCGATCTCGCCGCGGCGCGACTCGCCCTGCAACGGCACCTCGCGCGCGCGCGCCTGAAGCTGCTCCATCTCGCGCACATGGGTGGCACGCTGACGCAGCAGCGACTGCGCCTGAGCGCGCAGGCCGAGCACCTCCTCGGCCTTGCTCTGCACCTGGGTCGGGGAGACGAAGTTGTCGGCCCGCAGTGCCTCCAGTCGCTGAAGAGCCTTCTCGGCGAGCCCGAGCCGCTGTGCCTGCAGCTGCGCTTCGTGGTCCAGCTGGGCGAGTTCGTCGCGCATGCCCTCCAGCTGGCGCGTCAAGGCGGTCAGGCGCTCACGGTCGAGCGCCTGCTGCTGGATGGCAGCGTCGCGCAGGCTGCGGCGGCGCGCGTCGAGTGAATCACGCACGCTGCCGCGCTGGTTCGCGGCGTCGACGGACAGCACGTAGAGCAGCTCGCCGGCCTGCACCGTGCGACCTTCCGCGACGTGGCTCTCGAGCACCGTCGCGACCTGCGGCGCCACCAGTCTCACGACCCCACCGTCGGGCACCAGGTGACCGCTCAGGCGCGCCTTGCGCGTGTACTCGCCCAGCGCCAAGTAGGCGAGCACGGCCGCCGCGGCCAGCACCGCGAACGCGGTCAACCACTGCAGCGGCAGCGGCCGGATCAGGCTGATGCCTCCGAGCCATTGGTTCTGACGGCTCTCGAGGACTTCGGGACGGAACAGACTGCTCATCGGAAAGTGCGATGGCCCGGACACGCGGGCCTGTGGCCGGCGCGACGCGGCGGGGCGCGACGCGCGGCGAGCCAGGATTCGCGCTTACCAGGTCTTGGCCGGGAGCGAGGTGCCGCCGGCCACCTGACGGAGCTGGCGGGCATCGAGTTCGATCGGTGCAGCACGCTGTTCGGTCCGACGCTCGGTGCTGACCTCCTTCTTGTCGGACGGGGCAGTCGTGGACGGGGTGCGGCGTTGCGTTTGCATCTGGGGCTCCTGGCTGAATCGGCTCGCGCGACGTTTGCGCGTGAACCCATTTCAGCAGTGGCCCCGGATTCCCGTAACTGTCAGCTCTTACAGGTCAATCCCAAGTTTCAGGGAAACAAATGGATACGGATCGCCCCGCCGCGCGCGCTCTCGCGCGCCCGATCGGACACCGCACGGATCAGCGGATCAGGCCGAGACGCAGGGCCTTCAGCACGGCCTGGTGCTTGTTGACGCAGCCCAGCTTGTGCATCGCGTTGTTGATGTGCAGGACGGCGGTCCGCTCGCTGATGCTCAGGATGTTGCCGACTTCCCAGGCGGTCTTGCCGTCCATCGTCCAGCGCAGGCTTTCGATCTCGCGCGGCGTCAGCTTCGGCGCCTCGGCCAGCGGCGAGGACGGCACCATGATCCGCTGCGCAGCCTCCTGGGCATGCACGGCGAAGAGCTGCAGGTCCGCGACCATGCGGGTCAGCTCGATCGTATCGCTCGGCAGCGACTGGTCGCGGTCGACGCCGAGCACAAAGTGGCGTCCCTCCGGCAGATGCAGCGCCATCGCGATGCCGGTGCAGTAGCCGAAGCGCGCCTGCGCATCCCAGCGGTCGGCCTGGCCCGCGGTGACGTAGGTCTCCTGGTTCCAGATGATGGGCACGCTCTGGCGCTTGCAGTGCTGCATCACCGGATCCTTGCGGCCGTCCTCGTACGGTTCGCGGAAGCTGGCCGGCGCGTTGTCGACGCTGATGAACTCCGGCTCGCCCAGGTAATGGTCGATCACGGTGATCGCGGTGACGGTGTCGAAGCCCATGCGCTTCGTGAAGCGCACGACCTGGCCGAGGAACTCGTTGCGGTCCCTCGCTTCCAGCACCGACATGTACCCGTCTTGCAGCATGCCTAGTCCACACGCGTCACGCACGCCGCCGTGCCATCGCATCCCTGGAAGGTTTTACAGATGGCATGAGGCGCGCGCATCGCCACACTGGCGACCATCGAAATCCGTCGAAGAATCGCCTGCCGGTTCGAACCACCCATGACCCCCGCCTGGATCGTATGCGCTTGGCCGCCTGTATTGTGGCAGGTCGATGATGACGCCCCGCTCCACCTCGTGCATCTCGGCACACGCGTGCTCAGTCTGGGCGATGCCGAAGGGCCGTGCACTGGCCAGACGCTGTGGGGCGAGACGACCGCCGAGCCCGTCGCCGGCGTCGCCTGGGACTGGGTCGAGGTGCAGGACGGCGTCGTGGCGATGGCCGACCCGTTCGGCCTCGTGACGAACATCAAGCTCGTCAACTCGCGCGGCGAAGCGATGAGCGCTTTCCAGGTCGCGGTCCATCTGAACGGATTGGTGCATTCCCTTCCCTGGCAGACCGAGGTGCAGCGGGCACTTCACCACCTGGACGCCTGACTCCGCACTGCATCTCGTTACCACTGCAGCGTCGGGGATTCCCCGAAACTCGAGTCCCGGCCCCTTCCCGCCGCGCGCGCTGGCCGTTACGCTCGGATCATACCGGCAACAAAGTATTGCCGAATGCCGCCCCGTGTCGTTGGAGCCATGAAAGAGTATCGCCTCGCTGCCTGGCCGGACCTCGATGCGTTTCACGACCGCATCGCGTACCGTCGTCTGCTGAGCGACATGTCGCAGCGCTTCGTGCCACTGTCCACCCTGGTGGCCCGCAGCGGACTGAGCCGCCCGGAGGTGGCCCGCTTCCTGGACCAGTTGGAAGCAGGTGGTCTGGTGCTGCAGCGCGAGCGCGCGCCTGCGGGCGGGCCCGTCCTGCGCCCGTTGCGCAGCTGGTTGCGCCGCGCCCTCGGCGACCGCCAGTCCTCCTGACGACTGCTGCCGTCCGCCTCCGGACGGCGGACTGGCTTGATTGTTGCTGCCCGGCGGGCATGTCCGTTCCGCCGACCACCCTGCGCATTGTCATCGTCGCGCCCGACCTCGTTGATCAGGACCTGCCGATCGACGATGGCCAGAGTGCGGCGGAGGCCGAACGTTCACGCAGCCTGCGCATCGGGCTGCTGGAGAGCGGCTACAACATCGTCGCCGTGCTGCCGGCGGACCCGTTCCTGCCCGAACGGCTGGCCCAGATCGGGCCGGACATGATCATCGTCGACGCCGAGAGCCAGGCGCGCGACACGCTCGAGCATGTCGTGATGGCAACCCGCGACGCGCGGCGCCCGATCGTGCTGTTCACCAACGACGAGGACACCAGTCAGGTCGGCGCGGCGATCGCGGCCGGCGTCTCCGCCTACGTGGTTGCCGGCCTGGCGCCCGAGCGCGTCCGGCCGGTGCTCGAAGTGGCGCTGGCACGCTTTCGTCACGAGGAGAACCTGCGCCGCGAGCTCGCCGACGCGCGCACCCAGCTCTCCGAGCGCAAGACCATCGACCGCGCCAAGGGCATCCTGATGCAGCGCCACCAGCTCAGCGAGGAAGCCGCCTACGCCCGGTTGCGCAAGTCGGCGATGGATCGCGGCATGAAGCTGGCGGATGTCGCTCAACGCATCGTCGACGTCGCGGACCTGCTCTGACCCGGCCGCACCCGTCGAGTGCAGCGCACCCCGACGACCGACTCAATTATGGTGCGCCGCAACACGAAAAACTCCACAAAGCCGGCCCTTCGGCTGGCACGCCGCTTGCGACATTCAAGGCGGAAGGTCAACGGCGGCCTTTCGGGATCACCAAGGCGGGGCATCGTGCTCTCGCCCGAGGTGGGACGACGACGTCCTCACGGACTTGGCCCTCTGGGCTGAAGACGTGTGGACTTTTTTTTTGCCCTTTGCCTTTCGCTGTATCGATCACTCCGAACCCGCCAACCCAGCAAAGTCCACGATGAGCCGCACGCAAGACAACCCCTCGGCGAGCAACGTCGACGCACCGCGCGTCGGACCCGGCGCGTCGACCGCGGCGAGCCCCGAGAAGCAGGAGGTGCGCATCGGGTTCATGCCGCTGACCGACTGCGCGCCAGTCATCATGGCCTCGGTGCTCGGCTTCGACCGCAAGCACGGCGTCAAGATCGTGCCCACCCGCGAGTCGTCCTGGGCCGGCGTGCGCGACAAGCTGGTCAGCGGCGAACTCGACATGGCCCAGGCGCTGTACGGGCTGGTCTACGGCACGCACCTCGGCGTGGGCGGCCCGAAGAAGGACATGGCCGTCCTGATGACGATCAACCAGAACGGCCAGGGCCTGACGCTGTCGCGCGCGCTCGCCGAGCGTGGCGCGGTGGATGCCGCCTCCCTCGCCCGCCTGATGGCCGCCGAGCCGCGCCCGTACACCTTCGCGCAGACCTTCCCGACCGGCACGCATGCGATGTGGCTGTACTACTGGCTCGCCTCGGCCGGAATCAACCCGATGACCGACGCCAAGGTCATCACCGTGCCGCCGCCGCAGATGGTGGCCAACATGCGCGTCGGCAACGTCGACGGCTTCAGCGTCGGCGAGCCCTGGAACCACCGCGCGATCATCGACGGCATCGGCGTGCACGCCGCGAGCTCGCAGGACGTCTGGAAGGACCATCCGGAGAAGGTGCTCGGCTGCACCGCCGACTTCGCGGCCGCGCATCCGGCCACGGCACGCGCCGTCGTGATGGCGCTGCTCGAGGCGAGCCGCTGGATCGACGCCAGCGAGGAGAACAAGACCCGGATGGCCGAAACCATCGCGGCCCCGCAGTACGTCAACGTCGCCGCCGAGGCGATCCTGCCGCGCATTCTCGGCCGCTACCAGGACGGGATCGGCCGCACCTGGACCGACCCCGACCACATGGCCTTCTTTCGCGACGGCGAAGTCAACTTCCCGTACCTCAGCGACGGCATGTGGTTCCTGACGCAGTACCGCCGCTGGGGCCTGCTGCGCGCGCACCCGGATTACCTCGACGTGGCGACACGGGTCAACCGTCTCGACATCTACCGCGATGCCGCAGGGGCACTGGGCATCGCGCTGCCGCGCTCGCCGCTGCGCTCGAGCCGCCTGATCGACGGAGCCGTCTGGGACGGCACCCAACCGGCGTCCTACGCCGACAGTTTCTCCGTGCGGGCACCGGTGCCTGCACTCGATGTGGCCTGACAGCGACGTCCGGCAAGTTCTCGCAACCACCCTCGTCCAAGTCTGCATTCACGGAGCATCGACATGACCGATTCGACCAACACCCGCCGCCGCTTCCTCGCCGGGACCACCGCGCTGCTCGGCACCACCGCCCTCGGGCTGCCGCAGGCGCGGGCCCAGAAGGCCGCCCTGCCCGAGAAGGAAGTGCTGAAGTTCGGCTTCATCAAGCTGACCGACTGCGCTCCTCTGGTGGTCGCCTACGAGAAGCACTTCTTCGAGGACGAAGGCCTGAACGTCACGCTGGAGGCGCAGGCCAACTGGAAGGTGCTGCTGGACCGCGTGATCGACGGCCAGCTCGACGGCGCACACATGCTCGCCGGCCAGCCGCTCGGCGCGACGATCGGCTTCGGCACCAAGGCCGACGTCGTGACGGCCTTCAGCATGGACCTGAACGGCAACGGCATCACCGTCTCCAACGCCGTCTGGAACGAGATGAAGCCGTTCCTGCCTTCCGAAGGCGGCAAGGTCAAGCACCCGATCAAGGCCGACGCGCTGAAGAAGGTCGTCGACAAGTGGAAGACCCAGGGCAAGCCCTTCAAGATGGGCATGGTGTTCCCGGTCTCGACGCACAACTACGAGCTGCGCTACTGGTTGGCCGCCGGCGGCCTGCATCCCGGCTACTACACCTCCAGCGACATCAGCGGCACCAAGAACGCCGATGTGCTGCTGTCGGTAACGCCGCCGCCGCAGATGCCCGCCACGATGGAAGCCGGCACGATCAACGGCTACTGCGTCGGCGAGCCGTGGAACCAGCAGGCCGTGTTCAAGGGCATCGGCGTGCCGGTCGTGACCGACCTCGAGATCTGGAAGAACAACCCGGAGAAGGTGTTCGGCGTCACGCGCGCCTGGGCCGAGAAGAACCCGAACACGCACGTCGCCGTGGTGAAGGCGCTGATCCGCGCCTGCATGTGGCTCGATGCCAGCATAGCCAACCGCGTCGAGGCCGTGAAGATGCTGGCCAAGCCGAACTACGTCGGTGCCGACGCCGAGGTGATCGGCAACAGCATGACCGGCACCTTCGAGTACGAGAAGGGCGACAAGCGGCCGATGCCCGACTTCAACGTCTTCTTCCGCTACTTCGCGACCTACCCCTTCTACAGCGACGCGATCTGGTACCTGACGCAGATGCGCCGCTGGGGGCAGATCACCGAGACCAAGCCCGACAGCTGGTACCTCGAGACCGCCAAGAAGGTCTACCTGCCCGAGACCTACCTGAAGGCCGCCAAGGCACTGATCGCCGAGGGCAAGGCGAAGGAAGCCGACTTCCCGATGAAGAGCGACGGCTTCAAGGGCCCGCAGGACGGCTTCATCGACGGCATCGTGTTCGACGGCCGCAAGCCGAACGACTACCTGTCCAAGTTCAAGATCGGCCTGAAGTCGGCCGACGCCGTCTGACGGCGCCGGACCTCGACGGGAAACCGCCATGGAACAAGTCATGAAGCTGTTCGGCGACCTCGGTCGCCGCGATCCGCGCGAGCTGGTCCGATCGCTGCTGCTCTCGGTGGGCGTGCCGCTCCTCGCGATGGCCGTCTTCCTCGGCCTGTGGGCCGGGATCGCGCCGCGCATCCAGACCAGCCTGGGCGCCGTGCCCGGGCCGGCCCAGGTGCTGGAGCAGGCGCAGGCGCTGTGGGCCGACCACCGGGCCGAGCGCCAGAAGCGCGCCGAGTTCTTCGAACGCCAGGAGGCGCGCAACAAGCAGCGCCTGGCCGAGGACCCGAGCTACCAGCCGCGCCACTTCGACTGGACCGGCAAGCCGACCTACATCGACCAGATCATCACCAGCCTGATCACGGTGTTCACCGGCTTCCTGCTGGCGACGCTGGTGGCGGTGCCGCTGGGCATCCTGGCCGGCTCGTCGCGCATCCTGCAGGCCGCGATCAACCCGATGGTGCAGATCTTCCGACCGGTCTCGCCGCTGGCCTGGCTGCCGATCGTCACGCTGATCGTCAGCGCGGTCTACGTGACGACGGGCAAGCCGCTGTTCGAGAAATCGTTCCTGATCTCGGCCATCACGGTGACGCTGTGCTCGCTGTGGACCACGCTGATCAACACCGCCGTCGGCGTGACCTCGGTCGACAAGGACCTGGTGAACGTCGGCAAGGTGCTGCAGCTGCCGCTGGGCACGCGGGTGCGCAAGATCGTGCTGCCGTCGGCGCTGCCGTTCATCTTCACCGGCATGCGGCTCTCGCTCGGCGTGGGCTGGATGGTGCTGATCGCCGCCGAGATGCTGGCGCAGAACCCCGGGCTCGGCAAGTTCGTCTGGGACGAGTTCCAGAACGGCAGCTCGGATTCGCTCAGCCGCATCATGGTGGCGGTGTTCACGATCGGCCTGATCGGCTTCGCGCTGGACCGCCTGATGCTGCTGCTGCAGAACCTGGCGGCGCGCCGCTGAACCGGGGGCCCACGATGAATCTTGCTCTCAAGGCGCCGCTCGCCGCGGCGCCCTCCTCTGGCATGCCGGCACGCGAAACATCGCGCGCCGCGGCCCCCGAGGCGGTTCCGGCCGCGGTGCCCGGCACGGCGGCGCTCGAACTGCGCGATGTCAGCAAGGGCTACGGCAGCGGCGCGGGCCGCACCGAAGTGCTGAGCGGCCTGAACCTGCGCGTCGAACCCGGCGAGTTCGTCGCGATCGTCGGTTTTTCCGGCAGCGGCAAGACCACGCTGATCAACCTGCTGGCCGGCCTGACGGCGCCGGATTCCGGCGTGGTGCAAAAGGACGGACGGCCGATCGTGGCCCCTGGTCCGGACCGTGGCGTGGTGTTCCAGAGCTACTCGCTGATGCCCTGGCTGACGGTGCGCGACAACGTCGCCCTCGCGGTCGACCGCGTGTTCGCGTCGGAGTCGCGCGAGGCGCGTGCCGAGCGCGTCAAGCGCTACGTCGGCATGGTCGGCCTCAGCCCCGCGATCGACAAGTTCCCGGCCCAGCTGTCGGGCGGCATGCGCCAGCGCGTTTCGGTCGCGCGCGCGCTCGCCACCGACCCGGACGTGCTGCTGCTGGACGAGCCGCTGTCCGCGCTGGACGCGCTGACCCGCGCGAACCTGCAGGACGAGATCGTCCGCATCTGGAGCGAAGACCGCAAGACGGTGCTGCTGATCACGAACGACGTGGACGAAGCGCTGATGATGGCCGACCGCATCATCCCGCTGGAGACCGGGCCACGCGCCAAGCTCGGGCCCTCCTACGTCGTGGACATCCCGCGTCCGCGCGACCGCCGCGAGATGAACCACGAACCGCGCTTCCAGGCGCTGCGCGGCGAGATCACGCAGCACCTGATCGGCCTGGCCCATCAGCGCGACGCCGGCCGAGGCGCGCAGGTGATCCCGCTGCCGACGCTGACCCCGGCCGACCTGCGCGGCGGTGCGCGCCTGCCGACGGCCGCGTCGCTGTTCCGGCTGCGCCACGCGGCGCTGGCCGAGTCCATCGAGGCAGGCAACGTGCCGCCCGCCGGCCCCGCGCCGACCGACAGCGTCCCGGCGCGCGCCGGCGATGCCCGCTTCGTCGAGTTCGACAAGGTGGTCAAGGTCTATCCGAGCGCGAAGGGCCCGCAGACCGTGGTCGACGGCTTCGAGATGAAGATCCGCCGCGGCGAGTTCATCTCCGTGATCGGGCACTCGGGCTGCGGCAAGTCGACGGTGCTGTCCATGATGGCCGGCCTGACGGACATCTCCTCCGGCGTGATCCTGCTCGACGGGCGCGAGGTGGCCGGCGCCGGACCGGACCGCGGCCTGGTGTTCCAGGCGCCCAGCCTGGTGCCGTGGCTGACGGCCTACGAGAACGTGATGCTCGGCGTGGAACGGGTCTTCCCGCACGCCTCAAAGGCCGAGCGGCACGACACCGTGGCCTACTACCTCGGCCGGGTGGGTCTCGGCGGCGCGATGAACAAGCGCGCGGCTGAACTGTCCAACGGCATGAAGCAGCGTGTCGGCATCGCCCGCGCGTTCGCGCTGCAGCCGAAGATGCTGCTGCTCGACGAGCCCTTCGGCATGCTGGACTCGCTGACGCGCTGGGAGCTCCAGGAGGTGCTGATGGAGGTCTGGACGCGCAGCCGGGTCACCGCGATCATGGTCACACACGACGTCGACGAGGCGATCCTGCTGGCCGATCGCGTGGTCATGATGACCAACGGCCCGCGCGCCCGCATCGGCCAGATCATGGAGGTACCGCTGCCGCGTCCGCGCACCCGCGAGGAACTGGTCGCCCACCCGCGCTACTACGAGCTGCGCGAGGAGCTGATCGGCTTCCTCGAAGACTGCGGCCGTCAGCACTGAGGGGCCTGCGATGAAGACCTTCATCCGGGTCGTCGAGGTCTGGGTACCGGACCGCGACCACACGCTGCTGGAGTTCGGCGGTGGGCTGTACGGCGGTGCGACGCGCTTCGCCGCCATCAGCCGCTCGATCTGCTTCGGCCGCGGCGAAGGCCTGCCCGGCCGCGCCTGGGAGGAACGCCGCCCGATCGTGCTGAAGCAGTTCGAAGGCTCCTACTTCCGGCGCACCGAGGCGGCGCGCACCGAAGGGCTGACCTGCGGCATCGCGCTGCCGGTGTTTGCCGGCAACGAGTTGCGTGCCGTGCTGCTGATCTTCTGCGGCGACGACGCCGAGCATGCCGGGGCCATCGAACTGTGGCGCAACCAGCCCGCGGAGTCGCCCGACATGCGCCTGGACGACGGCTACTACGGCACCACCGCCGAGGTATTCGAGTTCCTGTCGCGGCACACCGCGTTCCGCCAGGGTATCGGCCTGCCGGGCCTGGCCTGGGCCGCCGGCCGGCCGGTCTTCCTGGCCGACCTGCGCAAGGGCGGCAAGTTCCTGCGCGCGGACAGCGCGGTCAAGGTGGGCATCAACCGCGGCTTCGCGATCCCCTGCTCCACGCCGGGGCCGGACGTCTACGTGATGGCCTTCCTGTCGGCGCTGGCAACGCCGCTGGTGCGCCGCTTCGAGACCTGGCTGCCGGACGGGTCGGCGCGTCACCTGACGCGCAGCGAAGGCTTCTGCGAGCAGCAGGGCGTGCTGGCGGATGAACCGCTGCTGCGCGTCGAGCTGGGCGAGGGACCGCTCGGGCGAGCCTTCCGCTCGGGCGTACCGACGATCACCGAGAAGATTGCTGCCGAAGCCAGTGGGCCGCTGGCGCAAGCCTCGACGGCCGGACTGCAGTCCGTGGTGGCGCTGCCGGTGCTGCAGCAGGGGCAGGTGGTCGCCGTCGTGGCCTGGTACTTCTGACGCCCCGAGCGGCGCTCGTCAGCGGTCTCCGGCACACGGCTTGCTTGAGGTCGATGCGGGCAGTTTTCAGAGAGCTGCCCCTGTCTCCTCAGCAGGGCTCGTCCCTTTGCATGCGCCTCCCGGCTCCGGCCCGGAGGCGCTTTTCTTTCAGTGCTTCTCCTTCGCGTGATTGATCGAGTAGCGCGGGATCTCGATCGTCACGTCCTGGTTCGACAGGATCGCCTGGCAGGACAGGCGCGAGGTCGGCTCCAGACCCCACGCGCGGTCGAGCAGATCCTCCTCACTCTCGTCCATTTCACCGAGCGACGCGAAGCCCTCGCGCACCACGACGTGGCAGGTCGTGCATGCACAGCTCAGCTCGCAGGCGTGTTCGATCTCGATGTGGTTGTCCAGCAGCGCCTCGCAGATCGAGGTGCCCGACGGCGCCTTGACTTCGGCGCCCTCCGGGCAGTACTCGGCGTGCGGCAGGATCCTGATGACCGGCATGCTCAGACTTCCTCGACCCGTTTGCCCGACAGGGCCTGGCGGATGCCACGGTTCATGCGCTCCGCGGCGAACGCCTCGGTGCCCTTGGCGAGCGCCTCTACCGCGGCATCGATGGCATGGTGGTCGGCACCCTCGCGCTGGCGCTGCAGCTCGACCAGCAGTTGTTCGATCGCCGCGAGCTCTTCGGCGGACAGCAGGTCGCCATCGGCATCCAGCGCCGAGCGCGTGGCCAGCAGCATGCGCTCGGCCTCGACCCGCGACTCGCGCAGGCTGCGCTCGTGCATGTCCTGCTCCGCGCTGGCGAAACTCTCGGTCAGCATGCGGGCGATGTCCTCATCCGCCAGGCCGTAGCTCGGCTTGACGCTGATCGCCGCCTGCACGCCCGAAATCTCCTCGCGCGCGCTGACCGCCAGCAGCCCGTCCGCGTCGACCTGGAAGCTGACGCGGATGCGAGCGGCGCCGGCCACCATCGGCGGGATGCCGCGCAGCTCGAAGCGGGCCAGCGAGCGGCAGTCCGCCACCAGTTCCCGTTCACCCTGCACGACGTGCAGCGCCATCGCCGTCTGCCCGTCCTTGAAGGTCGTGAAGTCCTGCGCTCGGGCCGTCGGGATCGTGCTGTTGCGCGGGATGATGCGCTCGACGAGCCCGCCCATCGTCTCGATGCCGAGCGACAGCGGGATCACGTCCAGCAGCAGCAGTTCCTCCGCGCCGGCATTGCCGGCCAGCGCGTTGGCCTGGATCGCGGCCCCGAGCGCGACCACCTCGTCCGGGTTCAGGTTGGTCAGCGGGGTGCGGCCGAACAGTTCGCCGACCGCCGCCTGCACGGCCGGCATGCGCGTCGAACCACCCACCATCACGACGCCGTGCACCTCGGTCCGGTCGACCTTCGCGTCGCGCAGCACGCGGCGCACCGCCGCCAACGTGCGGGCGACCAGCGGCTCGGTCAGGGCGACGAATTCGTCGCGCGTCACGCGCAGTTCGAGCTCGCCGTCCGTCAGCGGGCAGGCCAGCGTGGCGTGGTCGCTCGACGACAGCTTCTCCTTCGTGGCGCGTGCCGCGGCCAGCAGCGCGCGCTTGTCCTGCGCGGTCCGCGCCGCCAGCCCCGAACGTTCCAGTGCCCGATCGGCCAGCAGCGCATCGAAGTCGTCGCCGCCCAGCGCGGAGTCGCCGCCGGTCGCGACCACTTCGAACACGCCGGCGGACAGCCGCAGCAGCGAGATGTCGAAAGTGCCGCCGCCCAGGTCGTAGACCGCGTACAGCCCTTCCGCGCCATGCTCCAGGCCATAGGCGATGGCCGCGGCGGTCGGCTCGCTGATGAGCCGCAGCACGTTCAGGCCGGCGAGCTGCGCGCTGTCCTTGGTCGCCTGGCGCTGGGCATCGTCGAAGTAGGCCGGCACCGTGATCACGGCACCGAACAGCTCGTCGTCGAAGGTGTCCTCGGCACGCTGGCGCAGCGTGGCCAGGATCTCGGCCGACACCTCGACCGGCGACTTGTCGCCCTCCACGGTGCGCAGCTTCAGCATGCCCGGCGCGTCGACGAACTCGTACGGCAGCTTCTCGCGGCCGGCGATGTCGGCCACGCCCCGCCCCATGAAACGCTTCACCGAGACGATGGTGTTGTGCGGGTCCAGCGCCGCCTCGGCCAGCGCCGCCGCGCCGATCTGGCGCCGTCCACCGGGCAGATAGCGCACGGCCGACGGCAGGATCACGCGCCCATGTTCGTCGGGCAGGCACTCGGCGACGCCGTGGCGCACGGCGGCCACCAGCGAATGCGTCGTGCCGAGGTCGATGCCCACCGCGATGCGGCGCTGGTGCGGATCGGGCGCACCGCCGGGTTCGGAAATCTGCAGCAGGGCCATTTCAGCGGCGCCCGGTCGCCCGAAGGCGCGAGAGGCCCAGGGCAAGCATGGAGAACTTCATCAGGCTCACGACTCCAGCGCCTCGAGGCGGCGATCCACGTCGGCCGCGAACCGCTCGACGAACATCAGCGCCCGCACCTGCTGGGCCGCCGCGGCCGCGTCCTGGCGATCGTCCAATGCCGTGCCCAGCGCTGCCAGCGCGCCGCTGCGCGCCTCATCGACCTCGTCGGCCAGCGCCTGCACGTGTTGTGCCGTCGTAGCCTCGTCGAGCGCCTCGCGCCAGGCCATCTGCTGCATCAGGAACGCGCCCGGCATCGCGGTGTTGTTCTCCGCATCGATAGGCTGGCCGGCCAGCTCGCACAGGTAGGCCGCGCGGCGCAGCGGGTCCTTCAGACGCTGGTAGGCCTCGTTGACACGCACGGCGTACTGCACCGCGACGCGCTGCGCCGCGGCGCCTTCGGCGGCGAAGCGGTCCGGGTGCACCTCGGCCTGCAACGCGCGCCAGCGCGCGTCGATGGCCGCCCGGTCCTGGGCGAAGCGGCGCGGCAGGCCGAACAGTTCGAAATCGTCGCTGGTCAGGTTCATGGGTTCAACAAAAGGGCGCGGACAAGCCGCGCCCGACCATCCGACGTCGCCGAGGCGGCGCTAGACGCGGAACGACTCGCCGCACCCGCAGCGATCCTTCTCGCGCGGGTTGTGGAACTTGAAGCCCTCGTTCAGGCCCTCGCGGACGAAGTCCAGCTCCGTGCCGTCGATGTAGGGCAGGCTCTTCGGGTCGACCAGCACCTTGACGCCATGGCCCTCGAACACGAGGTCCTCCGGGGCGAAATCGTCGGCGTACTCGAGCTTGTAGGCCAGGCCCGAGCAGCCGGTGGTCTTGACACCCAGGCGCACGCCAACGCCCTTGCCGCGTTTGGCGAGGTAGCGCGAGACGTGCCGGGCGGCGCGTTCGGTCAGCGTGACGGCCATGGGTTCGTTCACTGCAGCTGGCCAGTCTTGGCCTTGTAGTCGTTGACGGCCGCCTTGATCGCGTCCTCCGCCAGGATCGAGCAGTGGATCTTCACCGGCGGCAGCGCCAGCTCCTCCGCGATCTGCGTGTTCTTGATCGTCAGCGCCTCGTCGAGCGACTTGCCCTTGACCCATTCGGTGACCAGCGAGCTCGACGCGATTGCCGAGCCGCAGCCGTAGGTCTTGAACTTGGCGTCCTCGATCAGCCCGGTCGCGGGGTTCACCTTGATCTGCAGCTTCATCACGTCGCCGCAGGCCGGGGCACCGACCATGCCGGTGCCCACCGTCTCGTCGCCCTTGCCGAACGACCCGACATTGCGGGGGTTCTCGTAGTGGTCGACGACCTTGTCGCTGTATGCCATTTCAAACTCTCCAGACTCTGTGCTCTCTCAGTGCGCGGTCCACTGGATCGTGCTGAGGTCGACGCCATCCTGGTACATCTCCCACAGCGGCGACAGCTCGCGCAGTTTGGCCACACGGTCTTTCAGCGTGCTGACCACGTAGTCGATCTCGTCCTCGGTCGTGAAGCGGCCGATCGTCATGCGCAAGCTCGAATGCGCAAGCTCGTCGCTGCGCCCCAGTGCGCGCAGCACGTAGCTCGGCTCCAGGCTCGCGGAGGTGCAGGCCGAGCCCGACGACACCGCGATGCCCTTGATGCCCATGATCAGCGACTCGCCCTCGACGAAGTTGAAGCTCATGTTGACGTTGTGCGGCACACGCTTTTCCGCGTGGCCATTCAGGAACGTCTGATCGACGTCCGAAAGGCCGTCGATCAGGCGCCGGTGCAGCATGCGCACGCGCTCGATCTCGGTCCCCATCTCCTCGCGGGCAAGGCG
This sequence comes from Piscinibacter sp., assembly GCA_019635485.1. Taxonomy (GTDB): domain Bacteria; phylum Pseudomonadota; class Gammaproteobacteria; order Burkholderiales; family Burkholderiaceae_C; genus Piscinibacter. The sequence continues at coordinate 73,091 of JAHBZL010000018.1, read as the reverse complement.
GAAAGCTTCGCCCATGCCGACGATCTGGTGCGTCGGCAGCGTGCCGGAGCGCATGCCGCGCTCGTGGCCGCCGCCGTGCATCTGGGCCTCGATGCGCACGCGCGGCTTGCGACGCACGTACAACGCGCCGATGCCCTTCGGGCCGTAGGTCTTGTGCGAGGCCAGGCTCATCAGGTCGACCGGCAGCGCCTTCAGGTCGATGGCGACCTTGCCGGTGGCCTGCGCGGCGTCGACGTGGAAGATGATGCCGCGCTCACGGCAGATCGCGCCGATCGTCGCGACGTCCTGAATCACGCCGATCTCGTTGTTGACCAGCATCACCGACACCAGGATCGTGTCCGCGCGCAGGCTGTCCTTGAAGCGGTCCAGGTCGAGCAGGCCGTCTTCCTGCACGTCGAGGTAACTCGCCTCGAACCCTTGCCGTTCCAGCTCGCGCACCGTGTCGAGCACGGCCTTGTGCTCGGTCTTGACGGTGACGATGTGCTTGCCGCGGCCCTTGTAGAACTGCGCCGCGCCCTTCAGCGCGAGATTGTTGGACTCGGTGGCACCCGAGGTCCAGATGATCTCGCGCGGGTCCGCGCCGATCAGCTCAGCCACTTGCTCGCGCGCCTTCTCGACCGCCGCCTCGGCCTCCCAGCCCCACGCATGGCTGCGCGAGGCCGGATTGCCGAAATGCTCGCGCAGCCACGGGATCATCGCGTCGACGACGCGCTGGTCCACCGGCGTGGTCGCGCCGTAGTCCATGTAGATCGGGAAGTGCGGGGTCATGTCCATGGGGCGGCGGGATCGGATCGGCCTGCGGGTCTCACTTGCTCAATGCACTGCCCAGTGCGAACACCGAGTTCGGCGCGGTCACCTTGATCGGCTTGACCACCGGCTGCGACGAGATCGCGCGCTTGACCGGCGCTTCCTCGATCGAGACACCCTTGGCGATCTGCTCGTCGACCAGCTTCTTCAGCGACACCGAATCGAGGAACTCGATCATCTTGGCGTTCAGGCTCGCCCACAGGTCATGCGTCATGCAGCGCCCGGAGTCGTCGCCCATGCAGTTTTCCTTGCCGGCACAGCCGGTCGCGTCGATCGGCTCGTCCACCGCGACGATGATGTCCGCCACGGTGATCTCCTCGGCCTTGCGGCCGAGCGAGTAGCCACCGCCCGGGCCGCGCGTGCTCTCGACGAGCTCGTGCCGGCGCAGCTTGCCGAACAGCTGCTCGAGGTAGGACAGCGAGATCTGCTGCCGGGCACTGATCGCGGCCAGCGCAACCGGCCCGGCGTGCTCGCGCAGCGCCAGGTCGATCATCGCGGTCACGGCAAAGCGGCCTTTGGTGGTCAATCGCATCTCAATCTCCTGTCGCCGGGGAACCGGCAATGATCGGGTCAAAAGGGTCGTCGCCGGCCCCGCCACCCGAGCCAGGTCACACGACGCTGGACTAGGGATTCCCCGACTGGTTTTGTCGAGTATAACGGAAGCCGACTGATTTGGTCGACATTGCGGCCCGAAGTTCCCCTGCTCGCGTCACGAATTTTCGCGCTGCAGCATTTGGACCAGGCCATCGCAGGCATCCTCGACCAGGTCGAGCACTTCCTCGAAGCCGGCCGCGCCGCCGTAATACGGATCAGGGACGGCGTCGGCAACTCGCAGGCGGCAGTGAGCCGTCAGGCGGCCCAGCTTGTGATGCACCACTGTGGGGCACCGATCCCGGAGCTCGGCGAGGTTGTCCTCATCCATCGCCAGGATCAGATCGAAAATCTCGAAATCGGACTCGACCAGGCGGCGGGCGCGCAGCGCGGACAGATCGTAGCCGCGCCGGGCGGCGTGCGCCTGTGCCCGGTGGTCCGGCGCCTCGCCGTCATGCCATTCGGCGTGGGTGCCCGCCGAATCGACGCTCACGCGGGACCCCAGGCCGGTCGCCTCCAACTTGTGCCGCAGCACCGCCTCGGCGGTCGGCGATCGGCAGATGTTGCCCATGCACACCATCAGCACGCGGCGGACCGTCATGCGCCGGCCTTCCCGGGCGCGATCGGCACGACGTTGCTGTCATGGGTCGCCGCCCCGAAGGCCTGCTCGCGCAACTGCGCCAGCTGGTCGCGGATGCGTGCGGCCTTCTCGAACTCGAGGTTGCGCGCGTGGTCGAGCATCTGCTTCTCGAGCTGCTTGATGCGCTTGCCGAGGTCCTTCTCGGACAGCGCCTCGATCGCGGCCGCCGCGGTGGCAGCCTTCAGATCATCCTTCGCGTTCTTCTCGCTGTAGACGCCGTCGATCAGTTCCTTGACCTTCTTGCTCACGCTGCGCGCCACGATGCCGTGTTCGGCATTGAAGGCCAGCTGCCGGGCACGCCGCCGCTCGGTCTCGTCGATCGCCCGGCGCATCGAATCGGTGATCTTGTCCGCGTACAGGATCGCACGGCCGTTCAGGTTGCGCGCCGCGCGGCCAATCGTCTGCACCAGGCTGCGTTCGGCGCGCAGGAAACCTTCCTTGTCGGCGTCCAGGATCGCCACCAGCGACACCTCCGGGATGTCCAGCCCCTCGCGCAGCAGGTTGATGCCCACCAGCACGTCGAACGTGCCGAGGCGCAGGTCGCGCAGGATCTCGACGCGCTCCAGGTTGTCGACATCGCTGTGCAGGTAGCGCACCTTGACGCCGTTGTCGCTCAGGTAGTCGGTCAGCTGCTCGGCCATTCGCTTGGTCAGCGTGGTGATCAGCACCCGCTCGTTGATCTCGACGCGCTGGCGGATCTCCTGCAGCACGTCGTCGACCTGGCGGCCGGCCGGCCGGACCTCGACCTCGGGGTCGACCAGGCCGGTCGGGCGCACGAGCTGCTCGACGACTTGGCCGGCATGGGTCTTCTCGTAGTCTGCCGGCGTCGCCGAGACGAACACCGCCTGGCGCATCTTCTTCTCGAACTCCTCGAACTTCAGCGGCCGGTTGTCCAGCGCGCTGGGCAGGCGGAAGCCGTACTCGACCAGCACCGTCTTGCGCGCCCGGTCGCCGTTGAACATGCCGCCGAGCTGGCCGATCAGCACGTGGCTCTCGTCGAGGAACATCAGCGAATCGGCCGGCAGGTAGTCCACCAGCGTGGGCGGAGGCTCGCCCGGCGCGGCGCCGGAAAGATGGCGCGTGTAGTTCTCGATGCCCTTGCAGTGGCCGACCTCCTGCAGCATCTCCAGGTCGAAGCGCGTGCGCTGCTCGAGGCGCTGTGCCTCGACCAGCTTGCCTGCCTTGACCAGTTCGTCCAGGCGTTCGCGCAGCTCCGCCTTGATCGTCTCGATCGCGGCCAGCACACGCTCGCGCGGCGTCACGTAGTGGCTCGACGGGTAGACGGTGAAGCGCGGGATCTTCTGGCGGATGCGGCCGGTCAGCGGGTCGAACAACTGCAGCGACTCGACCTCGTCGTCGAACAGCTCGATGCGGATCGCTAACTCGGAGTGCTCGGCCGGGAACACGTCGATCGTGTCGCCGCGCACGCGGAAGGTGCCGCGGCTGAAGTCGGTCTCGTTGCGCTGGTACTGCATCCGGATCAGGTGCGCAATCACGTCGCGCTGCCCGAGCTTGTCGCCGACACGCAGCGTCATCACCATCTGGTGGTAGTCGGCCGGGTTGCCGATACCGTAGATCGCGCTGACGCTGGCGACGATGATCACGTCGCGCCGCTCGAGCAGGCTCTTGGTGGCCGACAGCCGCATCTGCTCGATGTGCTCGTTGATCGAGCTGTCCTTCTCGATGAACAGGTCGCGCTGCGGCACGTAGGCCTCGGGCTGGTAGTAGTCGTAGTAGCTGACGAAGTACTCGACGGCGTTCTTCGGAAAGAACTCGCGGAACTCGCTGTACAGCTGCGCGGCCAGCGTCTTGTTCGGCGCGAACACGATCGCCGGCCGGCCCAGCTGCGCGATCACGTTGGCCATCGTGAAGGTCTTTCCCGAGCCGGTGACGCCCAGCAGCGTCTGGTAGCTCAGGCCGTCCTGGATGCCTTCGACGAGCGCGGCGATCGCAGAGGGCTGATCGCCCGCCGGCGGATACGGCTGGAAGAGCTGGAACGGCGAGTCCGGGAAGCTGACGAACTCGCCGGGCGGGGTGTCCTCGGGCGTCTGCTGCGTACCGGCGGCGCTGGCGTCGGTGGTCACGGCCATGGCGGATAAAATCTCCGGGTTAACCCGCCTCGCCCGAGGGCAAGGCAATCGTCCAGCGTAACGGAAAACGCTTCCCTGCTCCACTGACAAGGACTGACGCATGTCTTCCCTCTTCGCCGGCGTCGAGCTGGCCCCGCGCGACCCGATCCTCGGCCTGAACGAGCAGTTCGCGGCCGACCCGAACCCGGCGAAGGTCAACCTCGGCGTCGGGGTCTACTACGACGACAAGGGCAAGCTGCCGCTGCTGCGCTGCGTGCAGGAGGCCGAGAAGCTGATGATGGAAGCTCCCAAGGCGCGCGGCTACCTGCCGATCGACGGCATCGCCGCGTACGACAAGGCGGTGCAGGGACTGGTGTTCGGCGCCGACAGCGCGGTGCTGAAGGCGGGCCGCGTCGCCACGGTGCAGGCGCTGGGCGGCACCGGCGGGCTGAAGCTCGGGGCCGACTTCCTGAAGCGGGTGAGCCCAGCGGCGACCGTGCTCATCAGCGACCCCAGCTGGGAGAACCACCGCGCGCTGTTCGAGGGCGCCGGCTTTCCGGTGAAGAGCTATCCGTACTACGACGCGGCCCGCAAGGGGGTCGACTTCGACGGGATGCTGGCGGCGCTGAACGCCGCGGCGGCCGGCACGATCGTCGTGCTGCACGCCTGCTGCCACAACCCGACCGGCTACGACATCACGCCGGACCAGTGGTCACAGGTCGTCGCCGCCGTCAAGGCACGTGGCCTCGTGGCCTTCCTCGACATGGCCTACCAGGGATTCGGTGAAGGCATCGCCGAGGACGGCGCGGTGATCGGGCAGTTCGTTGCATCGGGCGTCGACTTCTTCGTCGCCACCAGCTTCTCGAAGAGCTTCTCGCTGTACGGCGAGCGCGTCGGCGCGCTGAGCGTGGTCTGCGAGTCGAAGGACGAGGCCGATCGCGTGCTCAGCCAGCTCAAGCGCGTGATCCGCACCAACTACTCCAACCCGCCGACGCACGGCGCGCAGGTCGTCGCGCTGGTGTTGACGACCCCCGCGCTGCGGGCGATGTGGGAGCAGGAACTGGCCGAGATGCGCGTGCGCATCAAGCAGATGCGCCAGGTGCTGCAGGACCGGCTCGCGGCCGCGGGGCTGAAGCAGGACCTGAGCTTCATCACCCGGCAGAAGGGCATGTTCAGCTACTCGGGCCTCGGCAAGGAGCAGATGCAGCGACTGCGCAGCGAGTTCGGCGTCTATGGTGTCGACTCGGGCCGCATCTGCGTCGCGGCACTGAACAGCGGCAACATCGATCATGTCGTCGCCTCGATCGCGAAGGTGTCCTGACGGGGCCTTGTCCCGCGGGTGACACAGGAAGGGGCGCGAAGCGCCCCTTTTTCGTGCCTGTTGCGGGTTTCCTCCGGGCGCGGGCGACAGCATGTCGCAAGCAATCTTCCTAGAATGCTGCGACGCACCAACGAGAAATCACGATGCTGTATCAGTTGTATGAGACCCAACGCGCGTTGCTGAGCCCGTTCGCCGAGTTCGCCAGCGCGTCGTCCAAGCTGTACAGCCACCCGCTGTCGCCGTTCGCGCACACCCCGATGGCCGATCGGGTGTCCGCCGGCCTGGACCTGATGCACCGCCTCTCGAAGGAGTACGAGAAGCCCGAGTTCGACATCACGTCGGTCAACGTCGGTGGCGTGGACGTCGCCGTGCAGCAGCAGGTCGCGCTCGACAAGCCCTTCTGCCGCCTGCTGCGCTTCAAGCGCTTCAGCGACGATCTGGAGGCGCTGGCCAGGCTGAAGGACCAGCCGACGGTGCTCGTGGTCGCCCCGCTGTCCGGCCACCACGCGACCCTGCTGCGCGACACCGTGCGTGCGCTGCTGCGCGAGCACAAGGTGTTCATCACCGACTGGACCGATGCGCGCATGGTGCCGGTCGAAGCGGGCCCGTTCCACCTGGACGACTACGTGGCCTACGTGCAGGAGTTCATCCGGCACATCGGCGCAGACGTGAACGTCATCTCGGTGTGCCAGCCGACCGTGCCGGTGCTCGCCGCCGTCTCGCTGATGGCCAGTGCCGGAGAGGCCACGCCGCGCACGCTGACGATGATGGGCGGCCCGATCGACGCGCGCAGGAGTCCGACCGCGGTCAACAACCTGGCGATGAACAAGAGCCACCAGTGGTTCGAGCACAACGTCATCTACCGCGTGCCCGTCAACTACCCCGGTGCCGGCCGACGCGTCTACCCAGGCTTCCTGCAGCACAGCGGGTTCGTCGCGATGAACCCCGACCGGCACCTGAGCTCGCACTACGATTACTTCCTCGATCTGGTGCGCGGCGACGACGACAGCGCCGATTCGCACCGCGAGTTCTACGACGAGTACAACGCGGTGCTGGACATGCCGGCCGAGTACTATCTCGACACCATCCGGACGGTGTTCCAGGAGTTCGCGCTGGTCAACGGCACCTGGCAGGTCGAGGGCCGGCTGGTGCGCCCGCAGGACATCACCGGCAGCGCGCTGCTGACCGTTGAAGGCGAACTCGACGACATCTCCGGCGCCGGTCAGACGCGGGCCGCGCACGAGCTGTGCACCGGCATCCCGAAGGCGCGCCAGTTCCACTACGACGTGATCGGCGCCGGGCACTACGGCATCTTTTCGGGGCGCCGCTGGCGCGAGAAGGTCTACCCGATCGTGCGCGATTTCATTGCGTCGCACCAGGACGAGGGCCCCGCCGGCGCCCGTCCCGCCCCAGCGCGCAAGGCCAGCCGGCGTCGCTCCGCAAGTCGATGATCTCTCGGTGACGACCGAGGCCCTCGCCCAGCGCATCGACGCCGCCCTGCCGCAGACGCAGTGCACGCGGTGCGGCTATCCCGACTGCGCGGCCTATGCCCGCTCGGTCGCCGAGGGCCAGGCGGCGATCAACCGCTGCCCGCCGGGCGGCGACGAAGGCATCGCCCGGCTCGCCGCCCTCACCGGCCGGCCGCGGCTGCCGCTCGACCCGGCTTGCGGCAGCGAAGGACCGCTGCGCCTGGCGCGCATCGACGAAACCTGGTGCATCGGTTGCACGCTGTGCATCAAGGCTTGCCCGGTCGATTGCATCGTCGGCGCCCCGAAAGTGATGCACACGGTGGTCGCGGACCAGTGCACCGGCTGTGAACTTTGCCTGCCGGCCTGCCCGGTCGACTGCATCGAGTTGGTCACGCCGGAGCCGCAGCGCAGTGCCTGGGACGCCTGGTCGGCGCCACAGGCAGAGCAGGCGCGCGAGCGCTACGCGTTCCACCGGCTGCGCGTTGAGCGCGACGCCCGCGAGAACGAGGCTCGGCTGGCGGCCAAGGCGCAGGCCAAACTCGCCGACCTGGCGAACCAGACCCGCCTGACCGACCCCGCCGCCGTCGAACGCAAGCGTGCGGTCATCGAGGCTGCGCTCGCCCGGGCCCGCGCACGCCGCAGCGGCTGAGGACCCCGATGGATCCGCGCGACATCGAACCCTTTTTCGCCACCCTGAAGGCGGCCAATCCGCAGCCGGCCAGCGAACTCGAGTACACGAACGTGTTCGAGCTGCTCGCCGCGGTGCTGCTGTCGGCGCAGGCGACGGACGTCGGGGTCAACAAGGCCACGCGGCGGCTGTTCCCGCGCGCCAACACCCCGCAGCGCATGCTCGCGCTCGGCCTGCCGGCCCTGACCGAGGCGATCCGCACCATCGGCCTGTACCGCAACAAGGCGCGCAATTTGTACGAGACCTGCCGCATCCTGGTCGAGCAGCATGGCGGCGAGGTGCCGCGCAGCCGGGCCGCGTTGGAAGCGCTGCCCGGCGTCGGTCGCAAGACGGCCAACGTGGTCCTGAACGTCGCTTTCGGGGAGCCGACGCTCGCCGTCGACACGCACGTCTTCCGCGTCGCCAACCGCACCGGCCTGGCTCCCGGCAAGACGCCGTTGGAGGTCGAGCAGCGCCTGCTGCAGCGGGTGCCGCCCGCCTACCTGGTGGATGCCCACCATTGGCTGATCCTGCACGGCCGTTACATCTGCCTGGCGCGCGCGCCGCGCTGTGCCGCCTGCGCCGTGGCGCGCTGGTGCGATTCCCGCCCCACCTCCCGGGGCTGAGGACACCTGCAAGAGTTTGCAGTGTCGCGCCGGCGGGCGCCTGCCGAGAATCGGCCGATGGCCGATTTGCGAGACATCCAGGAAATCTGTGGCCGCCTCGACCGGGGCGAAGTCGATCGGGTACGGTTCCTCGAGGAGTTCACCGAGGCGCTGGCCACCCAGATCGGCAGCACCCGGGCGGGCGTCTGGATCTTCATCGACACCGCCGAGGGGCGCGCACTGCGCTGCCTGGCCATGCACGACCGCCGCTACGGCGGCATGGTCACGGCGTCCGACATGCTGAATGCAGCGGTCGGGCCGTACTTCGACACCCTGCTGGCCGACGGCTGCGTGATCGCCGCCGAGGCGCGCACGCACCCGACCACCCGAATCTTCCTGGACGACTACCTGGTGCCGCAGGACATCCACTCGGTGCTCGATGTCTGCTTTTCGGTCAATGGCGTGATGTTCGGCATCTTCAGCTGCGAGCAGACCGGCGCGCCGATCGTCTGGACCCAGCGCCAGGTGCAGCTGCTGCGCCAGATCGGCTCGCGCGCCAGCCTCGCGCTGCTGCACGCCGCCACGGCGACCATCGACACCGAGCCGGCGGCGCTCTGGGAGCCGAGCTCGCCGAACCGCCTGCTGACCCAGCCCCTGCCGCTGGACGTCGACGGGAAGTCATGAACGCCCGCCTGCCGCGTGACGCGCTGCACGTCCGCCAGGGCCTGCGGCCGGGCCGTTTCTGGACCGCCGCCTACAATGCCCGTACCGCCTTCCACTTGCGCGCCATGTCCAAGCTCCAGGATCTTGCGGACCGGGTCGAACGGTTGCTGCTGCGGCACCAGGAGCAGCAGCGCACCAACGCGCTGCTGCAGCAGCAGCTCGCGGCCGTCACCCAGGAGCGCGACCTGCTGCGGGGGCGCCTGACGGCCGCCCGCGGCCGCATCGATGCGCTGCTCGAGCGCCTGCCGGCCGAAGCCCGCGACGGCGACGGGAGCGCCTCGTGAAGCAGATCGAAGTCACCATCATGGGGCAGAGCTACATCCTCGGCTGCCCGGAAGGCGGCGAGCATTCCCTGCTCGAGGCGGTGGGCAACGTCGACCGCGAAATGAGCGCCATCCGCGACGCGGGCAAGGTCAAGGCGCGCGAGCGCATCGCCGTGCTCGCGGCGCTGAACCTTGCCTTCGCCCTCGCCGAGCGCCCCCCGGCGCCGAAGCCGGCTGCCGCCGACGACGACGCGGCCGCGGTCGACATGGACGGCCTGATCCGGCGCATCGACCAGACCCTCGCGACCGACGGCCAATTGCTGTAGAGCGTCACACTGCGTTCGGCGGGTGCGGCGTAGAATGGTTTTGTCCGTCGCGTTCGCGTGAGTTCTATATTTCCTGGAACCGATGCTCGTACGAGCAAGGGCTTGGAACATCGCCCGGCAGGTGTGATCGTCTCGCGTCAGATGAACCCGAAGCCCCGCTGACCTCGCCCACCTGAATCCCCTGGGTTCAGGAATGCGGCTCCCGGTTCGTGGCGGACACCTCTTCTTTCGCCGATCCCCCGAGATGGCCTTCTGGCTGATGAAAAGCGAGCCCGCCGAGTGCTCGATCGACGACCTCGTGGCCGCACCGAAACAGACGGTGCCCTGGTTCGGCGTACGCAACTACCAGGCGCGCAACTTCATGCGCGACCAGATGCGCCTCGGCGATGGCGTGCTGTTCTACCACTCGTCGTGCCCGGAGCCGGGGGTGGCGGGCTTGGCCGAGGTTGCCAGCGCGCCCTATCCGGACGCGACACAGTTCGACCCCGCCAGCCCGTATTACGACCCCAAATCTTCGCGCGACGCTCCGCGCTGGCTGCTGGTGGACGTCAAGCTGCGGCGCAAGACCCCCCTGCTCGCCCTGAAGCGCATGCGTGAGCTGCCGCAGCTCGCCACGATGATCCTGCTGCGCCCCGGCAACCGCCTGTCGATCACGCCGGTGACCGACGCCGAGTGGCGCGCGGTGCTCGACCTGCTGAAGGCCTGAGGACATGAAGTGGATGCGCTGCCGGCACGCCGGCCTGGAGATGTTCGGCGTGCTCGACGACGGCCGCCTGCAGCTGCACGAAGGCGACCTGTTCGCGCAGCCCCGCGCCACCGGTCAGAGCATCGCGATCGACGGCGTCGAATGGCTGCCGCCTTGCCGCCCCGGCAAGATGATCGCGCTGTGGAACAACTTCCACGCCGCGGCCGCGAAGAACGGCTGGGCGGTGCCCGCCGAGCCCCTCTACTTCCTCAAGACCCCGAACAGCCTGGCCGCCCATGGCCAGGCCATCGCGGCCCCGCCGCCCGGCGTCGGCCGCGTGGCCTACGAGGGCGAACTGGCGATCGTGATCGGCCGGCGCGCCAAGGCCGTCGGCCGGGACGCAGCCGCCGCGCACATCTTCGGCTACAGCTGCGCGAACGACATCACCGCGATCGAGCTGCTGCAGTGCGACCCGTCCTTCCCGCAGTGGACCCGCGCCAAGGGCTTCGACGGCTTCGGCGTCCTCGGCCCGGTGATCGAAACGCAGTTCGATCCCGCGTCGGCCAGCGTGCGCACCTTCGTCGGCGAGCGTGAGCGCCAGAACTACCCGCTGGCCGACATGATCTTTCCGCCCCACGAACTGGTCGCCCGTCTCTCGCAGGACATGACGCTCGAACCCGGCGATGTCATCCTCTGCGGCACCTCGATCGGCGTCCTGCCGATGAAGCCGGGCACGCACGTGGAGGTGGAAATCGACGGGATCGGCCGGCTGGCCAACCTCTACGGCTGAAACCTACGGCTGACCCTGCACCGCCAGCCGGCCGTGCTGCGCCGCGAGCGTGGCGGCGAGCAGGCGGGTCGCGGCATAGATGGCCTGGATGGTGGGCGTCGGCGTGTCGGTGACGCGCCCGAGCTCGACGACCGCACCGACCAGCGCCTCCAGCTCCAGCGCGCGCCCGTGTTCGACGTCCTGCAGCATCGAGGTCTTGTGCGCCCCCACGGCTTCGGCGCCGGCGATGCGCTGCTCCAGCGTGATCTTGAAGCGCACACCGAGCTTCTCCGCCACCGCCTGCGCCTCGCGCATCATCCCGGCGGCGAGCTCGCGCGTCGGGCCGAAGCGGCAGATCGCCTCGAGCGTGGCGTGCGTGAGCGCCGAGATCGGGTTGAAGCTGAGGTTGCCCCACAGCTTGACCCACAGTTCGCTGCGGATGTCGCGCGCCACGGGCGCCTTGAACCCGGCGCGCATCATCGACTGCGAGAGCGCCTCGATGCGCTCGCTGCGCTGCCCGTCGAGCTCGCCGAGGGTGAAGCGGTTGCCCTCGATCACCTTCACGACGCCGGGCTCGAGCAGTTCGCTGGCCGGGTAGACGACGCTGCCGATGATCCGGTCCGGCTCGATGTGCTGCGCGATCCGGCCCCCCGGGTCGACACTCTCGAGCTGCCGGCCCTCGTACGGCCCGGCGAGCTTGTGGAAGTACCACCAGGGGATGCCGTTGATCATCGTGACCACGCAGGTGTGCGGCCCGAACAGCTCGCGCAGCTCGGGCAGCACATCGCCGACCTGGTGCGCCTTCAGCGTCAGCAGCACGGCGTCCTGCGGCCCGGCCTCGGCCATGCGCTGCACGGCGCGCACGCCGTGGGCGTGCTGCTCGCTGCCGTCTTCGTTGATCAAGCGGAAGCCGCGCGCGTTGATCGCTTCGAGATTGCGGTTGCGCGCGATGAACGTGACCTCCTCGCCGGCCAGCGAGAGCCGCGCGCCCAGATAGCCTCCGATCGCCCCGGCGCCGACCACGGCGATCTTCATGTCGATACCTCCGAGTATTCGCGCCGCCGCATGACACGCCGGGCGATGCCCCAGAGCGGCGACAGCAGCATGAACAGCGCCAGCCCGGTGATGCTGCCCACCAGGGGATTGGCCCACAGGATCGCCAGGCTGCCCTGCGAGAGCAGCATGGCCTGGCGGAAGCTCGCTTCGGCCATGTCGCCCAGTACCAGCGCCAGCACCATCGGCGCGAGCGGGTACTTGAGCTTCTTGAACAGGTAGCCGAGCACGCCGAACACGATCATCAGCACCACGTCGAACATCGAGTTGTGCACCGTGTAGGCGCCGATCGCGCAGATCATGATGATCACCGGCGCGATCACCGAGAACGGGATGCGCAGCAGTGCCGCCCACCACGGCACCGTGGTCAGCACGACCAGCAGCCCGACGAGGTTGCCCAGGTACATCGAGGCGATCAGGCCCCAGACGAAGTCCTTCTGCTCGACGAACAGCATCGGCCCGGGCTGCAGGCCCCAGATCAGCAGGCCGCCCAGAAGCACCGCCGCGGTCGGCGAGCCGGGGATGCCCAGCGTCAGCATCGGCAGCAGTGCCGAGGTGCCGGCTGCATGGGCCGCCGTCTCCGGGGCGACCACGCCTTCGAGCGCGCCCTTGCCGAAGGACTGCGGATCCTTCGAGAAGCGCCGCGCCATGCCGTAGCTCATGAACGAGGCCGGCGTCGCGCCGCCGGGCGTGATGCCCATCCAGCAGCCGATCAGCATCGAGCGCTGGAACACCTTCCAGTGCCTGAGCAGCTCGATCCAGGTGCGGAACACCACCGCCGGGCTGATGCGTGCACTCTTGCCCTTGAAGGCCAGGCCCTCTTCCATGGTCAGCAGGATCTCGCCGATGCCGAACAGGCCGATCACCGCGATCAGGAAGTCGAAGCCCTTGAGCAGTTCGGGCACGCCGAAGGTCATGCGCAGCGTGCCGGTCACGGAGTCCAGGCCGACGGCGGCGAGCGCGAAGCCGAGCATCATGGCGGCGATCGTCTTGGCCGGCGGCTCCCGGCTCATGCCGACGAAGCTGCAGAAGGTCAGCAGTTGCACGGCAAAGAACTCGGCCGGGCCGAACTTGAGTGCAAACCTGGCCAGCAGCGGCGCCAGAAAGGTGATCAGCAGCACGGCGAACAGCGCGCCGACGAAGGACGAGGTGAACGCCGCCGTCAGCGCCTGCGCCGCCTTGCCCTGCTGGGCCAGCGGATAGCCGTCGAAGGTGGTCGCCACCGACCAGGGCTCGCCCGGGATGTTGAACAGGATCGAGGTGATCGCCCCGCCGAACAGCGCACCCCAGTAGATACAGCTCAGCATGATGATCGCCGAGGTGGGGTTCATGCTGAACGTCAGCGGCAGCAGGATCGCCACGCCGTTGGCGCCGCCGAGGCCGGGCAGCACGCCGATCAGCACCCCGAGCAGGATGCCGACGAACATGAAGCCGATGTTGGGCAGCGTCAGCGCGACGCCGAAACCGTGGACGAGGTTGCCGATCTCCTCCATCGTGCCCCCTCAGAGCCCGAGCGCGCGCTCGAGCGGGCCCTTGGGCAGCAGCACCAGGAACCAGCGCTCGAACACCGCCCAGACCACCAGCGGCACGCCGACCGAGACCGCCGCCGTCGCCAGCCAGCGGTACGCGCCGTAGCGGCGCATGAAGTAGCCGATCAGCAGGGCCGAGGCTACATAGATGCCCAGCCCGGCGACGAGCGCGACGTAGACCACCATCGGCAGGAAGACCGCGATCACGCTGACCATCTGCGTCCGCGTCGCAAACTGCGGATTGGCACCCTTCCAGCGCCAGATCTGGCGCAGGAGCACCCAGGACGCCGAGGCGATCAGCAGCAGGCCGATGTAGAACGGAAAGTAGCCGGAGCGCGGCCCGTCGTCGGCCCAGCCGGTGCCCACGCGCAGGCTGTCAGCGACGACGAGCGCGCCCACGAGCAGGAGGAACAGCGTCACGCCGACTTCGGGCCAGCGCTGCCCCAGACCCCTTTCGTCGTCGCCATCCTCTTGGCTCATCATCGCGCCCCGGTCAGTTTGCGATGAAGCCGGCTTCCTTCATCAGCACGCGGTGCGCCTGCTCGGTGCGCCCCAGCCACTCGACGAAGGCGGGGCCGGTCAGCGCGGTCTGGTTGAAGGCGCCCTTGTTCATGAAGTCCTTCCACTCCGGCAGCGCGCGCACCTTGGCGAACAGGTCGAGATAGAACTGGACCTGGTCCGGGCTCACCCCGGGCGGCATGAAGATGCCGCGCAACATCTGGTACTCGACCGGCAACCCGGCGCTGGCGCACGTCGGGACGTCGGCCCAGGACTGCGTCGCGGTGAGCTTGTCCTTGTAGGGCATCGGCTGCTTGTCCATCACGCACAGCGCGCGCAGCTTGCCGGCACGCCAGTGCGATTCCGCCTCGATCGGGTTGTTCACCGTTGAATCGATGTGCTTGCCCACCAGCTGCACGGCCACGTCGCCGCCGCCCTTGAACGGCACGTAGGTGATTTTCTTGCCGGCCGCCTTCTCGATCATCACGGTGATGATCTGGTCCTCCTGCTTGGACCCGGTGCCGCCCATCTTGATGCTGTTGGGCGCGCCGGCCTTGACGGCATCGAAGTAGGCCTTCGCCGTGGTGTACGGCGATTCGGCATTCACCCACAGCACGAACTGGTCGAGTGCCAGCATCTGCACCGGGGTCAGGTCGCGCCAGTTGAACGGCACCCCGGTCGCCATCGGCGTCGTGAACAGGTTCGACAGCGTGATGACGATCTTGTGCGCGTTGCCGCTGTCGCCCTTCATGTCCAGGAAGCCTTCGGCGCCCGCGCCGCCCGACTTGTTGACGACGACGATCGGCTGCTTGCTCAGGTTGTTCTTCGCCACCACGCCCTGGATGAAGCGGGCCATCTGGTCGGCGCCGCCGCCGGTACCGGCCGGCACGATGAATTCGATAGGCTTGCTCGGCTCCCAGGCCGACGCGGCCGAGGCTGCACCAATGAACAGGGCCGCGGCCAGGCGCGGCACGAGGGTTCCCAACGGCATGCGAACTCCTTTCGTCGACTCGATGAAGGGGGAATGACTCAGGCCAGCCCCAGCTTGGCTGCCAGCCCGATGCGCTGCAGCTTGCCGGTGGCCCCTTTGGGGATCTCGGGCATGAAGAGGATCTTCTTCGGCACCTTGAAATCGGCCGCCCGCTGGCCGACGAAGTCCTGCAGTTCGCGCTCGGTGGCCTGCGCGCCTTCGCGCAGCACCACGCAGGCGGCCACCTCCTCGCCGAGCTTGGGGTGCGGCATGCCGAAGCAGACCACCTGGGCCACGGCCGGGTGGTCCATCAGGATCTCGTCGATCTCGCGCGGGCTGACCTTCTCGCCGCCGCGGTTGATGATCTCCTTGAGGCGCCCGGTGATCGTGATGTAGCCCTCGGCGTCCATGACGCCCTGGTCGCCGGTGCGGAACCAGCCGTTCGTGAACGCCTCGGCGTTCGCCTTCGGGTTGCTCTCGTAGCCGGCCGTGACGTTCGGGCCGCGGATCACGATCTCGCCGGTCGCCCCGCGCGAAAGCAGCGTTCCGTCCTCGGCCATGATCGCGATCTCCGGGCCCGCGGCGCGGCCCACCGTGCCGGGCTTGCGCGCCTCGGGCGGCAAGGGATTCGATGCCATCTGGTGGGTGGCCTCGGTCATGCCGTAGGCCTCGATCAGCGGCGCCTTGAAGACCTCCTCCAGTTCGCGGATCACCTGCGGCGGCATCGACGACGAGGAGGAGCGCAGGAAGCGCAGCGGATGGCGCGCGATCACGTCCGCGTTCTTCGACGCACGGCCGAGGATGGCCTGGTGCATCGTCGGCACGGCCGTGTACCAGGTCGGCTTCGCCTCGTCCATCCAGGCGAAGAACTTCAAGGCGTTGAAGCCGGGCGTGCAGAACACCTGCGAGCCGGCCGCCAGCGGCGCCAGCACGCCGGCGATCAGCCCGTGGATGTGGAACAGCGGCATGATGTTCAGGCCGCGATCCTGGGCGGAGAAGCGCAGCGTCGTCGCGATGTGCCGCGCCGACGCCGCGAGGTTGGCCTGCGAGAGCGGCACGATCTTCGGCCGCGACGTGGTCCCCGACGTGTGCAGGACCATCGAGACGTCGTCCGGCTGCGCCGGTCCCGGCGCCTGCGCCGCCGCGGCGGGCATGGCACCGCGTGGCACGAGCGCGAAGCTGCCGGCCGCGGCACCCGCTTCGACGACCAGGTCGAGCACCGGCACGCCGAGCTTGTCGGCCACCGCGACGGCCGGCGAGGTGCTGCCCTGCGCGACGATCAAGGCCTTGGCATGCAGGTCGGTCAGGTAGAACTCGAACTCGTCGGCGCGGTAGGCCGGGTTCAGAGGTGCACTGGCCACGCCGCTGGCGCAGGCGATGAAACACGCCGCCATCTCGGGCCCGTTGTCCAGCACGATCGCAACACGGTCGTTGCGCCCCAGCCCCAGGCCGTTCAGGCGCGCGATCGTCGCGTCGATCAGCATGCGCAGTCCGCCGTGCGTGAGCGGAGTGCGCCCCGGTGCGGCAATGGCGGCGTCGGCAGCGGCGCCCCGTGCGAGCAGTTCATTCAAGGTCGACATCCTGGGCCTCAGTCAATGACGGCAATCACAGGCCGGGTTATGAGGCCGGCGCGCGCAGGTGATACGGGGGTCTCGCGGCGGATGGCAAGGCTGGTGGCCGTCTGGCATGCGGGCCACGATGCAGGCCCTGACCGCAAGTGCTGGCGTTATAGCGCGAAGTACCTGGGCCGACAAATGATAATGACCCTCGACTGTTGTCCGGCGACCAAGCAGGGCACCCCCCACCGATGCCACTGCCACCTGCCAGCCTCGTCGCCGAACTGCTCGCCCTGGGTACCTTCGCCGGATTCCTCGCCGGACTGCTCGGCGTCGGTGGCGGCATGCTGATGGTGCCCTTCGTCACCTGGATCCTGTCGTCGCGCGGCGTCGAGCCGGCGCTGGCCGTCAAGATGGCCATCGCGACCTCGATGTCGACCATCCTCTTCACGTCGCTGTCCAGCCTGCGCGCCCACCACAAGCGCGGGTCGGTGCGCTGGGAGATCGTGCGGGCGCTGGCGCCCGGCATCATCGGAGGCTCGTTGCTCGCCGGGGCAGGGGCGTTCGCCCTCCTCAAGGGCGCCGTGCTCGCGGTGAGCTTCGCGCTCTTCGTCGGCTTCTCCGCGACGCAGATGCTGCTGGACCGCCGGCCCGCGCCGAGCCGCACGCTGCCCGGCCCGCTCGGACTCGGCGGCGCCGGCGGCGTCATCGGCTTCCTGTCCGGCCTGGTCGGCGCCGGCGGCGCCTTCGTGTCCGTGCCCTTCATGACCTGGTGCAACGTGCCGATCCACCAGGCGGTGGCGACCAGCGCGGCGCTCGGCTTCCCGATCGCCCTGGCCAGCACGGTCGGCTACGTGATCGGCGGCTGGAACCTGCCACCCGCCCTGCCGGGGGCGCTGGGCTATCTGTACGTGCCCGCCCTCGTCTGCATCGCCAGCGCCAGCGTGTTGACGGCCCCCCTGGGCGCACGGGCGGCGCACCGGCTCGACGTGCGGCAGCTCAAGCGCGTGTTCGCGGTGCTGCTGTACGCGCTGGCGAGCTACATGCTCTACAAGGGACTGGCGGGCTGACGCTCCGCCGCTCAGCTCAGTTCTCGAACCGGATGCTGGCCAGCGTGACGTGATTGCCGCCGCGCTTGCGGGCCTCCGCCAGGGCGGTCTCCGCGGCCTGCACCAGCGCCTCCTGGGTGTGCGCCGTGTGCGGAAAGCTCGCGACGCCCATCGAGACCGTGAAGCCGAGGTTGCGGCCTTCGAGCACGACGATCTGCGTCGCGCACTGGCGCCGCAACCCTTCCATGCGCGAATGCGCCGTCGCCAGGCCGACCCCCGACAGCAGGACAGCGAAGTGGCTGTCGTCGAGCCGGCAGGAAGCGTCCATCGCGCGCGTGTTGCCGCGCAGCAGCCGCCCGAGCGCCTCGAGGATGCGCGTGGCGGCCGGCGCCCCGAGCGAACGAACCTCGTCGCCGGGCGGGTCGATCGCGATGGACACGAGCGAGAACTCGCGATGCTCGCGCGAGGACAGGTCGACCTCGCGCCGCAACTGGTCGCCGAAGTGGGCCGGCTGGTACAGCCCGGTGACGCTGTCGCGCAGCGCCTGGTCGTAGCTCTCCCGCCGCAGCGTCTCCGCGGCCTGCTGCTGCTGCTCGATCTGACCGAGCGCCTGTTGCAGCCGCGCCTCGCGGGCACGGGCCTCGGTCAGTTCGGTCCACAGGCAGCACAGCAGCCGCGGCGCGCCGCCCGCCGAGGCCAGCGGCACGCGGGCGACGCTGAACTCGCGCCGCTGGCCGCCGATGTCCAGGCGGTGCTCGGAGACGGCACCGTGCGGCATGGCGGCAGCGGCCTGCTCGGCCGTTCTCAGCGCCGGCCACTGGCTCGCCTCCAGCCATTGGGCATCGGTGCTGCCCATCACCTGGTCCGCCGGGACCCCCAGCAACGCGACCATGCGGGCATTCGCGTGCCGGTACTGTCCGGTGGCCAGGTCCTTGATCGCCAGCGGCAGCTCCAGCCGGTCGAGCGCTTCGAGCAGAGCACCGAGCAGTGCGCCCTCGGGCTGCCCCAGCGACGCGAGCAGCGCAAGGCTCCCGGAGGCGGGTGAATCCGTGGCGGACGGCAGCGGGTCGGTCATCGGTATCGTGGTGGAATCCGGCCGCCACGGCGGCCGGCTGGGGTCGGCTATGGTGTTCCCGCCCAGGCGGCTTGACAAGGACACGCCCTGGCCAGGCCGCCCAACCCCCTAGTTTGTAGATCGATGATACGCAGTGCGGCGGACCGGACACCGCTTGAACAGGGGGGCGTCTGCAGCGTTCAGGTTTCGAGCAGCACCTGGGCCGCGCGCGCATACAGGGCGGTCAGCCGTTCGAAGTGATCGAGCAGGGCTTCGCTGGCCGCGGCGATGCGGGCGCGGCCCGGCCCGGTGCCTGCCTCGGCGAGGCCGGCCAGCAGCTCGCGCCACACCTGCATCGCCGCTTCCAGCCGGCTGCGGATCTCCGGCGAACTGAGCGGCGCCTCGCCCAGCTGGCGCAGCGCGAGCTCGAACGACTCGACGCTGCGCACGGCGTCGGCCGCGGCCGCCTGCGCGACATCGCCGTCGCCGAGGGTCCCGAGCAGGGCCTGCTTGGCCAGGCGCTGCGACAGCATGCGCTGCCGGCCCGCGCGGTTGACCACCGTCAGCGTGCGCAGCGCGCTGGCGACCTCGAGCGCCGTGGTCAGTGCTTCGGCGGTTCTCAGCAGCTGCTCGGCAGCGTCATCGGCCGCGATCAGGTGCTCGACGCGTGGCGGGCGGCGCAGCACCGGCTGCAACGCGGCCCAGGCCTTCTCGACGCCGTCCAGCAGGTCGCCGAAGGTGGGACGCGAGAGCCCCTTGCCGAGCGCCGCCAGGTTGTCGGCCACCTGTCGTGCGGACTGCTGCTGCGCCAGCTCGGCCGCAGCCGCATCGACGCCGGCGCAGCGCAGCGCGTAGAGCTTGACCAGGCGCTGCGACAGCATGCGCAGCTGCCCGGCGCGGTTCACCGCATCGGTGTCGCGCGCCGCGTCGATGACCCGGCGCGACACCTGCCCGACCTTCTCCTGCCCGTGCATCGAGGCCTGGCGCAGCTGGCGGAACGCCTCGTCCTCGGAGATCTGCTGCTCGCGCATCAGGATGCCCTTGGCCCGCTCGACCAGCTTGCGCTCCTCGTAGCGGCCGGCGAGTTCGGCGTGGGCCGCGTGCAGGGCGGCATCGCGCTCGAAACGTGCCCGCGCCAGCTGCAGCAGCGGGCGCAGGCGGGCCGGGTCGTAGCCCTTCACGACATAGGCATGCACACCCGCCTGCAGCGCGGCGTCCAGCGTCCCCGCGTCGCCGTCGTCGGTGAAGAGCAGCACCGGACAGGGCGCGTGCTGACGCAGCGTCGCGAGCGCCGCCAGCAGCCCGGCGGCCGGGTAGGCGTCCCACGCGACCACGGCATCGGCGCCGCTGCGGGCCGCCTCCACGACCAGCCGGTCCGGCCCGCAGCGCGCCGCCACGGTCACGCCCTGGGCGGCCAGAGCGGCGCCGATGTCGGGCGCTCCGGAAGCGGTGACCAGCAGGACAGCGGGCATGGACGACTGCGGTGTGGACGGGATGCGGCGGGACCAGCCGACCGCAAGCATACGGCGTGCACACCCCGCACCAGCTTGCCATGCTGCGCCGCACCAGCCTGGGGAAGACTCCCCACCCCGGCACGCTGGCTGGAAGCTCGACGGGTGCCGCCCCGGGCGCCGCAAATCCAGCATCGGCGCGGGCTGGCGCTCGATCCACCGGGTTTCCCCGTAGCCTGGCCCGGCTCTTGCAAGCAATCCGCCCGGGTGTAACGACGCACCCGGCCTGCACCGATACGGCAGGCCGCGCGCACAGCGAGGTGTGCGGTGATGTATCTCCTGCCGACGGCCTGGCCGGTCGGCGTTCTCCGGAGCCATCATGTCCGTCGTCCACACCGCCCCTCGTGGCGTTGCCGCTACCGGCGCCAAGGCGTTCCTCCAGTCCGGCCACTGGCCGACGCTGTTCGCCTCGTTCCTCTATTTCGACTTCTGCTTCGCCGTCTGGGTGCTGAACGGCGCGATGGGTCCGTTCATCAGCGAGACCTTCCATCTCGACGCGGCGCAGAAGGGCTTCATGCTCTCCGTGCCGATCCTGGCGGGCGCGCTGATGCGCTTCCCGCTCGGCGTGCTGTCGCAGTACATCGGGCGCAAGAACGCCGCGCTGGTCGAGATGTCGCTCATCGTGGCCGCATTGAGCTTCGGCTACTTTGCCGTCGACACCTACGACGAAGTGATTCTGATGGGCGTGCTGCTCGGCATTGCCGGTGCCAGCTTCGGGGTGGCGCTGAGCCTGGGCAGCGGCTGGTTCCCGCCCAAGTACAAGGGGCTGGCCATGGGCCTGGCGGGCGCCGGCAACTCCGGCACCGTGCTCGCCGTGCTGTTCGCGCCGCCGCTGGCGACGCGCTACGGCTGGCAGGCCGTCTACGGCCTGGCCGCGCTGACCATGCTGGTGCCGATGCTCGTGATGTGGTTCGCCGCGAAGGAGCCGCCGGACCGTGAGCATCAGACCTTCCGCGAACACATCGCCTGCCTGTTCGAGAAGGACGGCTGGGCCTTCAGCCTGATCTACGTCGTGACGTTCGGCGGCTTCATCGGGCTGGCCAGCTTCCTGCCCACCTACTTCCACGACCAGTTCAAGGTCACCAAGGTCGAGGCCGGCCAGTTGACGATGCTCGCGACGCTGATGGGCTCCGCGGTGCGCGTGGTCGGCGGCTACATCTCCGACCGCATCGGCGGCATCGCCACGCTGTCGGGCGTGCTGATCGCGGTGGCCGGGACGCTGGTGCTGTGCGGGCTCACCGGCGGCTCGGTCGCGGCGACGACGCTGCTGTTCATGCTCTGCTTCGCGAGCCTCGGGGCCGGCAACGGCGCCCTCTTCCAGCTGGTGCCGCTGCGCTGGCCGCTCACCACCGCGGTGGCCGGCTCGATGATCGGCGAGGTCGGCGCGCTCGGCGGCGGTTTCATCCCCAACGCGATGGGCCTGTCCAAGCAGTGGTCCGGCACCTACCTGTGGGGCTTCGTGTCGTTCGCGGCGCTGGCGCTGGCGATGCTCGTGATGCTGCGGGTCGTGCAGATCCGCTGGACCCGCACCTGGGCCGAGAAGGGGGGCCGCGCGCGTGCTTCCGCCCACGCCGCGCCGGCTGCGTCAGGTGCCAGCTACCCGATCCGCTGAGGCGTTCAGTGCGGCAGGAACACCAGCCAGAACGCCAGCAGCGCGTTGAAGAGCAGCGAGATGCCCAGGGCGATCTTCCACAGCGCGGTCGGGTCGCGTGCGACCAGCGGCGTCGCGGCCGGCGCGGCGACCGGCCGGGCCGCGCCGCGCTCGAGCGCGAGCAGCAGTTCCTCGGCCGTCTCGAAGCGCTGCTTCGGGTCGATCGCGACCGCGCGGAGCACGAGATGATCGAGCCAGATCGGCACGTCCGGCCGGATGCGCGACAGCGGCTGCGGATCGCGCCGATAGCGCGCGACCTGGTACGGCTCGATCTCGCCGTAGGGCAGCCGGCCCGCGAGCCAGCGGTACAGCGTGACGCCGAAGGCGAACAGGTCGGCGCCCGGGTCCGCCGCGGCGCCGGCCCACTGCTCGGGGTTGATGTAGCTCGGCGTGCCGGCATGCAGCTCGCGCGCCGCCTCGCCCTCGCGGCCGGACAGCGCCACGCCCAGGTCCAGCACGCGCCACTGGCCGTCATCCCCGAGGTGCAGGTTGCCGGGCTTGATGTCGCGGTGGATCACGCCCTGGCGGTGCAGGCGGCCGAGCGCGCGGGCGACCTGCGTCGCCGCGGCGACCACGTCGGCCACCGCGAAACGCCGGCCCGCCGCCAGCATCTGCTCGAGCGTCTGCCCGCCGTGCCAGTCGAACACCAGGTACAGCGCGCTGGCCGCGTGCACCGGGCGGCTGCGCACGAACCCGCGCGCATCGCGCTCGGTCACGCGCTGTGCCAGCCAGGCCTCGTGCGCCAGCATCGCCCGTTCCTGCGCATCGCCGGCGCGCGACTCGTGCAGGGTCTTCAGCACCACCAGGTCGCCGGAGCGCTGCTCGCGCGCCTGGTAGAGCCGGTGCACACCGGTGTCGGCCACCAGCGCGGTCACGGTGTAGCCGTCGACCGCGTCGCCCACGCGCAGGCGCGGCAGGGCCGGCAGCTGGCGCGTGCGCACGGTCTCGTCCTCCAGCCGGGCCGGGTTCAGCCCTTGCACGCGCAGCACCAGCGCGCTCGCGTTGTCCTTGGCGCCGCGCGCCAGGGCGGCGTCGGCGATCGCCTCCGCGGCCTGCTGCGCCGTGCCGGCGACCGCCAGCGCACCGATCTCGCGCGGCTTGAGCACGCCGTGCACGCCGTCGCTGGTCAGCACGAAGGCGTCGCCGAGCTGCAGCTCGCCCTGCAGCGAGTCGACGTGCAGCAGCTCGTCGAGGCCGACCGCGCGCGTCAGCCGGTTGCGCTGCTCGGGCTGCGTGTAGGCGTGGTCCTGGGTCAGGCGCTGGATCTCGCCGCCGGCGACGCGCCAGACGCGCGTGTCGCCCACATGCGCCACGGTCCAGGTCTGC
Organism: Piscinibacter sp.; assembly: GCA_019635485.1. Classification (GTDB taxonomy): domain Bacteria; phylum Pseudomonadota; class Gammaproteobacteria; order Burkholderiales; family Burkholderiaceae_C; genus Piscinibacter. The sequence continues at coordinate 49,959 of JAHBZL010000018.1, read as the reverse complement.
CCCTGCAGCACCAGCGCGGAGAGCGTCGTCAGTGCCGCCTCGCCGGCCTGCCCTTCGCGCTGCCGGTTCTGTGCCACCAGCCAGGCGTTCTGCGCGCTGAACAGCCGGTCCAGCGCGACGCTGGTCTCCCAGGTCGCCGGCGTCGCGAAGAAGTCCGCGACCAGGCCCCTGACGCTGGTCTGCGCCGCTTCGCGCCCGCGGCCGGCGCTGCTGACGCCGTCGGCGATCGCGGCGATCACGCCCGGTACCGCATCGCCGGGGGCCGACTGCGCCGCGCCGACGAAATCCTCGTTGATCTCCCTCGGTCCGCGCCGGCTCGCCTGGCCGATCTCGATCTCGAACGTCATGGGTTCATTGTCGCCCGTGGCACCTGTCTTGCTACGAACGCCCTCCGGAGGCACGCATGAAGAAGATGAAACTGGTGATGGTTGGCAACGGCATGGCCGGCGTGCGCACGCTGGAAGAACTGCTGCGGATCGCCCCCGACCTGTACGACATCACCGTCTTCGGGGCCGAGCCGCACCCCAACTACAACCGCATCCTGCTCAGCCCGGTGCTGGCCGGCGACCAGACCATCGACGAGATCATCCTCAACCCGCTCGCGTGGTACGAGGAAAACGGCATCCGGCTGCACCTGGGCAAGAAGGTCGTCGACATCGACCGGCGCAAGCGCATCGTGCGCGCGGCCGACGGCACCGAGGAGGAGTACGACCGGCTGCTGATCGCGACCGGTTCGAACCCCTTCATCCTGCCGGTGCCCGGCAAGGAACTCGCCGGCGTGATCGCCTACCGCGACATCGCCGACACGAACACGATGATCGAGACGGCCAAGACGCACAAGCACGCCGTCGTGATCGGCGGCGGCCTGCTCGGCCTGGAAGCCGCCAACGGCCTGATGCTGCGCGGCATGGACGTCACCGTCGTGCACATCATGCCGTGGCTGATGGAGCGGCAGCTCGACGACACCGCCGGCAAGCTGCTGCAGAAGTCGCTCGAGAACCGCGGCCTCAAGTTCCTGATCGGCGCGCAGACGGAGAAGCTGGTCGGCGACGACGCCGGGCGCGTCAAGGCGGTGGTGTTCAAGGACGGCCGCGAGGTGCCGGCCGACCTGGTCGTGATGGCCGCCGGCATCCGCCCGAACACCGAGCTGGCCCTGAAGACCGGCCTGCACTGCTTCAACGACGGACGCGGAGGCATCGTCGTCAGCGACACGATGCAGACCGTCACCGACCCGCGCATCTACTCGGTCGGCGAATGCGCCGCGCACCGCGGCATCGCCTACGGGCTGGTGGCACCGCTGTTCGAGCAGGCCAAGGTGTGCGCGACGCACCTGGCCGAGTTCGGCATCGGCCGCTACACGGGCAGCCAGACCAGCACCAAGCTGAAGGTCACCGGCATCGACCTGTTCTCGGCCGGCAACTTCATGGGTGGCAAGGACTGCGAGGAGATCGTGATGAGCGATCCCTACGGCGGCGTCTACAAGAAGCTCGTGATCCAGGGCGACAAGCTGGTGGGCGCCTGCCTGTACGGCGACACGGTGGACGGCTCGTGGTACTTCAAGCTGCTGCGCGAGGGCCGCACCGTGAACGACATCCGCGACAAGCTGATGTTCGGCGAATCCAACATCGGCGACACCGGGCACGAGGGCAACACGCGCGCCGCGGCGATGGCCGACAGCGACGAGGTGTGCGGCTGCAACGGCGTCACCAAGGGCACGATCTGCAAGGCCATCAAGGACAAGGGCCTGTTCACGCTCGACGAGGTGCGCAAGCACACCAAGGCCAGCGCGAGCTGCGGCTCGTGCACCGGCCTGGTCGAGCAGCTGCTGATGTTCACCGCCGGCGGCGACTACTCCAAGGCGCCGACCAAGAAGGCGATGTGCGGCTGCACCGACGCCAGCCACCAGGAGGCGCGCGAGGCGATCCGCCAGCAGCACCTGCTGACCATCGACGAGGTCTACAAGACGCTCGGCTGGCGCACGCCGAACGGCTGCTCGTCGTGCCGGCCGGCGATCAACTACTACCTGATCAGCACCTGGCCGAAGGAGGCTCGCGACGACCCGCAGAGCCGCTTCATCAACGAGCGCAGCCACGCGAACATCCAGAAGGACGGCACCTACTCGGTGATCCCGCGCATGTGGGGCGGCGAGACCACCGCCGACGAACTGCGCCGCATCGCCGACGCGGTGGACAAGTACAGGATCCCGACCGTCAAGGTCACCGGCGGCCAGCGCATCGACCTGCTCGGCGTGAAGAAGGAGGACCTGGTCGGCGTCTGGAAGGACATCGGCATGCCCTCCGGCCACGCCTACGCGAAGGCCCTGCGCACGGTGAAGACCTGCGTCGGCTCGGAGTGGTGCCGCTTCGGCACGCAGGACAGCACGCAGATGGGCAAGGACCTCGAGCGCGCGCTGTGGCGCATGTACGCGCCGCACAAGGTCAAGCTGGCGGTGTCGGGCTGCCCGCGCAACTGCGCCGAGGCGGGCATCAAGGACGTCGGCGTGATCGGCGTCGACTCCGGCTGGGAGATCTACGTCGCCGGCAACGGCGGCATCAAGACCGAGGTCGCGCAGTTCCTCGTCAAGCTGAAGACGGCCGCCGAGGTGCTGGAGTACAGCGGGGCGTTCCTGCAGCTGTACCGCGAGGAAGGCTGGTACCTGGAGCGCACCTGCCACTACGTCGGCCGGGTCGGGCTCGACCACGTGAAGAAGAAGATCCTCGACGACGCGGAGGGCCGCAAGGCCCTGTGGGAGCGGCTGCAGTTCAGCCTGGACGGCGAGCCCGATCCCTGGTTCGAGTTCGACAAGGCGGCCGTCGACACGCGGCAGTTCACGCCGGTGGGAGCACTGTGATGAGCGAGTGGAAGGTCATCTGCCGGGTCGACGAGATCCCCCGCCTCGGCGCGCGGCGTGTGGCGCGATCCGGCGGTCCCGAGGTCGCGGTGTTCCGCAGTGCGGAGGACAAGGTGTTCGCGCTGCTGGACCGCTGCCCGCACAAGGGCGGCCCGCTGTCGCAGGGCATCGTGTTCGGCGAAAGCGTCGCCTGCCCGCTGCACAACTGGACCATCGGCCTCGCCGACGGCTGCGCGAAGGCGCCGGACGAGGGCTGCACCCCGGCCTTCAAGGTCAAGGTCGAGGACGGCGTGGTCTCGCTGGACGTCTCGGAACTGGAAACGCTCGCGCTGCACGCGGCGGCATGACGTGGCCGAGACCCGCTCCACCTGCCCGTACTGCGGCGTCGGCTGCGGGGTCCTGATCGAGTCCGACGGGCGGCAGATCACCGGCGTGCGCGGCGACCCGGAGCACCCGGCCAACTTCGGCCGCCTGTGCACCAAGGGCAGCACGCTGCACCACACGGCGACGGTCGAGATCACGCGCCAGGCGCGGCTGCTGCATCCCCAGCAGCGCAGCGCCCGGGGCGCGGCGCCGCAGCCGCTCGGCTGGGACGCCGCGCTCGACCTGGCGGCGCAGCGCTTCGGCGACATCGTCGCGCAGCACGGGCCGGACAGCGTGGGCTTCTACGTCTCGGGCCAGCTGCTCACCGAGGACTACTACGTCTTCAACAAGCTGGCCAAGGGGCTGATCGGCACCAACAACATCGACACCAACTCGCGCCTGTGCATGAGCAGTGCGGTGGCCGGCTACAAGGCGACGCTCGGCGCCGACGCCCCGCCGGCCTGCTACGACGACCTGCAGCACGCCGAGACGCTGTTCATCGCCGGCTCCAACGCGGCGTTCGCGCACCCGATCCTGTTCCGCCGCATCGAGGACGCCCGGCGCGCCAACCCGGCGCTGCGCATCGTCGTCGCCGACCCGCGCCGCACCGAGACGGCCGAGGCGGCCGACCTGTTCCTGCAGATCCTGCCCGGCACCGACGTCGCGCTGTTCAACGGCATGCTGCACGTGATGCTGTGGGAGAGCCTGGTCGACCCGGCCTACATCGCCGCGCACACGACCGGCTTCGAGGCGCTGCGCGATCGTGTGCGGGGCTTCGCGCCGAAGGACGCCGCGGAGATCTGCGGCATCGCCGAGGCCGACCTGGTGCAGGCCGCGCGCTGGTTCGCCGGCGCCGAGGCCGACCGGCCGGCACGCCGGCCGACGCTGTCGCTGTACTGCCAGGGGCTGAACCAGAGCGCCAGCGGGACGGCGAAGAACGCCGCCCTGATCAACCTGCACCTGGCCACCGGGCAGATCGGCAAGCCCGGCGCCGGGCCGTTTTCCCTGACCGGCCAGCCCAACGCGATGGGCGGCCGCGAGGTGGGCGGGCTCGCCAACCTGCTGTCGGCCCACCGCGACCTCGCGAACCCCGAGCACCGCGCCGAGGTCGCGCGCCTGTGGGGCGTGCCCGACGTGCCCGCGGCTCCAGGCAAGACCGCGGTGGAGATGTTCGAGGCGGCGGCGGCCGGCGAGATCAAGGCCCTGTGGATTGCCTGCACCAACCCCGCGCAGTCGCTGCCCGACCAGGCCACGGTACGACGCGCGCTGGAGCGCGCCGAGTTCGTCGTCGTGCAGGAGGCGTTCGCGACGACCGCCACCTGCGCCTACGCCGATCTGCTGCTGCCCGCCACCACCTGGGGCGAAAAGGACGGCACCGTCACCAACAGCGAGCGCCGCATCAGCCGCGTGCGCCCGGCCGTCTGGCCGGCCGGCGAGGCCCGCCACGACTGGGCGATCGCGGTCGACTTCGCGCGCCGCCTGGAGGCGCGCTTGCGCCCGGGCCGCCCGAGCCTGTTCGCGTACGCCTCGAGCGAATCGGTGTGGAACGAACACCGCGAATCGACGCGCGGGCGCGATCTCGACATCACCGGCCTCTCGTACGAACAGCTCGAACTGGCACCGCAGCAGTGGCCCTTCCCGGCCGGCGCGACGCAGGGCCGGGCGCGCCTGTACGAGGACGGCGTGTACCCGACCGCCGACGGCAAGGCGCGCTTCGCCGACACCGCCTACGTCAAGCTGGCCGAGCCGCGCGACGCGCGTTACCCGTTCTCGCTGAACACCGGGCGGCTGCGCGACCAGTGGCACGGCATGAGCCGCACCGGCACGATCGGCCGGCTGTTCGGCCATGTGGCCGAGCCGGCCCTCGAAATGCACGCGCAGGACATGGCCCGCCTGAAGCTCGTCGAAGGCGACTTTGCCCACATCACGTCGCGCCGCGGCACGCTGGTGCTGCCGGTGCAGGCCAGCGAGCAGCTGCGCCCTGCCCAGGCCTTCGTCGCGATGCATTGGGGCGAGGAATTTGTGACCGGCCTGACCGCGACGGGCTCACAGATGACCGGCGTGAACACACTCACCGTGCCGGCCTTCTGCCCCAGTTCGAAGCAGCCCGAGCTCAAGCACGCCGCCGTGAAGATCCTGAAGGCCGAGCTGCCGTGGCGCCTGCTCGCGCTCGCCTGGCTGCCGGCCGGCGAGGTGCTGCGCGCGCAGGAGCAGTTGCGGGTCCTGGCGGGCCGTCTGGCCTATGCGGCGGTGGTGCCGTTCGGGCGCGAGCGCAGCGGGCTGCTGCTGCGTGCGGCGGCCTACGAGAGCGCCCCGGACGACTTGCTGCAGCAGATCGAGACCGTGCTCGGGCTCGACCGTGCCGGCGTGCTGCACTACGCCGACAAGCGCCGCGGCCAGCGGCGCAGCATGAAGCTGGTGCCCGACGGCGGCGAGACCCGGCTCGAGGCCTTCCTGCTCGCGGGCGACATCAGTGCCGAGGCCTGGGTCAAGCCGCTGCTGCAGGACGCGCTGCCGGCCCAGGCCTACGGGCGCGCGCTGCTGCAGGCCGGCGCGACGCCGCCGGTGGCGCTGGCGGCCAAGGGCAAGCAGGTCTGCAGCTGCTTCGACGTGTCCGAGACACGCATCGTCGAGACGCTCGCCGCTTGCACCGGCACGCCGGACGCGCAGCTCTCGCAGTTGCAGGAGCGGCTCAAGTGCGGCACCAATTGCGGTTCCTGCATCCCGGAATTGAAACGGATCGTTCGGCTGCGTCAGCAGGCGGCATAGACTTTGCGATGCCCTTGCGGGATCCAGCCATGAGCATCGCCAGCTACATCAAGGAAATCGGCCGCGGCAAGGAAGGCGCGCGGTCGTTGACGCAGGCGCAGGCCTACGACCTGATGAGCCAGGTGCTGGACCAGCGCGTCACCGAACTCGAGATCGGCGCGTTCGCGATCGCGATGCGGATCAAGGGCGAGTCGATCGAGGAACTGGCCGGCTTTCTCGAAGCCGTGCACGAGCGCTGCATCCCGATCCGCCCCGATCGGCCCACGCTCGTGCTGCCCTCCTACAACGGCGCGCGCAAGCTGCCGAACCTGACGGCGCTGCTCGCGCTGCTGCTGGCCCAGGAAGGTGTCCAGGTGCTGGTGCACGGGCCGCAGCGTGACCCCGGCCGCGTCACCACGGCCGAGATCTTCCACGGCCTCGGCCTGCCCTGTGCCAACGATGCGGCCGACATCGAACACGCCTGGTCGCGCCGCGAGCCGGTGTTCATCCGCACCGAGGCGCTGTGCCCACCGCTCGCGCACCTGCTCGATGCACGCTGGGTCATCGGGTTGCGCAATCCGGCGCACACGGTGGCCAAGCTGCTCGCGCCGTGCCGCAGCGGCCCGTCGCTGCGCGTCGTCAACTACACCCATCCCGAGTACGGCACGATGCTGGCGCAGTTCCTCACCCACACCGCCGCGCACGCGGTGCTGATGCGCGGCACCGAGGGCGAGCCGGTGGCCGACCCGCGCCGCGCGCCGAAGCTCGATGTCTACGTCGGCGGGCAGCTGCGCGCCGAGCTGTCCCGCCCCGCGCAGGAAGGCGTGCTCACCGAGCTGCCGGTGCTGCCGCGCGAGAACGATGCCGCCACCACCGCGATGTACATCCAGTCGGTCGTCAGCGGCGAGAAGCCGGCGCCGGCGCCGATCACCCAGCAGGTCGACTGCCTCACCCGCGCCCTGATCGCCGTGGCGCACCAGCACCCCCAGGAGAAGAGCGCATGACGGCGGCACACGGCAAGGTCACGCTGGTCGGGGCCGGCCCGGGCGATCCGGAACTGCTCACCCTCAAGGCGGTGCGTGCGATCCGCGCCGCCACGGTGCTGCTGGTCGACGACCTGATCGGCCCGGGCGTGCTGCGCTATGCGCGCCGCAGCGCACGCATCGTGCCGGTCGGCAAGCGCGGCGGCTGCCGCAGCACGCCGCAGGCCTTCATCGAGAAGCTGATGGCGGCCGAGGCCTTGCGCGGCGAGCAGGTCGTGCGGCTCAAGGGCGGCGACCCATTCGTGTTCGGCCGCGGCGGCGAGGAAGCCGAGCACCTGCGCGCACAGGGCATCGAGGTCGAGGTGGTCAACGGCATCACCGCCGGCCTGGCGGCCGCGACCTCGCTCGGCGCGCCGCTCACGCACCGCGACCATGCACACGGCGTGCTGCTCGTCACCGGCCACGCGCGCGCGGACGGCACGGCGCTGCACTGGCCGACCCTGGCCGCCGCCGCGGCGCAGGGCCTCACGCTGGTGGTGTACATGGGCGTCGGCACGCTGCCCGCCTTGCAGCAGGGTTTGCTGCAGGCGCTGCCCGCCGGCACGCCGGCCGCGGTGGTGCAGCACGCCAGCCTGCCGCAGCAGCGCGAACTGGTCACCACGCTCGGTGCGCTGGCCGACGCGGTGGCCGCCGCGGGACTGGGCAGCCCGGCGATCGTGATCGTCGGCGACGTGCTGCGCGGCCTGCAGCACGCGGCCGCAACCGCGGCGCAACCAATGCAACACGGGCGCGTCGCCTGACCCTGCCGCGCCGGCGCGCGCGGCCCTAAGATGCGCGCCCACGGAGGCCGCGCATCCATGCAAGAACTCGAGAAGCTCAATCGCCTGTCCGAATCGCACGGAGCGCTGCGCCCGGGCACGGGCCTGGCCACCGGCGTGATCGCCCTGACACTGGCGGCACTCAGCTTCCTCGGCGTGCTGGCGTTCCACTTCCCGGAGTACCTGACGACACCGCAGCTGCGCCAGGCCTACGACGTCGAGCTGATGCGCCAGCTGCTGTACTGGTCGATGGTCGCGGCCGGCGGCATCGCGCTGTTCAACATCGTGCTCGGCCGCGCTCGCTGGCTGGCGCTGGGTGCGTTCGTGCTCGTCGCGCTGGCCGCCCTGCTCGGAGGCCACAAGGTGCCGGTGAAGGACTTCGCCGACCACACGCCCTATATCGGACTGGACTGGTTCATCCTGGACCTGCTGGGCTCGTCGCTGATCTTCATCTTCATCGAGAAGCTGTTCGCGCTGCGCCGCGACCAGCCGGTGTTCCGGCCCGAGTGGCAGACCGACTTCCACCACTTCCTCGTCAACCACATGGTGGTCGGCTTCGTGCTGCTGGCCACCAACCTGGCCGTGCACCGGCTGTTCGGCTGGGCCGCGCACGACGGCGTGCGCGGCTGGGTGCAGGGCCTGAACTTCTTCGTCGCGCTGTTCCTGATCGTGCTGGTGGCCGACCTGGTGCAGTACTGGACCCACCGCGCGTACCACGAGATTCCGCTGCTGTGGCGCCTGCATGCCGTGCACCACAGCGTGAAGAGCATGGACTGGCTGGCCGGCTCGCGCCAGCACATCGTCGAGCTGCTGCTCACCCGCACGCTGGTGCTCGCGCCGATCTACGTGCTGGGCTTCTCGAAGGAAGTGATCGACGCCTACATCGTGATCGTCGGCTTCCAGGCGGTGTTCAATCATGCCAACGTCAGCGTGCGCCTCGGGCCGCTGCGCTACCTGATCGTCACGCCCAACTTCCACCACTGGCACCACTCGCAGGACGACGAGGCGATCGACCGCAACTACGCGGCCCACTTCGCGTTCCTGGACCATCTGTTCGGCACGGCCGTGCAGAGCGAGCGCGCCTGGCCCGAGCAGTACGGCGTGCAGGGTGACTACGTGCCGGACGGGTTCTTCAGGCAGCTGGCCTTCCCGTTCACCTGGAAGGGCTGAACCGGCCCCGGCGTCAACCGCGCCGCGTCGCCACGAGCGGTTTCAGGTCGCCGGCGGTCATGCGCGGTCGCTGCGCCTCCGGCGCGGAGAGCGGCGCCACCTCCGTCAGCGTCGCCAGGCAGCGCTGCGCAAGCGCCTGGTACAGCCGCGTGCCCTCGACCTTCCACGCCAGCTCCGCCTCGGTCAGCTCGCGCAGCACCTTGGCCGGTACGCCGGCGGCCAGCGAGCGCGGCGGCACCTTGAAGGCGGCGCGCACGAAGGCGCTGGCGGCGACGAACGCGCCCTCCCCGATCTCGGCCTCGTCCATCACCACGGCGTTCATGCCGATCAGCGCGTTGCGGCGCACCACGCAGCCATGCAGCACCGCGCCGTGTCCGATGTGGCCGTCGGCCTCGATCAGCGTGTCCGCGCCGGGGAAGCCGTGCATCACGCAGGTGTCCTGCAGGTTCGCGCCCTCGTGCAGCACGATGCGGCCGAAGTCACCGCGCAGGCTGGCGCACGGTCCGATGTAGCAGCCGGGGCCGACGATCACGTCGCCGATCAGCACGGCGCTCGGGTGCACGTGCGCGGTCGGATCGACCACCGGCGTCCAGCCGTCGAGTCGGTAGCAGGGCATCGGGTCTCCTCGTTCTCGGTGATAACCCGCATCGGCCGGCGCTTGCCGGGCCGCGGCGGTTGACCTACATTAACTTTCATTGACCGATCGGTCAATGAATTTGACGAGCTCTCCATGCCTGACGACTCCCCCGTGCTCCTGGTGCAGCGCGACGGCCCGGTGCAGACGCTGACGCTGAACCGCCCGCAGGCGCTGAACAGCTTCGACGGCGCGCTGCACGACGCGCTGACCGCCGCGCTGAAGGCCGCCGCCGCCGACGCCTCGGTCCGCTGCGTCGTGCTGACCGGTGCCGGCCGCGCGTTCTGCGCCGGTCAGGACCTGTCCGACCCGGCGGTCGCGCCCGACCCGCGCCCCGGCGCGACGCCGCGCGACATCGGCCACCTGATCGAGGCGCGCTACAAGCCGCTGGCGATGCTGCTGCACGACTTCCCGGTGCCGGTGGTGGCTGCCGTGAACGGCGTGGCGGCCGGTGCCGGCGCCAACCTCGCGCTGAACTGCGACCTCGTGGTCGCCGCCCGCTCGGCCTCCTTCATCCAGGCCTTCGCGAAGATCGGCCTGATCCCGGACTGCGGCGGCACCTGGCTGCTGCCGCGCCTGGTCGGCCGCGCGAACGCGATGGCGCTCGCGCTGCTGGGCGACAAGCTGCCCGCGCAGGAGGCTGCGCGCCTGGGCCTCGTCTGGCGCGTCGTCGACGACGCGGCGCTCGACGCCGAGGTCCGCGCGCTGGCCGGCCGCCTGGCGGCGATGCCCAGCCGTGCGCTGGCCGAGACGCGGCGCGCCTTCGCCGCCGCCGACCACCTGACGCTGGCGGAAGCGCTCAGCCGCGAGGCCGACGTGCAGCGACGCCTCGGCATGAGCCACGACTACACCGAAGGCGTGACGGCGTTCTTCGCCAAGCGTGCACCGGTGTTCACGGACCGCTGACCGATGGACCGACCGGACGATTCCGCCGCCGCGCAACGCCTGGCCGAGCGCGTGCGCGACACGATGTTCGCCACCGACCGCGCCGCCCACGCGCTGGGCATGACGGTCACCGAGGTCGGGCCCGGCAGCGCCAGCGTGGCGATGACCGTGCGCGCCGACATGCTGAACGGCTTCGGCATCTGCCAGGGCGGGCTGATCGCGACGCTGGCCGACATGGCCTTCGCCTACGCCTGCAACTCGTACAACGAACTGACCGTCGCCTCGGGCTTCGACGTCGACCTGCTCGGCCCTGGCCGGGAGGGCGACCGGCTCACGGCACGCGGCCGGGTCGTCTCGCAGGGCGCGCGCATGGGCGTGTACGACATCGAGGTCAGCAACCAGACCGGCGAGCGCATCGCGGTGTTCCGCGGCCGCTCGTACCGGATGAAAGGCAAACAGGTCGCGCCGGCCTGATGGCACCGACCTGACCGCCCCGGCCCGCGCGCGGAGAACACCATGCCCGTCAGACAACCCGCTCCCGGCGACCTCGAGCCGATCGAGACCGCCAGCCGCGACGAGCTCCAGGCCTTGCAGCTGCAGCGCCTGCAGTGGTCGCTGCGCCACGCGTACGAGCACGTGACGCACTACCGGCAGGCGTTCGACGCGAAGGGCGTGCACCCATCGGACCTGCGGTCGCTGGCCGACCTCGCGAAGTTCCCGTTCACGAGCAAGCAGGAGCTGCGCGCGAACTACCCGTTCGGCATGTTCGCCGTGCCGCGCGAGCAGGTGGTGCGCGTGCACGCCTCGTCCGGCACGACGGGCAAGCCCACGGTCGTCGGCTACACCCAGGGCGACATCGACCGCTGGGCGGGCCTGATGGCGCGCTCGATCCGCGCCTCGGGCGGGCGCGCGGGCGACATCGTGCACGTCGCCTACGGCTACGGCCTCTTCACCGGCGGGCTCGGTGCGCACTACGGCGCGGAGAGGCTCGGCTGCACGGTGATCCCGATGTCCGGCGGGCAGACCGAGAAGCAGGTGCAGCTGATCGTCGACTTCCGGCCCGACATCATCATGGTCACGCCCAGCTACATGCAGGTGATCGTCGAGGAGTTCCGGCGCCAGGGCATGGATCCGCGCGAGATGTCGGTCCAGGTCGGCATCTTCGGCGCCGAACCCTGGACCGAGGCGATGCGGCGCGACATCGAGACCAGCGCCGGCATCGACGCGGTCGACATCTACGGGCTGTCCGAGGTGATGGGCCCGGGCGTGGCCAATGAGTGCATCGAGGCCAAGGACGGCCCGGTGATCTGGGAGGACCACTTCTACCCCGAGATCATCGATCCCGAGACCGGTGCGGTGCTGCCCGACGGCGCCGAGGGCGAACTGGTGTTCACCACGCTGAGCAAGGAGGCGCTGCCGGTGATCCGCTACCGCACGCGCGACCTGACCCGGCTGCTGCCGCCGACCGCGCGCAGCATGCGCCGCATGGGAAAGATCGTCGGCCGCAGCGACGACATGCTGATCATCCGCGGCGTGAACGTGTTCCCGACCCAGATCGAGGAACTGATCCTGCAGCACGCGAAGCTGACCGGGCAGTACCAGCTGGTCGTGACACGCAACGGCCTGCTGGACCAGATCACCGTGCGTTGCGAGGTCCGCCCCGACGCCGGCGCGGACGACACCGGCGCGCGCCGCGAGATCGGCGAATGGCTGCAGCAGCGCATCAAGACGATGGTCGGCGTGAGCGCCGAGGTCGAGGTCGGGCTGCCCGATTCGATCGAGCGCACGCTGGTCGGCAAGGCGCGCCGCGTCGTGGACAAGCGACCGAAGGCCTAGGAGCAACCATGTACACGCAAGCGATGGACACGATGGCCAAGGAGGCCAAGGTCCAGGCGGTCAAGACCCCCGAGGAACAGGCCCGCGAGGCGGCCTTCGAGGCCCGCATCGACGCCGGCGAGTTCATCGAGGCCAAGGACTGGATGCCCGAACACTACCGCAGGACGCTGGTGCGGCAGATCAGCCAGCATGCGCACTCCGAGATCGTCGGCATGCTGCCCGAGGGCAACTGGATCACGCGCGCGCCGACGCTCAAGCGCAAGGCGATCCTGCTCGCCAAGGTGCAGGACGAAGGCGGCCACGGCCTGTACCTGTACGCCGCGGCCGAGACGCTGGGCGTGTCGCGCGACGAACTGCTCGAGGCGCTGCACAGCGGCCGCGCCAAGTACAGCTCGATCTTCAACTACCCGACGCTCAGCTGGGCCGACGTCGGCGTGATCGGCTGGCTGGTGGACGGCGCGGCGATCATGAACCAGGTGCCGCTGTGCCGCTGCTCCTACGGGCCGTACGCGCGGGCGATGGTGCGGGTGTGCAAGGAGGAATCGTTCCATCAGCGCCAGGGCTTCGATGCCCTGCACGTGATGATGAGCCGGGGCACGCCCGAGCAGCGTGCGATGGTGCAGGACGCGGTGAACCGCTGGTGGTGGCCGAGCCTGATGATGTTCGGCCCGCCCGACTCGGAATCGACACACAGCACGCAGTCGATGCGCTGGGGCATCAAGCGCATCAGCAACGACGACCTGCGCCAGAAGTTCGTCGACGCGACCGCGGAGCAGGCCAAGGTGCTGGGCGTGACGCTGCCGGACCCGGCGCTGCAGTGGAACCCGCAGCGCCAGTCGTACGACTTCGGCCCGATCGACTGGACCGAGTTCTGGAACGTGGTCAACGGCCACGGGCCGTGCAACCGCGAGCGCCTCGCGGCCCGGGTGCAGGCCTGGGACGACGGCGCCTGGGTGCGCGAGGCCGCCCTGGCCCACGAGCGCAAGCGGCAACTGAAGGACAAGGTGGCGTGAGATGAGCGGCAACCAATGGCCCCTGTGGGAAGTGTTCGTGCGCAGCAAGAGCGGGCTGGACCACAAGCACTGTGGCAGCCTGCACGCGAGCGACGCGGCGATGGCGATCCAGCTCGCGCGCGACGTCTACACGCGGCGCCAGGAAGGCGCCAGCATCTGGGTCGTGCGCTCCGAGCAGATCGTCGCCTCCGATCCCGACACGCGCGACATGTTCTTCGAGCCGGCCGAGGACAAGGTGTACCGCCACCCGACCTTCTACAAGCTGCCGGCCGACGTGGACCACATGTGATCATGTCGACCTCCACGCTCACTTCGTTCGCTGCCCCGCGCGGGGGCGTGCCCGACCCTTCGGAGCAGCCGGGCCGGCCGGTCATGACGCCGCAGGTCGAGTACGTCCTTCGACTCGCCGATGCCTGCCTGATCCACGGCCAGCGCCTGGCCGAGTGGTGCGGCCACGCGCCGGTGCTCGAGGAGGACATCGCGCTGACCAACATCGCGCTCGACCACATCGGCCAGGCGCGTGCGCTGCTGACGCTGGCCGGCCAGCGCGAAGGCCGCGGCCGCGACGAGGACGCGCTGGCCTTCCTGCGCACCGAGCGCGAGTACCGCAACCCGACCCTGCTCGAACTGCCGCGCGGCGACTTCGCGCGCACGGTGCTGCGCAGCTTCCTCTGGTCCGCGTTCATGCAGGTGCTGTGCGAGGCGCTCGCGGACTCGTCGGATGCGCAGCTGGCCGCCATCGCCGCGAAGAGCCTGAAGGAGGTGCGCTACCACCGCCAGCACAGCGCCGACTGGGTCGTGCGGCTGGGCGACGGCAGCGACGAGTCCCACCGGCGCATGCAGGAGGCGCTGCTGCTCCTGTGGCCCTACACCGCCGAGTGGTTCGAGGACGACGAGGTCGACCGCGCGGCCCAGGCGTCCGGGCTGGGACCGGCATGGAGCCGCCTGCAGGACGGCTGGCGCGCCGCCATCGACCCGGTGCTCGCCGAGGCCACGCTGTCGCCGGCCGCGGCGACGCCGTTCCGCTCCACCGGCAAGCGCGGCGTGCACAGCGAGCACATGGGTTACCTGCTGGCCGAGATGCAGTCGCTGCCGCGCGCCTTCCCCGGGGCGGTGTGGTGAACGAGGCGGCGGCCTGGGACGCGCTCGCCGCCGTGCCCGACCCGGAGGTGCCGGCGCTCTCGGTGGTCGACCTCGGCATCGTGCGCGAGCTGTCCGTCGAGGCCGGCGGCCGCGTCGCCGTCACGCTGACGCCGACCTACTCCGGCTGCCCGGCCACCGAGGTGATCGAGGCGGCCGTGGTCGACGCGCTGCGCCAGGCCGGCGCGCGCGACGTGCAGGTGCACACGCGCCTGGACCCGCCCTGGACCACCGACTGGATCGGCGCCGAGGCGGCCGAGAAGCTGCGCCGCTACGGCATCGCGCCGCCGCACCACCGCGCGGGCGACACGCAGCCGCTGCAGTTCCGCCCGCGCGGTGTCGCCTGCCCGCGCTGCGGCAGCCTGGAGACGCGCCAGCTGTCCGCGTTCGGCGCCACGGCGTGCAAGGCGCTGTACCGCTGCACCGCCTGCCTCGAGCCCTTCGAGCTCTTCAAGCCGATCTGACCCGACCCGGACGCCCGTCATGAGCCTGCAGTTCCATTCCTTGCCGGTGGCCAGCGTCGCGCACGACGCCGACGCGCTGATCGTCGGCTTCGACGTGCCGGCGGACCTGCGCGACACCTTCGCCTTCACGCACGGCCAGTACCTGACGCTGCGCACGCAGATCGGCGACGAGGACGTTCGCCGCTCCTACTCGATCTGCAGCGGCGTCGACGACGGCGACCTGCGCATCGGCATCCGGCTGCTGCCCGGCGGCGTGTTTTCCGGCTGGGCCGCCAAGGCGCTGCAGCCCGGCCACGTGCTGCAGGTGCTGCCGCCGCAGGGCCGCTTCAGCGTGCCGATCGAGCCACATGCGCACCGGCACGTGCTGCTGATCGCGGCCGGCAGCGGCATCACGCCGATGCTCTCGCTGATGCGGACGCTGCTGGCACGCGAGCCGCACACGCGTGTCACGCTGATCTACGGCAACCGCCGGCTCGCTTCCACCATGCTGCGCGAGGAGCTCGAGGCCCTCAAGGATCGCTACCTGACCCGCGTCGCGCTGCACTTCGTGTTCTCGCGCGAGGCGCAGGACGCGCCGCTCTTCAACGGCCGCCTCGACGAGGCGCGCCTGCGCGCGTTCCTGCGCATGCTGGTGCCGGCGGGCACGGTCGACGAGGCCTTCGTCTGCGGTCCGGCCGGCATGATCGACGCGGCGGTCGGCGCGCTCGAAGGCGCCGGCGTGGGAGCCGCACACATCCATGTCGAGCGTTTCGGCGACGTCAACGCCGCCTCGGCCCACCACGTCGAGGCGCGCGACGCCGACCACGCGCAGGTCACGCTGGTGATCGACGGGCTCGAGCGCGAACTCGAGTTCCGCCTCAGCGACCCGTCGATCCTCGATGCCGCACGCCGCAGCGGGCTGGACGTGCCCTACTCCTGCAAGGCCGGCGTCTGCTCGACGTGCAAGGGCCGCCTGCTGGACGGCCAGGTGCGCATGGACCGCAACTTCGCGCTGACCGCTGCCGAGGTCGAGGCCGGCTTCGTGCTGTGCTGCCAGTCGCACCCCCTGACGCCGCACGTGACGATCACGCTGGATCAACGCTGATGGCGCGCGGCAGATCGGCCGACTGGGACCTGAACCGCGAGACCATCGTCCGCACCGCGACGCGCCTGTTCGCCGCGCAGGGCTACCCCGGCACCTCGATGAGCGACCTGGCGCGCGAGTGCGGCATCAGCAAGCCGCTGCTGTACCACTACGTCAGCGACAAGTACGAGCTGCTGCGCGAGATCACCGAAGGCCATGTGTCGCGCCTGGAGGCGCTGGTCGGCGAGGTGGACGCGCTGGCGCTGGCGCCGGCCGAGCGGCTGCGCGAGCTGATCCGCCGCTTCGTGCACGAGTACGCGCAGGCCCGCCACGACCACGGCGTGCTGACGCAGGACGTCAAGTTCCTCGAGACACGCGATCGCCAGCGCGTGCTGCGCAAGGAGCGCGCGGTGGTGGCCGCATTCGCCGCGACGATCGGCGAGGCGCGCCCCGAGCTGGCCCGGGCCGCGCTCGACAAGCCGCTGACGATGTTGCTGTTCGGGATGATCAACTGGATGTTCACGTGGCTGCGCCCGCAGGGCACGCTGAGCCACGACGACATGGCCCCGATCGTCGCCGACCTGTTCCTCGGCGGCCTCGGCGCGGTGCGGCCGCCTTCGGTGAAAGCCCGCAAGTGATTCGTCGACCGATCAGTCGATAATTTGGCACGCCCTCGACAAGGAGACAACGCATGAAGTTCACCCGCTCGCTGCTGCCGGCCCTGCTGGCCCTGTTCGGTGCGGCCGGCCCGGCGCTGGCCGACATCACGGTCGGCGTGACCGTCTCGGCCACCGGCCCCGCGGCATCGCTCGGCATCCCGGAGAAGAACACCATCGAGCTGATGCCCAAGACGATCGCCGGGCAGAAGGTCAACTACATCGTGCTGGACGACGGCTCGGACACGACCAAGGCCGTGGCCAACACGCGCAAGCTGATCACCGAGGACAAGGTCGACATCGTGCTCGGCTCGACGATCACGCCGAACTCGCTGGCCATGCTGGACGTGGTGGCGGAGAACCAGGTGCCGATGATCTCGATGGCCGCCTCGGCGCGCATCGTCGAGCCGGTCGACGCGAAGCGCCGCTGGGTGTTCAAGACACCGCAGAACGACATCATGATGTCGCTGGCGATCGCCACCCACATGGCGGCCAGCGGCGTGAAGACGGTCGGCTTCATCGGCTTCGCCGACGCCTACGGCGAAGGCTGGTTCGGCGAGTTCTCCAAGGTCGCGCCGCTGAAGGGCCTGCAGATCATCGCCAGCGAGCGCTACGCGCGCACCGACACCGCGGTGACCGGCCAGGTGCTGAAGCTGATCGCCGCCAAGCCGGACGCGATCCTGATCGCGGGCTCCGGCACGCCGGCCGCGCTGCCGCAGAAGACGCTCAAGGAGCGCGGCTACACCGGCAAGTACTACCAGACGCATGGCGTCGCGAACGCCGATTTCCTGCGCGTCGGCGGAAAGGACGTCGACGACACCTACCTGCCCGCCGGCCCGGTGCTGGTGGCCGACCAGCTGCCGGCAAGCCACCCGGTGCGCAAGTCGGCCCAGGCCTACGTGCAGGCCTACGAGGCCGCGCACGGCAAGGGCTCGGTCTCGACCTTCGGCGCCCACGCGTGGGACGCCGGGCTGCTGATGACGGCCGCGGTCCCGGCTGCGCTGAAGAAGGCGAAGCCCGGCACGCCCGAGTTCCGCGTCGCGCTGCGCGATGCGCTCGAGCAGCTGCGCGACGTGGCCGGCGCGCACGGGATCTTCACGATGTCGCCCACCGATCACCTCGGCCTCGACCAGCGTGCCTACGTGATGGTGAAGATCGTCAACGGCGCCTGGAAGTACCAGCCCTGAAGCCCCGACGCCGGGCCCGCCGCGCCCTGGGCGGGCCGCGATGACGACCTTCGACGCAGTGATCGTCGGCGGCGGCGCCGCCGGCCTGCATTGCGCCGGCATCGCCGGCCAGCTCGGTGCCCGGGTGCTGCTGCTGGACCACTCGGCGCGCGTCGCCGAGAAGATCCGCATCTCCGGCGGCGGCCGCTGCAACTTCACGAACCGCGACGCCGGGCCGGCGAACTTCCTCTCCTCCAACCCGCACTTCTGCCGCTCGGCGCTGGCGCGCTACCCGAGCGCCGAGTTCATCGCGCTGGTGCAGCGGCACGGCATCGCCTGGCACGAGAAGCACAAGGGCCAGCTGTTCTGCGACCGGTCGGCCGAGGACATCATCACGATGCTGCTGCGCGAGTGCGACGCCGGCGGCGTCGTGCGGCGCCAGCCCTGCGCGGTACAGGCCGTGCGCCACACGGCGGCCGGCTTCGAGCTCGACACGGACGCGGGCCCGGTCCGCTCTGCCCGCCTCGTCGTCGCCACCGGCGGGCTCTCGATCCCGAAGATCGGCGCGAGCGACTGGGGCTACCGGATCGCACGCCAGTTCGGCCACGCGATCGTCGAGACGCACCCGGCGCTGGTGCCGCTGACCTTCGAGGCGACCGCCTGGGCGCCGTTCGCGGCGCTGTCCGGGCTGTCGCTCGAGGTCGACATCGAGACCGGCGCCGGCCGTGCCCGCGGCCGCTTCCGTGAGGATTTGCTGTTCACCCACCGCGGCCTGAGCGGCCCGGCGGTGCTGCAGGCGTCCAGCTACTGGCGGCCCGGGCAGGCGCTGCGCATCGACCTCGCACCCGGCCGGGACCTCGCGGCCGAACTGCTGCGCACCAAGGCGGCGTCGCGGCGGCAGCTCGGCACCGAACTGGCCGCGCTGCTGCCGCGCCGCCTGGCCGACACGTGGCTGGCCGGCGATGCACGCGCCGCACGCCTGCTGCCCGAGCTGCGCGACCAGGACCTGCGCTCGCTCGCCGCCGGGCTGCAGGCCTGGACCCTCACGCCCGATGGCGACGAGGGCTACCGCAAGGCCGAGGTCACCGCCGGCGGCGTCGACACGCGGGAGCTGAGTTCCCAGACGCTGGAAAGCCGGCGCGTGCCGGGCCTGCACTTCATCGGCGAGGTCGTCGACGTCACCGGCTGGCTCGGCGGTTACAACTTCCAGTGGGCATGGGCCAGCGCCGCCGCCTGCGCCCACGCCCTGCCGCCCCCTTGACGGCGCGGCCGGGCGAGAGTGCCCACTGACAAAGCTTGCGCGACGCTCAATCCGGCATATAATCGTCGTCTTTGCCGGCAAACCCGCGCCGCGATTGCGCCGCCCGCAGCCTCCAGGAACTCCGGACCCTCCTGGTCGCCGCACGACGCAACACCGAGCGCATCTCAACCCCAACCTCTGTACATGACTACGATTCGCGTCAAGGAAAACGAGCCGTTCGATGTGGCACTGCGCCGCTTCAAGCGCACCATCGAGAAACTCGGGCTGCTGACCGACCTGCGTGCCCGCGAGTTCTACGAGAAGCCCACTGCCGAACGCAAGCGCAAGAAGGCCGCGGCCATCAAGCGCCATTTCAAGCGCGTCCGCAGCATGCAGTTGCCGAAGAAGCTGTACTGAGCCGGCGACCGACTCGCAGAAGCCCGCACGGCGAACCGCGCGGGCTTCGTTGTTTGTGGAAGGCCTGACCGTCCCATGACCCTGAAAGACCAGATCACCGACGACATGAAGGCGGCGATGCGTGCCAAGGACGCCGCCCGCCTGCTGACGATCCGCGGCCTGATGGCGGCGATGAAGCAGAAGGAAGTCGACGAGCGCATCACGCTGGACGACGTGGCCATCGTCGGCATCGTCGACAAACTGATCAAGCAGCGCAAGGACTCGATCACCCAGTTCGCCGCGGCCGGCCGCACCGACCTGGTCGAGAAGGAAAGCGCCGAGCTGAAGGTGCTCGAAGGCTACCTGCCACAACGGCTGTCGGCCGACGAGGTGGCCGCGCAGGTCGCGGCGATCGTCACCGAACTCGGCGCCACCGGCCCTGGCGACATGGGCAAGGTGATGGCCGCGGTGAAGTCACGCCTCGCCGGCAAGGCGGACATGGCGCAGGCTTCGGCCGCCGTCAAGCAGGCGCTGAGCCGCTGAGAGGAACACGATGGTCGAGACCCGCCACCTGCTGCGCGCCCTGACGCCCGACGTCTGCGTCGCCCCCCAGCTCACACCCGAGACGATGGCCGAACTGGCCGCCATGGGCTTCAAGGCCGTGATCAACAACCGGCCCGACTTCGAGGAAGGCCCGGGCCAGCCGACCAGCGCCCAGGTCGAGGCCGCGGCGCGGGCCGCCGGCCTGGCCTACGCCTTCCTGCCGGTGCAGCCCGGCTACCAGTCGCCGGCGGAGATCGCCCGCATGGCCGAGCTGCTGGCCCAGCTGCCCCGGCCCCTGGTGGCGTTCTGCCGCAGCGGCACGCGCTCGGGCAAGCTCTACGCCGCAGCGGTCGCCAGGCCCGCCGGCTGATCTCCCCCGGCGCGGGCCCCGCCACATGCGGCTGCGTGCCAAGCTCCTGCTGCTGGCCATCGTGCCGCTGCTGCTCTCGCTGGCGCTGCTGGCCTGGGTGGTGCGGCAGCAGCAGCGCGACCTGTCGCAGCGCGAGCGCGAGCTGGTCGAGGCGACCTACATGGCCGCCAAGGAAGCCGAGCTGCTGAACCTGGTGGCGCTCGCGCGCAGCAACCTGGCGCCGCTGTACGACACGCGGCGCGAGGACGATGCGATCCGCGCCGAGGCGCTCGCGCGGCTGGCGGCGCTGGACTACGGCATCGACGGCTACTTCTTCGTCTTCGACACCTCCGGGCGCAACCTGCTGCACCCGCGCCAGCCCGAGCTGCACGGCCGCGACCTCTGGGACCTGCGCGACAGCCGTGGCGTGCCGGTGATCCGCGAGTTGATCGCGCGTGCGCACGAGGGTGGCGGTTTCGTGCGCTACCAGTGGCAGAAACCCTCCAGCGGCACCCCCAGCCCGAAGCTCGCCTACGCGATCTCGCTGCAGCGCTGGAACTGGGTGGTCGGCACCGGCCTGTACCTGGACGACATCGCCTCCACGCTGGCCGAGGTCGACCGCCAGGTCGACGAGAACATCCACGGCACCCTGCGCTGGATCGCCGCCACCGCGGCGATCGGCGTGCTGCTGATCGGCGCGAGCGGGCTGGCGCTGAACCTCAGCGACGCGCGCATCGCCGAATCGAAGCTGCGCCTGCTGGCGCGCCAGGTCGTCCAGTCGCAGGAGGACGAACGCGCGCGCCTGTCGCGCGAGTTGCACGACGGCACCAGCCAGAACCTCGTCTCCACCAAGCTGCTGCTGGAGTCGGCTGCGGCGCAGCTCGGCGCCAAGACCGTACCGCCGGCGCTGCAGCGCGCCGTGCAGCGCCTGACGCACGCGCTGCACGAGGTGCGCGTGATCTCGCACCGGCTGCGTCCGGCCGAGCTGGACGTGCTGGGCCTGCCGGCGGCGCTGGACGACCTGGGCCAGGAGTTCAACCGGCATGGCCGCACGCGCTTCTCGCTGCGGGTGCGCGGCGCGGCCGACGAGCTGCCGGAGGAGGTGGACACGGTGCTGTTCCGCGTCACCCAGGAATCGCTGACCAACATCCAGAAGCATGCCGGCGCGAGCAGCGTCCAGGTGCGTCTCATCCGGCATGCGCGCGGCGTGCGCCTGACGATCACCGACGACGGCGTCGGCTTCGACGTGCCGTCGATCCGCGTCGACCCGCGGCGCGGCATCGGCCTGCGCAACATGCGCGAACGGGTCGAGACGATCGGCGGGACGTTCACGATCGACTCCCGCCCCGGGCGCACGGTGGTGCGCGCCGAACTGCCACGCGCGGCCATCGAGCGCTTCGAGCCGCGCCGCACGGAGGCGGCATGAGCGCGCCGGGCCGCTCCCAGGCGGGATTCCCGGCGTGCGCTGCGCGCGGGGTGGTCCGGTGAGCGACGTCCGCATCCTGCTCGTGGACGACCACCCCCTGGTGCGCGAGGGCCTGCGCGCGCGCCTGTCGGAGGTGCCGGGCCTGCAGGTGGTCGGCGAAGCCGGGGACGCGGACGACGCCTTCGGCCTCGTCGACCGGCTGCGCCCCGATCTGGTGCTCATGGACGTGGGCATGAAGCAGACCAACGGCATCGAACTGACCGGCCGGCTGCTGGCCAGCCACCCCGGCCTGCGGGTGCTGATGTTCAGCATGTACGACAGCCCCGAGACCGTGCGCCGGTCCCTCGCGGCCGGCGCGCAGGGCTACGTGCTGAAGGAGGCGCCCGGCGAGGAGATCGTGCAGGCCATCGAGGCGGTGGCCGCCGGCCGCACCTTCCTCGGTACGGGTCTGGCAGTGCCGGAGGAGCCGGAGGGCTCGCCGCTGTCCCCGCGCGAGGACGAGATCCTCGACTGCCTGGCCGAGGGCCTGTCGAGCAAGCTGATCGCCGCCCGGCTCGGCATGAGCGTGCGCACGGTCGAGACGCATCGCCACAACATCCGCCGCAAGCTGCGCCTGGCGGGCCAGGCCGAGTTGATCCGCTATGCGGTGGAACGCCGCCAGCGGCCGCGCTGACGCGATTCTTTCGCCTTGCGTATTACCACGTAGCGGTTTCACCCGTTGTGCCGCGGACACGCCTCGCGGTTTGATCGGGGGTTGCCGCGCGTCGTCGGGAGGTCGGCGCGCGCCTGCCCCCTCAAGAACTTTGGAGTAATCCACGTGTCTTCCCTGCTGTCCCTCTCGCGCCTGATCGACAGGCTGTCCGAGTTCATCGGACGCTGGCTGTCGTGGCTGGTGCTCGCGGCGGTGCTGATCAGCGCCGTCAACGCGTCGGTTCGCAAGGCCTTCGACATGAGTTCGAACGCCTTCCTCGAGATCCAGTGGTACCTGTTCGCGGCCGTGTTCCTGCTCGCCGCGGGCTACACCATGCTGCGCCAGGAGCACGTGAAGATCGACGTGATCCTGCACCGCTTCAGCCGGCCCACCCAGGTGAAGATCGAGATCTTCGGCATCGTCGTCTTCCTGTTCCCGTTCGTGTTCGCGGTGGTGGATCTGGTCTGGCCGCTGGTCGTGCAGGCCTACGAGACCGGCGAGATGTCCAACAACGCCGGCGGCCTGATCCGCTGGCCGGTGTTCGCGCTGGTGCCGATCGGCTTCTCGCTCCTGGGACTGCAGGGCATCTCGGAGCTGATCAAGCGCATCGCCTTCCTGACCGGCCACGCCGACGACCCCGGCCGCAAGAAGCAGGAGAAGACCGCCGAGGAGGAACTGGCCGAGGCGATCCGTGCGCGGGCCGAGGGAGCGACCAAATGATCGAGTTCCTGCACGCCTACATGGCCCCGATCATGTTCCTGGGGCTGATCGTGTTCCTGCTGATGGGGTACTCGGTCGCGTTCTCGCTGGCTGCCTGCGGGTTGTTCTTCGGCTACCTGGGCGTGGAGATCGGCCTGCTGCCGGCCACGCTGATGCAGGCGCTGCCGCTGCGCATCTTCGGCATCATGCAGAACGAGACGCTGCTGGCGATCCCGTTCTTCACGTTCATGGGACTGATCCTCGAACGGTCGGGCATGGCCGAGGATCTGCTCGACACCATCGGGCAGCTGTTCGGCCCGATCCGCGGCGGCCTGGCCTACGCGGTCGTCCTGGTCGGCGCGATGCTGGCCGCCACGACCGGCGTGGTGGCCGCATCGGTGATCTCGATGGGCCTGATCTCGCTGCCGATCATGCTGCGCTACGGCTACGACCGACGCATCGCCACCGGGGTGATTGCCGCCTCGGGCACGCTGGCGCAGATCATCCCGCCCTCGCTGGTGCTGATCATCATGGCCGATCAGCTCGGTCGCAGCGTCGGCGACCTGTACAAGGGGGCGTTCATCCCGGGCTTCGTGCTGACCGGGCTGTATCTCGGCTACGTGCTGCTGGTGACGCTGTGGCGGCCGCGCTGGGCGCCGGCGCTTCCGCCCGAGGCTCGTTCGATCAAGCAGGACGATGGCTCCGCCGGCCTGCCCTCGCTGGTGGTGGTGGTGGTGCTGGCGGTCGGCGGCGCCATCGCGTTCGCCAAGACGCGGCCCGACACGACACCGACCGACGAACTGATCGTCGTGTCGATGTGTGTCGGCGTGGCGATCGCGTTCACGCTCGCGGTGCTGAACCGGGTGCTGCGGCTGAACCTGCTGTCGCGCATGGCCGAGCGGGTCACGTTCGTGCTGATTCCGCCGCTGGCGCTGATCTTCCTCGTGCTGGGCACCATCTTCCTCGGCGTTGCGACGCCGACCGAAGGTGGCGCGATGGGGGCCGTCGGTGCGCTGGCGATGGCGCTCAGCCGCAAGCGCCTGAACCTGAAGCTGATGCGCCAGGCGATGGACAGCACGATGAAGCTGTCCTGCTTCGTCGTCTTCATCCTGCTCGGCTCGACGGTGTTCAGCCTGTCGTTCCAGGGCGTCGACGGGCCGAAGTGGGTCGAGCACCTGCTGACCAGCCTGCCCGGCGGCCAGGTCGGCTTCCTCATCGTCGTCAACCTCCTGATCTTCTTCCTGGCCTTCTTCCTCGACTTCTTCGAGCTGTCGTTCATCGTGATCCCGCTGCTCGGGCCGGTGGCGGAGAAGCTGGGCATCGACCTGGTGTGGTTCGGCGTGCTGCTGGCGGTCAACATGCAGACCTCGTTCATGCACCCGCCGTTCGGCTTCGCGCTGTTCTACCTGCGCAGCGTCGCACCGCACGACGACTACACCGACCGCATCACCGGCAGGCCGGTGGCCAAGGTCACCACCGGGCAGATCTACTGGGGCGCGGTGCCGTTCGTGCTGATCCAGGTCATCATGGTCGGCCTGATCATCGGCTTCCCGGGCCTCGTGTCCGGCGGCATCGCGAAGAAGGCGGACTTCGACACCAAGAACATCAAGATCGAGTTCGAGAAGCCGCCCGACTACGGCACGCCGACCGACATCAACCAGCTGTTCGGCCCCGCGGGCGGCGCCAGCGCGCCGGCGGGTGCACCGGCCGCCTCGACCCCGGCCGAGGAGGACCCGATGGAGGCCATCAAGCGCGCCCTCGAGCAGGACAAGGACAAGAAGTGAGATGAAGGATGGCGGGCCGAAAGGCCCGCCACGGATCGGCGGGACGCGGCCGCTCGACCCGCTCCCCAAAGAAAAACCCCGCCGGCTCGCGCCGGCGGGGTTCGCTTTCTGGTGCCGTCCGCTTACAGCTTCTGCGACTGCATGAAGTCGTCGAAGCCGGACTCGGTGAAGCGGAACCAGAGGTTCTGGTCACGCCGGAACGAGGCGTAGTCCTCGTAGACCTTCTTCCACGCCGGATTGCTGCCGCTGAGCTCGCTGTACAGCGCCATCGCCTCCTTGAACGCGGCCTCCATCATGTCGCGCGGGAAGCGGAACAGCTTGGTGCCGCCGGCCACGAGCTGCTTCAGCGCAGCCGGGTTGCGGGCGTCGTACTTGGCCTGCATGTCGACGTGCGCCGCGGCCGTGGCGGCCTCGATGATCGCCTTGTACTCGGCCGACAGGCCGTCGTAGGCCTTGGTGTTGACGTAGAAGTCCAGCTCCGGACCACCTTCCCACCAGCCCGGGTAGGCGTAGTTCGGCGCGACCTTGTAGAAGCCGAGCTTGAAGTCGTCGTACGGGCCGACCCACTCGGCCGCATCGATCGTGCCCTTCTCGAGCGATTGGTAGATCTCGCCGCCGGGAATGTTTTGCGGCACGCCGCCGATGCGTTCGAACACCTTGCCGCCGAAGCCGCCGATGCGGAACTTGGCGCCCTTCACGTCGGCCAGGCTCTTGATCTCCTTGCGCCACCAGCCGCCCATCTGCGCGCCGGTGTTGCCGCCGATGAAGTTGACGATGTTGTAGTTGCGGTAGAACTCGCGCATCAGCTTCATGCCGTTGCCCTCGACCATCCACGCCGTCATCTGGCGCGAGTTCAGGCCGAAGGGAATCGCGCAGCCGAGCGCAAAGGTCGGGTCCTTGCCGAAGAAGTAGTACGGCGCGGTGTGCGCCATCTCGACGGTTGCGTTCTGCACGCCGTCGACCACGCCGAACGCGGGCATCAGCTCGCCGCCCGCATGCACCGAGATCTGGAACTTGCCACCGGTCATGTCGCTGACCTTCTTGGCGAACACTTCGGCCGCGCCGAAGATCGTATCGAGCGACTTCGGAAAGCTCGAAGCCAGGCGCCAGCGGATGCTGGCCTGAGCATGCACCACCGCGGGCGCTGCGCCTGCGGCCAGCACGCCGGCGAGGCCGGCATGCTGCATGAAGGAACGACGTTCCATGCGTGAATCTCCTGTGAGGGATGAGAGGCGCGGGAATTCTAGGCCGGGGGGTTCGCACCGGCCGACCGGTGTTTACCCCTGCGAAAAACAACGTAATCCCGCGGGTGCGGGAGGCCCTGTCAGCTGCCCGCGATCTTCATGCGTTCGATCAGCACGGAGCCGACCGTCTTGCTGCCCACGGTGTAGGCGTCCGCCCCGACGGCGACGATGTGACGGAGCATGTCGCGCAGGTTGCCCGCGATCGTGATCTCGTGCACCGGGTGCACGATGCGGCCGCCTTCGACCCAGAAGCCCGCCGCGCCGCGCGAGTAGTCGCCGGTCACGTAGTTCACGCCCTGCCCCATCAGCTCGATCACGAACAGGCCGCGGTGCAGCTTGCGCAGCATCGCGTCGAGGTCGTCGCCCGGCTGGGTCAGGCGGCTCGTCAGCGTCAGGTTCTGCGAGCCGCCCGCGTGACCCGTGGTGCGCAGGCCGAGCTTGCGGGCCGAGTAGCTGGACAGGAAGTAGCCCTGCACCACCCCGCCGCGCACCACGTCGCGCGCCTTCGTGACCACGCCCTCGTCGTCGAACGGCGCGCTGCCCTTGCCGCGCGGCACGTGCGGGTCCTCGTGCACGTCCAGGTGCGGCGACAGCACCTCCTGCCCCAGGCAGTCGACCAGGAAGCTGGACTTGCGGTACAGCGCGCCGCCGCTGGTGGCCTGCACCAGCGCCCCGAGCAGCCCCGCCGCGACGGTCGACTCGAACAGCACCGGCACCTCGCAGGTCGCGATCTTGCGCGAGCGCAGGCGCGAGAGCGCGCGTTCGGAAGCATAGCGGCCGACCGCCTCGGGCGCCGCCAGTTGGTCGGGCACGCGCATCGACGAGTACCAGGCGTCGCGCTGCATGTCGTCGCCGCCCTTGCCCGGCAGCGAGGCGATCGGCGCGACCGACAGCGAGTGACGCGACGATGCGTAACCGCCGCGGAAGCCGCGCGTGTTGCCGGCGAAGAAGTGCGACTGCTGGGCCGAGACGCCCGCGCCGTCCGAATTGGTGATGCGCCGGTCCACCGTGAGCGCCGCGGCCTCGCAGCGCTGCGCCAGTTCGACGGCCTGCTCGGCGTCGATGTCCCAGGGGTGGAACAGGTCCAGGTCCAGCGTCGCGGCCGGCCCGAAGGCGAGGTCCTCCACCTCGGGCAGGCCGGCAGCCGGATCTTCGGCGGTGAAGCGGGCGATGTCGTGCGCCGCGCGCACGGTCTGCTCCAAGGCGGTGCGCGAGAAGTCGGACGTGCTCGCATTGCCGCGCCGCTGCCCGACGTAGACCGTGACCCCGAGCGACTTGTCGCGGTTGCGCTCGACGTTCTCGACCTCGCCCTTGCGCACGCTGACCGACAGGCCGACCCCTTCCGACACCTCGGCCCCGGCCTCGCTCGCGCCGAGCTGCTTGGCGAGCGCCAGCGCGTCCTCGACGAGCTGTTCGAACTGCGCGCGGGTGACGGCGAAGCCGCTGCGGGGTCGGGCGGTGGTGAGCATGGGCGGGGCCGTCGGTCGACGTCGTGGGGCACGGAGGGGCGCGGCTATGATACCCACGCCATCCACTCCGCCCCGCCGATGCAGACCCTTGACGCCCCCGACGACGACACCGTCGACCGGCCGAGCAAGACGCAGCGCAAGAAGGCCTCGCACGAGTTGCAGGATCTCGGCGAGGCGCTCGTCGCGCTGCCGGAGGACCGCGTCGCCGCGCTGCCGCTGCCCGAGGCGCTGGCCGACGCGGTGCGCGAGTTCCGCCGCACGCGCTCGCACGAGGGCCGGCGGCGCCAGATGCAGTACATCGGCAGGCTGATGCGCGGCACCGACACCGCGCCGATCCGGCAGGCGGTGCTCGACATGCAGCTCGGCCGCGCCAAGGATTCCCTCGCGCTGCACGAGTCGGAACGCTGGCGCGCCGAGCTGATCGGCAGCGACGACGCGCTGACCGGCTTCCTTCGTGAGCACCCGCAGGCCGACGCCCAGCGGCTGCGCGCGCTGGTGCGCAATGCCCGCAAGGACGCCGCCGCGCAACCCGAACAGCGCAGCGGGCGTGCCTACCGCGAGTTGTTCCAGTTCATCAAGCAGGCCAGGCTCCATGAGTGAAGCAGTGTTCGACCCGGCGCGCATCGGCCTGGTCTCGATCAGCGACCGCGCCTCCAGCGGCGCCTACGAGGACAAGGGCATCCCCGCCCTGCAGGACTGGCTGCAGCGCGCGCTGCGCAATCCGGTGGCCTGGGAGACGCGGCTGATCCCGGACGAGCAGGACCTGATCAGCGCCGCGCTGCGCGAGCTGGTCGACGAGCGGCGCTGCGACCTGGTGCTGACCACCGGCGGCACCGGCCCGGCCGTGCGCGACGTGACGCCCGAGGCCACGCTCGCCGTGGCCGACAAGGTGATGCCCGGGTTCGGCGAGCAGATGCGCCAGATCAGCCTGAACTTCGTGCCCACCGCGATCCTGTCGCGCCAGGTCGCGGTGATCCGCGGCCAGGCGCTGATCGTCAACCTGCCGGGGCAGCCGAAGTCGATCGCCGAGACCTTGCAAGGCCTGCCCGAGCGTGGTGTGCACGGCATCTTCGCGGCGGTGCCCTACTGCATCGACCTGATCGGCGGGCCGTACCTCGAGACCGACGAGTCGGTGGTCAAGGCCTGGCGTCCGAAGACGGCGGTTCGCCCGCCGCGCTGAGCCGCGACCCGCGATGCGCCGGCCGCTCCGCGCGATCGCATGCCTGCCGGCGCTGGTCGCCGTGCTTGCGGCGGCCGCAGCCGAGCCCACGCTCGAGATCCGCGTCAGCCCCGGCGACACGCTGATCGGCCTGTCGCAGCGGGTCTTCAACGGCCCGCGGGCCTGGCGCGAAATCGCGCGGCTGAACCGCCTGCCGGACCCGAACCGCATCTATCCCGGGCAGGTGCTGCGCGTGCCGGCCCGGCTGCTGCGCAGCAGTGCGCTGCCGGTGCGCGTGACCAGCACGGTCGGCGAGGTGCGCGCCGGTGGCGTGGCCGTGGCGACCGGCACCGAGCTGGCCGAGGGCCAGGCACTGGAGACGGCCGAGAAGTCGTCCGCCGTCATCGAGCTGGCCGACGGGTCGCGCGTGCGCGTGCCGCCGACCACGCTGGCGGAGATCGTCGCCAGCCGCAGCGCCGGGCCCGACGCGGCGACGGCGCAGCAGACCGCGAACGACGGCTGGTTCACCGGCGTGCTGCGCATGGTGCGCGGTTCGGTCGAGGTGCTGGCGCGCAAGATGCGCCGCTCGGCACCGCTCGAGGTCAACACGCCGACGGCGGTGGTCGGCGTGCGCGGTACGCACTACCGCGTCACGCTCGACGCGGAGACCACCGCGACCCGCAGCGAGGTGCTCGATGGCCGCGTGCGCCTGGACGCCGCCGACCGCCGCATCGGCACCGATCTCGAGGCCGGATTCGGCGCGGCCGTCGCCGCCAGCGCCGTGGCGCCGCAGCCGACCCGGCTGCTGCCGCCGCCCGATCTCGCGCAGATGCCCGAGCGCTTCGAGCGCCCGCTGGTGCGCTTCGCGCTGCCGACCGAGAAGGCCACGGTGCGCGTGCAGGTCGCGGTCGATCCGGAGTTCGACAAGGTGGTCGACGACCAGCGTGTGATCGCCGGCAGCGACGTGCGCATCGCCGGCCTGCCCGACGCCCGCTGGTACCTGCGAGCGCGCCGGCTCGACGACCAGGGCATCGAAGGTTACGACGCGGTGCGGCCGTTCGTGCTGAAGGCGCGCCCCGAGCCGCCGGCGGTCAACACGCCGCGTCCCGGCGCGAAGCAGTCGCTCGGGCCGGTCGACCTGGAGTGGTCGCCGAACCTCGAGGCAGCGACGGCGCGCCTGCAGGTGGCGCGCGACGAGGCCTTCCAGGACCTGGTGCTGCAACGCGACGACCTGGGCGCAAACCGCGAGCGCATCGAACTGCCCGGCGCCGGCACCTACTGGTGGCGCCTGGCCAGCACGCGCGCCGACGGCGACCGCGGCCCGTTCGGCGACCCGCAGCGTTTCGAGCTGCGCCCGTTGCCCGAGCCGCCGAAAGGCGGCGTGGCGGCCGACGGCAAGTCGCTCTCGATCGCCTGGGGCGGACGGCCCGGTGACACGCAGCACGTCGAGCTGGCGCGCGACGCGGCCTTCAAGGAGATCGTGCTGCAAGCCGACCTGGACCAGCCGGAGTGGACGCTGCCGCTGCCCTCGCCGGGCGGCACCTACTACTTCCGCTACCGCAGCATCGAGCCGGACGGCTTCGTCGGCCCGTACAGCACGCCGCTGGTCATCGAGGTGCCGCGTGCCTGGTGGCCGTTCCTGCTGCTGCTGGCGCCGCTGCTGCTGCTGTAGGCCGGCCGGCCGCGCTCACTTGACCAGGCGGTTCAGGCGCTCGGCGTCGAACTGCTCGGTGGTGTGGGCGTCTTCGGGCACGCACTGGACGTCGGGCAGTTCGCGTGCACGCGACGAAAGCTTCTCGATCGCCTGCCAGAGCAACGCAATCTGGTGCTCGTGGCCGGAGGCGTTGTCGATCAGGCCCTTCATCGCCTGCGCCACCGGGTCGTCGCCCTGCGTCACGCCGTAGGCGGAGAAACCCATGCGGGCCGCCGCCGCCTCGCGCCGGGCATCGCCTTCCGCGTTCAGGATGCGCGCCGGATTGCCCACCGCGGTGGCGCCCGCCGGCACCGGCTTGACCACCACCGCGCCGGAGCCGATGCGTGCACCCTCGCCGACCGTGAAGCCACCCAGCACCTGCGAGTTCGCGCCGACGATCACGCCGCGCTCCAGCGTCGGATGCCGCTTCGTGCCACGGCCCAGCGAGGTGCCGCCGAGCGTCACGCCCTGGTAGATCGTGCACTCGTCGCCGATCTCCGCGGTTTCGCCGATCACGACGCCCATGCCGTGGTCGATGAAGACCCGCCGACCGATCGTCGCGCCGGGGTGGATCTCGATGCCGGTCAGGAAGCGAGCCAGGTGCGAGATGAAGCGCCCCGGCCAGCGCCAGCCGGCCTTCCAGCAGGCATGCGCCCAGCGGTGCATCACCAGCGCGTGCAGGCCCGGATAACAGGTCAGCACCTCCCAGCGCGAGCGCGCCGCGGGGTCGCGCTCGAGGATGCAATCGATGTCGTCGCGCAGGCGCTTGAACATGCTGGTCCTTCGGGCTGGTCGCGGCAGTGTAGCCGCGCGCCGCCAGACGTGCTGGCGTCAGGGCCGCGGCTTGCCGACCGAGCGCGCCAGCCCGCGCAGGATGTCGACTTCCTCGCGCGTCGGCTGCACCCGGTTGAGCAGCTGGTTCAGCCGCGGCATCAGCTTCTTCGGCGCCGCCGGATCGAGGAAACCGATCTCCACGAGCGTGCGCTGCCAGTGTTCGAGCAGCCCTTGCACGGCCGCCGCGTCGGCCAGCGCCGGGTCCGGCGTGCGCGGCTGCACCGGGAAGCCCCCGAGCGCCTGGCGCCAGTCGTAGGCCACCAGCTGCACGGCCTGCGCGAGGTTCAGCGAGCCGTAGCCGGGGTCGGTCGGAATGCTCAGGCAGGCGTGGCAGCGGTACACGTCGTCGTTGGCCAGTCCGAAGCGCTCCGAGCCGAACAGGAACCCGACCCGCTGCCCGCCGTCCTTCAGCGTCGCGAACAGCTCGCGCGGCGCCCGGGTGGGTGGTCCGAAGTCGCGCGGCGTCATCGCGGTCGCACACAGGTAGTCGACACCCTCCAGTGCCTCGGGCAGCGTGGCCACCACGCGGGCGCGGTCGAGCACGTCGGTGGCGCCGCTGGCCATCGCCAGCGCCTCGGGCTGGCGCAGCACGTCGGCATGGCGCGGCGCGACGAGCACCAGCTCGGTGAAGCCCATCACCTTGAGCGCACGTGCCGCGGCGCCGACATTGCCGGGGTGGCTGGTGCCGATCAGGATGAAGCGGGTCGGGTCGGGCATGGCGGGGCGGATAAAATCGATGGTTCGCGCCGCGTCATTCTGCGCTGCCGCCTCCCTCCCCCTCCCGCCCCCACCCAGGCCACGCCATGTCGCAAGCGCTCCACCCGATGCTCAACATCGCCGTCAAGGCGGCCCGCGCGGCCGGGGGCATCATCAACCGGGCGTCGCTGGACCTGGACCTGCTGAAGGTCAACACCAAGGGTCCGAACGATTTCGTCAGCGAGGTCGACCAGGCGGCCGAGCAGGCCATCATCGAGACGCTGCTGGCCGCCTACCCCGGGCACGGCATCCTCGCGGAGGAGTCCGGCCGCACGCACGGCGCGAAGGACAGCGAGTACGTCTGGATCATCGACCCGCTGGACGGCACCACCAACTTCCTGCACGGCTTCCCGGTCTATGCGGTCTCGATCGCGCTCGCACACCGCGGCCAGGTGCAGCAGGCGGTGGTCTACGACCCGACCCGCAACGACCTGTTCTACGCCTCGCGCGGCCGCGGCGCGTTCCTGAACGACAAGCGCCTGCGCGCCTCCAAGCGGACGCGGCTGCAGGAGGCGCTGATCGGCACCGGCTTCCCGTTCCGCAAGGGCGACAACTTCAAGCGCTATGTCGCGATGTTCGAGGAGGTCATGCAGCACTGCGCCGGCCTGCGCCGCCCCGGCGCCGCCGCGCTCGACCTCTGCTACGTCGCGGCCGGCTGGTACGACGGCTTCTTCGAGACCGGCCTGAGCCCGTGGGACATCGCGGCCGGCTCGCTGATCGTGACCGAGGCCGGCGGCCTGATCGGCAATTTCACCGGCGAGGCCGACTTCCTGTACCAGCGCGAGGTGGTGGCGGGCACGCCGAAGATCTACGCCCAGCTCGTCAAGCTGCTTGCGCCCTACACGCGCACGATCAAGGCCGACGAGCCGGCACCTGCCACCGCCCCGGCGCCGGCCCTGACGCCGGAGGAGGCTCTGGCCGCCACGGCCGCCGCCCCGGCGAAGAAAAAGGGCCCGGTCCGCATCCGCAAGGGCGAAGCGGCCGACTGAGCCTCAGCGGCGCTCCTTGCGCTCGCGGTCGCGCGCGGCGCGCAGCGCCTGCGTCAGGGTTCCCAGCTCGCCGACCAGCGCTTCCAGCAGGTCCTCGAAGGCCACCAGGCCCACGACACGCCCGGCCGCGTCGGTGACGATCAGGCGGCGCAGGCGGCGGGCGCGCAGCCGCTCGATGGCCACCAGCAGCGTCGCGTCGCCGGCCACGGTGGCGAGGTCGGTGGACATGATGTCGCCGACCGTGAAGAGCGCGGGGTCCAGCCCCTCGGCCATGACCGCGAGCACGAGGTCGCGGTCGGTGACGATGCCCACCGGCGTGCCGGCGACGGCGCCGCGGTCGACCACCACCAGCGAGCCGACATGGTGCTCGCGCATCAGGCGCGCGGCCTGCGCCGCGCTGGTCTCCGGCGTGGCCGTGACGACGATCGGGCTGGCGACAGTACCGACGGTGGCGGGCATGGCGGTCTCCGGTTCGGGGCGGATGAAGCCATGCTCGCAAGCCAGGGCCCGCGGGGTGTTGAGCCTGCGCAAGGCCGCAGACGCCGGGGCCGCGCCCTCAGGGAAAGTCAGGCCCGGAAGTCAGGGCCGCGCCGGCTCCGACCAGCCGCCGCCCAGCACCTTGTAGAGCGTGGCGAGGTTCTGCGCCGCCTGGGCCTGCAGCTGCACCAAGCCCTGCTGCGCCGCGAACAGCGATCGCTGGGCGTCGAGCTGCTCGAGGTGGCTGGCGGCGCCGTTGCGGTAGCGCAGCTCGGTCAGCGCGCTGCGCGCCTGCTCGGCCTCCAGCTGCCGGCGCTGCGCGAGCACCTGCTCGGCCAGCGTCGCCCGGCCAGCCAGCGCGTCGGCCACCTCGCGGAAGGCGGTCTGGATCGCGCGTTCGTACTGCGCCACCGCCAGGTCCCGGTTCGTCTCGGAGAGCGCCAGGTTGGCCCGGTTGCGGCCGGCGTCGAACACCGGCTGCAGCAGCTGCGGCGCGAAACTCCAGGCGAACGAACCGGACTTGAACAGCCCGGCCAGCTCGCCGCTGACGCTGCCGGCGCTCCCGGTCAGCGTGATGCGCGGAAAGAACGCGGCGCGGGCCGCGCCGATGTTGGCGTGCGCGGCGATCAGCTGCTGCTCCGCCTGCCGCACGTCCGGGCGGCGCACCAGCACCTCGGAAGGCAGGCCCACCGGCAGCGCCGGCAGCCCGGCCGCGTCGGCGACCGGCTGCGCCGGCGGCAACTGCTCCGGCAGCGGCTGGCCGATCAGCAGCACCAGCGCGTTCTCGTCCAGCGCACGCTGGCGCGTCGCCTGCGCCAGCGCCCCCGCGGCGGCCTCGCGCAGCGACTCGGCCTGCCGCAGGTCCAGCTCCGAGCTCGCCCCGTGCTGGAAGCGCAGCCGGATCAGGGCCAGCGACGCCTCGCGCGACTCCAGCGTCTGGCGCGTGACCCGCAGCAGCTCGTCGTCCGCGGCCAGCGCGACATGGGCGTTCGCCACCGCGGCGACCAGGCTGATCTGCACCGCCTTGCGCGCCTCGGTGCTGGCCAGCACCTGCGCCGCCGAGGCATCGCTCAGGCTGCGCAGGCGGCCGAACAGGTCCAGCTCGTAGGCGGTGACCTGCAGGCCGGCGCTGTACAGCGAGTTGATGCCGCCGCTGGCGGTCGGCGTGCGCGAGCCGGACAGGCCCGCATTGACGGTCGGCCAGCGGTCCGCGTCACGCACCCGGGCCTGGGCCTGCGCGGCCTCGACGTTCAGCGCGGCGATGCGCAGGTCGCGGTTCTTCGCCAGCGCGATGCCGATCAGTTGCCGCAGCCGGGCGTCGCGGAAGAACGCCGCCCAGTCCAGATCGGCCGCCGGCACGGCGCCGGGGGCCGCCTCGGGCGCGTTCGGGAACTGCGCAGCGACCGGCGCCGCAGGACGTTCGTAGCGCGGCGCCGGTGCGGCGCAACCGCCCAGCACGGCAGCGCCCAGCAGCGCCACCCCGGACCGGCGCACGCGGCGCGTCACGACGGCTCCTTCGGCGCCGCCGGCGCGCTGCCCGGCACCGCCTCGTGGGCATAGAAGCGGCGCTGCCGCTCGCTGCCCTTGAAGATGCTGCGCACGACGACGAAGAACACCGGCACGAAGAACACCGCCAGCGCAGTGGCGCTGAGCATGCCGCCCATCACGCCGGTGCCGATGCTGTGCTGGCTCGCGGAGCCGGCGCCACGCGCCAGCACCAGCGGCAGCACGCCGAGGATGAAGGCCATCGAGGTCATCAGGATCGGGCGGAAGCGCAGGTGCGCGGCCTCCAGCACCGCGTCGACCAGGCCGCGGCCCTGCGCCGCGAGGTCCTTGGCGAACTCGATGATCAGCACCGCGTTCTTGGCCGAGAGGCCGATGATGGTGATCAGGCCGACCTTGAAGAACACGTCGTTCTCCAGGCCGCGCAGGTTCGCCCCGAGGATCACGCCGAGCACGCCCAGCGGCACCACCAGGATCACCGACAGCGGGATCGACCAGCTCTCGTACAGCGCCGCCAGGCACAGGAACACCGACAGCAGCGAGAACGCGAACAGGATCAGCGCCGTCGAGCCGGACAGCTTCTCCTCGCGCGACAGGCCGGTCCATTCGTACGCGAAGCCGGGCGGCAGCTGCGCGGCCAGGCGCTCCATCTCGGCGATCGCCGCGCCGCTGCTGACGCCGCGCGCCGGCTCGCCGGCGATGCGCAGCGTCGGGTAACCGTTGTAGCGCACCGTCTGCATCGGGCCCGTGACCCAGCGGGTGCTCGCGAAGGCCGACAGCGGCACCGGCGCGCCGCTCGCGTTCAGCGCGTTGATGCGCAGCAGGTCCTCCGGCTGCATGCGCGCCGGCGCGTCGGCCTGCACGACCACCCGCTGCAGCCGCCCGGCGTTCGGGAAGTCGTTCACGTACGACGAGCCGAGCGCGGTCGACAGTGCGCTGTTCACGGCGGCGAAGCCGACCCCCAGCGCATTGGCCTTGTCGCGGTCGATGTCGAGCTGCAGCTGCGAGGCGTCCTCCAGGCCGTCCGGCCGCACGGCCACCAGCAGCGGGCTCTGCGCCGCCGCCGCGAGCAGCTGGCTGCGCGCCGCCAGCAGCGCCGCGCGGCCATTGCTGCCGCGGTCCTGCAGGCGCATCGCGAAGCCGTTGGCGCGGCCGAGGTCGCGGATCGCCGGCGGGCTGACCGGGAAGATGATCGCGTCGCGGATCCGGCCGAGCGCACCGAAGGCCCGGCCCACGAGGCCCTGTGCGGAGTGCTCGGAGCCGACCCGCTCGCCCCAGTCCTTCAGCGTCACGAAGCCCAGGCCGGCGTTCTGCCCGCTGCCGGAGAAGCTGAAGCCGAGCACGGTGACCATGTTCGAGACCTCGGGCTGTGCGAGCATGTACTGCTCGACCTGCTGCATCACCGCCAGCGTGCGGTTCTGCGTCGCGCCCGGCGGCAGCTGCACGTTGACGAGGATGTTGCCCTGGTCCTCGTTCGGGATGAACGAGGTCGGCAGGCGCCCGAACAGCACGACGACCGCGCCGATGATCGCCGCGTAGACGATCAGCCAGCGCGCCGCGCGCCGCAGGATGCGCGCGACCACGCCCTCGTAGGCCTTGGCGGTGCGCGCGAAGCCGCGGTTGAACCAGCCGAAGAAGCCGCCCTTGGCATGGTGGTGCCCGGCCTCGACCGGCTTGAGCAGCGTCGCGCACAGCGCCGGCGTGAGCGACAGCGCGAGGAAGGCCGAGAACGCGACCGAGCTCACCATCACCGCGGCGAACTGGCGATAGATGTTGCCCACCGCGCCGCTGAAGAAGGCCAGCGGCACGAACACCGAGATCAGCACCACCGTGACGCCGACGATCGCGCCGGAGATCTGCCCCATCGCCTTGCGCGTGGCCTCCAGCGGTGGCAGCCCCTCGGTGCTCATGATGCGCTCGACGTTCTCGACCACCACGATCGCGTCGTCGACGACGATGCCGATCACCAGCACCATGCCGAACATCGTCAGCACGTTGATCGAGAAGCCGAGCGCGAGCAGCGAGGCGAAGCTGCCGAGCAGCGCGATCGGCACCACCAGTGTCGGGATGATCGTGTAGCGGATGTTCTGCAGGAACAGGTACATCACCAGGAACACCAGCACCACCGCCTCGATCAGCGTCTCGACCACCTGGCCGATCGAGATGCCGATGAAGGTCGAGCTGTCGTAGGGGATGGTCGCCTTCACGCCGGCCGGGAAATACGGGCGCAGCTCGTCCAGGCGCTTCTTGACCGCCTTGGCCGTCTCCAGCGCGTTCGCGGTCGGCGACAGCTGGATGCCGATGCCGGTGGACGGCTCGCCGTTCAGGCGCGCGCGGATGCCGTAGCTCTGCGCGCCGAGCTCGACACGCGCGACGTCCTTCAGCCGCACGGTCGAGCCGTCGGCGTTCGCGCGCAGCACGATCTCGCCGAACTGCGCCGCGGTCTCGCGCTGGCCCTTGACGACGACGGTCGCGAAGATCGCCTGGTCCGGCGTGTTCGGCAGGTCGCCGATCGTGCCCGAGGAGACCTGCGCGTTCTGCGCGGCGATCGCCGCGTTGACGTCCGCCGCGGACAGCCGGTAGCCGACCAGCCTGGCCGGGTCGATCCAGATGCGCATCGCGCGCTCGGTGCCGAACAGCTGCGCCTGCCCGACGCCCGCCACACGCTGCATCTCCGGCAGCACGTTGCGCGCGCCGAAGTCGCCCAGCGCGACCGGATCGAGCACGCCCTTCTCGCTCGACAGGATGATGAAGAGCAGGAAGTTCGGGTTCGCCTTGTCGACCCGCACACCCTGCTGCACCACGGCCTGCGGCAGGCGCGGGGTCGCACGGCTGAGGCGGTTCTGCACGTCGACCTGCGCCAGGTCGGGGCTGGTGCCGGGCTCGAAGCTCAGCGTGATGCTGCCGCTGCCGTCGGCCTGCGCGACCGATTCGAAGTAGACCAGCCCCGGGGAGCCGTTCATTTCGCGCTCGATCACCGCGATGACGCTGTCCTCCAGCGTCTGCGCCGACGCGCCCGGGTAGCCGACGTTGACGACGATCGACGGCGGCGCGACCGGCGGGTACTGCGCCACCGGCAGCTGGGTGATCGACACGGCGCCGATCACCAGGATGAACAGCGCGATGACCCAGGCGAAGATCGGCCGGTCGATGAAGAACTGCGCCATGGCAAGTCCTCAGCGGCCGGCGGCCGATGCGGCGGAGGCGGGCGGCGCCGCGGCCGCGGAGCTTGTTGCACTGGCCGCCTCCTGCCACGGAACCGCCTTGACCGTCGCGTTCGGGCGCAGTTTCTGGAAGCCGTCCACCACGACCTGTTCGCCGCCCTGCAGGCCGTCGAGTACCACCCACTGCCGGTCCTGGCCGAGGCTGACCTTGACCGGGCGCCGCTGGACCTTGCCGTCGGCACCGACCACGAGCACCGTGTCGCCGTCCCCGCCGCGCTGCACCGCCTGCTGCGGCAGCGCGATCGCCGACGGCGCCTGCGCCTGCTCCAGGCGGACGCGCACGAACAGGCCGGGCAGCAAGGCGGTCTTCGGATTGGGCACCTCGGCGCGCAGCGTGATCTGGCCCGAACTCGGGTCGACGGAGAGGTCCGAGAACAGCAGCTTCCCGCGCAGCGGGTAGACGCTGCCGTCCTCCAGCAGCACGCTCACCGGCACCGTGCCGCCCGGGCCCTGCAGGCGCCCGCTGGCGATCGCCGCGCGCAGCCGCAGCACATCGGCCGCCGGCTGCGTGAAGTTGACGTACAGCGGATCGATCTGCTGCACGACCGCCAGCTGCGTGGCCTCGCCCTGCCCTACCAGCGCGCCCTCGGTCACCAGCGCGCGGCCGATGCGGCCGGCGATCGGCGCGCTGACGGCCGCATAGCCGAGGTTGATCTGCGCAGTCTGCACGGCCGCCTGGCCGGCGGCGACGTCCGCCTCGGCCTGCCGGAAGGCGGCCTGCGCCGCGATGTAGTCCTGTTCGCTGACCGCCTTCGCGGCGGCCAGCGGCCGGTAGCGCTCGGCCTGTGCGCGGGTCTGCATCAGGTTGGCCTCGGCGCGCGCCAGCGCGGCCTTGGCGCTGGCCAGCGTGGCGCGGTACGGCGCGTCGTCGATGCGGAACAGCGGCTGGCCGGCCTTCACGTCGCTGCCCTCACGGAACAGCCGGCGCTGCAGGATGCCGGCCACCCGCGCGCGCACCTGGGCCACCCGTGAGGCCTCGGTACGGCCGGGCAGCTCGGTGAGCACACCGAGCGTTGCCGGTGTCGCCACCACCACGCCGACGGGCACCGGCGGCGGAGCGGCCGCCGCGGGGGCCTGGGCTGCGGGGCCGCAGCCGGCCAGGGACAGCGAGGCGAGCAGCGCCACCCGGCGCAGCGGCGCCGCAGCCCACGCCCCGCCCTGCGCACGCCAGCGCGCGCTCCCCTGCCGCAGACCCATGCTTGCTCCCTCGCGTCGCGCGCCGACCACGGCCACCCGGCGCCACCGCGGCGCCCGTGGCACTATACATACATGTCTGAATGTATGTACGCCGGCAGGGCTTAGCCGTCGCACGCCGAGCCACCGCCATGCCCCGCCGCACCAAGGCCGATGCGCAGCGCACGCGCGAGCGCATCCTGGACATGGCCGAGCAGGAGTTCCACCGGCGCGGCGTGTCGCACACCTCGCTGGACGACATCGCGCGCGCCGCGGGTGTCACGCGCGGCGCGATCTACTGGCACTTCCGCGACAAGAACGACCTGTTCCACGCGATGCTCGCCCGCGTCGCGCTGCCGCTGCAGGACGCGATCAAGCGCAGCGGTGACGCGACGCTGGAGGACCCGGTCGCGCAGATCCGCGGCAGCTACCTCGCCGCGCTGCGTGCGACCGTGAACGATCCGCAGGCGCGGCGCGTGTTCGAGATCGCGCTGTTCAAGGTCGAGCACGGCGGCGAGATGCAGGACGTGCGCGCGCAGCGGCTGGTGCGCATGCGCGATCGCGTGCGCGAGGTCGAGCGCGGCTTCCGCCGCGCGGCCCGGCGCGGCAGCTGGGCCGCCGCGGTGCCGGCCCGGGTCGCCGCGCTGGGCATGCAGTCGCTGGTCGACGGGCTGATCCAGAACTGGATGCTGGACCCCGGCGCCTTCGACCTCGTCGCGGTCGGGCGGCGCGCGATCGACGCCTACCTCGCCGGGCTGCAGCGGCCGGCCGCGTGAGGCGCCCGGCACCACGCAGGGATTTCGCGACGCGCTTGTTACTCACGCCGGCACGCAGCCCTGCGTAGATTGCGTGGGGCCGCAGACGGTCCGCGGCACGGCCCGCGGGCCGATCCCCTCACGCACAAGGAGATTCAGCATGGCAGACATCGTTCACCGGGTCGGCATCAAGGCCCCGGCCGCGCAGGTCTACGCCGCCCTGGCCACCGTCGACGGGCTGGCGGACTGGTGGACCACCGCGACGAGCGGCCGCTCGGCAGTCGGAGAGGTCCTCAGCTTCCGCTTCAGCACCGAGACCGGCGAAGAGATCGGCGGATTCGACATGGACGTGCTCGAACTGGTGCCCGAGCAGAAGGTGCGCTGGCGCGTCAAGGCCGGCCCGCCGGAATGGGTCGGCACCGACATCGAGTTCTCGCTCTCACGGCAGGACGCGCACACCATCGTGCTGTTCGGGCACCGCCAATGGCGCGAGGAGGTCGAGTTCTTCGCCCACTGCAGCACCAAGTGGGCCACCTTCCTGCTCAGCCTGCGCGACCTGGTCGAGACCGGCCGCGGCCGGCCGGCACCGGGCGACCTGCGCATCGGCAACTGGCACTAGGCGTCGGCCTGGCGTCGGCTTGGCGCCGGCGGCCTCGCGGACAATCGGCGCGCCGCTGCCCGTCGGCAGCACCTCGCCGTCCCAAGCCTTTGCCGTCATGCCCCTCGTCCTTGCCGCCTCCGCGATCCTGGTGGTGCTCACCGCCTTCCTGCACTACGAGGTGCTGCGCGGGCTGAACGGCGGCGTGGCCCGGCTGCGGATCCCCGACCGCCTCCGCATCCTGGTCGTCATCGGCGCGGCCTTCTGCGCCCATGCGCTCGAAGTGCTGGTCTACGGGCTCGGGCTGTACCTGCTGGTGGCGTTCTTCGATGCCGGCACCCTGCACGGCGCCTCCGGCTCGCTGTGGACCGCCTGCCTGTACTTCTCCGCGGAGACCTACACCTCGCTGGGCTTCGGCGACGTGACGCCGCTCGGGCCGATCCGCCTGCTGGCCGGCGTCGAGGCGCTCAACGGCCTGCTGCTGATCGGCTGGACCGCCTCCTTCACCTACATCTGCATGGAGCGCTTCTGGCGCACCGGCGTCGCCGATGCGCCGCCCCGCGACCGCTGAGGGACGGCGCCGGGGTGGGGACGCGGGAAAAGCCGGCCTGCCTACGCCAGGCCGATCTCGATGCGGCCGTACGCGCCGTAGTCTGCGACGACGGAATCGCCGGGCTGGACCTGCAGCGGCACCATGCAGGTGCCGCACGAGGCCCAGTCGCCGGCGCGCAGGCCGAGGCCCAGTGCCGACAGCTCGTTGGCGAGCCAGGCCAGCGCCAGGCGCGGATCGCCGAGTAACGCGCGACCCTCCCCGTCACGGGTGAAGCGGATCCGGCCTTCCGCGTCGCGGACCGCGGCGTGCACCCGATGGCCGGCGAGGTCCGCCTCACGCCACGCCGCTGGCGCGGCGGGCCCGAAGGTGAAGCGGCCGCAGCAGGCGTCGTCGGCGATCAGCTGCGCCTTGCCGGCGCGGGCGAAGTCCGCAAACCGCGAGTCGGGCACCTCGAAGGCCGGATGGAGCGACGCCACCGCCGCGAGCACTTCGTCCACCGTGTAGGGGGCGGCACGCGCCGGCAGGTCGGCGCCCAGGCGGAACGCGAACTCGGGCTCGACGACGCGCATGCGGTTGCCGGCGAGCGGCAGCGTCGCGCCGACCGGATGAACGAAGCTGTCCAGGATGCGCCCGGCCAGCGGTCCGTCGACCTGGATGTGCGCCTGTCCGGCCGCGCTCGTGGCGGCGAGCTTCCAGCCGACCACGGGCCGGGCAGCGACCTCCGGCAAGGCGGCCTGGATCACGTGGCCGGCGGCGCTGTCGTGCGGCCGCAGCTCGGCGGGCAGCGCCTCGATGACGGTGCCCGATTCGCGGCAGGCCCACAGCAGTCGGGCGGCATCATGGGGACGCTGGTGCATCGTCGTTCCTGGTGTCGGCGGCCGATGGTGCCAGACGAACTTCTGCCGGCCCACCGGGCCGACCGTCGAAGTCCGGGACAATGCGCCTCTGTGCCTGGCGCCGGAGCCGGGCCGAAGCCCTGCCGGCAGCGCTCGCAGCACCCCGGGCCACCGGCATAAAACCTCAATGGATCAAAGAGTTACCGTGGACTCCAGCGTGCCGGCAGGCGCCGACACCCGCGCCGCCTTCGATGGCCACACGCCGATGATGCAGCAGTACCTGCGCATCAAGGCCGAGCATCCGGACACCCTGGTGTTCTACCGGATGGGCGACTTCTACGAGCTGTTCTTCGACGACGCGCGGCGCGCCAACCGCCTGCTCGACATCACGCTGACAAGCCGCGGCCAGAGCGCGGGCGAGCCGGTGGTGATGGCCGGCGTGCCGGTGCATTCGGTCGAGAGCTACCTCGCCAAGCTGATCAAGCTCGGCGAGGCGGTCGCGATCTGCGAGCAGGTCGGCGACGTGGCGACGGCGAAGGGGCCGGTCGAGCGCAAGGTGGTGCGCGTCGTGACGCCGGGCACCGTCACCGACACCGAGCTGCTGGCCGACAAGAGCGACGCGCTGCTGCTGGCCGCCGCCCGCCGCGGTTCCACCTGGGGCCTCGCGTGGCTCGCGCTGACGCAGGGCGAGCTCGGGCTGACCGAATGCGGGGAGCGCGAGCTGCCGGCCTGGCTGACCCGCCTCGCCCCGAGCGAGCTGCTGGTCGACCGCGACCACGTGGTGCCCGAGCTGCAGCAGGGCCGCGTGCCGCTGACGCACCGTCCGGCCTGGCAGTTCGACACGGCGCTGGGCCTGCGCAAGCTGTGCGAGCAGCTGCAGGTGGCCAGCCTGGCCGGCTTCAACGCCCAGGACCTGCCGGCGGCGCAGGCCGCCGCTGCGGCGCTGCTCAGCTTCGCCGAGCACACCCAGGGGCAGGCGCTGGCGCATGTGCGCATGCTGCAGGTGCAGCGCAGCGGCGAACTGCTCGAGCTGCCGCCGGCCACGCACCGCAACCTCGAGCTGACGCAGACGCTGCGCGGCGAGGACAGCCCGACGCTGCTCTCGCTGCTGGACACCTGCCGCACCGGCATGGGCAGCCGCGCGCTGCGCCAGTGGCTGACACGCCCGCTGCGCGAGCGGCGCGTGGCCGGGCAGCGCCACGATGCGATCGAGGCGCTGCTGCAGGTCGACCTGGACGGCCTGCGCGACGCGTTGCGCGGGCTGTCGGACGTCGAGCGCAGCACCGCGCGCATCGCGCTGCGGCAGGTGCGCCCGCGCGAGCTGGCCGGGCTGCGCGCCACGCTGCAGGCCCTGCCGGCGCTGCTCAAGCGTGTGCCGCACGGCGCGACCGCGCTGCTGGACATGCTGTGGGAGGCGCTGCACCCGCCCCGCGAAATCGAGGAACTGCTGGTCGCCGCGATCGCCGAGGACCCGGCCGTGCTGGTGCGCGACGGCGGCGTGATCGCGCCCGGCTTCGACGCCGCGCTCGACGAGCTGCGCGGCATCGGCGCGAACTGCGACGCCTTCCTGCTCGACCTGGAGGCGCGCGAGCGCGCGCGCACGGGCATCGGCAACCTGCGGGTGCAGTACAACAAGGTGCACGGCTTCTACATCGAGGTCACCAGCAGCGGGCTGGACCGCGTGCCGGGCGACTACCTGCGCCGCCAGACGCTGAAGAACGCCGAGCGCTTCATCACGCCGGAGCTGAAGTCCTTCGAGGACAAGGCGCTGTCGGCCCAGGAGCGCTCGCTGGCGCGCGAGAAGTTCCTCTACGAGCAGCTGATCGACCAGCTGCAGACGCACCTGGAGCCGCTGTCGGCACTGGCCCGCGCGCTCGCCGCACTCGACGCACTGGGCGCGCTGGCCGAACGCGCGCGCAGCCTGAACTGGTGCCGCCCGACCTTCGTGCGCGAGCCCTGCCTCGAGATCGAGGCGGGGCGCCACCCGGTCGTCGAGGCGCGGCTGGCCGAGACCGGCGCGGGCGCCTTCATGGCCAACGACTGCCGGCTCGACGCGAACCGCCGCATGCTGGTCATCACCGGCCCGAACATGGGCGGCAAGAGCACCTTCATGCGCCAGGTGGCGCTGATCGTGCTGCTCGCCGCGATGGGCTCGTACGTGCCGGCCCGCGCCTGCCGGCTCGGCCCGGTCGACGCGATCCACACGCGCATCGGCGCGGCCGACGATCTCGCCAACGCGCAGTCGACCTTCATGCTCGAGATGACCGAGGCGGCGGCGATCGTGCACGGCGCGACGGAACACAGCCTGGTGCTGATGGACGAGATCGGACGCGGCACGTCGACCTTCGACGGCCTGGCGCTGGCCGGCGCGATCGCGACCCACCTGC
This sequence comes from Piscinibacter sp., assembly GCA_019635485.1. Classification (GTDB taxonomy): domain Bacteria; phylum Pseudomonadota; class Gammaproteobacteria; order Burkholderiales; family Burkholderiaceae_C; genus Piscinibacter. Next base: position 5,391 of record JAHBZL010000018.1, on the reverse strand, counting down.
ACGACCGCAACCGCTCGTTCACGCTGTTCGCGACCCACTACTTCGAGCTGACCGAGTTCCCGGTCAAGCACGAGCGCGCGCAGAACGTGCACGTGTCGGCGGTCGAGTCGCACAAGGGCGGCGGCGACCACATCGTGTTCCTGCACGACATCCAGCCCGGCCCGGCCAGCCGCAGCTACGGCGTGCAGGTCGCGCGCCTGGCCGGCATGCCGCCGCACCTGGTGCGGCAGGCGCGTGCCACGCTGGAGGCGCTGGAGGCACAACAGCGCGCCGGCGACGCCCAGATCGACCTGTTCGCGGCGCCGCCGCCGCGCCCGGAGCGCATGCGCTCGGAGGTCGAGGACGCGCTGGCGGCGCTCGAGCCGGACGCGCTCTCGCCGAAGGAGGCGCTGGACGCGCTGTACCGGCTCAAGTCAATGCAGAAGGAAGAACCATGACGTACTGCGTGGGCATCAAGCTCGATGCCGGCCTGGTGTTCCTGTCCGACTCGCGCACCAACGCCGGGCTGGACCAGATCAGCACCTTCCGCAAGATGATCGTCTACGAGAAGCCGGGCGACCGCTTCATGGTGATGCTGTCGGCCGGCAACCTGTCGATCAGCCAGTCGGTGCGCGAGATCCTGCAGGTCGAGAAGATCGACAACGGCGACGGCGAGCCGATCTCCATGTGGAACGCGACCAGCATGTTCGACGCGGTGCGCGTGCTCGGCAGCGCCGTGCGGCGGGTCTACGACCAGGACGGGCCCTCGCTGAAGCAGAGCGGCGTGGACTTCAACGCCTCGATGATCTTCGGCGGTCAGATCAAGGGCGAGGCCATGCGGCTGTTCCTGGTCTACTCGGCCGGCAACTTCATCGAGGCGACGCGCGAGACCTGCTACTTCCAGATCGGCGAGAGCAAGTACGGCAAGCCGGTGCTGGACCGCATGATCACGCCTGCCACGCCGCTGCCCGAGGCAGCCAAGTGCGCGCTGGTGTCGATGGACTCGACGCTGAAGTCCAACCTCTCGGTCGGCCTGCCGCTGGACCTGCTCGTCTACGAGGCGGACCGCTACCGGACCGACCAGCTGGTCTGCATCGACGAGCACAACCCGTACTTCCACATGATCCGCTCGAGCTGGGGGCAGCGCCTGCGCCAGGTGTTCGAGTCGCTGGACGATCCGCTGTGGGGCGACGGTGCGACCAGCCACCCGCTGGTCGTGCACTCGCCGCGCTACGAGCCGATGCGCAAGATCACGCACCCCGGCGAGCGCATCATTTGAAGCCGGCGATCGTCTTCAGCCACGCGAACGGCTTCCCGGCCGGCACCTACCGCACGCTGTTCGACGTCTGGCGCGATGCCGGCCACGACGTCAAGGCGATCGAGCGCCTCGGCCACGATCCGGCCTACCCGGTCACGAGCAACTGGCCGAAGCTGCGCGACCAGCTGATCGCCTTCATCGAGCACGAGTCGGCCGCGCCGGCGCTGCTGGTCGGCCATTCGCTGGGCGGCATGCTGAGCCTGATCGTGGCCGCCCGCCGGCCGGACCTGGTGCGCGGCATCGTGCTGCTGGACGCGCCGGTGATCGCCGGCTGGCGCGCGCACAGCCTGCAGGTCATGAAGGCCACCGGTTTGATGAAGCGCGTCTCGCCCGGCCGCGTCGCGCGGCGGCGCCGCCACGAGTGGCCCGACCGCGCGGCGGTGCACTCGCATTTCGCGGCCAAGCATGCCTTCGCCCGCTGGGACCCGCAGGTGCTGAAGGACTACGTGGCCAGCGGCTTCGACGAGCGCGGCGGCCGCGTCGAGCTCGGCTTCCGGCGCGAGATCGAGACGCGCATCTACGACACGCTGCCGCACCACGTCGGCACGCTGCTGCGGCGCCATCCGCTGGGCTGCCCGGTCGCCTTCATCGGCGGCACGCAATCGACCGAGATGCGCCAGGCCGGCACGGCGGCCACGCGCGCGCTGGTCGGGCCGCGTTTCCTCTGGGTCGAGGGCACGCACCTGTTCCCGATGGAGCGGCCGCGCGAGACGGCCCAGGAGGTGCTGGACATGATCGGGCAGATCCTCGCGGCGGACTGAGGGTCCTGGGGGGAAGCCGCCCGGGTGGGCGCGCCTATAATCGCGCTTTACCACCACGGCATTCTCGCAGCGGGTGCCGAGATCCATGACCAAGTTCGTCTTCGTCACCGGCGGCGTGGTGTCCTCGCTGGGCAAGGGCATCGCATCAGCATCCCTCGCCGCGATCCTCGAATCGCGCGGCCTCAAAGTCACCCTCATCAAGCTCGATCCGTACCTGAACGTCGATCCGGGCACGATGTCGCCGTTCCAGCACGGCGAGGTGTTCGTGACCGACGACGGCGCCGAGACCGACCTGGACCTCGGCCACTACGAGCGCTTCATCACGACCAAGATGCGGCGGTCGAACAACTTCACGACCGGCCAGATCTACAAGAGCGTGCTCGAGAAGGAGCGCCGCGGCGACTTCCTCGGCAAGACCGTGCAGGTGATCCCGCACGTCACCAACGAGATCCAGGAGTTCGTCAAGCGCGGCGCCGGCATCGGCACCGACCATGCGGTCGACGTGGCGATCGTCGAGGTGGGCGGCACGGTCGGCGACATCGAGTCGCTGCCCTTCCTCGAGGCAGCGCGACAGATGAGCCTGAAGCTCGGGCCCAACCAGAGCGCCTTCGTGCACCTGACCTACGTGCCGTGGATCGCCGCGGCCGGCGAGCTGAAGACCAAGCCGACCCAGCACACGGTGCAGAAGCTGCGCGAGATCGGCGTGCAGCCCGATGCGCTGCTGTGCCGCGCCGACCGCCCGGTGCCCGACGAGGAGCGCGAGAAGATCTCGCTGTTCACCAACGTGCCGCTGTGGGGCGTGATCTCGATGTGGGACGTGGACACCATCTACAAGGTGCCGCGCATGCTGCACGAGCAAGGCCTGGACGGCCTGATCTGCGACAAGCTGCGCCTGTCCACGCCGCCGGCCAACCTGAAGCGCTGGGACGGCCTGGTGCACGAGGTCGAGCACCCGCAGGGCCAGGTCAAGATCGCGATGGTCGGCAAGTACACCGACCTGTCCGACTCGTACAAGTCGCTCAACGAGGCGCTGCGCCACGGCGGCATCCACAACCACGCGCGCGTCAACATCGAGTACGTGGATTCGGAGACGATCTCGCCGGACAACGTCGGCAAGCTGGCGGAGTTCGACGCGATCCTCGTGCCCGGCGGCTTCGGCAAGCGCGGCATCGAGGGCAAGGTCTGCGCCGCGCGTTTCGCGCGCGAGCGCCGGATCCCGTACCTCGGCATCTGCCTGGGCATGCAGGTCGCGACGATCGAGTTCGCGCGCCACAAGGCGGGCCTCGCCAACGCCAACAGCACCGAGTTCGACGCCTCGACGCCGCACCCGGTGATCGCGCTGATCGAGGAGTGGCAGGACCGCGACGGCTCGATCCAGAAGCGCAACGCCAGCTCCGACCTCGGCGGCACGATGCGCCTGGGCGCCCAGAGCTCGGACGTCAAGCCCGGCACCCTGGCGCACCAGATCTACGGCGACGTGGTCACCGAGCGGCACCGCCACCGCTACGAGGCCAACGTGCACTACCTCGACCGGCTGCAGGAGGCCGGCCTCGTGATCTCGGCGATCACCCAGCGCGAGAAGCTGACGGAGATCGTCGAGCTGCCGCAGAGCGTGCACCCGTGGTTCATGGGCGTGCAGTTCCACCCCGAGTTCAAGTCGACGCCCTGGGGCGGCCATCCGCTCTTCAGCTCCTACATCCACGCCGCGCTGCAGCACAAGGCGGCCCGGCTGGGCACGCCCGCGAAGGCGGCGGCATGAGGCCGGCGCGCGGCGTCCTTGCGCCGAACGGGCGCCTTGGAGCATCGTCATGAAGCTGTGCGGTTTCGAGGTCGGGCTGGACCGGCCGTTCTTCCTGATCTCCGGTCCCTGCGTGGTCGAGTCCGAGCAGCTGCAGATGGATGTCGCCGGGCGCCTGAAGGAGATCACCGCGGCGCTCTCCATTCCGTTCATCTTCAAGTCCAGCTACGACAAGGCGAACCGCTCCAGCGGCACCTCCTTCCGCGGCCCGGGCATGGAGCGCGGGCTCGAGATCCTCGCCAAGGTGCGGCGCGAGCTGAAGGTGCCGATCCTCACCGACGTGCACGCCGAGGCGGAGATCCCCGCCGTCGCGGCGGTGGTCGACGTGCTGCAGACGCCCGCCTTCCTGTGCCGCCAGACCGACTTCATCCGCGCCGTGGCGCAGAGCGGCAAGCCGGTGAACATCAAGAAGGGCCAGTTCCTCGCGCCGCACGACATGAAGAACGTGATCGACAAGGCGCGTGCCGCGGCCCGGGAGAAGGGCCTGCCGGAGGACAGCTTCCTCGCCTGCGAACGCGGTGCGAGCTTCGGCTACAACAACCTGGTCTCCGACATGCGCAGCCTGGCGATCATGCGGGAAACCGGCGCGCCGGTGGTGTTCGACGCGACGCACTCGGTGCAATTGCCCGGCGGCCAGGGCACCAGCAGCGGCGGCCAGCGCGAGTTCGTGCCGGTGCTGTCGCGCGCGGCCATCGCCGCCGGCGTCGCCGGTGTCTTCATGGAGACGCACCCGGATCCCGCCAAGGCGCTGTCGGACGGCCCGAACGCCGTGCCGCTGCGGCACATGAAGGCGCTGCTGGAGCAGCTCGTCGCGCTCGACCGCGTCGTGAAGACCCAGCCGCTGCTCGAGAACGATTTCAGCTGCTGAAGGAGCGCCCCGATGGCCGTCGCCTACCTGATCGTCGAGATGAACATCTCGGATCCCGAACGCTACAAGCAGTACATGGCTCAGGCGCCGGCGGCCGTGAAGGAGGCCGGCGGCGAGTACCTCGTGCGCGGCGGCAAGATGGAGACGCTGGAGGGCGACTGGCAGCCACACCGCGTCGCGATGCTGCGCTTCCCGAGCTACGCGCAGGCCAAGGCCTTCTACGACGGCCAGCATTACACCGGCGTCCGGGCCCTGCGCTCCGGCGCCACCGAATACTTCAACATGGTCCTGGTCGAGGGCGTCGACGCCCCGGTCTGACAACGCCACAAGGAGAAGGCAATGAGTGCCATCGTCGACATCGTCGGCCGCGAGATCCTGGACAGTCGCGGCAACCCCACCGTCGAGTGCGACGTGCTGCTGGAATCGGGCACGATGGGCCGCGCCGCCGTGCCCTCCGGCGCGTCGACCGGCTCGCGCGAGGCGATCGAGCTGCGTGACGGCGACAAGAGCCGCTACCTCGGCAAGGGCGTGCTGAAGGCCGTCGAGCACATCAACACCGAGATCAGCGAGGCCGTGCTGGGCCTGGACGCCTCCGAGCAGGCCTTCCTCGACAAGACCCTGATCGACCTGGACGGCACCGACAACAAGAGCCGCCTGGGCGCCAACG
>JAHBZL010000017.1 GCA_019635485.1 Piscinibacter sp. | reverse complement strand
GCGGATCGGCGGCATGTCGCCCCAGGCGGGCTGGGCGGCCCGCGCGGCGGCCACGGCGGCGTTCACGTCGGACGTCTCGGCCAGCAGCACTCGGCGCGCCGCCTCGCCGGTGCTCGGGTTCCACACCGTCTGGCCTCGGGCGGCTGCGCCGCGGTACGGCGCGCCGGCGATCCAGTGGGGAATGTCGTGGTCGTTCATTGCGTGGCCGTGATGCCGCCGTCGAGGTACAGCACCTGGCCGGTCACGAAAGACGCACCGGGGCCGCAGAAGAAGAGCACCGGAGCTACCACGTCCTCGGGCTCGGCCACACGGCCCAGCGGGATGCGCTGCAGCAGCCGCTCGCGCACTCCCGGGTTCTGCAGCCAGTGCTGCGCCATCTCGCCGCGCACGACGGTGGGTGCGACGCCATTCACCGTGATGCCATGGGCGCACAACTCCACGGCATGCTGCTTGATGAGCATGACCAGGCCGCCCTTGGTGGCGCAATAGGCCGAGTAGCCGCGGTCGCGCATGCCCAGCTGCGCACGCACCGACAGGATGTGGACCTGCCGCCCCGGCGCGCGCCCCGCCGCCGCAGCCGCCGCCTGGTGCACAGCGGCGGCCTGGGCCAGGAACATCGCGGCCTTGAGGTTGACCTGCACGATCTCGTCGAAGGCCTCTTCGCTCACCGACGCCAGGCGCTCCTCGCGCTGCATGCCGACGCAGTTGACGAGCAGGTCGAGGTGGCCGAAGTGCGCCGCCACGTCGTCCACCGAACGGCGGATGTCGGCCACGCGGTGCGCGTCCATCGCGAGGCCGATCGCGTCATGGCCCTCGGCCTGCAGTGCGGCGGCGAGTGTCTGGGCCTTGCGCGCATCACGGCCCGACACGGCCACCCGCGCACCGGCGCGTGCCAGGCCCCACGCGAGCGCAGTGCCGATGTCGCCGTAGCCGCCCGGGAGGTAGGCCACGCGGCCGGACAGATCGAAGGGTGTGTGCGCCGTCGTCGTCATCGATCAATCCATGTGCAGGCCGCCGTTGAGATCGATGATCTCACCCGTCACGAAGCCCGACAGCGGCGACACGAGGAAACTCACCACGTGCGCGAACTCCTCCGGTTCGCAGAATCGCCCCACCGGGATCTGCTGCAGCAAGGCCTCCCGCTGCGCCTCGGTGAGCTGCTCGGTGACCATGGGCGTGCGCACGTAGGCCGGCGCAATCGCGTTGGCGGTGACGCCGTGGCCCGCCAGTTCGCGCGCCAGCGAGAAAGTCAGCGCCCCCAGCGCACCCTTGGACACCGAATAGGCCGTGCCCGCCGTGAGCCCGCCCGTCTTGCTGGCGAGCGAGCCGACGTTGACGATGCGCCCCCACCGCGCAGCCTTCATGCCGGGCACGACCTGCTGCGACCAGAACAGCGCGCCGTCGAGGTTCACGGCCAGCACCTGGCGCCACTCGTCGAGCGTCGTCGCCTCGACCTTGTGGTTGGACAGCACACCGGCGTTGTTGACGAGCACGGCCACCGGGCCGAAGGCCCCGCAGACCACGCCGTGCGCGCGGGCCACGTCGGTGGGGTCGCGGATGTCGCAGGGCACGGCAAGCGTGCGCGCTCCCCAACGCGCACGCTGGGCGTCGAGCGCCGCGCCGTTGACGTCGACCATCGCCACACGGCAGCCCTGCGCCAGCAGCGCCTCGACCACCGCACGGCCCATCGTTCCGGCGGCGCCGGTGACCACGGCCACCGCGTCCTGCAGCATGGGGGTGCCGCTCATGTGTCGAGCACGCTCTTGCGGCCGAAGAGGCCGCGGGCACGGAAGGTCACCACGGCAATGAACAGCAGATACATCGACATCAGCGACCACTCCGAGGCGAACGCGCCACTCAGGCCCACGACCAGGCCCACCAGCAGGCCGGCCACCACCGCGCCCCACAGCGACCCCACGCCGCCCAGCACGATGACGAGGAACGCCGGCACGACGGCATCCACGCCCACCTGCGGGCGGATGCCCCAGATCGGAGCCATCACCACACCGGCCAGCGCCGCCAGGCCCACGCCGAGCGCGAACACGGCCGCGCGCAGCCGGCCGAGGTTGATGCCCAGCGCGCGCACCATCTCGCTGTCGTGGGCGCCTGCCTTGATGATGGCGCCGTAGGGCGTCTTCTCGAGGAAGGCCCACAGGCCGAGGATGGCCACGATGGCGAAGGCGCTGGCGTAGAAGCGATAGGTCGAATAGATCAGGTCGCCGACCATGAAGGCCCCGGAGATCGCCTGGGGCAGGGGCAGCTGCTGCTCGTTGCTGCCCCACACGGCGCGGATGCCTTCCTCGATGACCAGCGCCGCGCCGAAGGTGAGCAGCAGCCCGTACAGCGGGTCGCGCCCGTAGGTGCGGCGCAGGCACAGCTCCAGCAGCAGCCCGAACAGGCCCACCAGCACCGGTGCCACGAACAGCGCCAGCGCGTAGCGCGTGCCCACCGGCAGCGCCGCGTAGGCGGCCTGCGCCTCGGGCCACCAGCCCAGGCGCGGCGCGGCCACGAACAGTGCCGCGTACATGCCGAGCGCAAACAGCGAACCGTGCGCCAGGTTGATGGTCTCCATCACGCCCACGATGAGCATGAAGCCCAGCGCGATCAGCGCGAACAGCAACCCGAGCGAGACGCCGTTGACCAGGTGCGGGAGCAGGTTCGCGAGCATGCGGTCAGCGTTCGTAGCTCGGGGTGGCCTCGTAGGTCTCGAGCTTGCAGGCCGCACCGGCGCCGCCGTCGGTCACGTCCTTCGGCTCGCTCTGCGCCAGGACGCGGAAGATGTCGGTCTTCTCGGCCGGCGTGTCGTTGTAGGTGGCCAGGTAGATGGTCTGCTGGCACTGGTGCGTGGCGGGGTCGATCCAGGCGTCGAAGTGCTGCAGGCGGTCGCGCGCGCTCATGCGGCGGCCTTCGAGCTTCTTGATCACCGCCAGGTTGTTGGTGGTGCCCGCCTCCTGCACGCAGCGCAGCAACTCGCGCGTGGCCATGTAGCCGTTGTGGAACACGTTGCCGGGCACCTGGATCGCCATGCCCGGGAACTGCTTCTGGTAGGCGGCCACGAACTCCTTCACGCCCGGCAGATCCAGCCGGTAGTACCAGGTGGTGCCGAAGACGCCGAAGATCTGGTCCGGCCCGAGGCCGTAGACGTCGGGCCAGTCCTGCTGGTTGTTGACCCATGCCATGCGCTTGTGCATGCCCAGCTGCACCACCTGCTGGCGCAGCGCCTTGATGTCGTCGCCGCCGATCGCGGTGGCCACCACCGCGGGCTTGAGCTGCTGGAGCTTCAGCAGGTAGGACGAGAAGTCGCGCGTGTTCTGCGGCACCAGCAGTTCTTCCATCACCCTGCCGCCGTTGGCCTCGACGATGGCGCGTGTGGCCTTGCTGGTGCTGTGCCCCCACACGTAGTCGTTGGTCAGCAGTACCCATTCCTGTCCATTGGCCTTGATGGCGTTGCGCACCGTGGCCTGGGCGAAGTTGTTGCCGTTGCCGTCCCACACGAACTTGACGCGGTGGCAGTCCTTGCCCGATTCGGTGGGCGAGCTCGAGTTGGTGTTGAGGAAGATGCAGCCGTACTTCTGCGCCACCTGCGAGATCGCGTTGGCCACGCCCGAATGCACGGCGCCGATGAGGAAGGCCGCGTCGTTGCGGTTGATCATGCGCTCGGCCACCCGCGAGCCGGTGGCCGGCGTGGTCTCGGTGTCCATGTGGATGGCCTCGATCGGCCGGCCGAGCACGCCGCCCCTGTCGTTGAACTCCTTGATGGCCATCATCGCGCCCAGGCGCTCCATGCCGCCGCTGGCGGCGTACTGGCCCGAGGCGTCCATGGTCAGGCCGATGACCAGCGGCTTCGGGCTCGCGCTCTGCGCCCAGACGCGGTTGTGCACCCAGGGTCCGCAGAAGGCGGTGGCTGCTGCGGCGGCGCCGCCGGTGGCGAGGAAGCGGCGGCGGGTGGAGGTGGGTGCGGTCATGGCTTGTCTCCGGTAAGGGTGGATGCGGTCTGCGCCGCTGGGACGGGGTCAGCGCGGCACGATGTGCACGCCGTTGAGGGTTTCCTGGGCCTCGAACATCGAGGCGATGAAGCGGTCGGCCAGGCCCAGGTTGGCGGCCTGCACGAAGCTCTGGTGCGCGGCCTCGGCGATGAAGCTGCTCGTCGGCAGCATCTCGGCGAGGTGTGTGTAGTAGCGCAGGTCCTTGCGCGCGTTGCCGATCGTGAACTGCAGCCCGGCCAGGTCGCCCTGCAGCATGCGGCCGAGCGTGAGCTGGAAGATGCCGCTGTTGACGCCGCCGGCGCCGATGACCTCGAACATCTTCGGCAGCGCGAGGCCCGCCTTCGACGCCGTGGCCACGGCCTCGGCGATGGCCGCCGCCGTCGTCATCGCCAGCATGTTGCTGATGAGCTTGAGCACGTGGCCGTGCCCGGGCGGGCCCACGTGCACGATGTTCTCGCAGAAGGCGGCGAGGATCGGCCGCACGCGGGCGAAGTCGGCTTCGCTCGCGCCCACCATCGTGTTCAGGGTGCCGGCCTCGGCGTGCTGCGGCGTCCGGGCCAGCGGCGCATCGACGTAGGTGACGCCGCGCGCCGCGAAGGCTTCGCGGATCTGGGCGGCCGACGCAGGCTCGGCGGTGGAGGTGTCGATCACCAGCAGGCCCGGCTGCGCAGCGGCCAGCAGGCCGTCGCTGCCGTGCACGATCTGCTCGACCTCGGGCGTGCCGGTCACGCACAGGATCACGGCATCGGTGCCGCGCAGCATCTCGGCGCGGCTGTCGCACTCCACCGCGCCGGCGGCCAGCAGGTCGGCCAGGTTGGCGCGGTTGCGGTGCGCCACGAAGCGCAGCGCGTGGCCCTTGGCCAGCAGGTTCCTGGCCATGCCGTGGCCCATCAGGCCCAGGCCGATGAAGCCGATCGTGGGCTTGGAACTCTCGGGGGCGCTCATGGGGCGATCTCCTGGGTGGTGCGTGTCGTCGGGGCCGGCGCGGCCGCGCCGGCGCGGGCCGAGCGCCACAGGCCGATGAGGCGCTGGTAGCGCGTGGCCACCTCGGCCACCACGCCGTCGTCGTTGAGCTGGCCGGCGAACCAGGCTGCGGCGGCATCGGCAAAGAGCGTGCGGCCGACGGCGAAGCCGCGACAGAGCGGCTCGCCGGCAGCCGCCACGAAGCCCTGCCAGAGCTGCTCTTCGCTCGCTTCCATGCCCAGCAGCAGCACGCCCAGGCAATGCGGGTCGTGCTGCGCCACGACCTTGCCGATGGCGCCCCAGCCGGCTGCATCGGGCGGCGGCAGCTTCCACCAGTCGGGCCGCACGCCAGCGGCGTAGATCTGTGCCATGCCGCGCGCCAGCGTGTCGCTGGCCTGTGGCCGGTCGCGCGGCGGAATCAGTTCCAGCAGCAGCACATGTCCGGTCTCGTGGCAGGCGCGGGCCAGGCTCACCACGCGCGCGATCTGCTCGGCGGCGAGCGCCGGTGCGTCGTCAGGGTGGTGCGCCAGCAGGCATTTCACCACCTGCTCGCGCGGCCAGGTGCGCAGCGCCAGCCCGACGTTGTCGCCGTCCTCGAAGGCCAGCGGCCGCGAGCCGGGCCGCTCCACCGGGCGCGCGATCCAGCACGGGGTGCCCGTGAGGCGGAACAGCTCGGCGCTGCCGTAGCGGCCGTCGACGATCACGCCGGGATGCGGGAAGGCGAGGTCGTCGCCCGCGTGCAGCGCCCGCTCGACCGCATGACCATGTTCGGCCGCACGCGCCACCAGTGCCTTGAAGGCCGGGATGCGCTCGCGGCCGGCGCCGTGGCGTGCCGCCAGTTCCTCCAGCTGCGCCCGGTGGTCGAAGGCGAGGATGGCGAGCGTGGCCCCGGCCGCGTGCGGCCCCAGAGGGCGGCCGCGCGTGGTGCTGCGGTGGATGTGCTCCAGCGCCACGTCCTCGCGCAGGCGGCGGTGCGGCGAGCCGTGCGCGAGGAAGTGCGACAGCTCCTCCCAGCTCGGCATGGCCGGCGCGCAGCCGTGGCGCGACACGACGATGGCACCGCAGGCATTGGCGTAGCGCAGCGAGTCGGCCAGCGGCTCGCCGCGCACCCAGCCGCGCAGCAGGCCGGCCATGAAGGCATCGCCTGCACCCAGCACGTTGAACACCTCCACCGGGAAGCCGGGGCCGGCCACGCCGTCGTCCAGGCGCTCGGGGATCGCCTCCGGGAAGGCCACGCAGCCCATCGGGCCGCGCTTCATCACGATCAGCGCCGTGCTGTGCGAGCGGACGCTGCGCAGCGCCGCGCCGGTGTCGGCACTGCCACCGGCGATGTGGATCTCTTCCTCGGTGCCCACCACCAGGTCGCACAGCGGCAGCACGGCCTGCAGCTGCGCGCTCACGGCGTCGGACGCCACGTAGCGGCGCTCGCCGAGCCCCGGCGAGGTCAGGCCCCAGAGCACCGGGCGGTAGTCGATGTCCAGCACCACCTGCGTGCCGGCGTCCCGCGCCGCCTGCATCGCCTTCAGACAGGCCGCGCGCGTGCCGGGCTGCGACAGATGCGTGCCGCTCACCACCAGCGCACGGGCCGAAGCGACATACGCCGGGTCGATGTCGTCTTCGCACAGCGCCATGTCGGCGCAGTTCTGGCGGTAGAACAGCAACGGGAAGGTGTCCGGGTCCTTGATGCCGAGGAACACCAGCGCCGTCAGGCGCTGCGGGTCGGTGGCCAGGCAGGTGGTGTCCACGCCTTCGCGCTGCAGCGTCTCGCGCACGAAGCGGCCGTTGTGCTCGTCGCCCACGCGGCTCACGAGCCCCACGGCCAGGCCCAGCCGCGCCGCGCCCACCGCCGTGTTGGTGGGCGAGCCGCCCAGGTACTTGGCAAACGTGGTCACGTCTTCCAGCCGCGCGCCGATCTGCTCACCGTAGAGGTCCACCGCGGCGCGCCCCATGCAGATGACATCGCGCGTACGCGGCGCGCTGGCGTTCGGAGGGTTCACCGCCCGGCTCCGTTCACGGGCGCTCGCCCGCTGCGCGGCGTGGCTGGCCGCGCGGCTGCGCGCGCAGGCTTGCGCCGCGGCGACACGAGCTGGTGCCCCACGCTGACCACCAGCGCCTGTGACAGGCACAGCGGTGCCACCAGCGAGCGGAAGGCCGGGTTCGGCCCCTGGCCGAGCTCGAAGCACACGGTGGCGTGCGGCTTCAGCGGCGAGAGCGCGAAGTCGGTGATGGCCAGCACCGGCACGCCGCGCTGGTGCGCCGTCTGCGCCGCGTCGATCACGTCGCGCGAGTAGTCCTTGAAGCTGGCCACCAGCAGCAGCTCGTCGCTGCGGATCTGGCGCAACACGTCGGGCAGCATCCCGCCGACGCCGTCGACCAGCTGCACCGGCACGTCGAGCTGCGCCAGCGCGTACGACAGGTAGCAGGCCACCGGGAACGCGCGGCGCTGCGCCAGCACGTGTACGCGCTTGGCGCGGCACACGAGCGACGCGGCGGCGGCCAGGTCGTCGGCGTGCACGTTGTCCTCGAGGTGGCTCAGCTCGGCCACACCCTCGGACACGAACTGGTGGAGCACGCCCGCACCGGCCGCATCCGAGCCCTTGCTCCGGCGCATCGCATCGATGCGTTCGCGGTAGGAACTCGAACGGTCCAGCAGCCGCGTGCGGAACACCTGCTGCATCTCGGTGAAGCCGCCGAACTCCAGCGCGTTGGCGAAGCGGATCAGCGCGGAGGGCGGCACCACCGCGGCCTCGGCCACGGTGGCCACCGTGCCGAGCGCGACCTGGTCGGGGTGCTCGAGCACGAACTGCGCGATCTGCTGCAGTTGCCGCGACAGGCGCGGAAAGGCTTCGGCCACGGCGGACGCGAAGGCTTCGAAATCGGCGGCGCTGGGCATGGGTTTCGGAGGGGGTGCCTTCAGAACAAATCGGCTTGCATGGCCGCAGAGTAGAACATACATTCTCAAAAGTCCACAAGATGTTTCATTCATTCCAAGCCGCATGAGTGCCCACCCCGCCCCCGCCCGCCTCGTCACGATGCCCATGGCGGTGACGCTGCTGCTGCTGGCCAGCACACCGCTGTGGCTGGGTGCCGCGGGCCTGTACCAGTACCTGGCGCTGGAGATCGTGATCTGGATGCTGTTCGCGCTCGCGCACAACCTGCTGCTGGGCTACGGCGGCCTGCCGTCGTTCGGGCACGGTGCCTACTTCGGCGTCGGCGCCTACGCGTTCGGGCTGCTGCAGCAGCGTGCCGGGGCCGACCTGATGGCCGGCCTGCTGGGCGCGATCGTCGCGGCGGCGCTGGTGGGTGCGGCGGTGGCCGCCTTCATTTCGCACCGGCGCGGCATCTACTACGCGCTGCTCACCATCGCCTTCGGCCAGGTGATGTGGTTCATCGCCATCAAGTGGCACTCCGTCACCGGCGGTGAAGACGGACTGCTGAAGATCGAGCGTGCGCCACTGAAGCTGCCGGGGCTGGAGATCAGCCTGGCGAGCAACGAGGCCTACTTCTACTTCGTGCTCGTGCTGTTCGCGGCGGTGCTGGTGGGGCTGTGGCGGCTCATCCACTCGCCGTTCGGGCGCGTGCTGCGCGCCATCAAGCAGAACGAGATGCGCGCCGGCTTCGTGGGCTACAACGTGTGGCTCTACAAGTGGAGCGCCTTCGTGCTCTCGGCGGGCCTGTCGGGCCTGGCCGGCAGCCTGTTCGCGATGGCGCAGCAGTCGGCCTACCCCAACGTGATGAGCCTGCACAACTCGGGCTACGTGGTGATGATGGTGCTCATCGGCGGTGGACTCGTGAGCTTCTGGGGGCCGGTGATCGGTGCGCTGATCTTCATCCTCGCGCGCGACCTGCTCGGCGCCTACACCGAGACCTGGCTGCTCTGGTACGGGCTGCTCTTCATGGCCGTGGTGCTTTACCAGCCCGACGGCGTGGCCGGCGCCTGGCAGGCCTGGCGCGAGCGGCTGCGGCGCCCGGCCGCGCCGGCCATGCAGCCCGCTGCCCTGAAACCCACCCAGCACAAGGAGGCCTGAGCATGGCGCTGTTCGAAGCCACGGGGCTGCACAAGCGTTTCGGCGACCAGGTGGTGCTCGAGAACATCTCGCTGCGCTTCGAGGAAGGGCAGCTCTCCGGGATCATGGGCCCCAACGGCGCCGGCAAGACCACCTGCTTCAACGTGCTCACCGGCCGCTACCGGCCCGACCGAGGTCAGGTGCGTTTCGCGGGCGAGGACATCACCGGCCTCGCGCCGCGCCAGATCGCGCGCAAGGGGCTGGCACGTTCGTTCCAGATCATGAACCTGTTCGACGACGACAGCGCCATCGACAACATCGTGATTGCGCTGCCCGCCGTGCGCGCACGCGCCTGGTCGCCGTGGCGCGACCTGGGCCGCGACACCGCCGCCTACGACGAGGCGGCGCAGATCCTGGCGCGCATCGGCCTGGCGGGCAAGGAGCGCACGCCGGCTCGGAGGCTCTCTTACGGCGAGCGTCGCGCGCTGGAGATCGGCGTGGCGCTGGCGGCACGGCCGCGGCTGCTGTTCCTCGACGAGCCCACCGCGGGCCTGGGCGCCGAGGGCACGGCGCGCCTGTTCGAGCTGATCGCCGAACTCAAGCGCCAGGTCAGCATCGTCATCATCGAGCACGACATGAAGTTCCTCTTCCGCCTGGCCGATCGCATCTCGGTCATCCACTGGGGCCAGGTGATCGCCGAAGGCACGCCCGATGCGCTGCGCGGCAACCCCTGGGTGCAGCGCTCCAGCCTGGGCGCGGTGGCGGCATGAACGCGGTGCTCGAGCCGGCGCCATCGGCAGCCGCGCCGATCCTCGCGGTGGACGGCATCGACACCTTCTACGGCGAGAGCCAGGTGCTCTTCGGCGCCTCGCTCACGGTCGCGCCCGGCGAGGTGCTGGCGCTGCTGGGGCCCAACGGCGCCGGCAAGACCACCACGCTGCGCTCGATCCTGGGCCTGACACCCGCGCGCCGCGGCAGCATCCGCTTCGAGGGCGCAGACATCACGCACCGCCCCACACACGAGATCGCGGCGCTGGGCGTGGGATGGGTGCCCGACGACCGGCGCATCTTTCCCACCCTCACGGTGGCGCGCAACCTCGAGATCGCGCGCAAGCGCACGCGCTTCCGCGCCTGGACGCTGGCCGAGTGCTTCGAGATCTTCAGCGCGCTGGAGTACCTCATGGCGCGCGAGTGCGAGAACCTCTCCGGCGGCGAGATGCAGATGGTGGCGATCTCGCGAGCGCTCATGGGCGCACCGGGCCTGGTGCTCTTCGACGAGCCGAGCCAGGGCCTGGCGCCGAAGATCGTGCAGGACGTGATGGCCACGGTGCTGCGCCTCAAGCGCGAGGGCGTGGCCGTGATCCTGGTGGAGCAGAACGTGGCGAGCGCACTCGCGGTGGCCGACCGCGTCTGCGTGATGCAGGGCGGCAGCATCGTCTTCGGCTGCGACGCGCCGCAGATGCGCGACGACGAGGCGCTGCAACGCCGCTGGCTGGGACTGTGAGCATGGACACCACACCGCTGCTGCAGGTCGAAGGGCTGGTCAAGCGCTACCAGCGCGGCTGGCCGCAGGCGAGGACCACCTTCGAACTGCAGGCCGACTTCCGCATCGACGGCCCGGGCGTCGTCGGCGTGATGGGTGCCAACGGCGCCGGCAAGACCACGCTGTTCGAGCTCATCACCGGCGGCAACCGGCCGAGCGCCGGGCGGGTGTGCATCGGCGGGCAGGACATCCACCAGGTGCGCTACCGCGAGCGGGATCGCGTGGCGCTGCACTACCACCAGTCGTACCAGCTGCGCAGCTTCAAGCGCACCAGGCCGGCCTTCATGCTGCAGCACGCGGCCAGCGAGCGCGCGCGCGTGCACCTGTTCGACGAACCGCAGTTCAACACGCAGGACGGCTACATCGGCTTCATGCTCGACTTCTTCCGCCGCCTGCGTGCCGAAGGCAAGCTCGTGTTCCTGTGCCTGCACCCGAACGAGCCGGTGCACCTGGACATCCTGTCGGAGGTCTGCGACCGCTTCGTGTTCGTGCACAAGGACGAACAGCGCGTGAGCCGGCTGCTGTTCGCCGACTCGCTGGCCGCGCTGAAGCAGCACGAGTCGGTGTCGGCTTACCTGGGACGGCTTGTCGGCGCGAGTTGATGGCCCGGGAGTGCTCTGCCGGCGCGTCTGCACGAACGGCAGCGTGCTCCAACCTGAACGTTCGGACCGGCTTTGCCTTGCGAGCTGACACCTGCTGGCAGAGCGTCGGTTCGCCGGTTCCGGTCCAACGCCATTTCGACGGTTGCAGACTGCCAAGGGATCACGAACAGGGCAGCCAGCACATCGGCTGCGGGCTCGGCGCCAGGCGCTCAGCCCGTCTGGTGCCAGGTATCTCTCACCGCTGCCCCAGCGCCTTCGTCTCCGGTACGCCACCGTTCCCCTGCCGCCGCCGCCACGCCGCCGGCGGCATGCCGAACTCGCGCCGGAACGCACGGCTGAAGGCCGTGTCGGTCTGGTAGCCGACCTCCTCGGCGACGCGGGCCAGCGGGGCGTTGCTGCGCGCGAGCAGGTTGCTCGCCAGCAGCATGCGCCACTGCGCCAGGTACTGCATCGGCGCGCTGCCCACCAGCTGCTGGAAGCGTTCGGCCAGCACCGAGCGCGAGGTGCAGGCCACGCGGGCGAGTTCCTCGAGCGTCCAGGCGCGCGCGGGTTCGCTGTGCATCGCACGCAGCGCCGCGCCGACGATGCGGTCGTGCACGCCGGCCAGCCAGCCGGTGCGGCCCTCGGACTGTTCGTTCATGTGCAGGCGCAGCACCTCGATGAACAGCACCTCGGCCAGCTTGGCCAGCACGCCGGCGCCGCCGGGGCGCGGCGAGCGCGCTTCGGCCAGCGCATAGCGCAATGAGGCCTCGAGCCAGTCCCCCGCGCTGGAGCCGCGCACGCCGACCTTGACGACCGGCGGCAGCCCCGCCAGCAGCAGCTGCGCCAGACGGGCGTCGCAGGCCAGGTAGCCGCACACGAGGCGCGTGGTCGCGCCGCCGCCGCCGTAGGCCAGCAGCCGCGGCCGGCGTGACAGCACCTCCTGCAGGCGCGCCCCGCTGGCCGGCGGCAGGCCGGGGGTCGAGCTCATGCGGTGCGCATGCCCTTGCGGAAAGATCACCGCGTCGCCCGCGTTCAGGTGCACCGGCGGCTGGCCGTCGGGCAGTTCGCACCAGCATTCGCCGTCGGTGATCAGGTGGAAGATCACCACCCGTTCGGCGGTCGGTTCCAGGTGCGGCGCCGCGGCGTCGGCGTGCGGCGACTGGTAGCACCACGGCGCGGTGAAGCGCCCGTGCAGGAAGATCGCGCCGACCAGGCGCACGACGCGCAGCGTCTCCGACAGTGCGTCCATCAGCCCTGGGCCTCCCCATCCACGGCCACGTCCACATGCATCGCCACGGTCAGCGGCTCCTGCAGGGCGCTGGTGACGGGCGACAGCGGCGCGCTGGCCGCGACCAGCGCGCGCAGCCTCTCGGGGGCGACGCCGGGTGCGCCGATGCGCACGTGCAGCTGCACGTCGCCCGGCCCGGGGGTCACGATGCAGCCGTCGGCATCGGCCATGCCGAACAGGCCGCGCGCGTCCGAACGGCTCGTCGCGCGGGCTTCGAGCGTCTCCAGCACCAGCCCCTCGGTGGCCGCGAGCATCGCGATGCGCGTCACCGCGCACGAGGCCAGGGCCGCGCGCAGCAGCCAGCCCGGCGTCACGCTGCTGGCGCCACCGCCGATCTCGGCAGGCATGTCGGTGACGACCTCGGTGCCGTTGTCGTGCGTGGTCCGCGCGCGCAGGGCGCCTTCCCAGCGCGCGAGGGCAGGGGCGTCCGCCTGCACACCGAAGGCGGGGCGCTGGCGCAGCACCGACACGACGCGCTGCTGCGCGGCTGCAATGTCTGAAAGGCTCATGCGACGCTTCCTGGCTCGGTTGGGGATGACGCGATTGTGGAAGGAGACCGCGGATCTGCCCAGGGCAATCACCCCCGCATCGGCCCCGCGGCGGACGTTGGGACAGTTCGCGCGGACGCTCGGTCAGGCCCGCATCGCACGGCGGACGCTCGGTCAAGCCGCGCCGACGCACGGGCAGGACGCGACCCCGTGTCGAGCGAGACAGTCACGCCGTCGTGTTCAGCGACCTTTCAATCAACCAGGAGAACCCACCATGAACGCACCCATCGACTTCGCCGCCCTCAAGACCCGCCAGCAGGCGGCCTGGGGCAGTGGCGACTACGCCGTCGTCGGCACCACGCTGCAGATCGTCGGCGAGTCGCTCGCCGAAGCCTGCGACCTGAAGACGGACGAGCGTGTCCTCGACGTCGCGGCCGGCAACGGCAACGCCACGCTGGCCGCCGCGCGGCGCGGCTGCTTCGTCACCTCCACCGACTACGTCGGCAGCCTGCTCGAGCGCGGCGCCGAGCGCGCCCAGGCCGAGCGCCTGGAGGTCAAGTTCCAGGTCGCCGACGTGGAGGCCTTGCCCTTCGCCGACGCGAGCTTCGATGCCGTGGTGTCCACCTTCGGCGTGATGTTCGCGCCCGACCACGCGCGCTCGGCCAGCGAGATGGCGCGTGTGTGCCGCTCGGGTGGCCGCATCGGCCTGGCCAACTGGACGCCCGACAGCCTGATCGGCCGCATGTTCAAGGTGCTGGGCCGCCACCTCCCGCCGCCGGCCGGCGTGCAGTCGCCCTCGCTGTGGGGCACCGAGGCGCACCTGCGCACGCTGTTCGGCGAGCGGGTCGCCGAGGTCCAGGCGACGACGAAGTACTTCAACTTCCGCTACCGCTCGGCGGCGCACTTCATCGACGTGTTCCGCACCTGGTACGGGCCGGTGCACAAGGCCTTCGCGGCCCTGGGCGCCGAGAAGGGCGCTGCGCTGGAGAAGGACCTGATCGAACTGCTCGAGGGCGACAACGTCGCCGGCCAGGGCTCGCTGGTCATTCCCGCCGCGTACCTCGAAGCCGTCGTCACGCTGCGCTGATCGCCATGGACGCCCGCCTTCAACGTCGCGTGCAACGCTACGGCTGGGATCGCGCCGTCGATGCCTATGTCCGGCACTGGCACGCCGCGCTGGCGGGCGTGCAGGCCGAGCTGCTGGCCGCGGCGGCGCCGGCACCCGCGGAGCGGGTGCTGGACGTGGCCTGCGGCACGGGCGTGGTGTCGGTCGCGGCGGCGCTCGCCGTCGGGCCGCACGGCCGCGTGGTCGGTGTCGACCTGTCGGGCCAGATGGTCGAGGCAGCCGATCAGCGTGCCCGGGCGCAGCGGCAGCACCAGGCGCGTTTCCTGCGCATGGATGCCGAGGCGCTCGACCTGCCCGACGACCACTTCGACCTCGCGCTGTGCGCGCTCGGCCTGATGTACCTGCCGGACCCCGGGGCCGCGCTGCGCGAGCTGCGCCGTGTGCTGCGCCCGGGCGGCCGCGCCGCGCTCGCGGTGTGGGGCGAACGCGCCCGCTGCGGCTGGGCGCCGCTGTTCGAGATCGTCGATGCCGAGGTGCACAGCGAGGTCTGCCCGCTGTTCTTCGGCCTCGGCCAGGGCACCGCGCTGGCGCAGGCCTGCGCGCGCGCCGGCCTGCGGGTGACGCTGCTGAAGCGGGTCGCCGACACGCTGGAGTACGAAAACGCCGAGGACGCCTGCGACGCCGCCTTCGTCGGCGGGCCGGTCGCGCTGGCGTGGTCGCACTTCGACAGCGCGGCGCGCGCCCGGGTGCGCGCCCGCTACGTCGAGGCGATCGCGCCCTGGCGCCACGGTCGCGGCTACCGGATCCCGGCGGAGTTCGTCGTCGTCGTCGCGATGCGCGACGACGACGGGCCAGCGGGCGAGTGAAGGGGGCCGGGGCCGCGCCCCGTGGCACGAACGGACCCTTTGCAGGCGCATCCGGCTCTTCCGGCGCAGGCCGCGCGCTTCGATCATGCGGCGACCGCAACGAGGCGCGCACGGCGCACAAGGAAGGTCCCCATGGATGCAAACGCGATCGACCCCACGAGGGCACGATCCGACGAGTGGCGCGCGATGCTGAGGCTCGCGCTGCCGATCACGCTGATCGCCTTCGTCAACATGGGCATGAGCATCACCGACACGGTGATGGTCTCGGCCCTGTTCGGCCCCGAGGCCCTGGCGGCCGTGGCGATCGGGAGCGACCTGCAGTCGATCGCCTTCTACCTGTGCGCCGGCGTCATCGCCGGCATCGGCCCCTTCTACACGGCGGCGCTGGCGCGCGCGCGCGGCGGGGATCGCGCGCGCCTGGATCGCATCGGGCGGGCGCTGGTGCTGCTGCTGGGCGCGATCGTCGTCCCGTCGATCTGGTTCGCGCCCCACTGGCTGGCGCCCCTCGGCCTGCAGCCCGATCTGCTGGAGCGCGGGCAGGGCTACACCCGCAGCATGGCGCTGACGATGGCGCCGATGCTGGGCATCGCGCTGTACCGGACGATCCTGACCGCGGCCGAGCAGCCGAGGGTGTTCCTCAAGGTCACCCTGTGCATGCTGCCGCTGAACGCCGTCGCGAACTATGTGCTGATGACGGGCCTCGACCCGATTCCGGCGCTGGGCCCGACCGGAGCCGGCGTCTCGTCGCTGCTCGTGGCGCTGGCGAGCCTGGCGATGCTGATCGTCTCTGCGCGCCGTGCGTTGCCCACGGCGCGGCCGGCCGACGGCGAGCCTGCGCTCGACTGGCGCGGCATGGCCGCGGTGCTGCGTGTGGGCATTCCGATCGGCATCACGATGACCGCCGAGACGGGTGTCTTCCTCGGTGCCACGCTCTACGCGGCGACGCTCGGCGCGGCCGAGGTCGCCGCGCACACGCTGACGCTGCGCATGGCCGGCCTCGCGTATGCCGGCTCGGCGGCCTTGCTGCAGGCCGCCACGGTGCGCATGGCACGGGCCGTGACCGGGCCCGGGGCGGACGCCTCACGGGCCGTCCAGCGGGCGGCCCTCGGGCTCGCGGCGGCCGGCGGCGTGACGCTGCTGGCCCTGCTGATCCTCTCCGCCCGCCCGCTGGCCAGCGCCTTCTTCGGCAGCGGGGCGGCCGGTGTCGCTGCGGCCGAGATCGCCGTCGGGCTGTTGATGCTGCTCGGCCTGGTCCAGTTCGCCGGCTATCCCGGCCTGGCGGCCTCGGGCCTGTTCCGCGGCCGCAAGGACAGCCGCACGCCGATGGTCTGCATGCTGATCGGCTACTGGCTGGTCGGTGTGCCTGTCGCCCTGGTTCTCTGCGAAGGTTGGACCCTGGGCGCGAGGGGTCTGTGGATCGGGTTGGCCACCGGCGCGTGCGTCACCACGGCGCTGACGCTGGTGCGCCTGCCGGATTCGCACGCGGCGGTCGGCGCCGTCGCGCGTCGGGCTCGCCGACTGTGGCGGCGAGGCCTGCGTGCCGCCACCGGGTGAGGCGGCGGATCGATCGGCCTGCCGGCCGCGCCGTCGTCAGACCAGCCACCGCCTCAACTGGTCGAACACCCCGGCGCTCGACAGGAGATCGAAGTGGCTCGTGTCGTGCATCACCGCCTGATGGTCCGTGGCGAAGTCGAGGTGGCGTTCGGGGTCGGGGTGCTGGCCCAGCGCGCTGGCCACCGGCACCAGGCCATCACCCAGCACCCGCGTCTTCAGGCTGCCGACGGAGGGTCCCAGGCCTCCCGCGATCGCGTAGCAGCGGGTGCCTTCCGGCAACCCCACCTGCGCGCAGCGGTGCGTGCCGTCGGCCCCGGATGGCGGGCTCACGATGTTGCCCAGGCGCAGGTCGTTGATGCCGGCGCTGCGCACCTTGCCCAGGCGTGCGAGCGGCGCCGCGTAGGGTGCGGCGCTGAGCAGCAGATCCACGCCGTGCCCGGCACGTTCCAGCGGCGCACCCTGGTGCGGGGTGCCCAGGCAGACCAGGTCGTCCACGCGCGTCGGCCAGCGCATCCCGCCGCGCTGCATCAGCGCACCGTGGTGGATCGCGCTGCGCGCCACCAGGCCGCCCATGCTGTGGCCCAGCATGACGAGGCGCTCGACCGGTACCGGCCAGGCGTCGTACAGGCGCTCCATCAGCTGCGCCAGGATGCGACCGTTGGTCGACACGCTCAGGCCGCTGTTGTAGTGCAGGTAGACCGCCGAGTAGCCCAGCTCGCGGGCCAGTGCTTCACCGTGGTCGTGACCCGCGCGCTGCCATTGCAGGTCGTTCATGCACAGGCCGTGCAGGAGCACCAGCAGCTTCGGCGTCGCGCCGCCCGTGGCGGCCCGCAGCGCGAAGCGGTCGAGAGGCAGCGCCCGGCCCGAACGGCGGAACCGCATCGCGATCGCCAGCGGGTTGTCGGATGCGGCGAGATGGTCGCCGAGCACGCCATTGAGGGCCGCCACGACCGCTTCGCGCTCCGGTCGTGGCAGCTGGTGCGGGTCGGCTGCGACCAAGGCCGGTTCCAGCCAGGAGAGCAGGGCTTCGGCGCTCCCGCCGACGAGGTGGGTGACGCCTCGCACGGTCTTGTAGGCGAGTCCCGTGATGCCGCTGGTACGTTCGTCTCCCGCAGGTCCTGCGCGCGGGCCCGACAGCCGGGGAAGGCTGGCAATGCGTGCGTGCATCGCCTCCACCAGGCTCGCCAGGCCGGCCACTGCATCGGTGGTCAGCTGCGCAGCGCCGCGCAGGTCGGCAGCTTGCAGGAGCGGTTGTGTCATGGGCCAGTGTGGCACAGCCCTCTCGAAGGACCATGCCGGCGCGTGTCGCGGGCCAAATAAATATCGATACCCCTGCCGCCGCTTTCGTGTACGATGCCCCCGCTGACATGCACAAGACCGTTCAATCGTAGGTCTTTCTACCCGCTCCGGCGTTCTGCCGGCGGTCGAGTCGAATCCCCTTCTGAAGATCATCTTGGCGTTTCTTCGCTGGGCGCGTTCCTGCGCTCTTCACTTCGACAAAGGATTTCGACATGACGACTCAGACCGGTACGGTGAAATGGTTCAACGAGGGCAAGGGCTTCGGGTTCATTGCCCCTGACGATGGTGGCAAGGACCTCTTTGCCCACTTCAAGGAAATTCGCGGCGGCGGGTTCCGGACGCTGACCGAGAACCAGCGTGTGCAGTTCGAGGTGACCCAGGGCCAGAAGGGCCCGCAGGCTTCGAACATCCGCGATGTGAGCTGACCCTGTCCCGACCATCGGATGTCGGGCCCACGCCGGCATCCACCGACGAAGGCGCGGCTGGTCCGCGCCTTTTCGTTTTGCGGCAGCGCGACCACTCTTTCCACGACGCCACCCGTCACCGGGCAACGCCACCGGGACTTCGAGGTACGCGTCCGCACCAAGGAATTTCCATGAACAGCATCGCCAAGCTGCCTCCTCGGTACAGCGCCGCGGCGCCCGCGAAGCCGCCCGCGTTGTCGGGCGCCGAACGCGCGGAGCTTCAGCGCCAGGGAGCCAAGGCCGCCGCGCGCGGAGAGCCCGGTGACGCCAACCCGCTCGGGCACGCGCGCAACCAGCCTTCCGCCACGGGTGAATCGGCCGACACCTGGCTGCAGCGCAGCGACGCCTGGGATCAGGGCCACGAAGCCCAGTCCACCGCACGACGGAACGAGGAGCCGGCTGCCTCGCGTCACGATGTCGATGAACACGATTGATGCGGCGAGCATGTCGGTCCAGGGCATCCCACCCGATCTGGGCGGGCGTGTCCCCGCTCGGAAGCGTGAGGGCGCATACTGAACCATGTCACAGGATGTTCGCGTCCAGGAGCAGCGGCCCGACCGGGAAGACTGGATCGGATGTTTCGCCGCCGAACTGCTGCGCGTCCGTCCTCGCTGGACCGCCCACGCAGCGCGCACCCTCGCCCTTTCGCAGTGGGCCCAGCGCAGGTTGCAGAGCCCGGAAACCGCGGCCCGGAGCTGGATCGGCAGCCACGTCTGGGCGGCATTCGAGGACAGCGGGTTCAGTTCCTAGGGCCTGGCCCGCAATGCCTCCGACTGGCGCCCCCGGCGGCGCGGCCCCTTGATCGAGACCCTGCTTCTCACCACCACGCGCGTGCTCACCTTCGGCCCGCAAGGACCGTTGACGACGGCCAGCGGATTCTTCTTCGAACGGGACGGCCGGCTCTTCCTCGTGACCAGCCGGCACGTGCTGATCGACGCGCCGAGCGGGCACTTTCCGGATCGCATCGAGATCGAGCTGCACACCGATCCTGCCAACCTCACCCGATCGGTGCCGTTCTCGCTGCCGCTCTACCGGGCGGGCAAGGCCGTCTGGCGCCAGGGAAGCGACGCCGGCGGCGAAATCGACATGGCCGTCATCGAGATCGATCGCGCCGCGTGGCCCGCCACCGTGGCGATGTGGTGTTTCACGTCGGCACACCTCCAGGGGCGACTCGAGGACGTCGAGGTCGGCAGCTCGGTGCTGATCGTCGGCTTCCCGCTCGGCTTTCACGACACGCTGCATCACCTGCCGGTGGTGCGGCAGGCGATCATCGCGTCCTCGTTCGGCCTGCGCTTCCAGGGGCGCGGCTACTTCCTGACGGATGGCCGCACGCATCGGGGCACCAGCGGCGCGCCGGTGGTCATGCGGGCCGACGGCGCGGACCCATTGCCGTGGAAGCTGCTGGGCGTCCATTCCGCGCGCATGGACATGGGCGGCCGCGACCTGCGCCTGGACGAATCGCTCGGACTGAACTGCGCGTGGTATGCGGACATGCTGATGACGCTCACGGAGGGTCCCGGGCCGTCGCCCTGATGGCGAAGAGGCGCGGGAGTCCGTGCGGCAGCCCCCGACTCGGCACCGGGAGACACGCAGTGTTAGCATGCGTGCGCGGCCGCGCCGTGGCGCAAGTTGCGAAGGCGCGTGGATCACGAGTCGATTCCTTTCCGCGGTCGGGACGGGCGAGTGCCTCGGCAAATCCCGTGTCCCGCTTGAAGCCGGCCCGCAGCAACTGACCCTGCGGTCCGAATCCCCCCCGCAGCACGGCGTGCTGCACTACACGCCGCCCTTCGCCCGGGCGGCAACGAGCCTCGCCAGCGGACAGGCACCGGCCCCGGGTCGGTCGGCCGCGCGCGCCGGCTCCTCATCGACCACGAACCTGGAGTGACCACACATGGCCCGAGAAGAACTGATCGAGATGCACGGCATCGTGAACGAGGTCCTGCCCGACTCGCGCTACCGCGTCACGCTGGACAACGGACACGAACTGATCGCGTACGCCGGTGGCCGGATGCGGAAGAACCGCATTCGGGTGCTGGCCGGCGACAACGTCTCGCTCGAGCTGTCGCCCTACGACCTCACGAAGGGCCGCATCACCTTTCGCCACCTGGAGCGGCGCGGCCCGCCCGCGGCGGCGCCCATCCGGCAACGGTGACTCGACGCGCGCATGGCGGGCCGTCGTCGCGCGCAGTCCAACCCCTCTGAAAGGCTCTCTGATGTGGTACGTCGTACGCGTGGTCAAGGGCAGCAAGCACTATGAGCCGGAATCCCAGATCGGCAATCTCGTGCTGATCTCCGACACCACGGACATGACCATCTCCGGCCGGTCGATGGGGGATGGCTTTCGATTCGAGGCGCGCAAGGGCACCGAGACCTTCGTCGTCAAGGACTTCGCCGCCTCCCAGCCGGCCGGAACCATCGCCAGCAAGTTCGCGGCGCTGGCACACAAGATGGGCGCGCTGGTGATCTCCGAGACCTAGGGCCCGGCCGGCGCGCCGGCCCGGCTCAGTTCAGGTTCAGCCCAGGCACCGGCGCCGGCCGGAAGCGCGGTTCGGAAGTGCCGTCTCCAAGCTGGCCGTTGCCGTTGCGGCCCCAGGCCCACACCGTGCCGTCCGCATCGAGCAGCAGGCTGTGCGCCGCGCCGGCACCGATCGCCTGCACGGGCAGCCGCCAGGCGCCCGTCACCTCGGTGGGGCGGAGCACGTCGATCTCCGGGCCGCCGCTGCCGACGCTCCCCTGCACATTGGCGCCCCAGCCGAACAGCCGTCCGTCCCACAGCAGCGCAAGCCCGTGCCGCTTGCCCGCGGCGATGGCCACGGCCGGGCCCGGCAGCGGCAGCGCCACCGGGGCCAGTGCACGCCGGCCCGCCTCCGGCACGCCGAGCTGGCCGGAGGCGTTCAGGCCCCAGACGAACACCTGCCCGTCGGCATCGAGCGCCATCGAGCTCGACCAGCCGGCCGCGACGGCCACGATGCGCGCGAGCGTCGGGATCGGCGTCGGCGCGGTGCGCGCGCCGAGGTCGCCCAGCCCCAGTTCGCCTTCGTAGTTGGGTCCCCAGGCCAGCACGCTGCCATCCGGCTGCACGGCCAGGGTGTGCTCCTGGCCGAAGGCGGCGCGAATGTGCGCCGCGCCGCGCAGCGCGATCGGCGGGCTGGGCGGCGTGCCTTCGCTGAACAGGTCGCCGATGCCGTGCAGCTGCCCGTCGCCGAGGTAACCCGCGCCCCAGGCCCAGGACGCCTCCGTCCCGCCGAAGGCCCCGAACAGGGCACTGCGGCCCGGGCCGGCGCCCACGGCGCGGCCGCTGAGCGGGTCGGCCGGCAGCGCGATCGGGAAATCGCTGTCGAGCCGGTCCGGCACGCCGAGCTGGCCGAACTGGTTGCTGCCCCACGCCGAGAGGTGGCCGTCG
This sequence comes from Piscinibacter sp., assembly GCA_019635485.1. Classification (GTDB taxonomy): domain Bacteria; phylum Pseudomonadota; class Gammaproteobacteria; order Burkholderiales; family Burkholderiaceae_C; genus Piscinibacter. The sequence continues at coordinate 79,231 of JAHBZL010000017.1, read as the reverse complement.
CCGTGCAGGGCGAGCACGTGGTAGTCGCCGACCGCCAGGTTCGCGACGTCGGCGAGGCCGGGCACGGCCGCCGGCAGGCGGCGCGTGCGCTCGGCGCCCTGGCCGGTCTGGCCAAACGTATGGCTGCCCCACGTGAACACCCGACCGTCCGCGGCCAGGGCCACGCTGTGGTCGGCGCCGCCGGCCACGCGCACCGGGCCCTGGCCGATGGACGGCAGCACGTGCAGCAGGGCCTCTGCGCTGGTGGCGCTGCCGCTGGCATTGCTGACGACGACGCGCAAGCGCGTGCCGTCGTCGGCGGGTACGACGTTGGACAGCGTCAGCACCGGGCCATCGCCGCCGCTGGCCACGGGCTGCCAGTCCGCGCTGCCGGCGCTCCGGCGCTGCCATGCGTAGCGCAGGTCGCCGCCGCTGGCCGTGACGCGCCACTCGGCCGTGCGGCCCGGCACGGTGACCACGTCGACGGGTGAGCTCAGCACCTGCGGCGGGGCCGGCAGCGGCCGCACGGTCAGCCGCGCTGCGCGGGTCACGACCGTGCCGGCGCTGTTGGTGGCACGCAGCCGGAACATCGCGCCGTCGTCGGCCTGCTGAACCGCGGGCAGCGTCAGGCGCGCCAGCTGCGAGGGCGCCGGCGCGTTGGTCCAGCCTTGCCCGCCGTCGTCGCTGCGTTCCCATTGCAGCGTCTGCGACAAGCCCGAGGTGGTGCCGGCGGCGAAGACTGCCGGGCTGCCGGCCACGGCCTCGACGTCCAGCGGCTGCGTGGCGACCCGCGGCGGCAGCGCGCGCACGTGGATCTGCGCCGTGTCGCTGGAGACGCTGCGGCCGAGCGCGTCGGTGACGGTGACCGACACCCGCAGGCCGTCGTCGGCCAGCGTCAAGGGGTTCAGGACCAGCGCGCGGCCGCGCTCGGCCGACAGGTTGCGGCCGGCACTGAACCACCGGTAACCCAGCGGCGCCAGGCCGATCGCGTCCACCGACAGCAGCGCATAGCCACCTTCGTCGGCGCTGCCGCTGCGCGGCTGCATCGTGATCACCGGTGGCGGCGTGGCCTCGGGCGGGCAGCCCGCGCCGTTGCACATCATCACCAGGCGGATCCAGGAGAAGCGCGCGATCGACGCCAACGCGCGGTCGCCGACGATGCGCGTGTCCAGCGCCTCCCAGCCGTCGTTCGCGGCATTGGTCTTCAGGATCACCGGGATCGCACCGGCCGGCTGGCCCGCCAGCGGCAACGACAGCGTGGCCGCTGCGCTGAACTGCGTGCCGTGCGGCGTCAGCGCCAGCATCTCGCCCACCGGCGCCATGCCGGCCGGCAGCGGCGGCAGCGGCGGCGCGCCGGCGCTGGAGCGTTCGATGCCCAGGGTCACGTCGGCGGCGAGTGCGGCCGCGGGAATGCCCAGGCGCAGGTCCTCGGGCCCGGCCAGCGTGCCGCCGGCCGGCCCGATGCGTGCCGATACGAGCGTCGGGGTCGGGCCGCCGGCGCTGCCCCCGCCGCCGCAGGCGGCGAGCAGGGCGGCGAGCAGGATGGCCAGCAACAGCGCGGGCAGGGCGCGCCGGCGCGGCGCGGCGAAACGCAAGGCTTCGAACATGTCCTTCTCCCCGGATCCGCGGTCAGTTGAGGTTCAGGCCCGGCACCAGCACCGGCACGTTGCTGGAACTGGTGCCCGTGGGTTGGCCGAGCTGGCCGAAGTTGTTGTGGCCCCAGGCCCAGACACGCCCGTCCTCGCCGACGGCCAGCGAGTGGCCGAGCGCGCCGCCGGCGGCGATGCTGCGCATGCGGCCGGGCAGCCCGGTCACGGCCAGCGGTACCGCGCTGGCGCCGAGGGAGCGGCCCTGGCCGAGCTGGCCGGTCTCGTCGATGCCCCAGGCGAACACCACGCCGTCGTCGCGCAGCGCGAGCGAGTGCTGCTCGCCGGCAGCCACCGCGATGAAGTTGCCGCTGAGCTGCACACGCTGCGGCGGCGCCCACGCGGTGACGGTCGGGCCGATGCCGAGCTTGCCGTTGCTGGTCTCGCCCCAGGCCCAGACCTGGCCGCCGAGGTCGATCGCGAGCGCGTGGCGCGTCCCGGCGGCGATCGCGCGCAGGCCGTTCGGCACCGCGGTCACCTGCTGCAGCATGCCGCGCACCGGCGGCGGGGTGTTGAAGCCGTTGCCGAGCTGGCCCGCGTCGTTCGAGCCGAATCCCCACAGCGTACCGTCGTCGCGCAGCGCCAGCGAGAAGAAGGCGCCGGCGGCGATCGCCGTGTAGCGTGCCGCGCCGGGCAGCTCGAGCGCCGTGTCGACGAAGTAGACGCCGTCGGGCTGACCGAGCGCGCCGGTGCCGTTGAAACCGGTGGCCTCGAGCCGGCCGTCGGTGCGCAGCAGCAGCGTGTGGCTGGTGCCGAGCGAGATCGCCTGGTAGCGGCTTGCCGGGCTGGCGCCGATCAGGCGCACCGGGGTGGGTGCGTTGTTGTTGTCGTCGTTGCCGAGTTCGCCGAAGCCGTTGCTGCCCCAGCTCCACACCTCGCCACCGCGGGTCAGCGCCGCGCCGTGGTAGTAGGCGGCGGCGACGGCGACCACGTCGCTCGGCCCGGCGATCGGCCCCGGCGTGGCGCCCGAGCCCGCCGGCCCGTTGCCGAGCGTGCCCGCGGCGTCCTCACCCCACGCGAGCAGCGTGCCGTTGTTCAGCCGCGCCAGGCTCCACTGCCGGCCGGCGGCGATCTCGGGGCCGGCGCCGGGTCCCGCGCCGCCGCCGGTGACCGTCAGCGTCGCGCTGCGGCTGGTGCTGCCGGCGCCGTTCAGCGTGACGTGCACACGCAGCAGCGCGCCGCTGTCCGCCGCCTGCACGCCGACCAGCAGCAGGCTGGCGTTGGTCTGGCCCGGCAGGTCGGCCCAGCTCGCACCGCCGTCGTTGCTGCGCTGCCATTGGTAGGCCACGCCGTTCTCGGCGACCTGCACGCTGAACGCGGCGTCGGCGCCCGGCGCCACCGCGACGTCGGCCGGCTCGCCGGTGATGGTCGGTGCCGCCGCGGCGACGCTGACGTGCAGCGTCGCGGCCTGGCTGGTCGACGGCCCGTCCGGGTTGCTGACCACGACGCGCAAGCGCGCGCCGTCGTCGCCGCCAGCGGATGCGCCGCCGGCGCGTGTGGCGGGGGTCGTGTAGCTGCGCTGCGTGGCGCCGGCCAGGTCGGCCCAGGTGGCGCCGCCGTCGTCGCTGCGCTGCCACTGGTAGCTGAACGGCGGCGAGCCGAGCGCGGTGACGCCGAAGGTGGCGGTCGCCGGCGCCGTCACGCTGACGTCGGCCGGCTGCGTGGTGATCGTGGGCGGCAACGCGCCGAACGCAAACCACGAGAACGAGGTGACCTGCGCGGTGACGAAACCGCCGGCAACGGTGGCGCCGGGCACGGCCTGCCACGCGCCCTGTGCATCGGTCTTGTAGAGCGTCGGTGTGAAGCCGGCCGGCACACGCGTGGCGTCGACCGGCAGACGCACGGTGACCGGCTGCGCGAAGCTCGTGCCGTGCGGCGTCAGCGCGAACACCTCGCCGCCGGCGCGGAAGCCGGCGTCCATCGGCGGCGCGCCGGCGCTCGAGGCGGCGAGCGCGATCGGCGTATCGGCAGACAGCGCGCCGGCGGGCACGCTGACGCGGGCGCCGGCCGGTCCGTCGACCACTCCGCCGGCCGCGCCGATCATCGGCAGGGGCGCATCGCCGCCACCGCCGCAGGCGGCCAGCCCGCACAGGGCCGCGGCCAGCACCAGACAACAGGCCAGGCGGCTCATGGCCGTGCTCCCGCGTCAGCCGGGGCGGGGGCGTCGGCTGGCTCCGAAGGTGGTGCGGCGGGCGGCAGCAGCAGGCGCAGCAGCTCGTGGCGCTGCTCGAAGCGCGAGGTGGTCTCCTGCTGCACGTCGCGCACGCTGCCGCGCACGGCGGTGCCGGCGGGATCGGTCCAGACGCGGACGATGAAGAGTCGAGGTGATTCGGCGGTCGCGGTCATGCGGTTCTCCCAGGCCTGCGACGCAGCCTAGGAAAGCGACCGTTCCGCGACCGTTGCTCAGTCCGCGTCGACCAGGGCCTGCAGCTGCGTTGCCACCACCTGCGCCGGTGCCGCGGCCGGGGGCGCGGCGCCGCCCAGGCGGGCCAGCGCGGCGAGCGCGGTGTTGCGCTCGTCCTGCTCGAGCTCGGCGTGCCGGCTCGCCGCGTCGAGCAAGGCGCGCGCAGCCTTGGCCTGCCCCTGCGCGGCGAGGCACTCGCCCCACACCACGGCGGTGGCGGCCTGCAGCGGCCGCTGGGCCCGCGCGAGTGCGTCGCGCGCCACCTCGCGCACCAGCGCGCGCGCGTCGGCGTGGCGCTGCTGCGCACTGGCCACGCGTGCGCGCAGCAGGTCGAGTTCGCTGCGCAGCGTCGGCGCGAGGCCGCGCCGCAGCAGGCGGTCGGCATCCTCGCATTGGCGGTGCGCCTGCTCGACGTCCTTCGTGCGCCACAGCGCCTGCGCGAGGCTGACGTTCAGGAACGCGCGGGCGGCCGGGTTGGACTCGGCCTCGCTGACCGTGAGCCCCTCGTGCAGCGTGCGGATCGCCGCCTCGAGCCGCCCGGCGCCGACCTGCGACAGGCCGAGGTTGTTCAGCACCAGCGCGGTCTCGCTGCCGACGCTGCGCCGCAGCGCGAGCGCCTGCGCGTTGCGTTCGCAGGCGTCGTCCCACTGGCCGAACTGGATCGCCAGCGTGCCCAGGTTGCTGTGGCAGTTGCTCATCGCCAGCGCGTCGCCGTCCGCCTGCGCGAGCGCCAGGCCGCGCTCGAAGAAGGCGCGGGCCTCGGCGAAGCGGCCGAGCGCGAACCCCGACTGGCCGACGAAGTCCAGCGCATTGCGCACCAGCGCGCGGTCGCCGCCGCGCGCCAGCGCGCGCAGGGCGCGGCGCCCGGCCTCCAGCGAGGCCGCGTAGCGCCCGCCGTAGTAGTCGATCGCGCTGAGCGAGACGTCGAGCTCGGCCAGCGCGCGCGGTTCGGTCGCGAGGGCCGCCCGCGCCCGCTCCAGCAGCGGCACCAGCTCGTCCCAGCGCGCCAGCACCACGTGCAGCAGGCGCAGCGGCGTGATCGCCGGCACCAGCAGGTCGGCACGCGCGGCCGCCGCGGCGCCCAGCCAGGCGGCGACGATGTTCTCCAGGTCCGGCGCGAGCGCACGGCAGAAGGCGGTGCGTTCGGCCGTGCGCTGCGCGCCCGGCATGCGGGCGAGGCGGCGCAGGAAGTGGTCGGTGAGCGCGCCCGCGGCGGCCTCGCGCCAGACGGGCACGGCCTCCAGCCGCGCCGCGGCGAACTGCTGCACCATCGGGTGCAGCGAATAGCGCTCGACCGCGCCGTCGTCGCGGCGCACCAGCGACTTGTCCTGCAGCGCGGCCAGCAGCGCCAGCGCGGCGGCGCCGAGCTGGCGCGCCGCGTCGCGCGTGAAGCCGCCGCGCAGCAGTGCCAGCCGCGCGAGCGCCTCGCGCTCGGCCGGCACGAGCAGCTGCCACGAGTGCTCGAAGCTGGCGGCCATGCTGCGTTGCCGCGGCGCTGCGTCGATCTCGGCCGGTCCCGGCCCGGCAAGCATCTCGGACGCCCCGCGCGCCAGTTCGTCGGCGATCTCGGCGACGCTGAACTGGCGTGTCCACACCGCCGCCAGTTCGAGCGCCAGCGGCAGCCCCTCGACGGCCTCGCAGATGCGCGCGATCGTCGCCAGCTCGCCGGGGCGGTCCAGCCCGGGCCCGTGCTGGCGCGCGCGCTCGCGGAACAGGCGCACCGCATCGAAGTCCTCGGCGCGGTCCGCGTCGTCGCTGCCCGGCCAGGGCAGGCCCTGCAGCGGCAGCACCCACTCGCCGGGCACCGGCAGGCGGGTGCGCGAGGTGGCGAGCACGCAGACGTCCGGGCAGTCCTGCAGCACCTGCGCGATCGCCTGCATGCCCCGCGGCAGGTGCTCGACGTTGTCCAGCGCGAGCAGCCGCCGTTGCCCGGCCAGCGCGCGGCCCACCTGCACCAGCGCCGGGCTGCGCGCGCTCAGCTTCAGGCCGAGCGCGTCGGCCAGGCGCGCGCCGACCTGGCCGTCGTCGCCGAGGTCGTCGAAGGCGGCGAACACGGCGCCGTCGGCATGGCGCGCGGCCAGTTCGGGCAGGGCCTGCAGCAAGAGGCGGGTCTTGCCGATGCCGCCCGGGCCGACGAGGGTGACCCAGCGGCAGCCCGGCTGCGCCAGCAGGCCGGCGAGCTCGTGCAGCTCGGCGCGCCGGCCGATGAAGCGGTCTACGCGCACCGGGAACGGCTGCGGCGGCGCCAGCGGCGTCGGCGCTGCCGCGGGGGCGTCGAGCAGCGCGCGGGTCTCGAGCGTCGGCTCGAGGCCGACGGCTTCGGCCAGCGCTTCGGCGAAGCGCTGGTAGGCCTGCCGCGCCTCGCCCTGCGGGCCCGTGGCGGCCAGCGCACGCAGCAGCAGGCGCAGCGCCTCCTCGTCGAGCGCGTCGGCGGCGAGCAGCCGGCGTGCCCACGCCGCGGCGGGCGCCGGATCGGCCGCGCCGGCCAGTGCCAGTACCGCCTGGCGCCACAGGCCGCGCAGCCGGCCGCGTTCGAAGGCCAGCCAGTCGGTCAGCGGGCCGGGAGCACCGGTGTCCAGCCCCTGCCAGGGGTCGCCGCGCCACAACGCCGCCGCACGCGCGTGATCGCCGGCGGCGGCGGCGCGTTCGAACTCGGCGAGATCGGTGGCCACCGGCCAGCGCAGCGCGACGCCACGTTCCTCGATCGGCGGCAGGTCCGGAACTTCGCGGATGCGGAACAGCACCTTGCGCAGGTTGCGGCGCGCGGCTTCGCTGTCGTGCTCGGGCCACAGCAGCGCGGCGAGGCGCTCGCGGCCGACCCAGTCGGCGTGCTGCGCGAGCCAGGCGAGCAGCTGGTAGCGGCGCTCCGGCAGGAACGGGCGTTCGCCGGCCGGTCCCTGCCAGCACGGCGGGCCGAGCAGCAGCAGCCGGCCGCCGGCCGGGGCGGGCGCGTCGTGGTGAGCGGTCGGATCGTCCGAGGCCATCGCGTCGGGCGGCATCATCCCACGAGGCCCCTGCGGCGCGGCGAGAATCGATGCCGCCACGCCCCTCCAGCATCCGGTCAGCACCCTTGTGCGCAACGCCGCCGGGCGAGTTGGAGCAGCTGGCAGGTCGGAGGGACGAATCCCTCGGGGCGGCCGGGCCACCAGGCGCGCCATCGAATCGCCGAGACGCTGCCTCGAGCAAGGATCCGGATCGGTCGGGTCCGACCTGCGCCGGCATCGCGAAACGCTGTCGAAACGCCGGCCAGCCTACGGTCCGGCTCATGGCACGCCAGCAGCCGTCCGTCCAATCAGCAGCGGGCGCCGCTGCGCGTGCAGGTCGGCCCGGTGCTGGGTCTGCGAACGGCGCCGGACTGCCAACCCCGGGGAGAGACCAATGAGCACGCTCGAGCATGTCACCCGCAGCGCCTCGACGTCACGCCGCGCCTCCTGGCGCGCCGCGTACGCGATCGTGGCGCTGGCGGCGACCGCACTCGCCGGCTGCGACGGCTTCGTGCCGGCGCCTGCGCCCGGACCGGACTTCGAGTACACCACCGTGCGGAATGTCGACGTGCTGCACGTCGACGGCCTCGTGGGTGCGCTGTCGTACGGGCTCGTGACCCACCGCCCGAACGACGAACGCACCGACTGGCGCGTGGTCGACGGCGACACGCTGCGCGAGCGACTGGACTACGGCATCGGCGTGCCCGTGCCGCTGGCGGCCCAGGACGGAAGCGGCAATCTCTGGTCGGTCCACCGGGAAGGCGATCGGCTCATGATGTGCCAGCGCGTCGCGGTGCTGCAGGGCCTGACGCGCTGCTTCCAGCCGGAACTGCGAACGGGATCGGAACCGAGGGCGCTGGTCGCCGATGGTGAAGGCGATGTCGTGCTGCTGGCGCGCACCAACACGACCCCGGTGCGCTGGCAGACCCTGTGGATGCGTGCCGGACTCGAACCGACCGAGCAGGTGATCGACCTGGAGCTGCTGCCCGAGGGCGCGAGTCCCGTGCTGCTGCACGGCACGCAGGGCGCGCGCCTGGTGTGGCCGCACGAGGGCACGCTGCAGGTGGCGGCGCTGCGCGAGGGCGCGGCGTGGCGCTGGGAGAGCGAGGCGGTCATCGCCCCCACCGGGTTCGATTCCCGCACCTGGGCCGCCGCCAGCGAGGGAGGCATCCGCCGCCGCCTGTGGCTCGTGACCTGCGCCACCGGCGTGCCGCCGGTGGCCTGGCGGCTCGCCGCCGGGGGCTGGCAGGCGCTGCCGGTACCGCCCTTGCCGGATTGCGCCGGCATCGTCGGTCGCCTGAACCTGGCGTCCTCCGGCAACGGCGACGCCATGCTCCTTTGGGCCGAGCGGCCGGCCCCCGACGCAGCGGCCGTCTGGCGCAGCAGCCGCTGGATCGAGCAGGAGGGCCGCTGGACTGCGCGCGAGGACCTGGGCGGCCTCTTCGGCTTCGACCAGGCACTGGCGGCCGACGATGCGGGCCGCTTCGTCTGGCTGAACGACAACCAGCAGTCGTCGCTGCTCCTGCGCCGCCTGCTCGTCTCGGTCCAGCGTCCCGGCGAGACCTGGCAGCCGGCCCTCGACCTCGGTGCCTACGCCGGCGGTGCCGCGGTCGCCGCCGGCGGCGACGGGCACGCCCTCGTGGCATGGACGGAACCGACGTCGGAAGCGGACAGCTCGGCCACCCGCCTGGCGACGCGGCGGCTGGACCTGAGCGACCACCGGCTGCCGCTCGAGGTGGCGGTCGGCGGCGGAGGCCGCGTGCGCAGCTCACCCGAAGGGCTGGACTGTCCCGGTCGCTGCAGCGCCGACTTCACGGCCGGCAGTGCGATCCAGCTTGTCGCCGAGCCGGCCGCGGGGCAGCGCCTGCGCGGCTGGGAGGGCGATTGCACGGGCAGCGCCGCGACGATCACGGTGACGCTCGACGCGCCCGTCGCCTGCCGCGCCGCCTTCGAACCGAACGGGCAACAGGTGGCGTCGCTGACGCTGGTGGCGCAGGGCGGCGGCCGTGTCGCGGCCGACCCGCCCGGGCTGGTCTACGCGCCAGGTACGGTGGTGCTGCTGACGGCGACGCCCGACACCGGCCGGCGCTTCGTCGGATGGACCGGCGACGCCGACTGTCTGGACGGCAGCCTGACGATGGATGCCGACCGCGCCTGCACTGGCGTGTTCGAGGCCGACCCGGCGGTCGCGCAGTTGACGGTGCAAGTCAGCGGGAATGGCCGCGTCACCAGCGCACCGGCAGGCATCGACTGCGGCAGCGCCTGCAGCACGTCCTTTGCCGCCGGAACGAGCGTGACGCTGGTCGCTGCCCCGGACATCGGCTACGGGGTCGGCTGGACCGGCGCCGCCGGCTGCAGCGGCAGCGCGTTGACGGTGTCGCTGACGCTGGCCAGCGGCAGCAACGCATGCATCGCCAACTTCACGCGCCTGGCGCCGGTGAACGAGTGGCGCATGCTCGGTGGTGCGCCGGCCGATGCCGCCGTGGTCGACACCCCGGCGATCGCGGTCGATGGCGGCGGCGTGCCGACCATCGCCTACGCGGTCGATGTCGCCGAGCTGCGGCAGGTCGTCGTCGCCCGGCTGACTGGGCAGGCCTGGCTGCCGATCGGGGGCCAGGCCGTGCCCGGCGGCCTGAACAATGCGTACGCACCCAGCCTGGCGCTGACCGCCGATGGACAGCCGGTGGTCGCCTGGTTCGACAGCGCGGCGCGCATCCAGGTGCGACGCTGGGACGGCAGCACGTGGCGGGTGCTGTCGAACGGCCTGGCGGTGACGCCCGGCTCGGTCACGAACCAGCCGCACATCGCGATCCATGGCACGACGCTGGTCGCGGCGTGGAACGAGTTCCAGGGCACCACCGCGCGGCTGGCGCTGCAGCGCTACGACCTGGCCACCGATGGACCATGGACCGGTGGGTATGTCGATGGTGTCTCCAGCTCGCGCGAGCTCGACCTGCGCCTCTCGCTGGATGGCACGGGAATGGCCACCTTGCTCTATGGGCGCAAGACCACCAGCGGCGAACTGCCGCTGCGTGCGGTCCAGGAGACGGCCGGCGGCTGGAGCGCACTGTGCGCCGACCTCGGCACGGGCACCGGCCTGGACGGTCCCCGGTCGATCCTCGGCTGGGGCCTGCAGCACGCACCCGACGGGAGCGCCATCGCGGTCGAGGCCGATTCCGACTACGCCACCGTCCGCGCCTGGCGCTGCGACGGCACGACCTGGGCGCACTGGGGTGCCGACGACGGCCGCGTGCTCGCGGTCGACAACGTGCAGCTCTACCTCGAAGGCGTGGCCGTGTCGCCCAGCGGCGCGCCGATGCTGGCCGTGCAGGTCAACACCGGCTACACGCTGGGCACGCGGGTCCATGCCTTCGTGGCCGGCGCGGGCGGCTTCGTTCCCGCCGGTCCGCCGCTGGAGGTGGCGCTGCCCGGCCGCACGAACGCGATCGCGGTGGCGCCGGCGGCAGCCGGGTCGCCGGCGGTGGTGTTCGGCGTCCAGCAGGGGCCGAACCAGGGACTGCGGAGCTACCGCTTCCACCCCTGAGCGAGGATCTCGCGGCCGCGACGGCCGCGCCGATCCGGCGTGGCGCTCTGCGCTCGGCGCTGCGGCACCGGGCGGCGGCGAACCGGAGCCGGTGCCGGCATCGCGGCCACGCGCCGGCGCGTTTCAGGGCCCGTGCCCGGACTGGTTCGAGGGGTGAGGTCGGACCGCCTGCGCGGCGGAAGCCGGGTAGGATGGCCAGCATCGGAGGTGCGGGCCCTGCGCCGCAGGCCTGCAGGTCCCGAGGCGCTTGCCGACGTCCACCGCCCATGGCTACCGCGCATCCTCCCGCGACCCCTGCGCCGCCGACTCGGCCCGGCGTCGTCCGACTGCGGCTGCTGGGCCCGCCGTCCATGGACGGGACGGCCGGCCCGTCGCGCCTGCTCCCGGAACGGCGGTACCGCCTGCTGGCCTACCTGGCCTTGCGGGGCGACTGGGTCGGGCGCGATGAGCTGGCGGGATTGTTCTGGCCCGAGCGCGGGCAGGCCAGTGCGCGCAGCAACCTGCGCAAGCTGCTGCTCGAGACACGGGCGCTCGCGCTGCCCGAATTCGAGTCCGATGTCCGCGCCGTGCGTTTCGCGGTTCAGACCGACGTCGCGGCCTTCGACGCCGCGCTGGCGTCGGGCGATGCGGCAGCTGCCGTCGCGTGGGTTCGCGGCCCGCTGATGCAGGGCCTGGACGGCGGCGACAGCCGCGCGTTCGAGGGCTGGCTGGCCGAGCAGCGGCTGCGGCATCAGTCGCGCTGGCACGAAGCCGCGGCCACGCTGTTGCCCGGGCTGGCCCCCGAGGCGGCGTTGCAGCTCGCCGAGCGGCTGCTCGACGACGATCCCTTCGACGAAGAAGCGTTGGTTGCCGCGCTCTCGGCACACCATGCGCGGCGAGACGCGGCCGCCGCGGAGCGCTTGTATCGCCGGCATGCCGACCGGTTGGCCGATGAGCTCGGCATCGAGCCCTCGGCAAGGGTGCGCGCCGCCGCCGCGGCGACGGTCGATCGGCGCGCGGCACCGTCACACCCGGCCGAGGACGCCGCGAGTGCCCCGTTGCCGACCGACTTCTTCGGTCGCGAGGCCGATCAGACCCGCCTGGCATCCTTGCTGGCCGATCCCGCATGCCGCCTGATCACGGTCGTCGGCTGCGGCGGCGTCGGCAAGACGCGCCTGGCCAAGGAAGTGCTGCGTGCCTGCGCCGACCGCTATGCGGACGGCACGTTGTGGCTGGCGCTGGACGACCTGGACGATGTCGACCACGTCCCGATGCGGCTGGTGCGAGAGTGCGGCCTGACGCTCGGGCCGCGGCAGCTCCCGCTGCAGCGGGCCGAACTCCATCTGGCCGACCGGCAGATGCTGCTGGTGCTGGACAACGCCGAGCACCTGCGCGGGCTGGAGCTGCTGGTGTCGCGGCTGCTGGCTGCTGCACCGCGGCTGCAGATCCTGGTCACGTCGCGGCGGCGGCTGGGGTCGGCCGACGAGGCCACGCTGATGCTGCGCGGCCTGTCGATTCCAGCCGCGGCACATGACCCCGCCTCGCCTTCCGGCGACGGCGCCGTGCAGTACTTCGCCGCCTGCGCCCGCGCGGCAAATCCGCGCTTCGACCTCGCTTCGCAGCGCGATGCGGTGACGGCGGTGGTCCGCGCGGTCGACGGGCTGCCGCTGGCGATCATGCTGGCGGCGAGCTGGGTCCGCATGCTGCCGATGGCCGACCTCGTCGAGGAAGTCCGTCAGTCGCTGGACGTTCTGGAGAGCGTCGAGGACGGCGAGGAGCGTGCCGAACATGGCAGCGTGAACGCCACGTTCGAGTCCTCGTGGTGCCTGCTCGCGCCCGCCGAGCAGGAGGCGTTGGCCGCGCTGTCGGTGATGGTGGGCCGCTTCTCGCGACGCGCCGCCGTCGAGGTGGCGCAGGCGCCGCTGCCTCTGCTGGCCGGTCTCGTCGACAAGTCGCTGCTGCAGCTGGACGACGACGGCCGCTTCTCGCTGCATCCGTTGATCCAGCGCTTTGCGGCCCGCAAGCTGGCCTCGCGCGAGACGGCGACAGAGGCCGCACGCGATCGCCATGCGCGGGCCTGCGGCCGGTTCATGGCCGAACACGTGCAGTTCGAGGTCGGGGACCCGCGGCCGTCGCTGCGCGCGATCGGCATCGAGCTGCCGAATGTGCTGGCCGCCTGGCGCTGGGCCGTCGAGCGGCGCCTGCTCGAAGTCCTGGACGCGTGCGCCGTGGGCCTGAGCAACCACTACCAGTCGGCCGGTCCGATGTCCGAAGGCGCGGACCTGTTCGCGCGCGCGCAGGCCGTCGTCGACGCCTCGCCGCCGGCGGCCCTGCGTGGCGCGCCGAACGTGGCATGGCGCGTGGCCATCGAGCGCGCGGCGCTGAGCTTCTGGCTCGGCGACTTCCGCAACTCGGAGCACTGCGCACGCAGCGCTCTCGGCGCGGCGCGCGTGGCGGGCAGCGACTTCGGCGTGCGCACGAGTCTGAACACCGTGGCCCTGGCGACGATGCGGCAGGGGCGGCTCGACGATGCGCGGATCCTGCTGCAGGAAGCGCTGGCCATGGCCGAGGAGGCGCGTGTCCACCACGAGACTGCGGCCTACGCCGGCAACCTGGTGGGCATCGTGCGCGAGATCGGCGACGACGCGGGCGCGCTGAAGCTCGCGCAGCGGGCCCTGCAGGGCCACCGCGACAACAGTTCGATCCTGGGCCAGGTCGCCACGCTCAACGAGATCGGGTTGATCCTGCACGGGCTGGGCCGCCGGCAGGAGGCCATCGCACACTACGAGCAGGGGATCGCGATCGCAGGCGACGCCGACATGGGACTCCTGAGCGCGCAGTCGCTGACTCATCTGGCCTCGGTATGCCTCGAGGACGGACAGCTGGCACGCGGCCGCGAAGCCGTCAAGTTGTCGCTGCGCCTGACGCTGGAGGCCAACCTTCTGTCGCACGAACCGACCTGTCGCCGGACCTTCGCAATGATCGAGCTGGCGTCGGGCGACGCTGACCGCGCCCGCGAACATCTGCTGGCCGCGGTCAGCGCTGCCCGCCGGGTGGGGACCGCGCTGGTGGGCACACCGGTGCTGCGTGACGCGGCGATCTGGCTGGCCCAGGCGGGCGACCTCGTCTCGGCGCTCAGCTGCGTGTCCTGCGCCGACGCCGGCAGGGTGTCGAAGGCAGCGTTGCTGGGGCGCTTCCAGGATCAGCGCCGTCGATTGCGGGCGGCTCTGAGCCCGCAGGCTGCCGACGATGCCGAGGCGGTCGGCATGGCCATGAGCGTGCCGATCGGCCTGGAGTTCGCCGAGCGGGCGATGCACGGCAGCGGCCGCGATGCCACCGATGCCGTGGGCGTCGTGACCGAGGCGAGACACCGGTGATACCGCCGGCCGGCCTGGTGGTGCACTTCCGGCGCCGCCTGGCGCGGCGCGGCGAGAATCGACGCCGCCAGGCCCCACCAACTTCCGGTCAGCCCATGCCCGAACCCACGGTCCGCGTCGAACCGCCGGCTTCCCGGCGCCCATGCCTTTGAGCGCAGCGGCGCCGGGCGAGGTCTCGCTGTGGCGGCTGCTGCAGGTGATGTGGCAGCGCCGGCAGCAGGACCGCAGCAGCCGCTGGTCGCGCGAGCGGCTGGCGCGCGAGCAGGCCGTGGGGCTGGCCGCGCTGCGCCGCTTCGTCGCGCTGCGTTCGCCGTTCTACCGGCGCTTTCACGCCGGCCTCGAGGACACGCCGCTGGAGCGGCTGCCGATCCTCGACAAGGCGACGCTGATGGACAACTTCGACGCGCTGGTGACGGACCGCGCGATCCGCCTGCGCGAGGTCGAGCAGCACCTGCAGCGCGGCGACGCCGCGCCGTACCGCGGGCGCTACACCGTGCTCTCGACCTCGGGCACCACGGGCCAGCGCGGCGTGTTCCTGTTCGATCCGCACGAGTGGCTGGTGGCGCTGGGCGCGATCACGCGGCCGCTGGCCTGGGGCGAGGGGCCGCGGCCGTGGCAGCGCCCGCGTTCCGCGCTGATCGCCTCGGCGGCGCCTTGGCACTACTCGGCGTGCATCGGCCGCTCGCTGGCCACGCGGCGCGTGCCGACGCTGCGGCTCGACGCCGCGCAGCCGCTGGCCGAACTGGTCGACGCGCTGAACGGCTGGCGGCCCGACCTGCTGGCGGTGTACCCCTCGGTGCTGCGCCAGCTCGCCGACGAGCAGCTGGCCGGCCGGCTGCACATCGCGCCGCGCCACATCGGTACCAGCGCCGAGCGGCTCGACGACACGACGCGGCAGCGTGCGCAGCAGGCGTTCGGCCGCCGCGTCTACGACACCTACGGCGCGACCGAGTACGCGCCGATCGCGACCGAATGCGCAGCCGGCAGCCTGCACCTGCTGGAGGACCGCGCGCTGATCGAGCTGGTCGACGAACGCGGCCGGCCCGTGCCGCCCGGCGAGGCCGGTGCGCGGCTGCTGCTGACCGTGTTGGACCGGCGCACGCAGCCGCTGATCCGCTACGAGATCAGCGACACGCTGCGCGAGCGCCCGGGGCGCTGCGCGTGTGGCCGGCCGTTCCGCATGGTCGAGGCGATCGACGGCCGCGCGGAGGACACGCTGCGCCTGGCCGGTACGGCGATCCCGCCCAAGGTCTGGCACGACGCGCTCGAGCGCCTGCCGGCGCGCAGCTGGCAGGTGCTGCAGCGCGACGATGCCGCAGTGCAGGTGCTGCTGATCGGTTGGCGGGAGCCGCAGGGCGCCGCCGCGCTGGCCGGCGAACTCTCGGCGCTGCTGGAGGCGCGCGGGGCGCGCGGCGTGCAGGTGGAGGTGTCAGCCGTCGACGCGCCGGAGCGCGGCGCGAGCGGCAAGGCGCCGGTGATCGCGTTGCGACGCCGCTCTCACTGACCCGATTCGAACAGCGGGACGTCGTAGTCGCGCGAGGATCGGCGCGGCTTGATGCCGCCGCCCGTGTACCACGGGTCCGCGGCGGGCGCGGCGCCCGGCGTGTAGTCCGCGCTGTCGTGGGCGGGGCGCGAGGGGGTGGCACAACCCGCCGACACGACGGCGAACACGGCCAGTGCGGCTGCGGCAGCCATGCGGAGGGAAACGAGATCGACAGACATGGGAACTCCTGGGACGTTCTGATCGGGGCCGGCGACCGGGGTGGCCGCTCTGGTACTCCTGCCTGGTTCCACGCAGCCGATTCGCCGCGGCGGACATGTGCACATGGCTGTCCGGTTTGTCGCGAAGGCCACATCGCGCGAATCGCTCAAGTGATTGATTCGCAAGGCCTTGCGCGCTGGCATGGCTCTCGCAAAGAGGCTCGCGTCACTCCATTCGACGAAGGCCCTCGCGATGAGCAGCACAGCGTTCGTGTCGATCGGCGATCTCAAGCGCGGCCGGCAGGCCGTCAGCCAGATCCTCGAGACCGTCTCCAGCGGGGGATGCTCCTCCACCGGCGGTGAAGGGAAGGCCAGTTGCGGATCGTCCGGCGGGCCGGACGACATGCCCGCCGAGATCTGGGACAAGGTCAAGAACCATCCCTGCTACTCGGAAGAGGCGCATCACCACTACGCGCGCATGCACGTGGCCGTCGCGCCGGCGTGCAACATCCAGTGCAACTACTGCAATCGCAAGTACGACTGCAGCAACGAATCGCGCCCCGGTGTCGTGAGCCAGAAGCTGACGCCCGAGCAGGCCGTCAAGAAGGTCGTCGCGGTCGCCAGCGAGATCCCGCAGATGACGGTGCTGGGCATCGCCGGCCCGGGCGATGCGCTGGCCAATCCGAAGAAGACCTTCGAGACCTTCCGCATGCTCCAGGAGCAGGCGCCGGACATCAAGCTGTGCCTGTCGACCAACGGCCTCGCGCTGCCGCAGATGGTCGACGAGATCTGCAAGTACAACATCGACCACGTCACGATCACCATCAACATGGTCGACCCGGCGGTGGGCGAGAAGATCTACCCGTGGATCTTCTGGGACCACCGGCGCGTGACCGGCCGCGAGGCGGCCGAGATCCTGCACCGCCAGCAGATGCTGGGCCTGGAGATGCTGACGGCGCGCGGCGTGCTCACGAAGATCAACTCGGTGCTGATCCCGGGCATCAACGACGAGCACCTGTACGACGTCAACCGCGAGGTCAAGAAGCGCGGCGCGTTCCTGCACAACATCATGCCGCTGATCAGCGAGGCCGAGCACGGCACGCACTTCGGCCTGACCGGCCAGCGCGGGCCGACCGCGCAGGAGCTGAAGGCCGTGCAGGACGCCTGCATGGGCGGCGCGAACCTGATGCGCCACTGCCGCCAGTGCCGTGCCGACGCGGTGGGCCTGCTCGGCGAGGACCGCAGCGAGGAGTTCACGCTCGACAAGATCGATCAGATGGAGGTCGTCTACGACCTCGACAAGCGGCGTGCGTACCAGGAGCGGGTCGAGGCCGAGCGCCAGGCCCAGCACGACGCCAAGCAGGCGGCGCTCGAGGCCGCCGGCACCGACGACGGCGTCGATGCCGACATGACGGTGCTCGTGGCGGTGGCCACCGAAGGCCACGGCAAGGTCAACCAGCACTTCGGCCACGCCACCGAGTTCCAGATCTTCGAGGTCGGCATGGAGCCCCCAGGCGCTTCGCGCCAGCCCCCCGAGGGGGCCGCGGGCCGCCTTGGGAGCGGCCCGGCGCCGGCCCGCGTGCCGTCGGTGGTCTTCGTCGGGCATCGCCGCGTCGACCTCTACTGCCAGGGCGGCTACGGCGAGGACGAGCAGCTGCCCTCGATCGTCAACGCGATCAACGACTGCCACGCGGTGCTGGTGTCCAAGATCGGCGCCTGCCCGCGCGACGAACTGAAGGCGGCCGGCATCGAACCGGTCGACGAGTACGCGCACGAGTTCATCGAGAAGGCGGCGCTGTCCTGGTTCGCCGAGTACCGCGCGCGCATCGCGCGCGGGGAGATCACCCACCAGCCGCGCGGCGACGCGCGCATCCGCCAAGGCGCGTTCACCGCCGCGGCCTAGTCAGACCCGTCAGCGAAAGGAGACCGTCATGGCCCTGAAGATCATCGCCTCCATGTGCACCGGCTGCTCGGCCTGCGAGCCGGAATGCCCGAACGTCGCGATCCGCGAAAAGGGCGGCACCTTCATCATCGACCCGGCCAAGTGCACCGAGTGCGAAGGGCACTTCGACGCGCCGCAGTGCATCGCGGTATGCCCGGTCGACGGCTGCATCAAGAAGGTGTGAGCGGCATGATCACGCCCAATGTCACGGTGACGCCCGCGGCCGAGAAGTTCATGCGCCGCATGGTGCGCTTCTCGGAGCATCCGGCCGGCGGTTTCCGCCTCTCGGTGGCCCCCGGCGGGTGCTCGGGCTACACGTCGGAGTTCAGCGTCGAATCGGCGCCGAAGGGCGGCGACAGCGAGCTGGCGGTGAACGGCCTGCGGGTCTTCCTGCCGGCCGAGAGCCGCCTGCTGCTGGACGGCGTGACGGTCGACTTCGCCGACACGCCGCTGCAATCCGGCCTGACCTTCGTGAACCCGAACGCGGCGGCCTGCGGCTGCAGCAGTTCCGGGGATGCGAAGCCGCCGGCCGAGGCGAGCGTCTCGCTGGCCTCGATCAAGCGGCGCTGAAGGAGCCCGCGGTGGACGCCGACTTCGACGCTGCGGTGCTCGGCCAGGCGCTGCCGCCGGGCGTCGAGACGGCGCTCGCCGAAGCGGGCGCGCGGCGCGCCGATCCGGTGGCGGCGATGGCGGCGCTGATGCGCGCGCAGGCGCTCGCGCCGGATCACCCGGCGGTGCTGATCGCCTTCTACCGGCATCACTTCTACGGGCACCGGCATGCGCTGGCGCGCGACATCGCGCGCCGTGCGCTGGTGATCGGCGCGCGGGCGCTCGGCCTGGCGCCGGTGTGGCGCGAGGTGCCGAAGCAGCCGCTCGCGGGCGCTCGGCACGACGCGCCGACGCGTTTCTACCTGTTCGCGCTGAAGGGCTACGCCTACCTGAGCCTGCGCCTGGGCGACGCCGTGGAGGCGCGCGATGCGCTGGCGCTGCTGCGCGTGCTCGACCCGCAGGACTGCGTCGGCGCGGCGCTGCTCGAGGCGGTGCGGCGTCGCTCGCTCGGGCAGGACGACAGCCTCGAGGACGGCGCCTACGTGCAGGCGACCGGGGCCGCCGCCTGGGCGCGATTGCCCGTGGCCGCTTGAGGGGCGGGCGATGGCGGCGCTGCTCGGCCACGACATCCCGGCGCTCGACTGGCACGGCCGGCCGATCGACGCCGCGGCCTGCGCCGCCTGCGAGCACGCCACGCTGCGCGAGCACGCGGGCTGCGAGCCGGGCCGCAGCTGCGTGCGCGACGTCTACGCGCGTCGCATCGACCGCTTCTTCCGCACCCACCCGGCGCTGGCCGACGGCCATCTGGATCACCCGTACTTCGAGGTGCGGGCGATCGCCGCGCGCTACGCCGGGCTGTTCCGCCTCGGGCCGCTGCTGGCCGACCCGGACGAGACCGTGCGCCTGCAGGTCGCATTGCGCGTGCCGCAGCGCCTGCTCGTGCGCCTGCGCGACGACCCGCACCGCGAGGTGCGCATCCGCGTCGCGCAGCGCATCGAGCTGGACCAGATCGCCCCGCTGGCGCGCGATCCGGACTACCAGGTCCGCTGCGTGGTCGCGCAGCGTGCCCCCGCCGGCCTGCTGACGCTGCTGATGCGCGACGTCGACCTGCAGGTGCGCCAGGAGGTGGCGCGCCGCCTGCCGATGCCGGCGCTGTGGGCGATGGCCTCGGATGCGGCACCGGAAGTGCGCCGGATCGTCGCCGAACGCGCGCCCGCGTCGCTGCTCGAGGCCTTCCAGCACGACGCCGACTGGACCGTGCGCTGGGAGGCCGCCGGACGCGCCGGCGGCCGCGTGCTGGCCGCGTTCCTGGACGACGCCGAGCCGGAGGTGCGCGCGCGCGCCGGGCAGCGCGGGCAGGGCCTGCCCGAGCCGGCCGAGGAGCTGCCGATCGAGGAGCTGCCGCATGGCTGACATCGCCCGCGACGACGACGTGATCGAGATCGCCTACCCGCCGCGCTTCGAGATGGGCGAGCGGGTGGTCAGCCGCAGCGTCGTGCGCAACGACGGCACCTACAACGGCAAGGACATCGGCGAGGTGCTGGTGCAGCGCGGCGAGGTCGGCTTCGTGCGCTCGATCGGCACCTTCCTGCAGCAGTTCTACATCTACGCCGTCGAGTTCACCGTGAGCGGCCACCGCGTCGGCATGCGCGCGAAGGAGCTGTGCACGCTGGACAAGCTGCCGCCCGAGGTGCTGGCGCAACTCGGCGAACGCGTCGGCCAGCTGGACGACATCCGCTAGACCCCGGGGAGAAGGCACCGTGATCGACATCCGCGAACCGAAGTACCAGTGGGGCCAGCCGGTCGTCGCGGCGCTCGACCTGTACAACGACGGCAGCCTGCCCGAGGCGCCCGAGGACGTGCTGCTGGTGGTCGCCGGCGGCCCCGGCGAGATCGTGCAGGTCGGCCACCACGAGGAGGCCAACGTGCCGGTCTACCTGGTCGACTTCGGCACCGTCGTGCTGGGCGTGCTCGAGGAGGAGATCGCGCCGGCGCAGGAGGTGGCGGCGTGAACCGGCGGCCGATCGCGCTCGTTGTCGAGGGGCGCGCATGAACCCCGTGCTGCCGATCGACCGCGCCCGCATCGCGCGCGCGCTGGCGCGGCGCTCGCGCTACCGCTACGTGCGCCCGCGCGTCGAGCGCGAGGGGCTGGGCTGGAAGGTCGTCAGCCCGAACTGTTCGCGCAACGTCGATCCCGACGGCGGCGAGATCGGCATCGCCTGGCTCGTGCCCGCCAGCCAGGGCCACTGGCTGCTGCATGCGCGCGACCACGCCCAGGACTGCTGGGTGCTGAAGGCCGCCGGCCTGCGCCTGGACGAGGCGCTGCAGCGGCTGTGCGCGGACCCGCTGCGGGAGTTCTGGCAATGAGCGGGGCCTTCAGCGGGCCGAGCGCCGGGCCGTCCCAAGCCGGCCCGCGCCCGCACGGGGGGGCGCCCGACGTTCCCGTCGGGCGGGGGGCTGTCATCTACCTCGACTGCAACGCGACCACGCCGCCGCTGCCGGAGGTGGTTGCCGAGATGCTCGACGCGCTGCGCGTGTCGTGGGCCAACCCGTCGTCCACGCACGCACCGGGGCAGGCCGCGCGGCGCCTGCTGGCCGACGCCCGCGCGCGGGTCGCCGCCTTCCTCGGCTGCCAGGCGGCCGAACTGATCTTCACCAGCGGTGCGACCGAGTCGAACCACGCCGCGCTGCTCGGCGCGCGCGTGCCCGGCCGGCGGCGGCTGGTGCTGTCGGCGGTCGAGCACCCGGGTCTCGTGGCGCTCGCGCAGCGCCTGGCCGACGAGGGAACGCCGGTCGACTTCATCCCGGTGGACGCGCAAGGCCGCCTGGACCTGGACGCGGCGCGCGCGCTGATCGACGACGACGTCGCGCTGGTCAGCGTGATGGGCGCGAACAACGAGACCGGCGTCGTGATGCCGGTCGCCGAACTCGCCGCGCTGGCCCACGCGCGCGGCGCGCGGCTGCACGTCGACGCGACGCAGTGCGCCGGCAAGAGCCGGCTGTCGTTCGCGGACAGCGGGGCCGACCTGATGTCGATCTCGGCGCACAAGATCGGCGGGCCGAAGGGCGTCGGCGCGCTGCTGCTGCGCCGCGGCGTCGCACTGGCCCCGCTGATCGCCGGCCGGCAGGAGCGCCAGCGGCGCGGCGGCACCGAGAACCTGCCGGGCATCGTCGGCTTCGCCGCGGCCTGCGAGCGCACGGGCGCGACGCTGGCCGCGGACCTGGAGCGCCTGCGTGTGCTGCGCGACCGGCTCGAGCAGGGCCTCGCGCGCGACCTGCCGGCGCTGCACGTCTACGGGCGCGACGCCGAGCGCCTGCCGAACACGAGCTGCGTGCGTTTCGGCGTGCTGTCGGCCGAGCTGGTGCTGGCGCGCCTGGAGCGCGCCGGCGTGATCGCCTCGTCGGGCGCGGCCTGCAGCGCCGGCGGCACGCAGCCATCGCATGTGCTGCTGGCGATGGGCGAGGACGCGACGACCGCCAAGGCCGGCGTGCGTTTCTCGCTCGGCCCGCAGACCCGCGCCGACGAGATCGATGCCACGCTCGCCGCGGCCCGCCGCGCCGTGCTCCCCCTTTTCGAACCGCAGCCGCAGGCCGCCTGAGGAAACCCATGAAGGTGATGATCCGCAAGACTTCCACCGGCGCCTTGTCGGCCTACGTGCCGAAGAAGGATCTCGAGGAACCGATCGTCGCGCAGGAGCGCGCCGACCTGTGGGGCGGCACCGTGACGCTGGCCAACGGCTGGACGCTCGCGCTGCCGGAGATGGCACCGGGCACCGCGCTGCCGATCACGGTCGAGGCCCGGCGCCTGTCGGGCGAGTGAGATGGATGCGGCGCAGCTGACCGAGGCGCTGACGATCGCGGAGGCCGCCGGCGGCGTGCGCGAGGCCGCGGCGGCGCTGCGCGTGCGTTTCGCGCCGCTGCGCGTCGTGGTCGTCGACGCGTTCGACATGCGCGGCGAGACCCCGGCGGTGGTCGGTACGCGGCGCCAGCTCTACCTGGGCGCGAGCGACGGGCACTGCTGGTCCGTCACCGGCGACCCGGGACGGGCCAGCGGCCTGATCCTGTGCGACCGGGGCTGAGCATGGACACCGACGACGAGCTGCCGGACGACTGGCTGCGCCTGTCCGAGCCGGACGCCGGCGAGCTGGAGGCCGATCTCGTGCAGGCGGCGCTGCGCTCGCCGCGCTGGTCGGCCGGCACGATGGTCGAGCGCTTCGAGACCGCGTTCGCACGCGAGGTCGGCCGCGAGCACGCCGTGGCGGTGGCCAGCGGCACGCTGGGCACCTGGCTCGTGCTGCGCGCACTGGGCATCGGGCCCGGCGACGAGGTGATCGCGTCGGCCTACGGCTGGCACCAGGTGGCGCATGCGGTGACGCTGGCCGGCGCTCGCGTGGTGTTCGCCGACATCGACTACTGGTCCGGCTGCCTGGATCCGACCCGCGCGGCGGCGCAGGTCACGCCGCGCACGCGCGCCGTGCTGGCCGGCAACGTGAACGGGCACCCGGCGGCCTGGCAGGGTCTGCGCCGCCTGGCCGACGAGCACGGGCTGCGCCTGATCGAGGACAGCACCGAGGCGATCGGCTCCGTCTACCAGGGCCGGCCGGTGGGCAGCTTCGGCGACGTGGCGGTGTTCGACTTCTCGCAGCCCTCCGCGCTGTGCACCGGAGAAGGCGGCATGCTCGTCACGGACGACCACCGGCTGGCCTCCGAGCTGCGCTACCTGCGTGCCCGGTCGACCGCGGACCGCCGCTCGGTCTCCGTCGGCGCGCGCGTGCCGGTGCAGGCGACCCTGTCGGAGCCGGCCGCGGCACTCGGCCTCGCGCAGCTGGCGCGGCTGGCCGAGATCCTCGAGCGGCGCAAGGCGGTCGAGGCCAGCTACCTCGAGCAGATGCTCAGCTTCGAGGGCATCAAGCCACCCTACGTCGCCCCCGGCGTCGAGGCGGTGCACTGGATGCTCTATGTGGTCCACCTCGGCAAGCGTTTCACCGTCAGCGCCTGCGCGCAGATCGTCGAGGACCTGGCCACCGAGTGCATCGAGTCGGTCCTGTACTGCCAGCCGCTGCACCAGCAGCACCACTACGTGCAGCAGGGCTGGAAGCGCGGTGCGCTGCCGCTGGCCGAGCGCATCGCCGACCGCGCGCTGGCGCTGCCGCTGCACGGCGCCCTGCAGGCGGAGCACGTCGAGTTCATCGTCAAGACGCTGAAGGACTCGTCGGTCAACGTCGGCGCCGGCGCCGCCATCTACTGAACCCGGAACCCGCGAGGCCCCATGGACGTCACCCCCCTCACCGAATGGCCCGCGCGTGTCACCGCCGGCCTCGAGACCGGCGCGCTCGCGCCGTACCTGGGCCCGGGCCTGCTCGCCCTGTGCCCGGGCGCGACGCCGCCGGCCGACCCCGCCGCGCTGGCCGCGGTGCTGACGGCGAAGGTGTCGGTGCCCGGCAAGATCCGCCACCGGCTGACGGCGGCCGCGCAGTTCATCGAGAACTTCAAGCACCGGCAGACGCTGGCGAAGGCGATGGACGAGGCATTCGCCACCGCGCCGGCGCCCTCGGCGCTGCAGCGCTGGATCGCGAGCCTGCCGGTGCCGCTGATCGTCGACACCTGGTACGACGACGCCCTGCGCCAGGCGCTGGCCGCCGCGCGTTCCGACTGGGCCGAGGTGCAGGGCCTGAGCCAGAGCGAGCATTTCGGCACCTGGTGCGGCTGGTACGACGCGTCCGGCCGGCCGAGCGCCGAGCCGCTGGCGGCCGCCACGCTGCTCTACAAGCCCTGGGGCGGACACGCGCCGGCGCACAACTACCTGGTGTCGGACAGCGACTTCGTCGAGGTGCTGACCGAGATCGACATCCAGACGCCGATCCCCGCACTCGTGCAGCAGCGCCGCGCAACGCTCGGCTTCGTGTTCCTCGGCTGCCGCTTCAACGACCAGCTGCCGCGTGCGTTCGCGCGCCAGATCCTGAAGCGCTCGGCCGGGCCGCACTACGCCGTGCTGCCCGAGACGCCGACGCGCATGGAGGAACGCTTCCTCGCCGAGCAGGGCATCACGCGCATCGCACTGCCGCTGGCCGAGGCCGCCGCCGCGCTGTGCGGCCCGGCGCTGGCCGCGGCCTGAACACCACCCCACCCAAACAGCGACGCACCGACGCAATCACCGACGGAGAGATTCCCATGACCACGCTCACCATCCTGCCCGAAGGCCTGCGCGCCGAGGTCGAGGCCGGCACCAACCTGCTGCAGGCCATCCTGGCGGCCGGCGGCAAGCTCGTCAGCCAGTGCGGCGGCGGCGCCAAGTGCGGCGCCTGCCACCTGTTCGTGACCGAGGGCCGCAAGGGCCTGTCCAAGCTCACGCCGGCCGAGAACGCCAAGCTCGACACGCTGGTGGGCGTCGGCAGCAAGTCGCGCCTGGCGTGCCAGGCGACGGTGCTCGGCACCGAGGCCGTGACGGTCGAGCTGCTGGGCGCGCTGTCGGGCTGAGGGCCGCGCGCTGGTGCCGCTGCTACTTGACGCGCGCCCGATCGGCGCGGCTGTAGTGGCTGAAGTGGCCCTCGCGCGCCGCGGCGCGGCGCCCGGCCGCGACGATCTCGCGGCTGTGGCCGTGCGGCGCAATGCGCGAGAGAAGCTTGTCGAGCGCCGTGCCCGCGCAATGCGGGCAGGCGTGCGGGCCGTCGCCGCGCACCAGCAGTTCGAACTGCTGGCCGCAGGAACGACAGCGAAAGTCGTGGATCGGCATGCGGGGCTCCGGTGAGCGCGGCGCTCAGACCGGCCTGTTCTCGTTCGGGTTGCGCACCGGGCCCATCAGTGCGAGGCCTTCCTCGTAGGTGATGGTGTCGAAGGTGACGTCGTACTTGAGTGCCGCATCGGCGACGGCGTCGGTCTTGCCGGCGGTGTCGAGCTTCTTCAGGTCGTTGCGCTCCAGGTAGAGCAGCTCGAGCAGCTCGTTGTAGACGGTGGACTCGTCGATCGGCAGCACGTAGAACAGCGCGCCCTTCAGCGGCACCTGGTACTTCCTGCTCAGGTCGATGTTGTTGCAGAACAGGAAGTACTTGCCGCCGGCGCTCAGCGTGTCGCCGAGCACTTCGGCCACGTCCTTCAGGTGCGCGAAGTTCAGCAGGTAGCCGGCGAAGAACGGCAGCCTGGCGTCACCGGCCTGGGCCACCGCGATCACCTGGTCGCAGGTCAGTTCGGGCGGGCGGGCCTCGTCGGCCAGCTTGGCCGAGAAGCGCAGCGCCAGTTCGCCGCGGAAGCCGAAGCGGCCGGGCTTCTTCGTCGCGCCCTTCAGCACGGGGTTCAGCAGGCGGCCTTCGGATTCGAGGCGGGCGAAGGCGGTGTCCTTCAGTCCGGGGGCGGCAAGGGTCGTGCTCATCGGGGGCTCCGGTGGTGGTCAGGGGGTCGGGTGGGTGGTCAGGTGGTTCGCCACCTTGGCGAACGCGGCCAGCAACTCGTCGCGCAGCGCGTTGTCTTCGCACGTGACGGCGAGCGCGTCGCGCATGCAGGCGAGCCAGGCGTCGCGCGCGGCGGCATCGATCACGAACGGGCGATGCACGCGGCCGAGCCGCGGTGCGCCGCGCGTGGCGGTGTACTGCTTCGCGCCGCCCAGCCATTCGACGAGGTAGGTGACGAGCACCGCCTTGGTCGGCGCGAGGTCTTCCGCATGCATCGCGCGGATCGCGGCGGCGTCCGCGCGCGAGTCCATCGCGGCATAGAAGGCATCAACCAGGCGCACGACCGCCGGCTCGCCGCCGAGGCGCGCGAGATGCGGATTCGATGCGGCGGTCGTGACGACGGGCAGGGCGCTCATGCGCCGTTCAGAGCAACCGCCGTACCAAGCGCGTGTGGACCGCGCGACGCCCGGTGCAGCCGTGTCGGTGGACGCTCGTGTGCTGTTCGGCGGCCCCCGGGTTTGTCGTGTTTCGAACAATCGCACAGGCCCCCGTCCGGACCCCGGAAACGCACGATTTGCCTCGTGAAAACAAGTACTTGAGCTTCGTCACGGACCCTGGCACGGGCGTTGCGAAGAAGGGCCTGCGCGGACCCCATGTCAGGCCCCGAGGGACCTTCCAAGAAGACCCATAGAGGCACCGAAGGCTGCATAGAGATCGCGACGACCGTTCCCGCATCGTCAACTTCTCAAACGTATTCACTGGAGCACTGCAATGGCATCACTTCGGCAAATCGCCTTCTACGGCAAGGGTGGCATCGGCAAGTCGACCACCTCGCAGAACACCCTCGCGGCGCTGTCCGAGATGGGTCAGAAGATCCTGATCGTCGGCTGCGATCCGAAGGCCGACTCGACCCGCCTGATCCTGCACGCGAAGGCGCAGGACACCATCCTGTCGCTGGCCGCCGAGGCCGGTTCGGTGGAGGACCTCGAGCTCGAGGACGTGATGAAGATCGGCTACCGCGACATCCGTTGCGTCGAGTCCGGCGGCCCGGAGCCGGGCGTCGGCTGCGCCGGCCGCGGCGTGATCACCTCGATCAACTTCCTGGAAGAGAACGGTGCCTACGACGGCGTCGACTACGTCTCCTACGACGTGCTGGGCGACGTGGTGTGCGGCGGTTTCGCGATGCCGATCCGCGAGAACAAGGCGCAGGAGATCTACATCGTGATGTCCGGCGAGATGATGGCCATGTACGCGGCCAACAACATCTCCAAGGGCATCCTGAAGTACGCCAACAGCGGCGGCGTGCGCCTCGGCGGCCTGGTGTGCAACGAGCGCCAGACCGACAAGGAGCTCGAGCTCGCCGAGTCGCTCGCGAAGATGCTGGGCAGCAAGCTGATCCACTTCGTGCCGCGCGACAACATCGTCCAGCACGCCGAGCTGCGCCGCATGACGGTGCTCGAGTACGCGCCGGAGTCCAAGCAGGCCGAGGAGTACCGCCAGCTGGCGCAGAAGATCCACGCCAACGCCGGCAACGGCACGATCCCCACCCCCATCACGATGGACCAGCTGGAAGACCTGCTGATGGAGCACGGGATCATGAAGCAGATCGACGAGTCGCAGGTCGGCAAGTCCGCCGCCGAGCTGGCCGCGGCGTAACTGTCCCACCCCCGGAGCGCCTGCGGCGCTCCCCCTCGAGGGGGCGCCGCCGGCGGACCGGCAGAGCCGGATCCGCGGCGGCCGCTGGATGGCGGCGTGCGCACCCGAACTGTCCGAGAGAAGGAGCATGAACATGACCATGACGGTTGAAGAGCGCAAGGCCGCCAACAAGGCCTTGATCGACGAAGTCCTGAAGGCCTATCCGGACAAGATGGCCAAGCGCCGCGCCAAGCACCTCGGCGTGTACGAGGAAGGCAAGCCGGACTGCGGCGTGAAGTCCAACATCAAGTCGCTGCCCGGCGTGATGACGATCCGCGGCTGCGCCTACGCCGGCTCCAAGGGCGTGGTGTGGGGTCCGATCAAGGACATGATCCACATCTCGCACGGTCCGGTCGGCTGCGGCCAGTACTCGTGGGCCGCGCGGCGCAACTACTACATCGGCGTCACCGGCGTCGACACCTTCGTGACGATGCAGTTCACCTCCGACTTCCAGGAGAAGGACATCGTCTTCGGCGGCGACAAGAAGCTCGACAAGATCATCGACGAGATCCAGGACCTGTTCCCGCTGAACAAGGGCATCTCGATCCAGTCGGAGTGCCCGATCGGCCTGATCGGCGACGACATCGAGGCGGTCTCGAAGAAGAAGAGCAAGCAGTACGAAGGGCACACCATCGTGCCGGTGCGCTGCGAGGGTTTCCGCGGCGTCAGCCAGTCGCTCGGCCACCACCTGGCCAACGACGCGATCCGCGACTGGGTGTTCGACAAGATGGACGCCGAGAAGCGCCCCGACTTCGTCAGCACGCCGTACGACGTGACGATCATCGGCGACTACAACATCGGCGGCGACGCCTGGTCGAGCCGCATCCTGCTCGAGGAGATCGGCCTGCGCGTGATCGCGCAGTGGTCCGGCGACGGCACGATCGCCGAGCTCGAGAACACCCCGAAGGCCAAGCTGAACCTGATCCACTGCTACCGGTCGATGAACTACATCAGCCGGCACATGGAGGAGAAGTACGGCATCCCCTGGGTCGAGTACAACTTCTTCGGCCCGACCAAGATCGCGCAGAGCCTGCGCGAAATCGCCAGCCACTTCGACGACACCATCAAGGCCAATGCCGAGCGCGTGATCGCCAAGTACCAGCCGCTGGTGGACGCGGTGATCGCGAAGTACAAGCCGCGCCTGCAGGACAAGACCGTGATGCTGTACGTCGGCGGCCTGCGCCCGCGGCACGTGATCGGCGCGTACGAGGACCTGGGCATGAAGGTGGTCGGCACCGGCTACGAGTTCGGCCACAACGACGACTACCAGCGTACGACGCACTACGTCGGCGACGCGACGCTGATCTACGACGACGTGACCGGCTACGAGTTCGAGAAGTTCGTCGAGAAGATCCAGCCGGACCTGATCGGCTCGGGCATCAAGGAGAAGTACGTGTTCCAGAAGATGGGCGTGCCGTTCCGGCAGATGCACAGCTGGGACTACAGCGGGCCCTACCACGGCTACGACGGCTTCGCGATCTTCGCGCGCGACATGGACATGGCGATCTCCAGCCCGATCTGGAAGCTCGCGAAGTCCGCGCCGTGGCTGCAGAAGGCGGCCTGACCCTCACGACCCTCCCAGGAGAACCACCATGCCCCAGAGTGCTGAGAAGGTCCTCGACCACGAACTCCTGTTCCGTGAGCCCGAGTACCAGAAGATCTTCGCCGACAAGAAGGCGAACTACGAGTTCAAGCATCCGGACGCGAAGATCGCCGAGATCCGCGACTGGACCAAGAGCCCGGAGTACAAGGACAAGAACTTCGCCCGCGAGGCGCTGACGGTCAACCCGGCCAAGGCCTGCCAGCCGCTGGGCGCGGTCTACGTCGCCAACGGCTTCCACAAGACGCTGTCCTTCGTGCACGGCTCGCAGGGCTGCGTGGCCTACTACCGGTCGCACTTCAGCCGCCACTTCAAGGAGCCGACCTCCTGCGTCAGCTCCTCGATGACGGAGGACGCGGCAGTGTTCGGCGGCCTGAACAACATGGTCGACGGCCTGGCCAACGCCTACAGCCTGTACAAGCCGGACATGATCGCCGTCAGCACCACCTGCATGGCGGAGGTGATCGGTGACGACCTGAACGCCTTCATCAAGACGGCCAAGGAGAAGGGCAGCGTGCCGGCCGAGTACGACGTGCCGTACGCCCACACGCCGGCCTTCGTCGGCAGCCACATCACCGGCTACGACAACGCGCTGCTCGGCGTGCTGCAGCACTTCTGGGACGGCAAGTCCAAGACCACCGAGCCGCTGGTGCGCGTGCCGAACGAGAGCATCAACTTCATCGGCGGCTTCGACGGCTTCGTGGTCGGCAACATGAAGGAGATCAAGCGCATCTTCGACCTGTTCGGCGTCGAGGTGAACGTGATCTGCGATCCGTCCGAGACCTGGAACACGCCGACCGACGGCGAATTCCGCATGTACGAGGGCGGCACGACCAAGGAAGAGGTGGTCGCGGCGCTGCACGCCAAGGCGACAATCGTGTTCCAGGAGTACTGCTGCGAGAAGACCATCAAGTACCTGGCCGAGAAGGGCCAGGAGGTGGTGGTGCTGAACGCGCCGGTCGGCGTGGCCGGCACGGACCGCTTCATCATGGCGATCGCGCGCCTGACCGGCAAGCCGGTGCCGGCGCAGCTGACGAAGGAGCGCGGCCAGCTGGTCGACGCGATGGCCGACAGCCAGGCGCACCTGCACGGCAAGCGCTACGCGCTGTACGGCGATCCGGATCAGCTGCTCGGCTACACCGAGTTCCTGCTCGAGCTGGGCGCCGAGCCGGCCCACGTGCTGGCCACCAACGGCAACGACGACTGGGCCGCCAAGGTGCAGAAGCTGTTCGACGACTCGCCCTACGGCAAGGGCTGCAAGGTCTACCCGAAGCGCGACCTGTGGCACATGCGCTCGCTGCTGTTCACGGAGCCGGTGGACTTCCTGGTCGGCAACACCTACGGCAAGTACCTGGAGCGCGACGTCGGCACGCCGCTGATCCGGGCGGTGTTCCCGATCTTCGACCGCCACCACTACCACCGCTTCGCCACCTGGGGCTACAACGGCGCGCTGTGGCTGCTGACGATGTTCCTGGACGAGTTCTTCGAGACCCTGGACGCGAACACGATCGTGCCGGGCAAGACCGACTACTCCTACGACATCATCCGCTGAGCGGGGCGGGGCGCGTCAGCACGCGCCGGCGAAGCCGGCCTGGCATCGCGCCGGGCCGGCCTCGTCGCGCTCAGTTCTTGATGCGGATCGGGATCGGGTAGTACGCACCGGACAGTGCGCCCGCATCGAACTGGTAGGTCTCGTCGCCATAGCTCGGATGGCTCTTCAGGCCCGACGGCGTCGTCGCCTGCACGAAGAGCTCGTAGTCGCCGTCGGGGAAGCCGCGCGAGTCGAACTCGAACCGATAGCGGCCCTGGGGCGCCGGCGCGTCGACGGCGGTGTCGAGCTTCAGCAGCTGCTGGCCCGGCCCGCTGCCGCTGCCGGCGCGGCGGATGAACACCTCGATCTGCGCCAGGCCGCTCGTGCCGCCGGTGCTCCAGACCTCGGTGCTCACCACCGGCATGTGCATCAGTTCCGGCGCCCAGCCGGCCCAGCTCGCGTTGCCCGCCTCGATGTTCAGCGGCACCATGCCGCTGACCGGGATCGCGACGCGGTTCGCATTCGTGATGTGCTGATCGCCACCGACGTCGGTCGTGCCGATGCGCTGCAGGCGCGCCGGCGGCCCGAGCCTGGGCAGCTCCGAGTGCAGCGGAAAGCGATGGATCGCGGCGGGCGGCGTGTAGTTCGGCGCGCTGCCCTCGGGATAGTGCACCTCCACGTGCACGTTCAGCAGCCCGGCGTTCTGCACGTTGAACTGGAAGCTGTTGCTGCCGGCCACGAGGGGCGAACTCCCGCCGCGCACCAGCTCGCCGAGCTTGATGCGCGCGGTATGCGGCGTGCCCCAGCCGCTCGCGTCCGGGTTCGGCGGCGCGGTGTTGTTGATCGGCTGCGGCATGGCATGGCGGGCGCCGCCGTTGACCCGGACGAAGTCGTTCGCGCCGACGTTCAGGGACGAGTAGTCGCCCATCTGGTAGGTGTAGACCAGCCAGGCTTCGGCGGTGGCGCCCGAGGTCACCGGGCGCAGGTCGTCCGGGATCTGGACCGTGAAGGTGGCGGGCTTGCCGGCATCCGCCTTCTGGTAGTCCGTGCCCTCGATGCGGGTCACGTAGTTGTGCACCGTGCCCGCGTCGACGACCGGTCCGTCGAAGCCGAAGTTGTCCCAGTGCACCAGGAAGTACGGCACGCCGTCCTTCGGCGTGTTGTAGCCGAAGTTGATCCACATCGGGTCGTAGTCGCCCGGCGGCAGGACGTAAGGCGCGAAGTTCGCGTTGATCAGGCTCTTGCCGTCGACGGAGACCTGGATCCTGCCCGTGCTGACGCGCACGTCGAAGGATCGGCGCACGTTCGGCACGGCCTGGCGGCCGGCCTGCTCCATGTCGACGCTGGCCACCTGGTGCGAGGCACCCTTCATGTCGACGATGCTGACGCTGAGCGACTGGAACTGCATGCGCAGCCGCAGGATCCCCGCGGGCAGGCCCAGCGCGCCTTCCTCGTCGAAGAAGCTGGCGTGGCCGGTGAGGTCGCTCGGCATCGAGTTCAGATCGAGGTACCACACGGAGCGCGGGCTGAGCGGCGAATCCATGTCGAACACGATGCGGCGCTCGCCCGTGGGCTCGATGCGGATTTTCTTGCGGAAGCGCTGCGAGGTCTGCGCGCGGTCGCCGGTGTTGTCCACCCGGGTGCCGGTGATGGTGTGCGCGTGGAACTGATCGTTGACGAAGAACAGGTTGAAGCGCGGGTCGGTGGAGACCATCTGCGCGTTGTTCCACAGCCGCTCGTCGGCGGCGCCCAGCGGCAGGTTGAAGTCGTCGAAATGCGTCAGGCTGGCGCGCAGCGCCGCCACCCGCGTGCCGTCGCCGCCGTTGACGCCGAACTCGTTCGCCTGACTGCTGACCTTGCCGCGCGCGCTCAGCCGCTGCACGCGCACCCGGTACGCGCGGTCGTTGTCCAGCGGCTGCAACTGCACGCGGCGATTGGCGGTCACGAGCCACCTGGCGCCGTCGGGCAGGTCGAGCGCGAGCGGCCTGCGCGTCGTGGCGGAGCGTTCGGCGCTCATCGCACGCACTCGTTGCGGACTGGACGGGCTCAGGCACACGTTGCCATCCATGACGAGGGCGGCCGTGGCGCGCTCCGCCGCCGTCGCGGCCTCCGGCCACCAGGTCACGAGGAAGCCGGCATCATCGTCGGGCGAACCGGACATGCGCCAGAACTGACCCCAGGGGTTGTCGGCGTTGTAGTCCATCTCGAGCGTGACCACGCGGTCATCGCGCAGGAATCGCACCTCCGGCGCAGCCGCCAGAGGCCCGGACGGAGCCGGCGCCGGAACGGGCGTCGGGGCAGGTGCCGGCGCGGGTGCGGGGCCGGGCGCGGGCGCGGGCGCGGAGCCGGGTGCCGGTGCGGTGGGAGGCGATGCGGCGCTGTCGCCTGCACCGTTGTTACCGCCGCCGCAGGCCGCGAGGACCGAACTGAACAGCAGTGCGAAAACAGGGTGGCGCTTGACGCCGATTCGAGGTGTCATGGTGCTGCTCCTCAACGGGTCTTCAGGACCAGGTCGATGTTGGCGAATACCGGTGGATAGCTCTGCGGCGCGTGGGTCGTGACGAACTCGAGCGTGTTGTCACCAGGAACGAGATCGCCGAGGGGGATGTCGATCAGGTGCGCGACCAGCCCGCCGTTGACGCCCGAGGTCAGGATCGCCACCTCGTCCGCGCTCAGCGCGTGCTCGCGCCACGTCTTGCCGTTGAGCCGATAGCGCAGCGTGTAGGTGGCCACCGGGTCGCCGGTGGTCGTGAGGTACCAGGCGGTGAAGCTCAGCCTGGCCGATACCGCATCGCCCGGGTCGACGTTCTTCAAGGTCAAGGTCTGGGCGGGTCCGCTGGACGCGTCGGCGATCCGGTAGCCGACATCGACCAGCGCGGCGGATCCGTTGCCGGGGGACGGCCGGGTCAGCGAATCGGGGACCTCGTATTCGCGCCACTGGCCGATGACCGGGCCGTCGAAGCCGATGTTGTCCCAGCGGGCGGTCCAGGCGTCGAGGCCGGCGTACTTGTCGCTCGCATGGTTGTGGGTGGTGACGGAGACGTAGCCGCGGGTGAAGGGCAGGTTGACGTCCACGCCGTGCATCAGCACGGGCGGCCCGAATCTCGTGCCGTCGCTCGAGGCCGGCGCGCCGTAGACCTCGATCCGTGTCTTCGAGACGCGCAGTTCGAAGCGGTTCAGGTGGTCGCGTGCAGTCGCGATCGTGGTCAGCACCGAGGGTTCGGACGTGGTGGCGCGGTAGTCGTCGAAAAGCTCGATGAAACCGACGCCGATCGAGGGTGCCGCGGGCGTGGACAACGCGTTGTTGGTGAACTGGACTTCGAAGCCGTTGCGCGGGATCAGGCCGCCCTCCCAATTGCCCAGGTGGTCGAACGAGGGCGCGCCGATCGGATCCTCGAGCACTTCCACGGAGATCCAGCCCACGAGCGGACCCTGCACGTGTGCCTCGGCGTCGAAGACGATGCGCCCGGTGCGGCCGGCGAAGTCGAAGGGCTGCCGGATGCGGTAGCTGTGTTGCCCGTAGTTCTGCATCCCTGCAGCGACCAGCAGGTGCCGGCTTCGGATGCTGGCCGTCGGGTCGCAGATCAGCGCGTCCTGCGGCAGCAGGATGGTCGGGGGCATGCCGGCACGGCAGCTCGGGAGGGTGGCGGCGCCCATGGCGAAGGCCATGCCGTCGGCGCTGGGCAGGCCGTGCTTGGCGTGCGAGCCGCTCCAGCGCGTGGCGTCGAGCTCGCCGGCCCGGCCGCGCACGCTCGCCGGAACATCGAAGGTGTCGCAGAAAGCGGCAGACGGCAGCCCGCAGCCCGGGGTGCCGGGCACCGCAGGGGACGGTGGAGGAGCGGGAGCTGGGGCGGGCGCAGGTGCCGGTGCCGGTGCCGGTGCCGGGGCCGCGGGAGCAGCGCCGTTGCCACGGCTGCCGTCGGCCTCCTGGCTGCCGCCGCACGCCTGCAGGCTCACGCAGGTCGCCAGCGCCAGCACAAGTTCGAGGCGCACGCGTGCCTGCGTGCGCGTTGCGAAGGCTCCAGCCTGGGCCACCGACATGCCGACGCTCCTTCCCTGATGTGCGGGGTGTGCCGCACCCACGTCGCGCGACCTGACTCGGTCGTCTGTTGCTGGCCCGGAGTGTCTTCAAGCGGACATCCCGGGTCCTGTTCGCAGACGTAAAGTGTTCGGGCGAAAGGTGGTCGGACACCTCGATCTCGGGGGGCTCCCGCTCGGGGGGTAGAGTCGGGGCTTCCCGATTCCCTGCCCATGCCCGCCCCGAAGAGCGCTGCCGATCCGGCGAGCCCGCCCCCGACGCCGTCGCCGCTGCCGGACCCGCGCCACGCGGCGCGTGTGCCGGCGCAGGTCGGGCCGCGGCAGCTCGAACGCCTGCGTCAGGTCGCCTACGCGCTGCCGCAGGTCGTGACGCCGGCGGACTGGGGCGAGGACGCCACCGACAAGCGGCTCGACCAGCTGGGCCTCGTGCAGTTGCAGAAGGCCGCGGCCGGCGGGCGCCCGAGCCGCTGGCTCGAGCCGCGCCTGTTCGATGCCGCCTTGGCGCACCTGGCGGCGGTGGGCTCCGGGCCGGGCGCGCGGCCGCTGATGCTCGAGCGCACGGCGGTGCTGGAGGCGCTGGGCGTCGCCCGCGAGGGTGGCGCCTTCACGCGCCTGGCCACGCAGGTGCTGCAGGTGCCGGTGCCCGAGGCGCCGCCCTGGCGCCTCGAGCTGCGCCACCAGGTCCCGCTGGACGACCGCCTGGTCTGGGACTTCCACCGCAGCGGCGACGAGACCGCGCTGCGCGCCGCCCTCGGACCCGAGCCGCCGCATCCGCAGGCGGGCGAGGTGGTCGCGCTGCTGGCGCGGCTGG
Source organism: Piscinibacter sp. (assembly GCA_019635485.1). Classification (GTDB taxonomy): domain Bacteria; phylum Pseudomonadota; class Gammaproteobacteria; order Burkholderiales; family Burkholderiaceae_C; genus Piscinibacter. The sequence goes on along the minus strand of JAHBZL010000017.1, from coordinate 44,066 downwards.
TGGCGCGCAGCCAGGCCTACCAGCCGCAGCGGCTGGACGAGCTGCGGCCGCGCCTGCAGGCCGAATGCGCGCGGCCGCAGCCGCTGCCCGAACTGCTGGCCGCCTGCACGCGCGCGCAGGACCGCTGGGAGCACCGCGTCACCGAGCTCGCCACGCTCGAGACGCTGACCCACGACCTCGCCTTCCAGCGCTACCCGGACACCTTCGTGCATGCGCGGCGGCTGCAGCGCAGCGTGACGCTGTACGTCGGCCCGCCCAACAGCGGCAAGACGCACGCGGCCTTCGAACGGCTGGCGCAGGCGCACGACGGGGCCTACCTCGCGCCGCTGCGGCTGCTGGCGCTCGAAGGGCGAGACCGGCTCGCGGCGCGGGGCGTCGCCTGCTCGCTGCTGACCGGCGAGGAAAACGTGCCGGCGCCGGATGCGCGGGTGGTCTCCAGCACCATCGAGATGGTCGCGACGGACCGGCCGGTCGACGTGGCGGTGATCGACGAAGCGCAGATGATCTTCGACGCCTCGCGCGGCTGGGCCTGGACGCAGGCGATCGTCGCCGTGCCGGCCAACGAGCTGGTCATCATCTGCTCGGACTACGCGGTGCCCGTCATCCAGGGCCTGCTCGGCCTGTGCGGCGAGCGCTGCAGCGTGCGCCTGTTCGAACGCAAGCAGCATGTGCAGCTGCTGCCCCGGCCGGTCGGCCTGGCGGCGCTGCAGCGCGGCGACGCGGTGGTGGCCTTCAGCCGGCGCGACGTGCTCGCGCTGCGCGACCGCATCGCCGCGGCCGGCCACGTGGTCTCGGTGATCTACGGCGCGCTGCCGCCGGAGGTGCGGCGCCGCGAGGCGGAGCGCTTCGCGCAGGGCGAGTCCGACATCCTGGTCGCCACCGATGCGATCGGCATGGGCCTGAACCTGCCGATCCGGCGTGTGCTGTTCAGCACGCTGAGCAAGTTCGACGGGGCGGGGGACCGGCCGCTGGAGCCGTCGGAGGTGCACCAGATCGCCGGGCGCGCGGGCCGCTTCGGCCTGCACGAGGAAGGTTTCGCCGGGGTGCTCGAGGACGCCGAGCCGGGCGCACTGCGCGAACTGCGTGAGCTGCTGGCGCAGCGCGCGCAGGCGCCGGAGGGTTTCAAGGCGCCGGTCGCGCCGAATCCGTGGCACGTGAAGACGATCGCCGCGCGGCTGCACCGCACCCGGCTGCGCGAGGTGCTCGGGGTGTTCGTCGAGCAGTTGCGGCTGGACGACACGCACTTCGAGGTGGCCGAGCTGGAGCAGATGCTGCTGCTGGCCGAGTCGCTGGACCGCTGCGCCGCCAAGCTGCCGCTGCGGCAGCGCTTCGTCTATGCGCAGGCACCGGTGGACACGCGCACCGAGTCGCAGCTGCAGGAGTTCCTCGACTGGGCCAGCCGCCATGCGCTGCTCGGCCAGGCCGGCAAGCCGTGGTTCCTCGACGCGGTCGACGGCCACAGCCGCCTGGACCGCATGGAGCAGGCGCTGCGCGGCTGCACGCTGTGGCTGTGGCTGGACCTGCGTTTCCCGGGCATCTACGGCCATGTCGAGGAGGTGCACGCGCTGCGCGCCGCGCTCAACGAGGGCATCGAGCGGCAGCTCAAGGGCAAGCGGCCGTTGGCACAGGTGCGCACCGGGCGGCGCGGGGGGCGCTTCCCCTGACCGCGAGCCCGGCGCCGGCATGGCACCGAAGCTGCATGGGACGCTCGGACAGCCCTCGGCAGGCCGTGGGCTGTCGCAAACCCGACAAGCCCGACGTGGACACGAGGTTCCCATGAGCGCGACTTCCCCCGTTCTGATCCGCATCACCAGCGACGGCCGGCGTGTCGAGGTGGTCGACGGCCGGATCTGCCTGGACGGCCGGCCGGAGGCCGACGACCTGGTCGTGCTGGACGAGCACCCGAACCGGCAGGCCATCCTGAAGGTGCTGCCGCTGGCCACGCACATGGCGGGCCGGCTGCCGCTGACGCTGGCCGAGGCCTCGGTGGCGCAGGCCGCGCTGCGCCGGGTGCACGATGCCTTCGACGGCTCGCCGCAGGCCGCGCAGGAGCGGCTGCGCCGTGCGGTGTGGCGCAAGGTGGCGGTGGACGGCGCGGAATGATCTACGTGCTCGAGATGCCGCCGCAGGCCACGCCGCGCGCCTGGTTCGCGTTCGACGCGCAGGACCTGCAGCGCAAGCTGGAGGGCAGCGCTGCCGGCGAGCTGTTCGCGCAGGGCTGCTGCCGCGTGTTCGCGGACGAATCCGCCGCGCTGGCCGCCTTCGAGCGCGCCGACGATCCGGCCTGGCAGGGCGACGGCTGGCGCGCCCGCTGGGCGCTGCGCGAGCAGCTGATCGCGCTGGAGGTGCTGGCCGACGACCTCTGAGCGTCCTCGGGCGGCGCGGCGTCTCTCAGCGACTGCCGGCGACGAGGGGCGTGGCGGGTGGAGACGCCAGCAGGCCGGCCGGGTCGTAGGCCGGGTCGGCGATCAACATCGGGTCGGGCGACAGACCCGCATCGAGCAGCCGGCGCGCGAGCAGGTGGTCCTTCGCCAGGTCGATCGTGTCGACGCCGACGAGCCGCTCGCGGCAGTAGTGCCAGACCGAGAAGCCGGCACCGTCCAGGCGGCCGCGCAGCACCGAACGATCCGCCGCGGCACCGAGCCCGGCCATCTGCAGCTTGCGGCCGAACTGGTCGGACCAGAACCAGGGCGCGGCCGTGAAGGGCTTCTCCAGGCCCAGCAGCGCCGCGGCCGCGGCCTTGCCGCCCTCGGTCGCGCCCTGCACCGATTCGAGCCGCAGCAGGCTGCCGTCGGGCAGGCGCCGCACGCTGCAGTCCCCCGCCGCGACGATCGCCGGGTCGGCCGTGCGCCCGCAGGCATCGACGACGATGCCGCCTTCGCAGGCGAGCCCGGCGGCGCGCGCCAGCTCGTCGTTCGCGACCGCGCCCACCCCCAGCAGCAGCGCACCGCAGGGCAGGTTGCGGCCATCTGCGAGCCGGATCGCCGTGACGCGGCCGTCGGCGCCGGCCTGCAGCGCCTCGACCTGCGCAGCCAGTTCCAGCCCGACGCCATGCGAACGGTGCAGTTGCGCGAACCAGTCCGACAGCAGCGGCGGCAGCGCGCGCGCCAGCAGGCGCGGCTGGGCCTCGAGCACACCGACGGTCAGGCCCTTTTTGCGCGCGGTGGCGGCCACCTCCAGGCCGATGAAGCCGCCGCCGAGCACAACCAGCGGCGCCCCGGCGGCGGCGCAGGCGTCGAGGGCCGCGGCCAGCGCGCTGGCGTCGTCGCGCGAGCGCAGCACGTGCACGTTGGGCGCCTCGGCGTGCGGCATCGGCAGGCGGCGCGGACGCGCGCCCGTGGCGAGCACCAGGCCGTCCCAGGCGAGGCGCTCGCCGCCGGCCAGATGCAGCTCGCGCGTCGTGCGGTCGATCGCCTGCACCGGCACGCCCGTGCGCAGCACGATGCCCTTGCGCGCCAGCGCCTCGGGGGCCCGCAGCACGAGCTGGGCCGCCTGCATGTCGCCGGCCAGCCAGCCCTTGGAGAGCGGCGGCCGGTGATACGGCGCATGTGCCTCGTCGCCCAGCAGCGTGATCTCGCCGTCGAAGCCAAGGCTGCGCAGGGCCTCGGCGGACTGCACGCCGGCCTGTCCGGCGCCCACGATCACCACGCGGCGCATGGGCGTCACTCCTGGCACGCCGGCAACTGCAGCGAGCCGCCGGCCAGCGCCGGGCTCACCTTGAGCTGGCAGGCCAGCCGGCTGTTCGGGCGCCGCTCGGCGGCGACGTTGGCGAGCATGTCCAGTTCGTTCTGCGCCGGCGGTGGCAGTCGCGTGGCCAGCAGCTCGTCGACATAGCAGTGGCAGGTGGCGCAGGCGCACGAACCGCCGCATTCGCCGACGATGCCGTCCACGCCGTTCGCGGTGGCGGCCTGCATGAGGCTCCAGCCATCCGGCACGTCGAGTTCGGTGGCGCTGCCGGCCGGGTCGATGAAGGTGATGCGCGTCATGTCCTCGGCTCCGTCACTGCTGCGCGAGCTCGAGCCGCAGCGGGCTGCGGAAGGTCGAGGAGGGCATCCACGCCAGCTGCTCCTGCACGCGCCGGTACGCCGGCACGACGCGGTGCAGTTCCTCGAACGCGATCTTGACGGACAGCCGCGCGATCGAGGTGCCCAGGCAGGCGTGCACGCCGCCGCCGAACCCCAGGTGGCCGCGCGGCTTGCGGCGGATGTCGTAGACATCCGGGTTCGGGAACTGGCGCTCGTCGCGGTTGCCCGAGCCGTAGGCCAGGCAGACGAAGTCGCCTTCGCGCATCGTCTGGCCGTGCAGCGTCACGTCGCGGCGCAGGCAGCGCTTGAAGCGCTGCGCCGAGGTGTTGAAGCGCAGCGACTCCTCCACCGCCTCGCCCAGCAGCGCCGGGTCGGCCACCACCGCCTCGCGCGCCTCGCGGTGGTCGGCCAGGTTGAGCGCGAACATGCTCATGAAGCCGCCCAGCGACTCGATGCCGGCCATGATCAGCGTGGTGGTGGTCAGCAGCACCTCGCGTTCGTCGAGCCGGTCGCCGTCGATCTCGGCCATCGAGAAATGCGAGATCAGGTCGTTCTTCGGTTCGGCCCGCCGCTGCGCGATCACCTGGGCGGCGTAGTCCTGCATCCACTGGTAGGCGGCGATGTGCTGCGGCGCCTTGGCCCGCGTCAGCGGGTCGCTCTGCACCATCAGCACCGCCTTGTCGCGCACCGTCTGCTCGTCGCCCAGCGGCAGGCCGAGCGCCGCGAACAGCACCCGCACGGTGAACTTCGACGAGAACTCGTCGATGAAGTCGAAGCGCGCCTGGTCGCGCAGCGGCGCCGCGGTGGCCTGCGCGATCTCGCGGATCGGCCCGGCCAGGCTCTCCAGGTTGCGCTTCATGAAGGCGTGCTGGATCAGGCCGCGCAGCCGGTCGTGGCGTGGGGGATCGGTGGTGCCCAGCGTCGCGCCGGCGCGCCCGGGCAGCTCGGTCATCAGGTTGCCCCGGGCCGACGAGTAGGTCTGCCAGTCCTGCCCGGCGGAGACGATGTCCGCGTAGCGCGACAGGATCCACATCTGCGCCTCGGGGCTCCAGAAGCAGGGGTGGTCGTCGCGCAGCACCTTGTAGAAGGGGAAGGGGTCGGCGTCGACGACGGGCGAGTAGGGATCGAACGTGAACATCGCGTGTCTCCGGCGTTGTGGTGTGCAGTGCAGCCGGATTCTCGGCAACGGGTTGCTGCCGAGGCTGCACATGCTGCGGTGCAAACTTGCACTTTTCACGTAGCATTCCGGCATGGCCCGCCGCCACCTCCTGCCCGCCTTCGCGCTCTACGGCGAGGCCGGCACCCCGCCCGAGGCGCTGCTGCATGTCGAGTCCATCGAGGCGCGCAGCCGGCGCTATCGCTGGGAGATCGAGACGCACGTGCACCACGGGCTGCACCAGCTGCTCTGGCTGCATGCCGGGCCGGTGATCGCGCTGTTGGACGAATCGCGCATCGAGGCGGAGGGGCCGCAGGCCTTCGCGATCCCGCCGGCGACGGCGCACGCCTTCCGCTTCACGCCGGCCAGCGAAGGTCACGTGCTCACCTTCGATGCGCGCGCGCTGACCGAGGGCGACGCCGAGCGCACGCTCGGCGACGCGCTGCAGCGCCTGTTCGCCGTGGCTGGCCCGGTGGCGGTGCCGGCCCACCAGGCGGCGCGGCTTGACGCACTGTTCCGCGTGCTGCTGGCCGAGCACGAGGCGGCCGACCACGGCCCGCTGCCCGGCTGGCTGGCGCGTTCGGTGCTATGGCGCGTGGCGGGCCTGGCGGCGCGCGATGCCGCGGTCCCGCGGCGCGGCGCCGGCAGTGCCACGCACTACACGCGCTGGGTGGCGCTGGCCGAGGCGCACTACCGCGAGCACTGGCCGGTGACGCGCTACGCCGAGCGGCTGGGTCTGTCGGCGGAACGGCTGAACCGCATGGTGCGCGCCGAGACCGGCCGCAGCGTGCAGGCCCTGCTGCACGAGCGCCTGGTGCGCGAGGCGTGCCGACGCCTCGTGCACGTGGCGGCGCCGGTATCGCGGATCGCCTTCGAACTCGGCTTCGAGGATCCGGCCTACTTCTGCCGCTTCTTCAAGCGCCACGTCGGGCGCGGACCGCGCGAGTACCGCGCCGCCCACGGCGGCTGATCAGGCCGGCACGGCATCGCGCGCGACCGCCTCGAGCTCGGCGCGCAGCCAGCGGTGCAGCGGGTCGTCCTGGCGGCGGCGGTGCCAGACCATGTACATCGGCAGGGGCGGCGTCTCCAGCGGCGGCTCGGCGCTGGCCAGGCCGCGCAGCACGCCCTCGGCGAGCCGGGCCGGAAGCGTGGCCAGCCACGGTCCGCCGCGCAGCAGCGAGGCGACGCCGGCGAATCCCGGCACGGTGGCGACGATTGTGCGGGCGACGCCGCGCTCGCCGAGCCAGCGGTCGATGTCCAGCGCCCGGCCGTCCTCGTAGCGCACGGTGACGTGCTCGCCGGCCAGGTACTCGGCACGGTCGGCCGGCGCGCGGCGCTGCGCGGGATCGAACCAGACCCGGTAGCGGTCCTCGAACAGGCGCTTCTGCAGCAGGTCCGCGGCCTCCGGCGGGCGCGGCGTGACGACCAGGTCGCAGCCCTGCTCGCGCAGCAGCGCCGGCTGCGGCGCGCCGGAGGGAATGACCCGCAGCGTGGCGCCGCGCGAGACCGCGCGCAGCCGGCGCAGCAGGGCGGGCAGCAGCAGGTCGCGCTGCAGGTCGTTGGCGGCGATGGTCAGCGTGCCCTGCCAGCGCGCCGGGTCGAACCCGGCGGCCTGGCTGAAGGCGCGCAGTTCGTCGAGCAGCGCACGCGCCCGGGCGGCGAGCGCCTCGGCCTGTGCCGTGGCGGCGATGCCGCGGCCGGCGCGCACGAACAGCGCGTCGCCCGTGATCGCGCGCAGCTTGTCCAGCCCGTGGCTGACGGCCGATTGCGTGACGCCCAGGCGCTGCGCCGCGCGGGTGACCGAGCCTTCCTCGTGCACCGCCAGCAGCAGTTCGAGGGCGTGGCCATCCAGGTCCCGGTGATCGAAATGGCTCATGGGTGGAATGAACGGCCTCGGCTTTATCTCATGCATGGGCTTTTCGACACTGACCGACATCAACAACCGGACCCGGAGACGACCCATGAGCTTCGACATCCCCGGCACCACGCTGTTCGACGGTGCGCAGGCGCGCAAGGGTTATGCGCTGAACAGGATGTGCTTCTCGTTCAACGACGCCGCCAACCGCGCCGCCTTCGTCGCCGACGAGGAGGCCTACTGCACCCGCTACGGCCTGAACGACGAGCAGCGCGCGGCGATCCGCGCGCGCAACGTGCTGCAGCTGATCGCCGCGGGCGGCAACGTCTACTACCTCGCCAAGTTCGCCGGCATCTTCGGGCTGGACGTGCAGGACATCGGCGCGCAGCAGACCGGCATGAGCAAGGACGCGTTCAAGGCCAAGCTGGCCGCGTACGCGCAGGACTGAACCCGAGAGCCTTCACGGAGACAACACCATGGCCACCCTCGTCGGCGCCGTCACCACCTCCCATGTCCCGGCCATCGGCCGCGCGATCGCGAAGAACCTGCAGGCCGATCCGTACTGGAAGCCCTTTTTCGACGGCTGGCCGCCGGTGCACCGCTGGCTCGAGCAGGTGAAGCCGGACGTCGCGGTCGTGTTCTACAACGACCACGGCCTGAACTTTTTCCTCGACAAGATGCCGACCTTCGCGGTCGGCGCGGCGCCCGAGTACCGCAACGCGGACGAAGGCTGGGGCATCCCGCAGGTGCCCGCGTTCCGCGGCGAGCAGGATCTGTCGTGGCACCTGATCGAATCGCTGGTGGGCGCCGAGTTCGACGTCACCAGCTGCCAGGAGATGGTGGTCGACCACGCCTTCACCTTGCCGATGGCGCTGATGTACCCGAGCCAGGACTGGCCGGTGAAGGTCGTGCCCGTGTGCATCAACACCGTGCAGTTCCCGCTGCCGTCGGCGAAGCGCTGCTACGCGCTCGGTGAGGCGGTGGGGCAGGCGGTGCGCGCCTGGCGAAGCGACGCGCGGGTCGTGGTGCTCGGCACCGGCGGGCTCTCGCACCAGCTCGACGGCGAACGCGCCGGCTTCATCAACAAGGACTTCGACCTCGCGTTCATGGAGAGCCTGCTGCACGACCCGCGCTGGGCGACGCAGTTCGACTCGCGCCAGCTGGTCGAGAAGGCCGGCACGCAGGGCATCGAGCTGCTGATGTGGCTGGCGGCGCGGGCCACGCTGGGCGAGAAGGTGCGCAGCGTGCACCGCAACTACCACCTGCCGATCTCGAACACCGCCTCCGGCCTGATGGTGATGGCCCCGGCCGACTGACCGGGCCGCGGCCAGGGCGCTACGCGGTCTGCAGCAGGCGGATCAGCAGGTCGATCACGTCGCTGCCGTCCGGCGAGCGCAGCCGGTGCTGGCGCAGCGACGCCAGCAGCCCGGTGCCGGCCAGCTGCCGGTAGTCCGCCCGCACCAGGATGCCGGCGATGGCACGTTGCGCCGCGAGCGAGCGCACCTTGGGGAACAGCTGCGCGATCTCGCGCAGGCTCTGCGCATCGGCCAGGCGCTGCCTGGCCAGTGCCTCCAGCGCGCGCAGCTGCGCGGCCGGCGTGGTCATGCGCGCGATGCCGCTGGCCACGCTGCGCAGCTCGTCGACCTGCGTCAGCGGCCGGTGGCGCAGGTAGACCTGGGCGACCTCGACATCCTCGTCGCGCGGGCTGGTCAGCGCCCGCAGCGTGCGCTCGTGCGCCGGCGCGCTGCCCAGGCAGGCGAGCGCCGCCGAGTGCGCGACCACGTCGTCGCGCGCGGCGCCGGTGGCCTGCAGGCGCTCCGCGAGTCCCGCGGTGGCTGCCGGCGGCAGGTCGCAGACCAGGTCCACCTCGTGCCGGCCGAGTTCGTTGCGGGCCATGCGGCGCGCGATCATCGCGACCAGTTCGTCCTGTTCCTGGGCCGGCGTCAGCCAGCCCAGCGTGCGCGCCACGGCGGTCATGCGGGTCGTGGTCGAGGCGCGGTCGGCGTCGCGCGCCAGCGCCAGGAAGCGCTCGCGCGCCGGCCGGTCGGCGGCGATGCCGGCCAGCGCGGCCGCCACCTCCGGCGCCTGGCGCTGCGCGGGGCCGAGCGTGCCGAGGTAGCGCTCCAGATGCTCGAGCAGCATGCGGGCGTCGGCCGCGTCGCGCTGCAGCAGTGCGTGCAGGAATGCGAGCTTCTGCGCCTCCGGCCGGTCGTCGGCCAGGCTGCACATTTCGGCGCGGAACCCGGCGTGCGGGTCGGCGTCGGTGAGGCCGGCGACGCTGATCATCGAGCTCGGGCCGAACAGCTTCAGCAGCGTCGGGCTCGGCCGGCCGCTGCCCACCTCGCCGGGTGGCGCGCTCTCGAAGTAGCGCTCCATCAGCGGGCCGGCGTAGCGGCCCAGCGGCGCCTTGGAGGAGAAGCCGTACACCACCGGCACGTCCTTGAAGACGTGGCGCAGGCGCTCGCGGTTGCTCTGGCCGTAGCGCTCGCCGAGCCAGGCGGCGCGCCGCTCGGCGTCGGCGTGCGACTGGCCGGCGCGCTCGAGGCTGCGCACGATCTCGCCGCCGGCCGTGTAGCGCGGGTCCGCCTTCAGCGTGTTGCAGCCGAACAGGTAGACCTCCTTCAGGTGCGCGAACAGGCCGTCGCTGCGGCAGGACTCGTGCTGCATCTCGTGCACGGTCAGGAACTCGCGGAAATCGTGCCGGTCGGTGTAGAACTCGCTGCCGTCGTCGAAGTGGCCGGAGATCACCAGCACGTCGCAGCTGACCCCGCGGCGCCGGGCCGAGGCCAGCCAGTCCGGCTGGCCCGCCTGCACCAGCTCGACGAAGCGGTAGTCGCCGGACGGCAGGTGGCGCTGGAAGCTCTCCTTCTCGTCGGCCGAATTGATCGTGACGGTGCAGACCGTCTTCGGCGCAGCAGCGGCACCCGCCGCGGCCAGCGCGAGCACGCCGGCGCAGGCCAGCGGGACGAGGCGGCGCAGGGGCAAGAGGACCGGAGGCATCGAACGAGTCTTCCACATCCCGGGCCTGCGTGGATTGATCCGGCGCGTCCCGGTTCGCAACAGGATGTGAGGCCTGTGATCCAGGTCTCAGAATCTGTGAATGAACCCGGCGTGCCCGAGGGACGAGCGGGGGTGGCGGGTTCGTTCACAGCTTCTCAGGGCATCGGCAGGCGTTCGATCAGCGTCCCGACCAGACTGTCGTCGCCATGTGCCGGCAGCCGGTGCTCGCGCAGCACGCGCGGCAGGCCGACCGCGGCCACGCTGTCCCGGTCGGCCCGGATCAGGATGCCGGCGATCGCGTTCTGCACCGCGGCCGACGGCGTGCGGGCGTACAGCTTCGCCAGCCCGTCCAGCACCTCGCGGTCGGCGACGTAGTGGCGGCCGAGCGCCTCCAACGCCCGTACCTGCGCCTCGCCCGGGTCCATCGCGGCGATCGCCATGGCGACGCGCCGCAGTTCGGCAGGCTGCTCGATCGGCCGCTGGCGCAGGTAGGCCTGCGCGAGGCGCACCTCGGGCTCGCTGGTCCCGACCAGCGCCGCCAGCACGCGCGCGCGAGCCTCGGAGCTGCCCAGGCAGGCGCGCACGGCCGCATGGGCCACGTCCTCGGCTGCGGCACCGCTCGGGTCCGCCGGCGGGCCACGCCGGCCGAAGGCGCCGTCCAGGTCGCCGTCCTGGTTCAGCTCGCAGGCCAGGCCGATCTCGGGCACGTCGAGCGCCGGGCGGTCGAGCAGCTCGCCGAGCATCAGCGCGAACTCCTGCCAGCGCTGGTCGGCGTCGAGCCAGCCGAGCTCGCGGGCGAGGTTCACCAGGCGCACGCGCACCGGCGGATCGTCCAGGCCGCGGGCGTAGGCGAGGAAGCGGTCGCGGACCGCGGTGTCGTGTGCGATCGAGTCCAGTTCGCGAGCGACGGCCGGCTGGCGGCGCGCGGCCTCGTCCAGCCCGGCCATCAGGCGCTGGATGCGGTCGAGCTGGAGCCGCATCTCGCCGACATGCCGCCCCAGCAGTTCGTGCACGAAGGCCAGCCGCGCGGCATCGCTGCGGCGCTCGTCGGCGAACTGGCACATGTCGCGGCGGGCGGCGATGCCCGGGTCCTGCCCGGTGATGCCGGCGGCGGCCGTCATCGCGAACGGCGCGAAATAGCCCAGCAGCCGGCCGCTCGGATGCCCGCGGGCGACGTCGCGCGCGCCGCCGGCACGCAGGTAGCGCTCCAGGGTGGACCCGGCGATCGGCCCGAGCGGCGCAGCCGACGAGAAGCCGTAGATGACCGGCACGTCCTTGAAGATCTGGCGCATGCGCTCGCGGCTGCTTTCGCCCTGGGTGGCGTTCAGCGCCTGCAGCTGGCGGCGCGCCTCCTTGGCCGAGTGGCCTTCGCGCACCAGGCTGCGCACCACCTCGGCCGAGGCGCTGCTCTGCGGCGCCGGGTTCAGGGTGTTGCAGCCGAACAGGTAGACCTCCTGCAGGCGCTCGAAGAGGCCGGGACACGAGGCGCTGCAGGAGACGCGCTCGAGCTCCGCGACGGGCAGGTACTCGCGCGCCTCGAGCCGGTCGGAGAAGAACTCGTTCGCGCCGTCGTAGTGGCCCGAGACGATCAGCACGTCGCAGCGAACGCCGGCGCGGCAGGCGGACGCGAGCCAGTCGGGCCGGCCCGGCTCGACCAGCTCGACGAAACGGTAGCGCGATGCCGGCAGATACCGGCGGAAGGCCTCCTTCTCGTCGGCGGAGTTGACGGTGATGGTGCAGACCGTCTTCGGCGCGGCAGCCGCCGCCGCGGCGATCGCGCAGACGCCGGCACACAGTGCCAGGATGCGCGCCAGGCGGCGGGTGGGAATCTGCAGGCGCTGAACGGACCGGGCCATGGCGCATCCTAACGAGGGCCGCAGCGGCCTGCCCTGCGGCGGCGCATGGCTCAGCAGGGCTCCTTGGCACAGGCGACGTCGCCCGGGCCGATCGTGTCGCCCCTCGCCATGGCGGCGGCACGTTCGATGCAGTTCTCCAGCTCGCGCACGTTGCCCGGCCAGCGCCGGGATGTCGCCGCGCCGCGCCGGTCGGATCGCGGCCCGGGTGGACGAGGGCTCAGGCGGCGCTCGGACTCGCTGCCCGCGCGCGCATCGCGGCCTCCTCCTGCTCGATCCACTGCTTCAGCTTCTCGACGTGCTCGGCCTCTTCCTTGACGAACTCGCGCGCGACGCGGCGGATCTCCTCGTCCTTCGTGGTGTGCGCGATCGCGTAGTAGAACTCGTAGCCGCGCCGTTCGCCCTGCAGCGCGGCCTTCAGCGCATCGAGCCGCTTGAGGGCCGGGTCGCCCTCCCACAGCGAGGTCCGCTCCGGCGTCGCGTTGTCGGGCCAGGCCGTCTTGGCCGGCAGGCTGACCTGCGCGTCGAAACGCTGGCACTTGGACTGCGCCTCCTTCAGATGCAGGCGCGAGTAGCCGGCGAGCTGCGTGAACAGCATGGCGACGTCGTCGTTGCCGCAGGCCTTCATGCCCGCGGCCAGCTGCTCGTAGTGCTGCGCGGCATCCTCCTCGAGGGCCACCGCGAAGCTGAGGAACTGGTCCAGCGTCCTGATGCCGGCACCCCCCTTGTAGATGGCCGCCGCCAGCGACAGGGCCGGGCCCTGGACCGGCTTGGTCACGTCGCCCTCGAAGCGCACCTCGATGTCCTCGTGGCGCACGAAGCACTGGCACGCCAGGCGGTGGCGCGGCGGCATGTCGTTGACCTCGGCATCCATGATCTCCTGGCGGGTGATCTTGCCGAGCTGCCGCAGCATCTCCTTCTCCTTTTCGGTGAGCGCGATGCCGGCGCGCACGTGCGGCGCGTAGTGCCGGATCTCGACCAGGCAGGAGCCGCACTCGCCGTCCTGGCAGTCGAAGGGGATCGGGATGTTGTTCGCCTTCGCGAGGGCCAGCAGGGTCCCGCGTTCGCCGGCGACGGCATAGACCGTGACGTCGCGCGGCATCAGCGGCGACGAGAACGTGACGTTGGCCATGGTGGGCCTCCTCGGTAGAACATGACGATGGGGCAGCGTGCAACGCAAACCGCGTGCCCTCCGGGACGCGAGCGGCCGGCTTGGCGCGGGGCCGGATGCGCCGCTTTGCCACACGTCAAACCGCGCCGATACGAGCGGCCCTGCGCCACCGCAGATCGACTCATCGCTGATCTGCATCAACCGTCCAGGCGCAGGCGATGCGCCGGGCTCGCCTCCTGCTTGAAGTCGTGCCCGGCGGCGCAGCGGTCGTGCAGCGTCGCAAGCGCGACAAGCTTGTCGCGCTTGCGACAAGTCGACGCGGCGGCCGAGTCAACGACAAGGAGGCGAAGACATGGACAGCGTGGAAATCTTCCTGGCCCACACGGTGCGGCTCGAACAGGAGGCGGCGCGGCGCTTCGAGCAGCTCGCGGAGGCGATGCTGACCAGCGGCAATCGCGAAGCCGGGCAGTTGTTCGGGCGCCTCGCCACGTTCTCGCGCATGCATCTGGCCGAGGCCACGGCACGCGCGGGCTTCCGCGATCTGCCGGAACTCGGGCCGATGGAGTTCGAGTGGCCCGACATCGAAAGTCCGGAGACGGCAGCGATCTGGGCCGCCGACCCGCTGATCGGCCGCGAGCAGGCCTTGCAGGTCGCCCTCGATGCCGAGTCGGCCGGCCTCGCGTTCTATCAGGACGTGCTGGAGCGCACCGGCGACCCCGAGATCCGCCGCTTTGCGCGCGAGTTCGTCGCCGAGGAAAGCCAGCACGTGGCCGAACTGGAGCGCTGGCTCGCGTTGCACCGGGCCGGCGAGCCGCTGCCGCTGGACAAGCCGCCGGCGGGCTGAGGCGGCACGTCGCCTTTGTCGCAAATCCGCCATCGGCGCCGACCCCTCGGCCTCGTGCCAAGTGCTTGATTCCACAGGGGAAGCCGGCGCCGCGCGGCGTGGCACCGAACCTGCAATGCAGCCTGGCAACTGAACCCGGAGGCTCGCATGTCCGCCACGCTCAACGCCAAGATCGCCCAGGTCTTCGACGAGCCCGGCTGCGAGATCAACCAGAAGAAGTCGGACAAGGAACGCAAGAAGGGCTGCACCAAGCAGCTCAACCCGGGTGCGGCGGCCGGCGGCTGCGCGTTCGACGGCGCGAAGATCGCGCTGCAGCCGATCGTCGACGTCGCGCACCTCGTGCACGGGCCGATCGCCTGCGAGGGCAACTCGTGGGACAACCGGCACAGCGCCTCGTCCGGCCCGCAGACCTACCGCACCGGATTCACCACCGACATCAACGAGTTCGATGTCGTCTACGGCGGCGAGAAGCGTCTCTTCAAGGCGATCCGCGAGGTCGTCGAGAAGGTCAATCCGCCGGCGGTGTTCGTCTACCAGACCTGCGTGACGGCGATGATCGGCGACGACGTCGAGGCGGTCTGCCGGAAGGCGAGCGAGAAGTTCGGCACGCCGGTCATCCCGGTCAACTCGCCCGGCTTCGCGGGGCCGAAGAACCTGGGCAACAAGCTCGGCGCCGAGGCGCTGCTGGACCACGTGATCGGCACGGTCGAGCCCGAGCTGACGACGCCCTACGACCTCAACATCATCGGCGAGTACAACCTGTCCGGCGAGCTGTGGCAGGTCAAGCCGCTGCTGGATGCACTGGGCGTGCGCATCCTCTCGTGCATCTCCGGCGACGGACGCTACAAGGAGATCGCCTCGGCGCACCGCGCGCGCGCCAACATGATGGTGTGCAGCAAGTCGATGATCAACGTCGCGACGCGCATGCAGCAGCGCTGGGGCATCCCGTACTTCGAGGGCTCGTTCTACGGCATCAGCGACATGAGCACGACGCTGCGCGAGATCGCGCGGCTGCTGGTGGAGCGCGGCGCCGACGCGTCGCTGCGCGACCGCACCGAGGCGTTGATCGCCGCCGAGGAGGCGCGCGCCTGGGAGCGCATCCGTGCCTACCGAGAGCACCTCGCCGGCAGGAAGGTGCTGCTGATCACCGGCGGGGTGAAGAGCTGGTCGGTGGTGTCGGCGCTGCAGGAGGCCGGGCTCGAGGTGGTCGGCACCAGCGTCAAGAAGAGCACCAAGGAAGACAAGGAGAAGATCAAGGAGATCATGGGCGACGACGCCCACATGATCGACGACATGTCGCCGCGCGAGATGTACGCGATGCTGCGCGACGCCAAGGCCGACATCATGCTCAGCGGCGGCCGCAGCCAGTTCGTGGCGCTGAAGGCGCGCATGCCCTGGATGGACATCAACCAGGAGCGCCACCACGCGTTCGCCGGCTACGAGGGCATGGTGACGATGGTCGAGGAAATCCACAAGGCGCTCTTCAACCCGGTGTGGCAGCAGGTGCGGACGGTGCCGCCGTGGGAAAGTCACGACGCGCTGCTCGCGGCGGGGGCCTGACATGGCGGCGGTGATCTTGCGGGGCCGTGGGGCTATGCCAGTGGCTGCTTCCGGCCCGTTGCTGTCCTTCGCCGTCTGCTTCCTGCGTGGTGTGGAGCGAGCCGAGCCGCACCCAGGCGGGTGGCGGCGCACGGACCCGGGCGGCCGGCGCTGCGCGCCGGCTTCCCTGCGGTGCTCGGCCCCGCGGCCCGGTCGCCCAACTCGCTTCGCTCACTGCGTTCGCTGCGCTCGGACAGTCGGCGACCAGTCAGTTCACGTGGCGCGCTGGCGCGCGCGGGCCGCGCGTCCTGCGCTCCTCGGCGCCCTCCACGCGCGCCGCCACCCGCCCGGGCACGACTCGGCCAGGTCCAGCGAGCGGGCTCGCCGTTCCTGCGCCGCGTCCAGCGGCTGCGGGACCCAGCGAACACCGCGGATCCGGCTCTGCCGGGCCGCTGGTGTTGCCCCCTTGAGGGGGCGCGCGCAGCGCGTACGGGGGTGGTCCGATCAGGGCCGCAAGCCGCCGAAGGGGAGCATCTGAGATGGCCCTCGTCACCGAATCGAAGAAGGCCTGCACGGTCAACCCGCTGAAGATGAGCGCGCCGCTGGGCGCGAGCTACGCCTTCATGGGGCTGGCGTCGTGCATGCCGATGATGCACGGCTCGCAGGGCTGCACCTCGTTCGGCCTGGTGCTGCTGGTGCGGCACTTCAAGGAGGCGATCCCGCTGCAGACGACGGCGATGAACGAGGTCACGACCATCCTCGGCGGCTACGAGAACGTCGAGCGCGCGCTGCTGAACATCCGCAGCCGTGCCCAGCCGCAGATCATCGCGATCTGCTCGACCGGGCTGACCGAGACCAAGGGCGACGACGTCGACGCCTACATCCGCCTGGCCAAGCAGAAGCATCCCGAACTGGCCGATACCGAGGTGGTGTACGTCTCGACGCCGGACTACGTCGGCGCGTTCCAGGACGGCTGGGCCAAGGCCGTGCAGAAGCTCGTCTCGACGCTGCCCGAGCCCGGCGTCGCGAAGCGCGAAGGCCTCGTCGCGATCCTGCCCGGCAGCCACCTGACGCCCGGCGATCTCGAGGAGATCCGCGACGTGGTCGAACTGTTCGGCCTGCATCCGCTCTTCGTGCCGGACGTCTCCGGCTCGCTGGACGGGCACATCCCCGACCAGTGGCTGGGCACCACGATCGGCGGCACGCCACTGGCGGACCTGCGCGGGCTCGGCGCGGCGGTGCATGCGTTCGCGATCGGCGAGCAGATGCGGCCGGCGGCGCAGGCGTTCGAGCAGCGCTGCGGCGTGCCGTTCACGCTGTTCGACCGGCTCACCGGGCTGACCGCCGCCGACGCCTTCGTGCAGGCGCTGGCCGAGCTGTCGGGCCGGCCGGTGCCCGCGAAGCTGCGCCGCCAGCGCAGCCAGCTCGTCGACGCGATGCTCGACGGTCACTTCCACCTCGGCAACGTCAAGCTCGCGATCGCCGCCGAGCCCGACCTGCTGTGGTCGACCGGCAGCTTTCTCGCCGAGATGGGCGTGGAGCTGTCGGTGGCCGTCACGACGACGCACTCGCCGCTGCTGCAGCGGCTGCCCACGGCCGAGGTGCTGATCGGCGACCTGGAGGACTTCGAGCGCAGCGCCGCGGCCGCCGGCTGCGACCTGCTGATGACCCACTCGCATGGCCGCCAGGCGGCCGAACGGCTGGGCAAGCCGCTGTTCCGCCTCGGCATCCCGATGTTCGACCGGGTCGGCAATGCGCATGTGTGCCATACGCTGTACCGCGGCACGCGCAACCTCGTCTACGAGGTCGGCAACCTGATGATGGACCAGATCCACCGCCATGGCCCGGACGACTGGCCGCTGCCCGCTGCCGCCCGGCTCGCGGCGGTGGCCCACTTGCCGGCCCGCATCGAACGCCTGGCGCGGCCGGACGGCGAGACCGCCACCGCCAGCGCCTGACCGCCACCCGAAAGGAGAGCGCATGAAGATCGCCTTCGCCACCCAGGACCAGCAGCGCGTCGACGCGCACTTCGGCTGGGCCAAGCACCTGGCCGTCTACGAGATCGGCCCCGAGGGGTACGCGTTCGTGCAGGACTTCGGCTTCGGCGAGGACCTCGCCGAGGACGGCAACGAGGACAAGCTCGCGCCCAAGCTGGACGCGATCCGGGACTGCGCGATCGTCTATGTCGCGGCGATCGGCGGCTCGGCGGCCGCGCGCGTCGTGGCCAGCAAGATCCACCCGATCAAGGTGCCGCAGCCCGAACCCATCCTGGACATCCTGGACAAGCTGCAGGACGTGCTGAAGGGCACGCCGCCGCCCTGGCTGCGCAAGGCCCTGCTGAAGGACCGCGCGCCCGACACCGATTTCGAGAACGACGACGAGGTGAAGTCATGACCGATACCGCCCTGGCCGACGCGCCGAGCGACGAGGCGCTGCTGCAGGACGAGTTCGTGCGCGAGCTGGTCAAGCAGCTGCGCGCGCAGGACACGCACGGCGCCTGGGAAGGCAAGAGCGACCTGAAGCTGCTCGAGCCGTTCATCCTGAGCGCCGAGCAGCGCCGTGCGATGCCCATCATGGGTGATCCCGATCCCGAGACGCTGTGGCGGCTGGACTTGTTCCACAACGCCGTGGGCCTGGCGATCGAACGCGCGACCAAGTGCATGGTCTCGCCGATGACGAAGATGAGCCACGAAGGCTTCGGCCGCACCGTGCTGACCGCCGGCCGGCTGATCGTCGTGAACCGGCACCTGCGTGACGTGCACCGCTTCGGCTTTCCGAGCCTCGCCAAGCTCGCCGAGGCGGGCAACAAGCTGGTCCGCGAAGGTGTCGACATGATCGAGAAATACCGCGAGGTGGCCACCTATGGCTGATGCCGAAGCCCTGAAGGCCGAGATCAAGAAGCTCAATGCCCGGGCCACGCAGGCCAAGATGGACCTGCACGACCTGAGCGAGGAGCTGCCCACGAACTGGGAGCGCATCCCCGAAGTCGCGAAGTTGGCGCACGAGGCGCATGCAGCCCTGATGGCGGCGCGCCGGGCGCTCGCGGAGGTACAGACATGACGGCCTTCACCGTGACGCTGCCGTCGGGCAGCACCTGGACGCCGACCTTCGTCCAGACCATCGACGAGGAGAAGTGCATCGGCTGCGGCCGCTGCTTCCGCGTCTGCCCGCGCGGTGTGCTCGAGCTCGTCGGGCTGTCGGACGAGGGCGAGCGCGTCGCGCTCGATCCGGACGGCGACGAGGAGGAAGAGTACGAGAAGAAGGTCATGACCATCGCGCACCAGGAGCTGTGCATCGGCTGCACCGCGTGCTCGAAGATCTGCCCGAAGAAGTGCTACACCCACGCCGCCGCCCTGTCATAGCCGACGGCCCGGGTCCCGGCGAGCTGGCGGCCGTGCCCGCGCACATCGCGGCACGGCGCGCCACGCGCGAGGACGAGGTCGAGGACCTGCGCGCGCTGCTGCTCGACCATGCGGACGCGAAAGCCGGCACGCCGGCCGAGATCGCGGCGCTGGCCGAGGCCGTCGCGGTGGCCTCGCTGGGCGACAACCACCTCTGGCAGGACCTGCAGTTCGCCTCGCGCGCCGAGCTGACGGCGCTGATGCGGCGCTGGTTCCCCGCGCTGGTCGCGAAGAACCAGGCCGACATGAAGTGGAAGAAGTTCCTCTACAAGCAGCTGTGCGAGCGCGCCGAGGTGTTCGTCTGCAAGTCGCCGAGCTGCGCGGTCTGCACCGACCACGCGAAGTGCTTCGGCCCGGAGGACGGGCCGTGATCGTCGGCGCCGCGATGCTGCAGGCCGTCAACGAGGCCGCGGAGGGCGTGCTGGTGCTGATCGACGGCCTGGAGGAGGCCGATTTCCGCCGCTCGCGCCTGACACGTGCCGAGGTGCGGCGCCAGCTGCGCCTGATGGCCGACCTGCTGCTCGGGCTGCCACCGGACCTGCGCGCCTCGCTGCCGGAGATCGACTGGGCGGGCTGGCAGGCCATCGTGCGCTCACTCGGGGGCAGCGGCGCCGGGGACGACGACGCGCCGTGGTTCGCCGCCCGCTCGCTGGTGCCGGCCACGCTGTCCTGGTTGCGCGTCTACCGCCGGGAGCAGCCGGCGCTGTTCGCCTACACCGCCTGATGCGACCGGGCCGGTGTCGCGGTCCGGTTCTTGCTCGCGCAGCGTTGTGTAGTTGAATACATAACCAATTGTCGTAGACTCGACAGGCCGCGGGAGTCCCTCATGCACCGATCGTTGCGCCGGCTGTTGTGCGCCGCCTTCCTGTCCGCCGCCGCGCTGGCCCGCGCCGGCGAGGTGCCGGTCGCCGTCGCGGCCAACTTCGCCGCGCCGATGGCCCGCATCGGCGAGGGCTTCCGCGCCGCGACGGGGCACGTGTTGAAGGTCTCGACCGGGGCGACGGGCAAGTTCTACGCGCAGATCGTCGCCGGCGCGCCGTTCGAGGTGCTGCTGGCCGCCGACGCGGAGACTCCGAAGCGGCTCGCCGCCGAAGGGCATGCCGTGGCCGCGACGGCCTTCACCTACGCGATCGGGCGCCTCGTGCTGTGGAGCCGCGAGCCGGGCTTCGTCGACGAGCAGGGCGCGGTGCTGGGCAGCGAACGCATCCGGCACCTCGCGATCGCCAATCCGAAGGTCGCGCCCTACGGCGCCGCGGCGCTCGAGGTGCTGAAGGCGCGCGGCCTGTCGGACGCACTCGCGCCGCGCCTCGTGACCGGCGAGAGCATCGCGCAGGCCCACCAGTTCGCGCTGACCGGCAATGCGGAGGCGGGCTTCGTCGCGCTGTCGCAGGTCCGCGTGCCGGGTAAGCCGATGGCGGGCTCTGCGTGGATCGTGCCCGCGTCGCTGTACAGCCCGATCCGGCAGGACGCGGTGCTGCTGAAGGCCGGCGAGAAGAACCCCGCCGCGGCGGCGCTGCTGGACTACCTGAAGAGCGATGCCGCGAAGGCGGTGATGCGCGACTACGGATACGGAGGCTGAAGCGCGATGTCGGCCGCCGAATGGAGCGCGGTGTGGCTGACGGCGAAGCTCGCCTTCGTCACGACGCTGCTGCTGCTGCTGGTCGGCACGCCGCTGGCGTGGTGGCTGGCGCGCATGCGTTCGCGCGCCAAGCCGGTGCTGGCGGCGGTGGTCGCGATGCCGCTGGTGCTGCCGCCGACGGTGATCGGCTTCTACCTGTTGCTGCTGATGGGGCCGCAGGGCGCGGTCGGGCGGCTCACCGAGGCGCTCGGCCTGGGCCGCCTGCCGTTCACCTTCGCCGGGCTGGTGGTGGCCTCGGTCATCTACTCGCTGCCGTTCGTCGTGCAACCGCTGCAGCAGGCCTTCGAGGCGATCGCGCCGCGCACGCTGGAAGCCGCCGCGACGTTGCGCGCCGGACCCTGGGACCGCTTCGCGACCGTCGCGCTGCCGCTCGCGCGCCCCGGCCTGGTCACCGCCAGCGTGCTGGGCTTCGCGCACACGGTAGGCGAGTTCGGCGTGGTGCTGATGATCGGCGGCAACATTCCCGACCGCACACGTGTGCTGTCGGTGGCGATCTACGACCACGTCGAGGCCAGCGAGTTCGACGCGGCGCACCGGCTGGCGGCCGGCATGGTGGTGTTCGCGCTCGTGGTGCTGGTGACGCTGTACGCCGTCAACCGGCCTCCGGTCGACCGTGCGGAGCGTTCCGCGTGATCGAGGCGCGGCTGCAGCTGGCCCGGGCGGGGTTCTCGCTCGACGTGGCGCTCGCGCTGCCCGAACGCGGCGTCAGCGCGCTGTTCGGCCCTTCGGGCTGCGGCAAGACCACGGTGCTGCGCGCGCTCGCCGGTCTGGAGCGCGCGGCGGGCCGGGTGTCGATCGGCGGCGAGGTCTGGCAGGACGACGCCACGCGGCGCTTCGAACCGACGCACCGGCGTGCGATCGGCTACGTGATCCAGGAGGCCGCGCTGTTCCCGCACCTGGACGTGCGCGGCAACCTGGCCTATGGCCTGAAACGTGTCGCGCGCGGCGAGCGCCGCATCGCGCTCGACCGGGCGGTCGAGCTGCTGGGTCTCGGCGACCTGATGAAACGCCGGCCCGACACGCTCTCCGGTGGCGAGCGCCAGCGGGTGGCGATCGCGCGGGCGCTGGCGACCAGTCCGCGGCTGCTGCTGATGGACGAGCCGCTGGCGGCGCTGGACGCGCGTCGCAAGGCCGAGCTGCTGCCCTACCTGGACCAGCTGCACGAGCAGCTGGGCCTGCCGATCGTCTACGTGAGCCACGCGGTCGACGAGGTGGCGCGCCTGGCCGACCACCTGGTGCTGATGGAGCAGGGCCGCGTGCTGGCCGACGGCGCGCTGGCCGACATGCTGGCGCGGCTGGACCTGCCCGTGGCCTTCGGCGACGACGCCGGCGTCGTGCTGGACGCCGAGGTCGGCGCGCGCGACGCCGAGTGGCAGCTGGCCCGGCTGGATGCGGAGCAGGGCGCCTGCAGCATCTGGGCGCGCGACCATGGCCTGCCGGTCGGCCGCCGCGTGCGCCTGCGTCTGCTGGCGCGCGACGTCAGCCTGACCCGCACGCCGCAGACCGGCACCAGCATCGGCAACCAGCTGCGCGGCATCGTCGAGACGATCGCGCCCGACGCGCATCCCGCGCTGGTGCTCGTGCGCGTGCGCGTCGGCCGCGCGCCGGTCGTGGCCCGCCTGACGCGGCGCTCGGCCCACGCGCTGGAACTGGCCGAGGGCATGCCGGTGTGGGCGCAGGTCAAGACCGTGGCGCTGATGGAGTGACGGGCCGATGAGCGGCGGTGCGCTGATCACGGCGGAACTGAAGCTGGCCGGCCGGCTCGACGCGCGCTTCTTCGCGCTGCTCACGGCGCTGGCCGCCACCGGCTCGATCAACCGCGCCGCGCGCACGACGGGCCTGTCCTACAAGGGCGCCTGGCTGATGCTGGAGAGCGCCTGCAACCTGGCCAACGAGCCGCTGCTCGAGACCGCCACCGGCGGCAGCGGCGGCGGCGGCACCGTGCTGACGCCGGCCGCGCTGGCGCTGCTCGACGCGTGGCGCCGGCTGCAAGCCGATCAGCGCGAGTTCCTGCGCCAGCAGGAGGCGCGCCTCGCCGAACTTCCAGCCCTCGCGGGCCTGCTCAGGAGAATGTCGATGAAGACCACCGCACGCAACCAGTTTGCCGGCACCGTTGCGGCCATCGAATCCGGTCCGGTGTCGGCCACGGTGACGATCGCGCTGAAGAGCGGCGAGGAGATCACGGCGACGATGACCGCGGCAGCGGCCAAGCGCCTGAAGCTCAGGAAGGGCAAGGAGGCGATCGCGCTGATCAAGGCCTCGGCGATCGTGCTGGTGACCGACTTCGCCGGCTGGCAGCTTTCGGCACGCAACCAGCTGGCGGGCACGGTCTCGCGCATCGAGCGTGGGGCAGTGTCCTCGCTCGTCGTGCTGACCCTGCCGGGCGGGCCGACCCTCACCGCGAGCGTGACGAACGAGGGCGTGGAGGCGCTCGACCTGAAGGTCGGCGCGCCCGCCACGGCCGTGTTCAAGGCCTATGCGGTGATGGTGGCCGCTCAGCCCTGAGTCGAATGCCGGATCAGGTGGTCGAAGGCCGACAGCGCCGCCTTCGCACCATCGCCGGCGGCGATGATGATCTGCTTGTAGGGCACCGTCGTCGCATCGCCGGCGGCGAACACACCCGGCAGGCTGGTCGCGCCCTTCGCATCGACGATGATCTCGCCGTACTTCGAGAGCTCCAGCGTGCCCTTCAGCCATTCGGTGTTGGGCACCAGGCCGATCTGCACGAACACGCCGGCCAGCTCGACGAGGTGCTCGCGGCCGTCCGCCCGATCCTTGTAGCGCAGGCCGGTGACCTTCTGGCCGTCGCCGACGATCTCGGTGGTCTGCGCGTTCAGCACCACGCTCACGTTCGGCAGGCTCTTCACCTTCTCGACCAGCACCGCATCGGCCTTCAGCGCCGGGGCGAACTCCACCAGCGTCACGTGCTCGACGATGCCGGCGAGGTCGATCGCCGCCTCGACGCCCGAGTTGCCGCCGCCGATCACTGCGGTGCGCTTGCCCTTGTACAGCGGGCCGTCGCAGTGCGGGCAGTAGGCCACGCCCTTGTTGCGGTACTCGGCCTCGCCCGGCACGTTGACGTTGCGCCAGCGCGCGCCGGTGGCGAGGATCACCGTGCGACCCTGCAGCACCGCGCCGTTGTCCAGCGTCACCGCGATCGGCGCGCCGGCGGCCGGCACGTCGAGCTGCGTGGCGCGCTGGCCGTTCATCAGGTCCACGCCGTAGGCCTTGGCATGCGCCTCCAGCGCGGCGGCGAACTTCGGTCCCTGCGTCTCGAGCACCGAGATGTAGTTCTCGATGCCCAGCGTGTCCAGCGTCTGGCCGCCCATGCGCTCGCCGACGATGCCGGTGCGGATGCCCTTGCGCGCCGCGTAGACGGCCGCCGCCGCGCCGGCCGGGCCGCCGCCGACGACCAGCACGTCGAACACGTCCTTCTTCGCCAGCCGGGCGGCGTCGCGCGCCGCGGCGCCGGTGTCGATCTTGGCGAGGATCTCGCCGACTTCCATGCGGCCCGAACCGAACGGCTGGCCGTTCAGGAACACCATCGGCACGGCCATGATCTGGCGCTGCTCGACCTCGTCCTGGAACAGCCCGCCGTCGATCGCCACGTGCCGGATGCGCGGGTTCAGCACCGCCATCAGGTTCAGCGCCTGCACGACGTCCGGGCAGTTGTGGCAGGTCAGCGACATGTAGGTCTCGAAGGTGAAATCGCCGTCGAGCGTGCGGATCTGCTCGATCACCTCGGCCTCGAGCTTGGGCGGGTGGCCGCCGGCCTGCAGCAGCGCCAGCACCAGCGAGGTGAACTCGTGGCCCATCGGGATCGCCGCGAAGCGCACGCCCATGTCGGCGCCGGCGCGGCTGATCGAGAACGAGGGCTTGCGCGCGTCCTGCCCGTCGAAACGGGCCGTGATCAGCGAGCTGAGCGCGGCGATCTCCGACAGCAGTTCGCGCATCTCGGCCGAGGCGTCGCGCTCGTCGAGCGAGGCCACCAGTTCGACCGGCTGCGTCACGCGCTGCAGGTAGGCCGCGAGTTGGGTCTTCAGGGTGTCGTCCAGCATGGTCGTGTCTTGGGCTCGGTGTGAATCAAGCGACCGCGGCGGATCCGGCTCCGCCGGTCCGCTCGCGGTGCCCCCTTGAGGGGGAGCGCCGTCAGGCGCTCCGGGGGTGGGCCGTCAGATCTTCCCGACCAGGTCCAGCGACGGCGTCAGCGTCTTCGCGCCCTGCTGCCACTTGGCCGGGCACACCTGGCCCGGGTTCTTGGCGACGTACTGGGCGGCCTGCAGCTTGCGCAGCGTTTCCTTGACGTCGCGCGCGATCGCGTTGTCGTGCACCTCAACGGTCTTGATCACGCCCTCGGGGTTGATCACGAAGGTGCCGCGCAGCGCCAGGCCTTCTTCGTCGATGTGCACGCCGAATGCGCGGGTCAGCGCGTGCGTCGGGTCGCCGACCAGCGGGAACTTGGCCTTGCCGACCGCCGGGCTGGTCTCGTGCCACACCTTGTGCGCGAAGTGCGTGTCGGTGGTGACGATGTAGACCTCGGCGCCGAGGGACTTGAAGGTGTCGTAGTGCTCGGCAGCGTCCTCGACCTCGGTCGGGCAGTTGAAGGTGAACGCGGCCGGCATGAAGATCAGCACGGACCAGTGGCCCTTCAGGGTCTGCTCGGTCACCTCGACGAACTTGCCGTTGTGGAAGGCGTTGGTCTTGAACGGGGCGACAGCGGTGTTGATCAGCGACATCGTATTTCCTTTGATAGTTAGGGTCTAACGGGATACCATGGTCGATATTATGTGTGCGCTGCAGCAATCGCAGGGTTGAACGGGTCAATGTCGGTCATTGGCGGGGCCTATGAGCGGCGGCGTCGCACATCCGACAAACCGCACAGCAGTCTTCCGCTCCGGCGCACCGCGCTTTCGGGAGGGTGGCACCAAGTGACTGATGCGGCTTGCTTTTCCGGCCGGAGGCGGTGCTGGCACGCTTGCTGCGATGCAGCGTTCCGTCTGCCCACGAGGGAGCGAACGCGATGGACCTGGCCAGCAGCAAGCCGATCTACCTGGACTACGCGGCGACCACGCCGGTCGACCCGCGGGTCGTGCAGCAGATGGTGCCGTACCTGTACGAGCAGTTCGGCAACCCCGCCTCGCGCAGCCACGCCTACGGCTGGGCCGCGGAGGAGGCGGTGGAGATCGCCCGCGAGCATGTCGCGGCGCTGATCGGCGCGGACCCGCGCGAGATCGTCTGGACCTCCGGCGCCACCGAATCGAACAACCTCGCGATCAAGGGCGCGGCGCAGTTCCACAAGACCCGGGGCCGCCACCTCGTCACCGTGAGGACCGAGCACAAGGCGGTGCTCGACACGATGCGCGAACTCGAGCGCGAGGGTTTCGAGGTCACGTACCTCGACGTGCTGGACAACGGCCTCGTCGACCTGGCCGTGCTCGAGGCCGCGCTGCGGCCCGACACGATCCTGGTCTCGGTGATGGCCGTCAACAACGAGATCGGCGTGGTCCAGGACATCGCGGCGATCGGCCGGCTGTGCCGCGCGCGCGGCATCCTGTTCCATGTCGACGCGGCGCAGGCCACCGGCAAGATTCCGCTGGACTTCGCCGCGCTGCCGGTCGACCTGATGAGCCTGTCGGCGCACAAGACCTATGGCCCCAAGGGCATCGGCGCGCTGGTCGTGCGGCGCAAGCCGCGGGTGCGCATCGAGGCGCAGATCCACGGTGGCGGCCACGAGCGCGGCATGCGTTCGGGCACGCTGCCGACGCACCAGATCGTCGGCATGGGCGAGGCCTACCGCCTCGCCAGGGAATCGATGGCGACGGAGAACGAGCGCATCCGCGCGCTGCGCGACCGGCTGCTGGCGGGCCTGCAGGCCATCCCCGAGGTGCGCGTCAACGGCGACCTCGAACAGCGCGTGCCGCACAACCTGAACATCAGCTTCCAGTTCGTCGAGGGCGAGTCGCTGCTGATGGGCATGAAGGGCATCGCGGTGTCGTCCGGCTCGGCCTGCACTTCGGCCAGCCTGGAGCCGAGCTACGTGCTGCGCGCGCTGGGTCTGTCGGACGAGGTGGCGCACAGCTCGATCCGCTTCTCGGTCGGACGCTTCACGACCGAGGCCGAGGTCGACCGCGCGATCGCGCAGGTCACCGCCACGGTGGAACGGCTGCGCACGCTGAGCCCGCTGTGGGACCTGCATCAGGCGGGCATCGACCTCGCCACCATCCAGTGGGCCGAACACTGATCAACGGAGCGACATATGGCATACAGCGACAAGGTCATCGACCACTACGAGAACCCGCGCAACGTCGGCGGCTTCGAATCCGGCGATGCGGCGGTCGGCACCGGCATGGTCGGCGCACCGGCCTGCGGCGACGTGATGAAGCTGCAGATCAAGGTCAACCCGGCGACCGGCGTGATCGAGGACGCGAAGTTCAAGACCTATGGCTGCGGCTCGGCGATCGCGTCGAGCTCGCTGGTCACCGAATGGGTCAAGGGCAAGACGCTGGACCAGGCGCTGGCCATCAAGAACACCGCGATCGCCGAGGAGCTGGCGCTGCCGCCGGTGAAGATCCACTGCTCGATCCTCGCCGAGGACGCGATCAAGGCCGCGGTATCCGACTACCGCACGCGCCACGACACCGTGCTCGAGCACAACGCCTGCGCGCCCGCCGCACCGGTCGTGCCGGTGGCGAGCGCCGCCTGAAACCCCGCAAGGAGAACCGCATGTCCAGCTGCCAGTCCCAAGGGTCCGCCGCCTCGTCGTGCTCGACCAGCAACCCGCTCGCCGCCGGCACCTTCGTGCCGCCCGTGCTGCCCGAGGGCGCCGAGCCGATCAGGATCAGCGACAGCGTCGTCGGCAAGGTCGCCGAGATGCTGGCGGAGGAGGGCGACCCCGCTCTGCAACTGCGCATCTTCGTCACCGGCGGCGGCTGCTCGGGTTTCCAGTACGGCTTCGCCTTCGACGACGAGAAGAAGGACGACGACATCCGCGTCGAGCGCGGGCCGATCACCGTGGTGGTCGACGCGATGAGCCTGCAGTACCTGATGGGCGCGGAGATCGACTACGAGGACAACCTCGAGGGCGCGCGCTTCGTGATCCGCAATCCGAACGCGGCCAGCACCTGCGGCTGCGGCAGCTCGTTTTCGGTCTGACGGAGGCGGCCATGCCGATCACCGTGACTCCCAAGGCGGCCACGCAGATCCGCAAGGCGCTCGCCAAGCGCGGCGGCGGGGTCGGGCTGCGGCTGGCGATCAAGACCAGCGGCTGCTCCGGCTATGCCTACGCGCTGGAGTTCGCCGACGCGGCCCTGGACGAGGACGCTGCATTCGAGAGCGAGGGCGTGCAGCTGTTCGTCGACGCGAAGAGCCTGCCGATGATCGACGGCACGCAGCTCGACTGGGTGCGCGAGGGCCTGAACGAGGGCTTCAAGTTCAACAACCCGAACGCCAGCGCCACCTGCGGCTGCGGCGAGTCGTTCGCGGTCTAGGCCGCCGGGAGCCGACATGGCCCTGCTGCAGATCGCCGAACCGGGCCGGGCCGCGGCACCGCACCAGCACCGCCTCGCGGTCGGCATCGATCTCGGCACGACCAACTCGCTGGTGGCCACGGTGCGCAGCGCCGAGGCGATCGTGCTGCCGGACGCGCAGGGGCGCATGCTGCTCCCGTCGGTGGTGCACTACGGCGAGGCCGGCGCCGTGCAGGTCGGCGCAGAGGCGCAGCAGCGTGCCGCCGGGGATCCGTTGAACACGGTCGCCTCCGCCAAGCGGCTGATCGGCCGCGCGCTCGCCGACGTCAACCCCGCATCCTTCCCGTACGCTGTCGAGGCGATCTCCGACAGCGCGGTCGGCGTGCGCACGCGCCAGGGCATCAAGAGCCCGGTCGACGTCGGCGCGCAGGTGCTGCGGGCGCTGCGCGAGCGGGCCGAAGCGGCGCTCGGCGGCGCGCTCGTTGGCGCGGTGATCACCGTGCCGGCCTACTTCGACGACGCGCAGCGCCAGGCGACCAAGGACGCCGCGGCGCAGGCCGGCCTGACCGTGCTGCGCCTGCTGAACGAACCGACCGCCGCCGCCGTGGCCTATGGCCTGGACCAGGCGGAGGAGGGGCTGTACGTCGTCTACGACCTCGGCGGCGGGACCTTCGACGTCTCGGTGCTGCGCCTGATGCGCGGCGTGTTCGAGGTCGTCTCGACCAGTGGCGACCCGGTGCTCGGCGGCGACGACTTCGACCACCGCCTCGCGTCGTGGTTTGCCGCCGCGACGGGTGGCATCTGGGGAGCCGCCGACATCGGCGTGCTGCACGCCGCGGCGCGGGCTGCCAAGGAGGCGCTGACGGACCAGAGCGAGGTGCGCATGCAGTGCCGCCGCAGCGATGGCCTGACGGAGGCGCTGACGGTCGACCGCGCGCTGTTCGACGACCTGACGCGTGACCTCGTCGAGCGCACGCTCGGGCCGGTCCGGCGCGCGCTGCGCGACGCCAGGCTCCGGCCGGCCGACGTGAACGGCGTCGTGCTGGTGGGCGGTTCGACCCGCATGCCGGCCGTGCGGGCCGCGGTGGCGGAGCTGTTCGGCCGCACGCCGTTCACCGGCATCGATCCGGACCAGGCCGTCGCGCTGGGCGCGGCGATCCAGGCCGACCAGTTGGCCGGCAACCGGGCCGGCCTGGGGGCCGACGGCGGCGAGCTGCTGCTGCTGGACGTCAGCCCCTTGTCGCTCGGGCTGGAGACCATGGGCGGGCTGGTCGAGAAGATCATCCCGCGCAACAGCAGCATCCCGACCGCACGCGCGCAGGAGTTCACCACCTTCAAGGACGGCCAGACCGCGATGGCGCTGCACGTGGTGCAGGGCGAGCGCGAGCTGGTCAGCGAATGCCGCTCGCTGGCGCGCTTCACGCTGCGCGGCATCCCGCCGATGGTGGCCGGCGCGGCGCGCATCCGCGTGACCTTCCAGATCGACGCGGACGGGCTGCTGTCGGTCGGCGCCGTCGAGCAGACCAGCGGCGTGCAGGCGCATGTCGAGGTCAAACCCAGCTACGGTCTGGCGCCCGAAGCGGTGGCGGGCATGCTGCAGGACGCGCTGGGCAGTGCGGAAATCGACGCGGCGGCGCGCATGCTGCGCGAGGCCGAGATCGACGCGCGCCGCCTGCTCGATGCCACCGACTCCGCACTGCACCAGGACGGCGCCGCGTTGCTGCAGCCGCGCGAGCAGTGGGACATCCTGAACGCGATGCAGTCGGTGGCCGACCTGCTCGAGCACTGCGCGGCGGGCGAGGGCAGCTCGCTCGAGGAGCGGCGCGACCTGCGCCTGGCGCTGCGCGATGCCACCGAAGCGCTCAACCAGGCCACCACGCCGTTTGCCGCGAAACGCATGGACGCGCGTGTGCGCGAGGCGCTCGCCGGCCAGCGCGTTGACCAGCTCGCTGCATGAAGCCCGCCACCCCGACCGCGGCGCCGGTGCGCGCCACCACCCGCGTCAAGGTGCTGCCGCATCCTGACCTGTGCCCCGCGGGGACCGAGTTCGACGCCAAGGCCGGCCGCAAGCTGGTCGACGAACTGCTCGAGCACGGCGTCGCGATCGAACATGCCTGCGAGAAGGTGTGTGCCTGCGCCACCTGCCACGTGCACCTGCGTTCGGGTGCCGAATTCGTGGCCGCGGCCGACGAGGAAGAGGAAGACCAGCTCGACGATGCCTGGGGCCTGGACGCGCAGTCGCGCCTGGCCTGCTGCGTCAAGGTGAAGGGCCCGGAGCTCGTGGTCGAACTGCCGCGCTATTCGAAGAACCACGCCCGCGAGCACTGAGAAGCTGTGAACGAACCCGCCACGCCCGCTCGTCCGGCCAGAACACGGCCACTCGTCGTTGCAAATGCTCGCCATAGCACGAGCTATGGCTGTGCTTTGCGCCTAGATTGGCCGCGTTCTGTCGGCCCGCTCGGGCGCGCCGGGTTCATTCACAGCTTCTGAGTCGCGTGCGATCCCCGACGGCGCGTGGTGCGAACCACGCGCCGTTGTCGTTTGACGCCGCTCCGCCGGTACCGACCGTGCGGCTGTCGTCAACCCGACATTCGCCACACGGTCGGGTGCAATCGAAAAGTGCTTGTGCAGCAAGGACTTGGCAACGTCGGTCCGGTGGCACACCACTTGCGGAAGCGCCCTCATGCTGACCATCAACGACACCACGCTGCGCGACGGCGAACAGACCGCCGGTGTCGCGTTCAGTGACGACGAGAAGCTCGCGATCGCGCGCGCGCTCGACGAGGCCGGGGTGCCCGAGATGGAAGTCGGCATCCCGGTGATGGGCGCGCACGAGGTCGAGCTGATCCGCGCCATCGTCGCCTCCGTGCAGCACGCGCGCACGATGGTCTGGGCCCGGATGGCCGAGGCGGACCTCGCCGCCGCACTGGCCTGCGATGCGGACCTCGTGCACCTGGCCGTGCCGGTCTCGGACATCCAGCTCGCGCGCAAGCTCGGGCGCGACCGCGACTGGGCGCTGGCCACGATCCGCCGCTTCGTCGACCGCGCCGCCGATGCCGGTGCGACCGTCAGCGTCGGCTTCGAGGACGCGACGCGCGCCGACCCCGCCTTCCTGGCACGGGCCGTCGAGACCGCCCAGGCGCACGGCGCGGTGCGGGTGCGCATCGCCGACACGCTGGGCCTGCTCGACCCGTTCCAGACCCACGCGCTGATCGCCGGCCTGCGCCGCGAGACCGACCTGGCGATCGAGATCCACGCCCACAACGACCTCGGCCTGGCCACCGCCAACACGCTGGCCGCGCTGCGCGCCGGCGCCACGCATGCCAGCACCACCGTCAACGGCCTGGGCGAGCGCGCCGGCAACGCGGCGCTTGAAGAGATCGCGATGGCCGCGCGCCATCTGTACGACATCGAGTGCGGCATCGACACGACCCGCCTGCCGGCGATCAGCGAACTGGTCGCGCGCGCCTCGGGCCGGCCGGTGGCGCCGGGCAAGAGCATCGTCGGCGAGGCGGTGTTCGCCCACGAAAGCGGCATCCACGTCGACGGCCTGCTGAAGGACCGCCGCAACTACGAAGCCTTCGCGCCCGAGGAGGTCGGCCGCACGCACCGCCTCGTGCTCGGCAAGCACAGCGGCTCGGCCGCGGTGGTCGACCGCTACGCGCGGCTCGGCATCGCGCTAGCGCCCGATCACGTCGCCCCGCTGCTGGCGCGCATCCGCGCCCACGCCGCGGCCACCAAACGCGAGCCCAGCGCCGACGACCTGCTGCGCTTTCACCTGGAGACCTGCCGATGGATTCCCTCATCCAACGCCTGAAGGCGCTGTCCAGCGCCGAGGACTTCCTGCTGTTCTTCGGCATCGCGTACGACGAGCGCGTGGTGCACGTGAACCGGCTGCACATCCTGAAGCGCTTCTACCAGTACCTGCACAAGACGGAGGGCCTGGCGGGGCTGGAAGACGTCGAGCTGTTCCGCCGCTACCGCGAGCTGCTGACGCGCGCCTACCAGGACTTCACGACCTCGACGGCGCAGCAGGAGAAGGTCTTCAAGGTGTTCCAGGACGCGCAGGGCACGCAGCACGTGCAGCTGCAGTCGCTGCGCCAGAGCCTGACCGAGCGGCGCCTGCCGCGCGCCGCCTAGCCCGGGAGAGGCCCATGCACATCGTCGTCTGCATCAAGCAGGTGCCGGATTCGGCGCAGATCCGCGTCCACCCGGTCACCAACACCATCATGCGGCAGGGCGTGCCGGCGATCGTCAACCCGTACGACCTGTTCGCGCTCGAGGAGGCGCTGCGCCTGAAGGACCAGTTCGGCGGCCGCGTCACGATGCTGTGCATGGGCCCGCCGCAGGCCGAGGACGCGCTGCGCAAGTGCATCAGCTTCGGGGCCACCGATGCGATCCTGGTCACGGACCGCGCGTTCGCCGGTGCCGACACGCTGGCCACCTCGTACGCGCTGGCCGCGGCGATCCGCCGCATCGGCCAGGAGCAGGCGGTCGACCTCGTGTTCACCGGCAAGCAGACCATCGACGGCGACACCGCGCAGGTCGGCCCCGGCATCGCCAAGCGCCTCGGGCTGAACCTGCTGACCTACGTGAGCCGCATCGTCGAGGTGGACCTCGATGCGCGCCGCATCCGCGTCGAGCGCCGCGCCGAGGGCGGCGTGCAGCTGCTCGACACCACGCTGCCGAGCCTGATCACCATGCTCGAGGGCACCAACGAGATGCGCTTCGCGAGCATGGACGACATGCTTCGCGCCGGCCGCTGCCCCGTGCGCAAGTGGAACAAGGACGACGCCGGCATCGAGGACCTCACCAAGATCGGCCTGAAGGGCAGCCCGACCATCGTCAGCAAGGTGTTCGGGCCGACGCCTCGCACCGAGAAGGCCGATGTGCAGGTGGTGGCGGACTCGAACCCGCAGGACGTCTGCCTGAACCTGATTCAGAAGATCTTCACCACGCATCCGACGCTCGAGGAAGAGACCGTCGAGCGCCTGTCCGCCTGAGGAGCCCACGATGAGCGAACCCGCCAAGCCCGCTGCCGGCGCCGCCGGTGGTGCGCTCAAGACGGCCGGCCGCAGCGGCCGCAGCACCGAACTGCCCGAGCACCTGAAGGCCTACAAGGGCGTCTGGGTGTTCATCGAGCACGACCGCGGGCACGTGCACCCGGTCAGCTGGGAACTGATGGGCGAGGCCCGCAAGCTGGCCGACAAGCTGCAGGTCGACGTGGCCGGCGTGCTGCTGGGCGGCCCCGACGAGGCGCTCGACGCGTTCGCGAAGGAGGCCTACGCCTACGGCGCGGACCGCTGCTACGTCGTGCGCGACCCGGTGCTCAAGGGCTACCGCAACGAGCCCTTCACCAAGGGCCTGACCGACCTCGTCAACAAGTTCCAGCCCGAGATCATGCTGCTGGGCGCGACCACCATGGGCCGCGACCTGGCCGGCTCGGTGGCGACGACGCTGGGCACCGGCCTGACGGCCGACTGCACCGAGCTGAACATCGACGGCCGCGCGCTCGCCGCGACACGCCCGACCTTCGGCGGCTCGCTGCTGTGCACGATCATGACGCTGGCCTACCGCCCGCAGATGGCCACGGTGCGCCCGCGCGTGATGTCGATGCCGCGCCGTGACGAGACGCGCGGCGGCGACATCGTCGAGATGCCGCTGGGCATGGTCGAGGCCGACATCGTCACCAAGCTGCTCGACTTCATCCCGGACGCCAACCGCAACACCGTCAACCTGGCCTATGCCGACATCATCATCAGCGGCGGCAAGGGGCTGAAGAACGCCGAGAACTTCCGGCTCGTCTGGGAGCTCGCCAAGGTGCTCGGCGCCGAGGTCGGTGCGACGCGCGCCGTCGTGCAGGCCGGCTGGACCGAGGCGGAGCGCCAGGTCGGCCAGACCGGCAAGACGGTGCGGCCCAAGCTCTACATCGCCGCCGGCATCAGCGGGGCGATCCAGCACCGCGTCGGCATGGAGGGCTCGGACGTGATCGTCGCGATCAACACCGACCCGAACGCGCCGATCTTCGACTTCGCGCACCACGGCATCGTCGGCAACGCGATGCAGGTGCTGCCGGTGCTGACGCAGGCGTTCCGCACCCATCTGGACAAGCGCATTCGCAAGGTCGCCTGAAGGAGAACGAGATGGCAGAGAAGTTCGATGCGATCGTCGTCGGCGCGGGGCCGTCGGGCAACACGGCGGCCTACACGATGGCCAAGGCCGGCCTGAAGGTGCTGCAGATCGAGCGCGGCGAGTACCCGGGCAGCAAGAACGTGCAGGGCGCGATCCTGTACGCCGATGCGCTGGAAAAGGTCATCCCCGACTTCCGCGAGGACGCGCCGCTGGAGCGCCACATCATCGAACAGCGCATCTGGGTGCTGGACGACACGAGCTTCGTCGGCACGCACTACCGCAGCGACGACTACAACAAGCCGCCCTACAACCGCTACACCATCATCCGCGCCCAGTTCGACAAGTGGTTCAGCGCGAAGGTGCGCGAAGCCGGCGCGCTGCTGATCTGCGAGACCACCGTCGAGGAACTGCTGATGGACGGCAACCGCTGCATCGGCGTGCGCTGCGACCGCAAGGGCGGCGAGGTGTACGCCGACGTGGTGATCCTGGCCGACGGCGTCAACTCGACGCTGGCGCGCAAGGCCGGCTTCCACGGCGAGATCAAGGCCGGCAACGTCGCGCTCGCCGTCAAGGAGATCCTCTTCATGCCCGAGGAGGTGATCCAGCAGCGCTTCAACGTCAAGGAAGAGGAGGGCGTGGTCATCGAGATGATGGGCACGGTCACCGAAGGCATGGTCGGCACCGGCTTCCTCTACACCAACAAGGATTCGCTGACCATCGGCGTGGGCTGCATGCTCAGCGACTTCAAGGCCAACCCGCAGCGGACCTCGCCGTACGCGCTGCTGGAGCGGCTCAAGCGCCACCCGAGCATCGCGCCGCTGATCGAAGGCGGCGAGATGAAGGAGTACTGCGCGCACCTGATCCCCGAGGGCGGCTTCCATGCCGTGCCCAAGGTCTACGGCGAAGGCTGGCTGATCGTCGGCGACTCGGGCGGCTTCGTGAATGCCGCGCACCGCGAGGGCAGCAACCTGGCGATGACCACCGGGCGTCTGGCCGCCGAGACCGTGATCGCCGCCAAGGCTGCC
Source organism: Piscinibacter sp. (assembly GCA_019635485.1). Taxonomy (GTDB): domain Bacteria; phylum Pseudomonadota; class Gammaproteobacteria; order Burkholderiales; family Burkholderiaceae_C; genus Piscinibacter. The sequence goes on along the minus strand of JAHBZL010000017.1, from coordinate 9,020 downwards.
GGCCGGCCGATGAGCGAGAAGACGCTCAAGGCCTACAAGGAGCGGCTCGATGACAGCTTCGTGATGAAGGATCTGCACAAGTACCGCGACATGCCGCAGGTGCTGCACCAGAGCCCGCAGTTCTTCAGCACCTACCCCGCGCTGGTCAACCGCGCCGCCAAGACGATGTTCACCGTCGACGGCGTCGACAAGAAGACCAAGGAGCGCGAGATCTTCGGCAGTTTCAAGGCGGCCCGCCGCTGGCGCGGCCTCGTGGGTGATGCGTTCAAGCTGTGGAGGGCTTTCCGATGATCACCGTGAATGTCGAAGAGAAACTCTTCCAGAACCGCTACAAGGTCGACCACGGCCGGCCGCACATCCGCATCAAGGACGCGGACGTCTGCAAGAACGACTGCGATTCGCAGGCTTGCACCTTCGTCTGCCCGGCGGCCTGCTACAAGGCCGAGGGCAACCGATCGGTGACGCTCATCACCGACGGCTGCCTGGAGTGCGGCAGCTGTCGCGTGATCTGCACCGAACACACCAACGTGGCCTGGGAGTACCCCCGCGGCGGCCACGGCATCCTGTTCAAGTTTGGGTGAGGCCGGACGTGCGGCCGTCCCTGCGGACGGACGCGCGCCTGCCGAACCGGCCGAGCTCTGCGAGGCCGTGGAACGAGGCCGGACGTGCGGCCGTCCCTGCGGACGGACGCGCGCCTGTCGAACCGGCCGAGCTCTGCGAGGCCGTTGAAAGCGAGCGCATGAACTCCGTCGAATACTTCCTGGCCCATGCCGTCGCGCTCGAGCGCGAGGCCGCGCGCCGCTACGAGGAGCTGGCCGCGGCGATGGGCACCGAGGGCAACCGCGAACTGGCGCTGTTCTTCACGCGCATGGCGCACTACTCGCGACTGCACCTGTCCGACGCGATGGCGCGCGGGGGCTTCCGCAAGCTGCCGCCGCTGGCGGCGCACGAATACGACTGGCCCGACGGCACCTCGCCCGAGATGGCCGACTGGGCCGGCGTGGATGCGCTGATGGGCGTCCAGGAAGCGCTGCGCCTGGCGCTCGACGGCGAGCGCCGCGGGCACGCGTACTACGCGTTGATCGCCGCCAGCACCGCCGACGCCGAACTGCAGCGCATCGCGCAGGCGTTCGCCGACGAGGAGTCCGAGCACGTGCGCGAACTCGAGCGGCAGTTGCAGGCCCACGCGACGACCCATTGACCCACATCAAACGCGCCATTCGTTACGCGCACCAGGTCCCTTTCCGGCGTGCTTCTTGCACCCCGCCAGCGTGTCGGCCGCGGTTCTCCCCGCAATGCCCGCGGGCGATGCATTCCGGCACCAGGGCGCATCCGCCTGCACCGCAGGCGCGCCGTCGAGCCGTCCACGGAGGTGCGTCATGCTGAGCCGAACGACCCACGAACAGCGTTCCCACGTCGAGCTGATCACCGTCTACGAGATCTGCCGCATCCTGACCGCGTCGCTGGACATCGACCGGACCTTCCGCGCCGCGCTGAACGTCCTGGCGGCGCACCTCGAGCTGCCGCGCGCGATGATCGTGCTGGCCGACCCGGATGAGGGCGTGCTGAAGGTGCACAGCTCGGCGGGACTCTCGCGCGCGCAGGAGCAGCGCGGCCACTGGCTGTCCGGGGAAGGGGTGATCGGGCATGTCTTCGCGTCGGGCATGCCGGTCGTCGTGCCGGATGTCGCGCAGGCCACCGAGTTCATCGACCGCACCGGGGCCTTCAGCCCGCAGGAAGGGCACATGCTGGCCTTCGTCGTCGTGCCGCTGAAGACCGACAAGGCGGTGCTGGGCGCGCTGGCCGCGCAGCGCGAGGTGCGCGGCGGCGCGCGGCTGTCGGACGACCAGCGCATCCTGACGATGGTCGCGTCGCTGCTCGCGCAGGCCGCGCAGCTGCACGACGCGGTGCGCGACGAGCACGAGCGGCTGCAGCGCGAGAAGACCCGCCTGCAGAAGGCCCTGCAGCGCGAGCCGCGCGGTCGGCATGCGCTGGACGACGTGATCGGCGATTCGGCGACGATGCAGCGCGTGTTCGAGGAGGTGCACCGGGCGGCACCGTCGCGCGCCACCGTGCTGCTGCGTGGCGAAAGCGGCACCGGCAAGGAGGCGATCGCCCGGGCGATCCACTTCCGCAGCCCGCGCAAGGACGGGCCGTTCATCAAGGTCAACTGCGCGGCGCTGACCGAGACGCTGCTCGAGAGCGAGCTGTTCGGCCACGAGAAGGGCGCGTTCACGGGCGCGACGGGCGACCGCAAGGGCCGCTTCGAGCTGGCGCAGAACGGCACGCTGTTCCTCGACGAGATCGGCGACATCTCGCCGTCGTTCCAGGCCAAGCTGCTGCGCGTGCTGCAGGAGCGCGAGTTCGAGCGCGTCGGCGGCAGCAAGGCGGTGAAGGTGGACGTGCGGCTGATCTGCGCGACCAACCGCGACCTCGAGAAGATGGTGCAGCGCGGCGAATACCGTGCCGACCTGTACTACCGCATCAACGTGGTCTCGATCTTCCTGCCGCCGCTGCGCGAGCGGCGGGCGGACATCCCGCTGCTGGTCGCGCATTTCATCGACCGCTTCAACAAGGAGAACCGGCGCCAGCTGAGGGTCTCGCCCGAGGCGATGAAGGTGCTGACCAGCTGCTACTGGCCCGGCAACGTGCGCGAGCTGGAGAACTGCATCGAACGCACCGCCACCATGGTGGCCGGCGACACGATCCGCGACTTCGCCTTCCCCTGCAAGCAGAACCGCTGCCTGACGCAGACGCTGCACTTCCTCGACAAGGCCGATGCCGTGGCAGCGGTCGCGGCGCTGGCGCCGCCGCCACCGGTCCACCACGAGCCGGTGCCGGAGCATGCGCCGGACGACGGCGTCACCCGCATCGGGCCGACGCACAGCCTGCCGGGGGCCGCCGGCCCGCGCGCCGGCGGGGCCGGTTCCGTGCCGCCCGAGGGCGAACGCGAGCGGCTGATCTGGGCGATGGAGCAGTGCGGCTGGGTGCAGGCCAAGGCCGCCCGGCTGCTGCGCGTCACGCCGCGCCAGCTGGGCTACGCGCTGCAGAAGAACCGCATCGAGGTGCGCAAGTTCTGAGCTGGCGGTGCCGGCGCGCTCAGCAGCCGGCGGCCGGGGTCAGCGTCAGGGTCTCGTAGATCGTGGCCGAGAAGGTGCCCACCGGGCTGTGGATCGAGCCCGTGCCGTCCAGCTTGATGCGCCCGCCCCCGGCCGCGTCGCGCGTGATCACATAGGTGCCACTGCCGCTGCCGGGCACGCCGCCGACGTTGCGGGCCTGGTAGGTGAACGACCCGGCGCTGGCGCTGCGCGGCACGAAGCTCCAGCGGCCCTCGACCTCGGGCGAGACGGCGCCGAACGGCCGCGCCAGGTCGCCGCAGACGAGGCCCTGCACGGTCGCCTCGTCGATGCGGCCAGAGATGCGCAGGCCGGCGGCCAGTGGCTGGCTCGGGGTGGGCGCCGCCGCGGGCCGGACCGGGCCGGCCGGCGCAGTCGGGACTGCCGGGGGCGCGGGGGCCGGGCGCGGCGTGCCCAGCGGGTTGGTCTGGGCGGCGGCCAGCCCGGCCACGGCCAGCCCGGCCAGCAGCGCCGGCACGCGCGGAAGGCGGGCCACCCTCAGCGTCGCTGGTACTGGGTGGCGCCGAACAGGGCTTCGCGGGCCTTGTCGTCGACCAGCGGCTTGCGCTGGTTCGCCAGCACCTCGACCCCGCGCTGCACCGCCGGGCGGTGCGCGATCTCGTCGAACCAGCCCTTCAGGTGCGGGTAGTCGTTCCAGTCGATGCCCTGGTTCTTCCAGGAGCGCAGCCAGGGGAAGACGGCGATGTCGGCGATGCCGTACTCGGGCCCGCCGATGTACTTGCTCTTCGCCAGGCGCCGGTCCATCACGCCGTACAGGCGCCTGGCCTCGTTCGTGTAGCGATTGATCGCGTACTCGAGCTTCTCCGGCGCATAAATCCGGAAGTGATGGGTCTGGCCGAGCATGGGCCCGACGCTGCCCATCTGGAACATCAGCCACTGCAGTACCTCGTACTTGCCGCGTGTGTCGGCCGGCAGGAAGCGGCCGGTCTTGCCGGCGAGGTAGAGCAGGATCGCGCCCGACTCGAACAGCGACATCGGCTGCCCGTCCGGCCCGTCCGGGTCGACGATCGCCGGGATCTTGTTGTTCGGGCTGATCGCGAGGAACTCCGGCTTGAACTGGTCGCCGGCGCCGATGTCCACCGGCGTCACCCGGTAGGGCAGGCCACACTCCTCGAGCATGATGTGGACCTTGTGGCCGTTCGGGGTGGCCCACGAATACACTTCGATCATCTGTCCTGCCTCCGGCTGGCTTTTCTCGGTGGATGGCCCGACACTCTAGTGCAACCATGCTCGAATCGCTCAAGCGCCTGTTCGCCACCCCGGCCCCGAGTGCCGAATGGCGCGACGTGGCCGACTGGGCCAAGCAGCGCGGCCTGAGCTACAAGCGCGCCCGCGAGGACGAAGGCTTCATCATCGAAGGCGAGGTGGGCGGCCGGCCGGTGCGCATCGAGTGGGGCCCGCCGCAGCGCAGCTACATCGACGGGCGCGAACTGCGCATCCGCATGGAGCTGAAGCTGCCATCGGACCTGCAGATGCTGCTGCTGTCGCGTCCGCTGCTCGAGCTGCTGGAGAAGCAGACCTTCGAGCGCTTCACCGAGGGCACGCAGACCCAGATCGACACCAGCTCGCCCGAGGAGATGCGCTGGCTGGTGATGTTCGGGAAGGTCGACATGTCGACCTTCCGTGTGCTGCGCAGCCACTTCGGCGCCGTCGCCAGCACGCCGGCCACCGGCCTGGCCTGGATCAACGGCCCGCTGGCGCACCAGCTGGAGCGCGCATTGGGCGCGACGCTGCGTAACGACCCACCGTTCGTGCTGATGACGCTGCGTGGCCGCACCTACCTGCGGCTGCAGCTGATCGACCCCGACCCCACGGCGCTGACCAGCGCGCTCGGCATCTTCGAGGCCGCGGTCGCGCGGGCGATCGAGGTGGCGACCCAGGCCGGCGAAGCCGGCAGCGAGTGGCCCGCGTCCGGCTCGACGGCCTGGCAGAGCCTCGGGACCGACGACAAGCCGCGCTGACGCCGCGCTGTCGCCCGGGTCGGCGCGGGGGCCGGCTTCAGGCGTGCTTGCCCAGCTCCATCTTGGCGATCGCGTTGCGGTGCACCTCGTCCGGACCGTCGGCGAAGCGCAGCGTGCGGGCGCCGGCGTAGAAGTAGGCCAGCGGGAAGTCCTGGCACATGCCGGCGCCGCCGTGCAGCTGCATCGCCCAGTCGATCACCTGGCAGGCCATGCTGGGGGCGACGACCTTGATCATCGCGATCTCGCCCTGGGCGCCCTTGTTGCCGGCCATGTCCATCATCCATGCGGCCTTCAGGGTCAGCAGCCGCGCCTGCTCGATCATGCAGCGTGCCTCGGCGATGCGTTCGCGCGTCACGCCCTGCTCGGCCAGCGTGCGACCGAAGGCCACCCGCCGGGTCGAGCGGCGGCACATCAGCTCCAGCGAGCGTTCCGCGAGGCCGATCAGCCGCATGCAGTGGTGGATGCGCCCCGGCCCGAGCCGGCCCTGGGCGATCTCGAAGCCGCGGCCCTCGCCGAGCAGGATGTTCGAGGCCGGCACGCGCACGTCGTCGAAGGCCACCTCCATGTGGCCGTGCGGCGCGTCGTCGTAGCCGAACACCGACAGCGGGCGCAGCACCTTCAGGCCCGGCGTGTCCGACGGGACCAGGATCATCGACTGCTGCGAGTGCTTGGCCGCCGTCGGGTCGGTCTTGCCCATGAAGATGTAGATCTTGCAGCGCGGGTCGCCGGCACCGGAGGTCCACCACTTGCGGCCGTTGATCACGTAGTGGTCGCCGTCGCGCACGATGCGCGACTCGATGTTGGTGGCGTCGGACGAGGCCACCGCCGGCTCGGTCATCGCGAAGGCGCTGCGGATCTCGCCGGCCAGCAGCGGTTCGAGCCAGCGCTGCTTGTGCTCCGCGCTGCCGTAGCGGACGATGGTCTCCATGTTGCCGGTGTCCGGCGCCGAGCAGTTGAACACCTCGCTCGCCCAGGGCACCCGGCCCATGATCTCGGCCAGCGGGGCGTACTCCTGGTTGGACAGGCCGAGCCCGTAGTTCCCGGAGGTGTTGGTGTGGCCGTCCGCCGAGGGCGGCAGGAACAGGTTCCACAGGCCGCGTTCGCGCGCCTTGACCTTGAGCTTCTCGACCGTCGCCAGCGGCGTCCAGCGCCGGCCGGCCGCGGTGTTGGCCTCGATCTCGGCCCACCAGTCACCCTCGGCCGGGTAGACGAACTCGTCCATGAAGCGCAGCACCTGGGCCTGCAGGTCGCGGGTGCGCTGCGAGTAGCTGAAATCCATTCGATGTCTCCGTCAGTCGGTCTGCTGCGCGATGCGCCAGCCCATCTCGGCCAGCGGGCGCGCGCCGGCGGCCGCCTGACGCGCCTGCGCGCTCGAGGCAGTGCCCTCGACGACGCGCTTGGCGATGCCCTGCAGGATGCCGGCCATGCGGAACAGGTTGTAGGCCATGTAGAAGTTCCAGTCGGCCATCACCGCGTCGGGATCGGCACGGCCGGTGCGTTCGCAGTAGCGCCGCACGTAGGCCCGCTCGTCGGGGATGCCGAGCGCCGCCAGGTCGGCGCCGCCGATGCCGCGGAACATGCCGGTCGGGATGTGCCAGGACATGCAGTGGTAGCTGAAGTCCGCCAGCGGATGGCCGATGGTCGACAGCTCCCAGTCGAGCACCGCAAGGATGCGCGGCTCGTCCGGGTGGAACACCAGGTTGTCGAGGCGGAAGTCGCCGTGCACGACGGACTTCTCGCGCTCGTCGCGCGCGCCGGCCGGCATGTGCGCCGGCAGCCACGCCATCAGCCGGTCCATCGCGTCGATCGGCTCGGTGATCGAGGCGACGTACTGCTTGCTCCAGCGGCCGATCTGCCGTTCGAAGTAGTTGCCGTGCTTGCCGTAGGTGGCGAGCGCGCCCGTCACGTCGACGCGGTGCAGCGCGGCGATCACGCGGTTCATCTCGTCGTAGATGGCGCCGCGCTGCGCCGGTGTCATGCCGGGCAAAGTCTGGTCCCACAGCACGCGGCCGGCCATGAACTCCATCAGGTAGAACGCGCGGCCGATGACCGACTCGTCCTCGCACAGCAGCAGCATGCGCGGCACCGGCACGTCGCTGTCGCGCAGCGCGCTCATCACCAGGTACTCGCGCTCGATGGCATGCGCCGAAGGCAGCAGCTTCGCGACGGGCCCGGGCTTGCAGCGCATCACGTAGGTGCGCTGCGGCGTCACCAGCTTGAAGGTCGGGTTCGACTGGCCGCCCTTGAACTGCTCGACGGCGAGCGGCCCGGCGTAGCCGTCCAGGCGGGTGGCGAGGTAGGCCTCCAGCGCCTGCGTGTCGAAGGCATGCTGGTCGGCAACGGGTTTGGTGCCGGAATAGTTGTCCATGGCGTGGGCAGCGTTCAGCGCTCGGCGATCGCGAGCAGCTTGTCCTTCGAGAGCACCACCAGGCGGGTCGGCTCGACGCGCACCGCCCCCTCGCGTTCGAAGCCCTTCAGCTCCTGGTTGACGCGCTGGCGCGAGGCGCCGAGCAGCTGCGCCAGGTCCTCCTGCGCGAGCGGCAGGCCGATGCGGATCTCCTCGTCGCCCTGCGGCACGCCGTAGCTGCGCGCCAGCAGCAGCACCTGCTTGGCCAGCCGTGCCGCCAGCGGGCGCGTGTTGAGGTCCTCGATCACGTTGAACATCAGGCGCAGGCGCCGGCAGTTCAGCCGCAGCAGCGCGTCGTAGAGCTCGACATGCGTGGCCAGCAGGTCCCGGAAGTCGGCCTTGCCGACCACCAGCAGCGTGGTCTCGCCGTGCGCCGTCGCATCGTGCGTGCGCGGCAGGCCGTCGAACAGTGCGATGTCGCCGAACCAGGTGCCGGGCTCGACGTAGGTCAGCGTCACCTGCTTGCCCGCGAGCGAGACCGACCCGACCCGAACCGCACCGCGTGCCACGCCGCACCACGACTCGGCCGGTGTGCCGCGCGCCGACAGCGTGGCGCCGTCCGGATAGCGCCGCACGTGGGCCCGATCGAGGATGGCCTGGCGCAGCGGCAGCGAGAGTTTCGAGAACCAAGTGCCCGATTCGATGTTGGATCGTTCGTCGATCGTAAGGACGGGGGTCTTCATGGTCAGTCGCCGGCGCGACACGATGATCGGTGGGGGCGGGCCTATTGTCCATGAGGCGAACCGCGCGGCCGCTGGACCGCCCCGACGCTCGAATCGATCGATGCCGGCCGGTTACGACTGCTGACGCCGGGGCCGGCCCGGTTCGTGATGCTGTGCGCACGCACGGCCCGGTTCGGTCGAATAGGTCACGGGCATGCGCCACGACGCCCCCGGGGCGCGGGCCGGCCGGCTGCGGGGGACATGCTAGAGTGACTGCGGAATCCGACGTGAAGAATGCGCAAGTTTCCGTTCCCCTGGCCGATCGTCTTCGGCTGTGCGTTCCTGTGCGCCGCCGGTGCGGCGCAAGCGCTGGGTTTCGGGCGCGTCGTCAATGCGTCGCATCTCGGCCAGCCGCTGAACTTTGCCGCCACGGTCCGGCTGGATCCTGACGAGTCCCTGCTGCGCGAATGTGTCTCGGCCGAGGTGCTCTCGGGCGAGCAGCGTGTGCCCTCGGTGGCCGTGCGGGTCACCCTCGAGCCGGCAGCAGAGCCGACGGAGCGCATGGTGCGCGTCACCACGTCGACCCAGATCGACGAACCGGTCGTCACGGTCAGCATCAGCGCCGGCTGCAACGGGCGCATCACGCGCGCCTTCGTGACCCTGGTCGACCCGCCGGGCGTGTTCCTGGCCCAGGCGGGCAGCGCGGCCCCGGTGACGCTGCCGCCTCAGCGGACCGAGTCGCAGGTGGCGCCGGTCGTCGCCGTCGTGCAGGCGGTCAATGCCGCCTCGGCGGCGCGTCCACCGGCACCGACCAGTGCGCCGACGGAACCGCGCCCGCCGGCCGAGCCGCCCA
>JAHBZL010000016.1 GCA_019635485.1 Piscinibacter sp. | reverse complement strand
GCGCAGGTTGCGCAGCTTGATCTGGTAGTCGCCTTCGTCCGTGACCGGACGGAACTTCACTTCCTTGACTTCGATGACCTTCTGCTTCGCCTTGGCCTCCGCAGCCCGCTTCTGCTCCTGGTACTTGAACTTGCCGTAGTCCATCAGCCGGCACACCGGAGGGTCGGCCTGGGCGACGATCTCGACCAGATCGACATCCAGTTCCCCGGCCATCCGCAGCGCTTCCTGGATCGGCACGATGCCCAGCGGTTCGTTCTCCGGGCCGTTCAAGCGAACTTCGGGAGCCATGATCTCGCGATTGAGCCGGTGCTTGCGCTCGGCGTTCGGAGTACGGCGGTCAGCAAAAGTAGCGATGGTTGGTACCTTTCAGCGGACTCCAAGGCAACAAGGTCCGATAACGAAACAAGCGCGCCGGGTCGCCAGCGTGGAGCACGACGTGCTCACACCTTCCGGGCGATGTCGTCGGCGATCCTCTCGAGGAAGGCGCCGACCGGCATCACACCCAGATCCTGGTTACCCCGGGCGCGCACCGCAACGGTCCCGTTTGCCTTCTCCTTGTCACCCACGACGAGGATGTACGGGACCTTCTGCAACGAATGCTCGCGGATTTTATAGGTAATCTTCTCGTTGCGCAAATCGCTCGCAACTCTAAGTCCTTGTTTTTGCAGCGATTTGGCCACTTCCGCCGCGTAATCGGCCTGCGCCTCGGTGATCGTGAGCACGCTGACCTGCCGCGGCGCCAGCCAGGCCGGCAAGGCGCCGGCGTGCTGTTCGATCAGGATGCCGATGAAACGCTCGAAGCTGCCGATGATCGCCCGGTGCAGCATCACCGGGTGGGCGCGGCCGCTCGTCTCCGTCACGAACTCGCCACCCAGGCGCTCCGCCGTGTTGAAGTCGACCTGCATCGTCCCGCACTGCCACTGGCGACCGATCGCGTCCTTCAGCGTGTATTCGATCTTCGGCCCGTAGAACGCGCCGTCGCCCGGCGAGACCTGGAAATCGCAGCCGGAGCGCCGCAACGCCTCCATCAGCGCCTGCTCGGCCTTGTCCCACAGCGCGTCCGACCCGACCCGGTTGTCCGGGCGCGTCGCGACCTTGTAGATGATGTCCGTGAAGCCGAAGTCGGCGTAGACCTTCTGCAGCAGCGTCGTGTAGGCCACGCACTCGTCGAGGATGTGGTCCTCGGTGCAGAAGATGTGGCCGTCGTCCTGCGTGAAGCCGCGGATGCGCATGATGCCGTGCAGCGCGCCGCTCGGCTCGTTGCGGTGGCACTGGCCGAACTCGCCGTAGCGGATCGGCAGGTCGCGGTAGCTGCGCAGCTGCGACTTGAAGATCAGCACATGGCCGGGACAGTTCATCGGCTTGAGCGCGTAGTCGCGCTTCTCCGACTCCGTCGTGAACATGTTCTCGCGGTAGTTGTCCCAGTGGCCCGTCTTCTCCCACAGCCCCTTGTCGAGGATCTGCGGGCCCTTGACCTCCAGGTAGCCGTTGTCGCGGTACACCTGCCGCATGTACTGCTCGACGTTCTGCCACAGCGCCCAGCCCAACGGGTGCCAGAACACCAGGCCCGGCGCGTGCTCGTCGATGTGGAACAGGTCCAGCTCGCGGCCGAGGCGGCGGTGGTCGCGCTTCTCGGCCTCCTCGAGCATCCTCAGGTACTGCTGCAGTTCGTCCTTCGTGGCCCAGGCCGTGCCGTAAACCCGCTGCAGCATCTCGTTGCGGTGGTCGCCGCGCCAGTACGCGCCGGCCACCTTCATCAGCTTGAAGTGCTTCAGCTTGCCCGTCGACGGCACGTGCGGCCCGCGGCACAGGTCCTCGAACGCGCCTTCGCGGTAGAGCGAGACCTCCTCGCCGGCCGGGATGCTCGCGATGATCTCGGCCTTGTAGTGCTCGCCGATCGACTTGAAGTACGCCACGGCCTCGTCGCGCGGCAGCACGCGGCGCTCGACCTTCTCGTCCTTCTTCGCCAGGTCGGCCATCTTGGCCTCGATCGCCGCCAGGTCCTCCGGCGTGAACGGGCGCTTGTACGAGAAGTCGTAATAGAAGCCGTTCTCGATGACCGGGCCGATCGTCACCTGCGCGTCCGGAAAGAGCTCCTTGACCGCGTAGGCGAGCAGGTGCGCCGTCGAGTGGCGGATGACCTCCAGGCCTTCCGGGTCCTTGTCGGTCAGGATCGCCAGCGCCGTGTCCGCCTCGATGCGGAAGCCCGTGTCCACCACCTTCGCGTCGGCGCCGCGGCCGACGCGGCCGGCGATCGCCGCCTTCGCGAGCCCGGCGCCGATCGACGCGGCCACGTCGGCCACCGTCACCGGGCCGTCGAACGGGCGCTTCGATCCATCGGGCAGTTCAATCGTGATCATCAAGAAGACTCCTGGCAGGCAACAAAAAAGCGCGGCCGGTGCCGCGCTTCGATGTGGAGAAAGGAATGGGGAATCGCGACGCGGCGGGCGACTAGACGAACGGGAAGCTCGTAGTCCGCGGTGTCATAACCCTGCTGCCTTTCTAGCCCTTGTGAGTGGAGGAAGGCCGCGATTGTAGCGACAATCAGTACCGGTAGACCTGGTTGCCTTCGATGCGCACCCGGTCGCCGACGTGCAGGTCGGCCAGCTGCTGGTAGTCGAAGCTGCGCGCCTGGCCTTGCTCGGTGCGGATCACCACGCGGTAGAAGTCCTGTGCACCGCGCTGGTTCTTCTCGATCTGGTTGCCGATCACGGCACCGCCGAACGCGCCGACCAGCGTGCCCGCGGTACGCCCCGAGCCGCTGCCGATCTGGCGTCCGACCACCGCGCCGACCAGCCCGCCGAGCAACGCCCCGCCGCCGCTGGTCTGGTTCTCTGCGCGCACGAGGTCGATGCTCTGCACACGGCCGTACTCGGCGCGCTGCTGGTAACCCGGCCCGTAGCCCGGTGCCTGGCCCGCGGACGACACCGGGGCCTGGGTCGTCGCGCAGCCCGTCAGCAGGGCCAGTGCGAGGGCGGCGGATCCGAGAGCGAAGGTCTGTTTCATCTGTCTCTCCTCGAAACGGGGCCGACCGGGGCTCGGTGGCCACGTCCTGACAACGCCGACCGTCCGGGGACGGGCCGACGCTGCCGAGGCAAAGTACTGTTTCGCTCGCGTGAACAGGCCCTACATCGGCAGCGCCAGCGGTGCCGTGCGCTCGACGAACCACAGCGCGCCGGCCAGCAAGGCCGCCACCGAGCCGCCGCCGATCACCCAGGATGGGTAGCGCCGGCGCGCACGCAGACCGTACAGCAGGCCCACGGCCGCGAGCACGATCACCGACTGCCCCAGTTCGAGCCCGAGGTTGAACTGCAGCAGCGCCCAGGCGAACTCGCCGCGCGGCAGGTCGAGTTCCCCGAGCACGCCGGCGAATCCGAAACCGTGCACGAGACCGAACACGAAGGTGACGAGCCAGCGCGGTCCCGGCAACAGCGGGCGCAGGTTGTCGATGGCGGCGAGCACGATCGTGGCCGCGATCGCCGGCTCGATGAACGACGCCGGCAGGCTGACCCACTGCGCCGCCGACAGGCCCAGCGTGAGCGAATGCGCCAGCGTGAACGCACTGACGATGCCCAGCACGGGCCACACGGCGTCCGATGGGCGCTCGACGGGGCGCCAGCGCAGCCCGCCCGACGTCCGTTCGCGACGCATCACCGCCGGCAGCAGCAGGCACAGCAGGAACAGCAGGTGGTCGGCGCCGGTCACGATGTGGTGCACGCCCTCGGCGACGAACGAGCCTCGCGCGGTCGCGGCCGGCGCCTCCGGCCGGGTCGGATCGAGCACGCGCAGCAGCGGCGCGGCGCCGTCGCGTTCCAGGCGCAGCAGGCCGCGATGGGTCGGGTCGACGTCCGCCAGCAACGTGTAGCGCACCGAGGGCATCGGTCCGAGCACGCAGTCGGCCCGGAACTCCAGCGCGGCATAGGTGCCGTCGCCGCGCCGCTCCAGGCTCCGCCGCGCGTCACCGAGGGCGCAGCCGTCGATCTGCAGTCCGGCACGCACGGCCTGCTCGATCCTCGGCCAGGCACGGCGCACCTCGCCCCAGGTCAGGCGGCCGTCGGCATCGGCATCCAGGTCGAGCAGCGGGTCGAGGTCGCGCAGGGCCACGTCGATGCGGGCACTCGTTCCCTGCGCGCCGGAACGGATCTGCAGGTAGGCGTCACTGGCCTTGTGAGCGAAGGCCGGAACCACCGCGCCCAGCAGCGTGATGCCGAGCAACAGCCTTGCCAGTAAGCGCTTCATGGCCGGCCCCCGGCACCCTCGGTCCAGCGCCGGTCGACGAGGCCCTGCGCTGCGGCCAGGCGTGTCGCCTCGCCCAACGCGGCGGTCTCGCCTGCCGCCCTCGCCGCCTCGGCCAGCAGCAGCAGGTCGACCGGTTCGCGCTGGCGTTGCAGGTTCCGGCGCGCGAAGTCGATGGCCTGTCGGACATCGCGCTCGACGTGCAGCGCGAACAGCGCGCGTTCGCGACCGTGGGTCAGCGCCGTGTCCGGCCGCTGCCCCGCCTGTTCGAAACGGGCGCGCATCTCGACAGCCGCCGCCGCATCGCCGCTCATCGCCCGGCGCAGCACCACGGCATCGCTCGCCGGCTGCCCGCGCAGCAGCGCGAGCGCCTCGGCCGGCCGGTTTCGCTCGAGCAGGAAGTCGGTGAAGCTCGTCGTCGTGTAGGGATCGGTGTCCTCGCGCAGTGCGGCACGCCAGGCGGCTTCGGCACGCAGCGGTTGGCCGGCGCGCTGCTCCAGTTCGGCCAGCGTGGCGAACAGCCAGCCGCGCACGGCCGCATCGGCCTGCGGGGCGCGCACCAGGCGTTCCAGCGCCTGCCGGGCCGCGTCGAAGTGACCGCGCAGGCCGTCGTTTTCGGCCAGGCAGGCACGGGCGTGCAGGTCGCCGCCGGCCGCCGCGAGCCCATGGCAGGCGGCGTCCGATTCGGTGTAGCGCCCCTGCACGCGCCGCACCGTGGCCAGCGTCAGCCAGGCCTGCGGCTGGCGCGCGTCACGCCGCAACGACTGCTCCAGCTTGGCGGCAGCCGCGTCGAAATCGTGCAGGTGCTGATCCAGCGTCGCCTGCAGCAGCAGCACCTCCAGCGGCGCGGTCTTGGGATCGTTCCAGTGGCGTAGCGCCGCGAGCGCCCGGCCGGCCTCGCGTGGATCGCCGGAGGCTCGCGAGCGTTCCAGCCCGGCGCGCGCCAGCCGCACCGCGAGCGCGGCATCGTCCGGCCGCTGCGCCATCGCGTGGCGGGCCCGACGCTCGGCGGCGGCTCGCGCGCCGCCAGGCAGGACCTCGATCACCTCGGCGTCGTCCGTCGCCACCAGCGCCGCGGCCCGCACCGGTGCGCTGCACAGGCCGGCGGCCAGCAGTGCCAGCCCCAGCGCGGCCTGCCACGCACGGGGCCCCGATGCGGGCCGCCGGCTCATCGCAGCACCTCCGGCTCGCTGTCGTCCGGCTGCGGCGGCGCGAACGTCGAGGTGTCGAGCGCCTCGCGGTCCTCCGGCGCGCTGCCGGCCAGTTGCTTCAGCCAGCTCAGCATGCCCGCCACGCTGGCGCTGGCACTCGCCGGCACCTGATCGGCCGGGGCCGCCGGCGACGCGTCGCCGCCCCCGCCGCCGCAGCCGGCCAGCAACGCCGCCAGCACGACCGCCGGCATCCAGATCGTCGTCTTCATCGCGGCCTCCTTCACTGCGCGGCCATGCCGGCGCCCGGCGTCGGCGTGAACAGGTACGGGAAGGCGGGCAGCAGCGGCACCACCGCCTGGTCGACCGCGTCGTGCAGCTTGAACGCGGTGCTGCCGAGCGGCACGGCCGACGGCTTGCAGGCCGCGCCGAAGCCCAGCGCGTCGTTGTCGCCGTTGGCCACGCACAGGCCACCCATCACCGCCACCAGCGAGATGTCGACCACGTCGTCCTTCGGGCGGCGGCCGTTCGGGTAACCCGCCAGGTCGACGGCCTGGCCGAGGTTCTGCGGCCCGCCGACGCGCAGGATCTCGCCGACGATGCCGAGCCGGTTCTGCTGCGCGAACGGCACCGGCGGGATGTTGGTGTTCAGGCGCAGCATCTCCGAAGGCACGACGCCGGCCGGCTTGTTCACACCCTGGATGCCGGTCAGGAAGGTCGTGACCAGGTCATTGCGCGGCAGGTTGGTCGGCGCGATGCTGGGCAGGCCCAGCGCGATCTCGAGCAGCGCGGGGAACGTCGGGTTCGTCACGTAGTCGGCGAACTGGCCGTCGTCTTTCGGGCGGCTGCCGTTGAAGCGGTCCTTGTCCGGCAGGCCGATCACCACTTCGTTGACCAGCGGCATGCCGAGGCGCGACACCTGCGTCCACGCGCCGCCGCTGACGGCCGTGGTCTGGTGGCCCTGACGCGGCGTCGGATCGAGCAGCGAGCCCTGTCGCAGGCTGGCCGTCGTCCACGCGCCGATCACCGGCTCGTTGCCCTGCGTCAGGCAGCTCTTGTGGATCTCCAGCGCGAGCGAGGTCACGTTGGCGTTGTCGATGGTGTTCGGCGCGGCGTTGATCAGCGCCGGGTCGGTGATCACCGAGACCGGCGCGTTGACCAGGTCGAAGATCGTGCCGAGGTTGACCGCGAAGGCCTCCTTGCGCTGGCCGACGAACATCCGCGCGGGGGCGCTGCAGCCGGGCACGTTCACGCTGTAGACGTGCTTGGCGGCGTAGCCGGCGTAGTCGGGGATGGTCTTGGTGCCGATGTTGTCGACCGGCTTGTCGAACACCTTGGCGCCGCCGGCGGCGTTCGTCAGCGACGCGCGCGTGCCGAAGCGGCGGTTGCCGCGCACCACGTCGACGGTGTAGGTCTCGTTGACGTTCAGCGTCGCGGCGTTGCGGTCGGTCACCGTGCCGGCCTGCGTCAGCGGGATCGGCACCATCTTGTTGCCGATCGGCAGCGCGATCGCGTTGAACTTGTTCTGGAAGCGGAACTGGAAGGTGAGGTCCTCCTTCGCGTCGCCGTCGTTGTCGACGTGGATCTCGTACAGCGCGTTCGGATCCATCTTGAAGTAGTTGGGCCCGCCGTACGGGTCCTGCAGCGGCTGGTAGTTCGCGATCAGCGTCACGTAGTCGCTGCGGCCGGCCTCGTAGCTCATGAACATGTAGAGGTCGGTGCCGTCGACCTTCGGGGCGGTGGTGATGAACGGGGCCTCGCGGTGGCTCGACGCCTGCACGGCGACGCTGCCGAACGCGGCGGCGACTGCGGCCACGAGCGGCAGCCAGCGCCACAAGGTGGGACGGACGGTGGGACGGACACGGGTCATGGAACGACTCCTCGATGGCAGGGTGACCCGTTGACGCCGGGCCGGTCTCGGGCACCGTGGCGCTCGGCCAAGCGGTGTCTGGGACCTGCTACGCGCCCCTGCCGGGGCCGGATGCGCGCAGACGCCGACGAAATTTCGCCGCACACGTGCATCCACGGGGATCGGCGCTGCGTACCGCGCCAACCCTCGAGGCGTGTGATGCGCTCAGGTGAGCGGATGCACCGGCAGCGTCGCCGGGTCCTCGAGCCAGCACGCGAACTCGTCGGCCAGGCGCTCGCTCTCCTGCACCGCGCGCGCCCAGGCGGTCATGCGCGCGGCAAGGTCGTCGCCGTAGTGCTTGAAGTCGTTGCGGTCCGGCAGCTTCGCGTTGGGCAGCGTGGCAATCCACGCCGGCGCCGGCGACAGCAGCACCACGTTGTCCAGCCGCGCGCTGGCGCGGTGGCGGTGGCGCAGCGCCTTGTCCAGCCAGCCGGGCACCACGCTGCGCTGGAAGTGCGGGTACAGCACCAGCCCGTCCTTCATCGACGCGTAGTCCAGGTGCAGATGGTAGTCGGTGATGCCGCCGTCCCAGTACGCCCCGGCCGGCGCGCCCGGGATGTCGTGCACCGCCTCCAGCCAGAACGGGATCGAGCAGCTCGCCAGCAGCGACGGCTGTAGGTTGCCCGGCGCCAGCGGCACGACCGCGGTGCGGAAGTCGTGCAGGTGCAGCGGCAGCGCCTCGCGCGGGTCCGAGAAGATCACGCGCTCGAGCCAGCCGCCCATCGCCTTGCGGCTCATCGCGTTGGTGGCGAACGCGCCCAGGTAGCCCAGCGGCGTGCGCAGGCGGCCCTC
The DNA here is from genome assembly GCA_019635485.1 of Piscinibacter sp. Classification (GTDB taxonomy): domain Bacteria; phylum Pseudomonadota; class Gammaproteobacteria; order Burkholderiales; family Burkholderiaceae_C; genus Piscinibacter. The sequence goes on along the minus strand of JAHBZL010000016.1, from coordinate 104,426 downwards.
GCGCCGCAGCAGGTGGCGGCCGCGGCTCGTGAAGACATGCAGGTGCCGGTGCGGATGCGCCAGCACGGCCTCGGCGCGGCCGCCGAAGCGCTCGGCCAGCCTGGCGCCGAACACCTCGCTGACCACACGCGCCTTGGGCGGGCGACCGGGCGCGTGCGGGTAGTCCTGCGCGATGTAGTCGGCCGCCATCTGCGCGAAGGCCGCCGCCGGGTCGGGCAGGCAGGCGGTGGCCATGCGCCACGCACCGATCGATGCGCCGAGCAGGTGCACGCCGTGGCTGCTGCCGGCCAGCCAGCGGCCGAAGATGAAGCGGTCCAGCGGGTTCAGCACCAGGCCCTTCGGCCCGCCGGCGGCAGCGGGGATCGCGCGCACGTCCTGCGGGCGCAGGCCGTGCTCGCGCAGGTGCCGCAGCGCGCGGGCGCCGGCGTGGATCTCCAGGGCTTGCATGGGTCGCCACTGTATCGGCTCGCGGTTAGCATCGGCGCCATGGGTCACGACCACCACGATCACGATCACGGTCACGGTCACGACGACGAGCACAGCGAGCTCGGCGAGATGGACCTGCGCGTGCGTGCGCTCGAGACGGTGCTGGCGCAGAAGGGCTACATCGACCCGGCCGCACTGGACGTGCTGATCGACAACTACCAGACCCGCATCGGCCCGCGCAACGGCGCGCAGGTGGTGGCGAAGGCCTGGGCCGACGCCGACTTCCGCGCCTGGCTGCTGCGCGACGCGACCGCCGCGATCGCCTCGCTCGGCTACGGCGGGCGGCAGGGCGAACACATGGTCGCGCTCGAATGCACGCCGGCGCAGCACCACATGGTCGTCTGCACGCTGTGCAGCTGCTATCCCTGGCCGGTGCTCGGCCTCCCGCCGACCTGGTACAAGAGCGCGCCCTACCGCTCGCGCGCCGTGCAGGACCCACACGGCGTGCTGGCCGACTTCGGCGTCACGCTACCCGAGGGCACGGCCGTGCGCGTCTGGGACTCGACGGCCGAGGTGCGCTACCTCGTGATCCCGCAACGGCCGGCCGGTACCGACGGCTGGAGCGAGGAACGCCTGGCCACCCTGGTGACGCGCGACTCGATGATCGGCACCGGACTCGCCCGCCAGCCATGAACGATCGCTACCGCAGCCATGCCGACCTCGGCGGCCGGACCGGCTTCGGCCGCGTCGTGCCCGAACCCGAAGACGAGCGCTTCCACGCGCCCTGGGAGCCGCGCGCGCTGGCGCTGACGCTGGCGATGGGCGCGACCGGCGCGTGGAACATCGACATGAGCCGCAGCGCGCGCGAGACGCTGCCCGACTACGCGCAGCTGGACTACTACCGCATCTGGCTCGCCGCGCTGCAGCGCCTGCTCGCCGAACGCGGCCTGGTGCGGGAGGACGAGCTCGCCGCCGGTGAGCCCCTGCATCCGGCCCCGCCGCTGCCGCGCCTGCTGCGCGCGGGTGACGTCGACGGCGCGCTCGCGCGCGGGTCGCCGACATCGCGCGACGCGACGGCGCCGGCCCGCTTCGCCGTCGGCCAGCGCGTGCGCACACGCGTCGAGGCCGCCGACCACCACACGCGCCTGCCCGCCTACGCACGCGGCAAGGCCGGCGTGGTCGAGCGCGTGCACGGCGCGCACGTGTTCGCGGACACGAACGCGCAGGGCCTGGGCGAGCAGCCGCAGTGGCTGTACACCGTCGCGTTCGACGGCGCCGAGCTGTGGGGCACGGCCGCCGCGCCGGGCCTCGTCACGTCGATCGACGCCTGGGAACCCTACCTGGAACCGGCATGACACTTGCTCCGCTGCCCGGCCAGCCGATCGCCGGCGACGAACCCGTCTTCCAGGCGCCCTGGGAGGCCCACGCCTTCGCCATGACCCTCACACTGCACCAGCAAGGCCTGTTCACCTGGCCCGAGTGGGCCGCCGCCCTCGCCACCGAGATCACGCGTGCGCAGCAGCGCGGCGACGCGGATCTCGGTGACACCTACTACCACCACTGGCTGGCGGCGCTCGAGACGCTGGTCGCCGCGAAGGGCGCCAGCAGCGCGCCGGAACTGGCCCGCACGCGCGACGCGTGGGAGCGGGCGGCCGATCGCACGCCGCATGGCCGGCCGATCGAACTGCAGCCGCGGGACTTCGAAGGCTGAGAAGCTGTGAACGAACCCGCCACCCCCGCTCGTCCCGCCAGAACGCGGCCACTCGTCGTTGCAAATGCTCGCCATGGCACGAGCCATGGCTGTGCTTTGCGCCTGGATTGGCCGCGTCCTGTCGGCCCGCTCGGGCGCGCCGGGTTCATTCACAGCTTCTGACGCCCCGGCGATGCTGCGCTTCGTCCTGACCCGCCTGGGCCTCGTGATCCCGACCTTCCTCGGGATGACGCTGCTCGCCTTCTTCCTGATCCGCCTCGTGCCGGGCGACCCGATCGAGACGCTGGCCGGCGAGCGCGGCATCGACCCGGCGCGCCACGCGGCGCTGATGCAGGAGTACGGACTCGACCGGCCGCTGCTCGTGCAGTACGGCCTGTACCTCGGCCGCGTGCTGCACGGCGACCTGGGCCGCTCGATGATCACGCAGCGCAGCGTGCTGGAGGAGTTCCTCGCCCTCTTCCCGGCGACGCTCGAACTCTCGCTGTGCGCGATCCTGTTCGCGCTGCTGATCGGCATCCCGGCCGGCATGCTCGCCGCCGTCAAGCGCAACTCGGTGCTCGACCACGGCGTGATGGCGGTCTCGCTGACCGGCTACTCGATGCCGATCTTCTGGTGGGGCCTGCTGCTGATCCTGCTGTTCTCGGTGCAGCTCGGGCTGACGCCGGTCTCGGGCCGCATCTCGGTGCAGTACTTCTTCGAGCCGGTCACCGGGCTGCACCTCGTCGACGCCTGGCTGTCCGGCGAGAAGGGCGCGGTGCGCTCCGCCGCGCTGCACCTGGCGCTGCCGACCGTGGTGCTCGGCACGGTGCCGCTGGCGGTGATCGCGCGCATGACGCGCTCGGCGATGCTCGAGGTGCTGGGCGAGGACTACATCCGCACCGCGCGCGCCAAGGGCCTGTCGAACCTGCGCGTGATCGGCCTGCATGCGCTGCGCAACGCGCTGATCCCGGTCGTGACGGTGATCGGCCTGCAGGTCGGCGTGCTGTTCACCGGCGCGATCCTGACCGAGACGATCTTCTCCTGGCCGGGCGTCGGCAAGTGGATGATCGAGGCGATCTCGCGGCGCGACTACCCGGTGCTGCAGGGCGGGCTGCTGCTGCTCGGCGCGATCGTGATGACGGTCAACCTGATCGTCGACCTCACGTACGGCGTGATCAACCCGCGCATCGCGCACGCCCGATGAACGCCGTGCCGCCCGCTGCAGCCGAGCCCGGCGTCCTCGAAGGCCGCGGGGCCGTCGCTCCGCCGGGCCCGCTGCGCGAGTTCTGGCGCCACTTCAGTGCCAACCCCGGTGCGGTGGCCGGTCTGGTGGTGGTGGTCGCGGTGCTGCTGCTGGCCGCGCTCGCGCCCTGGGTCGCGCCCTACCCGCCGGACCTGACCAACAACGCCGCGTTCCTGAAGCCGCCGGCCTGGCAGGCGGGCGGATCCTCGGCCTACCTGCTGGGCACGGACGCGATCGGCCGCGACATCCTGTCGCGCCTGATCCACGGCGCGCGGCTGTCGCTGGTGATCGGCATCGCGGTGGTGGCGCTGGCGATCGTGGTCGGCATCGCGCTCGGGCTGGCGGCCGGCTTCTTCCGCGGCGCGCTCGAGATCGGAATCATGCGGCTGATGGACATCGTGCTCACGCTGCCCAGCCTGCTGCTGGCGATCGTGATCGTCGCGATCCTCGGGCCGGGGCTGATGAACGCGATGCTCGCGGTCGCCGTCGTGGTGCTGCCGCACTACGTGCGCCTGACGCGCGCCGCGGTGATCTCCGAGACCGCGAAGGACTACGTCACCGCGGCCCGCGTGGCCGGCGCCGGGCGGCTGCGCCTGATGTTCCTCGAGGTGCTGCCCAACTGCGCCGCGCCGCTGATCGTGCAGGCCTCGCTGGGCGTCTCGACGGCAATCCTGGACGCCGCCGCGCTCGGCTTTCTCGGCCTCGGTGCGCAGCCGCCGGCCGCCGAGTGGGGCACGATGCTGGCGGACGCGCGCGAGTTCGTGCTGCGCGCCTGGTGGGTCGTCACCTTCCCCGGCCTCGCGATCCTCGTCACCGTGCTGGCCTTCAACCTGCTCGGTGACGGACTGCGCGACGCGCTCGACCCGAAGCTCAAGCGTTAGGAATGCCACCCCCACGCTCACTTCGTTCGCTGCCCCCCGAGGGGGCGCAGGCCCCCCTTGGGACGGCCCGGCGGGAGGCCTGATGCTGCTGCAGATCGAGGACCTCCACGTCGAGTTCGCGCTGCAGGGCGCGACGCTGCATGCCGTCGACGGCGTCTCGCTGCGCCTGGACGAGGGCGAGGTGCTGGGCATCGTCGGCGAATCGGGCTCCGGCAAGAGCGTCGCGATGCTGGCGCTGATGGGGCTGGTCGGCTTCCCCGGCCAGGTGCGCGCCGCGGCGCTGCGCTTCGCGGGCCAGGACCTGCTCACCCTGCCGGCGCGGCAGCGGCGTGCGCTGACCGGGCGCGACGTGGCGATGATCTTCCAGGACCCCGGCGCGAGCCTGAACCCGAGCTTCACGATCGGCTTCCAGATCGGCGAGGTGCTGCGCCAGCACCTCGGGCTGGATCGGCGCGCCGCCGCGAAGCGCAGCGTCGAGCTGCTCGAACAGGTCGGCATCCCGGCGGCGGCGAGCCGCCTGAACGACTACCCGCACCAGCTCTCCGGCGGCATGAACCAGCGCGTGATGATCGCGATGGCGATCGCCTGCAATCCGCGCCTGCTGATCGCCGACGAGCCGACCACCGCGCTGGACGTGACGATCCAGGCGCAGATCCTCGAGCTGCTGCGCACGCTGCAGCGCGAGCGCGGCATGGCGCTGGTGCTGATCACGCACAACATGGGCGTGGTCGCCGAGATGGCGCAGCGCGTCGCGGTGATGTACGCCGGCCAGGTGGTCGAGGAGAACGCTGCCGAGGCGCTGTTCGCCGCACCGCGCCACCCCTACACCGCCGCGCTGCTGGCGGCGCTGCCCGACCGCGCGGCCGCCGACACGCGGCTGGCGAGCATCCCCGGCACCGTGCCCGGCGCCTACGACCGGCCGGCCGGCTGCCTGTTCGCGCCGCGCTGCGCCCGTGCCGCCGCGGCGTGCGCGCAGCGCCCGGCGCTGCGCGACGACGGCGGCGCACAGGTGCGCTGCCATTTCCCGATCGCGGAGGCAATGTGATTCCTTCGCCGTCAAGCTGCCAACGTGGGCCGAGCGCCGGGCCGCTCCCAAGCCGGCCCGCCATCCCCTCGGGGGATCGGACGACCATCCGGTCGGACGAGGGGTGGTCATGACCTTTGTCGTCGCGGAAGCCCACGACCTGCAGCGCACCTACACGATCCGGCGCGGCTGGTTCCATGCACCGGCACGGCTGCAGGCGGTCGGCGGGGTGTCGTTCCGGCTCGAGGCCGGGCGCACGCTCGGCGTGGTCGGCGAATCGGGCTGCGGCAAGTCGACGCTGGCGCGCATGGTGACGCTGATCGAGCCGCCCAGCGCCGGCCAGCTCGCCGTGGCCGGGGTCGACGCGGTGCAGGTGCCGGCACCGCAGCGCCAGCAGCTGCGGCGCTCGGTGCAGCTGGTGTTCCAGAACCCGTACGGTTCGCTGAACCCGCGCCAGAAGATCGTCACCGCGCTCGAGACGCCGCTGGCCATCCACACGCCGCTGACGCGCGCCGAGCGCCAGGAGCGTGCGCTGGCAATGCTGGCGCGCGTCGGCCTGCGGCCCGAGCATGCGCAGCGCTACCCGCACATGTTCTCCGGCGGGCAGCGCCAGCGCATCGCGATCGCGCGGGCGCTGATGCTCGAGCCGGCGCTGCTGGTGGCCGACGAGCCGGTCTCGGCGCTCGACGTGTCGGTCCAGGCGCAGGTGCTGAACCTGCTGGCCGACCTGCAGCAGCAGCTGGGCCTGGCCTACCTGTTCATCTCGCACGACCTGGCCGTCGTGCGGCACATCGCCGACGAGGTGATGGTCATGTACCTCGGCCGGGTGATGGAGCAGGCGCCGAAGGCGCGCCTGTTCGCGCGCCCGCTGCACCCGTACACGCGCGCGCTGCTCGGCTCCACGCCGGGGCTGGCGCGCGGTGCCGGCGTCGAGCGCATCGTGCTCAAGGGCGAACTGCCCTCGCCGCTGAACCCGCCGGCCGGCTGCGTGTTCAACACACGCTGCCCGCACGCCGACGAGCGCTGCCGGGCCGAACGCCCGGCGCTGCGCGACCTCGACGGCACGCGGGTCGCCTGCCACCACGCGGAGCGCTGGCGTTAGCATCCGCCCTTCCCTCGCCGACCACCCACAAGGAGTCACACGCATGAAGCTAGCCCCCCGAGCCGCCACCCTCGCGCTCGCTGCCCTGCTCGGCGCCGGTACCGCCGGTGCGAAGACGCTGGTCTTCTGCTCCGAAGGCAGCCCGGAGAACTTCTACCCCGGCGTCAACACCACCGGCACCTCGTTCGACGCCAACAGCCAGATCTACGGCCGCATCGTCGACTTCGAGCGCGGCGGCACGCAGGTCGTGCCGGGCCTGGCCGAGCGCTGGACGATCTCGCCCGACGGGCTGACCTACACCTTCTTCCTGCGCAAGGGCGTCAAGTGGCACTCGAACCGCAGCTACAAGCCGACGCGCGACTTCAACGCCGACGACGTGATCTTCGCGATCGAGCGCCAGTGGAAGGAGGACCACCCGTTCTTCAAGGTGACGAGCCCGAACCACTCGTACTTCAACGACATGGGCATGCCCAAGCTGATCAAGTCGCTGGAGAAGGTGGACGACTACACCGTGCGCTTCGTGCTGAACCGCCCGGAGGCGCCGTTCCTGTCCAACCTGGCGATGGAGTACGCCGGCGTCCAGTCCAAGGAATACGCCGACGCGATGCTGAAGGCCGGCACGCCCGAGAAGCTCGACCAGGAGCCGATCGGCACCGGGCCGTTCTACCTGGTGCAATACCAGAAGGACGCGGTGATCCGCTACAAGGCCTTCCCGCAGTTCTGGGGCGGCAAGGCCAAGATCGACGACCTGGTGTTCGCGATCACGCCGGACGCCTCGGTGCGCTGGGCCAAGCTGCAGAAGGGCGAGTGCCACGTGATGCCCTACCCGAACCCGGCCGACCTGGACGCGATCCGCAAGGACCCGAACGTGCAGGTGCTCGAGCAGGCCGGCCTGAACGTCGGCTACCTCGCCTTCAACACGCAGAAGAAGCCGTTCGACGACGTGCGCGTGCGCAAGGCCGTCAGCATGGCGATCAACAAGAAAGCCATCCTGGACGGCGTCTACCTCGGCACCGGCGTGGCGGCGAAGAACCCGATCCCGCCGTCGATGTGGTCCTACAACGACGCGATCAAGGACGACCCGTACGACCCCGAGGCGGCCAAGAAGCTGCTCGCGCAGGCCGGCGTGCCGAACCTCGAGACCGACATCTGGGCGATGCCGGTGCAGCGCCCCTACAACCCGAACGCCAAGCGCATCGCCGAGCTGATGCAGGCGGACCTGGCGAAGATCGGCGTGAAGGCCGAGATCAAGACCTTCGAGTGGGGCGAGTACCGCAAGCGCATGCAGGCCGGCGAACACCAGATGGGCATGCTGGGCTGGACCGGCGACAACGGCGACCCGGACAACTTCCTGCACACGCTGCTGGGCTGCGACTCGGCCAAGAGCGGCGGCAGCAACGTCGCCAAGTTCTGCTACAAGCCCTTCGACGACCTGGTGGTCAAGGCCAAGAGCGTCAGCAACCAGGCCGAACGCACCGAGTTGTACAAGCAGGCGCAGGTGATCTTCAAGGAACAGGCCCCCTGGTTCACGATCGCCCACGCGGTGCAGCTCAAGCCGGTGCGCAAGGAAGTGGTGGACTTCAAGCTCAGCCCGTTCGGGCGCCACAACTTCTACGGCGTCGACCTCAAGGAGTGAGCGTCGCGCAGCCTGCCGGGTAGGCCACGCCCGGCAGGCGGCGCTGCCATTCGGCCGCGTCGATGGCCACCTCCAGCGTGGCGCAGGCCCGGCGCAGCCAGGCGCGCGGCGAGGCGATCCAGACGGTCGCCTCGGCGCCGACCGACAGCAGGTGGTCGCCATCGCGGCTGAACTCCAGCTTGCCCATGTCGCCGGCACGCATCCCGCGCAGCGGCAGGCCCACCGGGCGGCCGCTGGCCGCGTCCACCAGCAGGATGCTGCGGTCGGACATGCGAAAGCGGGTCGCGAGCGCGTACTCGGCATCGCCGCCGGCCACGGCCAGCAGTCCGCCATCGTCGCGCAGCGCCAGCGCGCTGATCAGCCCGAACCCGACCGGCAGCGGACTCAGCAGCGGCTCCCGCTCGCCCTGCGTGGCGATGCGCAACAGGTTCTCGCTGGCCGCCGCCCAGCGCCGACCGTCCGGCGCCACCGCAGCGGCCATGGCCGGCTGGCCCGCCTCCGGCACCAGTTCGGCGCGCGTCTGTCCCCCCTGCATGTCCTTCAGCCTCGCGCGTTCGCCTTCGACCTCCACGCTGAAGCGCAACGCCGGCGCCGAGGCCGAGGCCGAAAGGGTCGGAATCGCCGAGGCGGCGGCATCCGACGTCTCCGCAGCGCCGAACGGCAGCGGGTAAGCCACCCAATGCGCCGGGGCCGGCTGATCCACCTTGACGAGCACCGCCCGGCCATCGTCCGAGAAGCGGGCGTCGTCCACCACGGCCTCCGCCTCGCCCAGCAACCGGCCCCCGATCCGTTCGCCCTCGGCGCGCAGCGAATGCACGATCAGCGTGCCGGATTCGTCGCCGGTCACGGCGCGCCGGCCGCCCCCCTGCAGCGCCACCGCCGTCACCGGCCGGGCATGGCCGGCCAGGCGCTGCACGCCATCGAGCGCGTCCGCCCCACCGAGCGACGTCAGCACCACCCCGGCACGTCCGTCCGCAACGATCAGGCGTGAACCGGCAGCGTCGATCGCCGCGCGCGGGGCTTCCGTGAGCACGAGGTTCGAGGGAAGCGACAGCTTGATCCGGGCGCCGCCTTCCGCGGACCAGGCCTCAATGCCGCCTTCGATGCCGATGGCCATCACGCGGCGCCCGTCGGGCGTCAAGCCCACGCCGGCGACGGCCAGGGCGTACTCGGCCTCGACCAGATCGACATCGCCGTTTCCGTGCTGCCACAGCAGCACCCGCCCCGGGCGCTCCCGCCCGCCGAGCGTGCCGATCGCCACCGCCTGGCCGTCGTCGGCGACGGCGAGCGCCGCGATGTCGTCCTCCTCCGTCGCGGGGCCGATGCGCGGTGCGCCACCGGCCGTCGGGCGCAGCGTGACGTTCGCGCCACCGGTGGTCGCGAGCCAGCGGCCGTCGGTGCTGTACTGGAGGATCGCGAACGCATCCACCTCGTCGCCCCCCTCCAGAGGCTGGACACCGGCGTCGTCGACGCGCCAGCGCAGCAGGTGCTGCCGATCCGGAGCGACCGCGATTTCCGGTGTCGACGGGCTGCAGGCGATGGCGGCCGCGGTGCCCGGTGTTCCGGTGGCGAGCAGTTGCCGCGGACTGCCGGCGTCGATGTCCCACAGGATCACCCGGCCGTCGCGCCCCGCGGAAAGCAGTGCATGGCCGGCGGCGACGAAGCAGGCCGCGTCGACCGGCGCAGCGTGGGCGCGGAGAATCTTCACGACATCGAAGGCCGTCTGGCCGACCGCCAGCGCGGCATCGATCGATTCCGGGAGCGGGCGTGTCGCCAGCGCCTGCTGGGCCATCGGGATGGCACGTTCGAGCCGCCGGCCGCGCTCGAACTGAGCCTCCGCGGCGAGGGCACGGGCCTGGGCGTCGCCGCGGCGGGCCTCCGCCTCGCGGTACAGGAAGGCGGCCACCGTCGCGCCGACGGCGACCAGCGCCGCCGCCACCCCGCCGGCCACAAGCAAGCGTCTCTGGCGACGCGCCGCCGTCGCGCGGCTCTCGAGCACGTAGGCGGTCTGCAGCCCGGTGGGTGCGGGCTCCTTCGCGGCGGCGCGGGAGAGCCATCGCTCCGCCGCGGTGAGCTCGTTCTTCTGCAGCACGAAACTGTCGTCGCGCTGCATGCGCTCCCATTCGACCGCCCGCCGCAGCAAGCGCGTGTGCGCGTTCACCCAGTCGAGGTCGGTCTCGATCGCCGCGATCAGCGCGGCCAGCGCCGGCTCGAAGTTCGCCGGGTCGAGAAAGGAGATCCAGTTGAGGCGGCCCACCACATCGGGGATCCGCTGCGCCCGTGTGTCGACGGCCCGGCAGACGACCGGCACGAAGCGCTTGTGGTGCAGCGCCGCGTGCTCGATTTCCTGCGCACAGACCGATGTCGGATCGACCGAGTCGGGACTCACGACGAACACCACCGCGTCCGCCCCTTCGATCGCGGCGTGGATCGCAGCCAGCCACTCCTCCGAGGGCCGGATGTCCTTCAGGTCGACCCAGACGCGCAACCCGGCGCGCTCGAGCGCCTGTGCCAGGCGCTCCGCGAATTCGCGATCCCTGCGCGAGTACGAGACGAACAGTCCCGCGCGGCCCGCGCTGGCAGGCTCCTCCGCTGGGGCTGCGGCGGACGACATGCGCGGCATTGTCGAACCACGGCCACGCACCGGCAATCGCGAGCGACACGGCCCTACACTCGCTCGATGCTCACCGCGCAGCCGCTCGTCGAGGGACCGCTCGCGGTCACGCTGTACCGCTGTTCCGCCGGGCCGGCGCAGGCGCCGTTCACGGAGCAGTACCGCGGCTGGTCGGCGTCCTACGTGCTGCGCGGCAGCTTCGGCTGCCGCTGCCGCGGCCGGCATTTCGAACTGGTGCCCGGTTCGGTGCTGGTCGGCCGGCCCGGCGACGAGTTCACCTGCACGCACGAGCACCATCACGGCGGCGACGAGTGCCTGGCCTTCGCGCCGGACGCAGCGCTGGCCGACGAGCTCGGCGCCGGCGCGGCCAGCTGGCAATCCGGCGCGCTGCCGCCGCTGCCCGGGCTGATCGGGCTCGGCGAACTGGGGCGCGCCGGCGCCGCGGGCCACGCCACGCCGGCGCTCGACGAGGTGGGCCTCGCGCTGGTCGCCCGCATCGCGGGTCTGTTGCGCGGCACACCGGACGCGCCGCTGCGGCCGGGCCGCCGCGACCGCCAGCGCGCCGTCGAGTCGGCGCTGTGGATCGACGCGCACAGCGCCGAGCGCTGCGAGCTGCCGCAACTGGCGCGCCAGGCGGGCCTCAGCGCCTACCACTACCTGCGCGTGTTCGGCGCGGTGCTGGGGGTCACGCCGCACCAGTACCTGGTGCGCAGCCGGCTGCGCCGCGCGGCCGAGGCGCTCGCGACCGGCACGCAGCGCGTCACGGACATTGCGCTGGACGTCGGCTTCGACGACCTGTCGAACTTCACGCGCAGCTTCGGCCGCGCCACCGGGCTCTCGCCGCGCGCCTTCCGGCGCGCCGCGCGACGCGACCGCAACTTTCTCCAAGAACGGATCGGCACCGGCACCTAGCATCGCCTCGCGTTTTCACCGAGGAGGTTCGCCATGTTCGATCACGTCGGCCTGAAGGTCAGCGACCTGAAGGCCAGCATCACGTTCTACAGCGCGGCGCTGGAGGCGCTCGGGCTGCGCCTCGAGTCCAGCGGCGCGGACTACGCCGGTTACGGCCCGTCGGGCGCGCCGCAGCTCTGGCTGCACGCCCACGGCGGCGCGCGCGGTCCGGGCGCGCACGTGGCGCTGCGCGCCCGCAGCCTGCAGGCCGTGCAGGCCTTCCACGCCGCCGCACTCGCGCACGGCGGGCGGGACAACGGGCCGCCGGGGCTGCGCCCGGACTACGGCGCGAGCTACTACGCCGCCTTCGTGTTCGACCCGGACGGGCACAACATCGAGGCGGTCTGCCTCGGCTGAAGCGGCGCCGGCCTCAGCGGCGCTGCTGCAGCTTCGCGAAGGCGGCGGCCATCGCCCCCTGCGCCGGTCCGGCGGGCGAACGCGCACCCGGCGCGCGCTCGCCGCGGCCGGCCGGGCGGTAGCTGTTGTCGCCGCGTTCGCCGCGCACCGGCGGCTTCGCGTCGAGCTTCATCGTCAGCGAGATGCGCTGGCGGGCCAGATCGACCTCGAGCACCTTGACCTTGACGATGTCGCCGGTCTTGACGACCTCGCGCGCATCGTTGACGAACTTGTGGCTGAGCTGGCTCACGTGCACCAGGCCGTCCTGGTGCACGCCGAGGTCGACGAAGGCGCCGAACTGGGCCACGTTGCTGACCGTGCCTTCCAGCGTCATGCCCGGCTGCAGGTCCTTGATGTCTTCCACGCCGTCGTTGAAGCGCGCCACCTTGAAGTCCGGGCGCGGGTCGCGGCCCGGCTTCTCCAGCTCGGCCAGGATGTCCTTCACCGTGATGGCGCCGAACTTCTCGTCGGCAAAGGCCTCGGGCCGATGTTGCGTCATCAGCGCGCGGATCACGTCGCTGCGGCCCATCACCTCGGCCGCTGGCCTCTTCACCACGGCCAGCATGCGTTCGACGACCGGGTAGGTCTCGGGGTGCACGCCGCTCTGGTCCAGCGGGTTGTCGCCGTCGCGGATGCGCAGGAAGCCGGCGCACTGCTCGAAGGTCTTGGCGCCCAGGCCGGCCACGTCCAGCAGCTGCTGGCGGCTGCGGAAGGCACCGTTCGCATCGCGCCAGCGCACGATGCTCGCCGCCACCGCCGACGACAGCCCGGAGACGCGCGCCAGCAGCGGCGCGGACGCGGTGTTCAGGTCCACGCCGACAGAGTTCACGCAGTCCTCGACCACCGCGGCCAGGCTCTTCGCCAGTTCGCTCTGGTTCACGTCGTGCTGGTACTGGCCGACGCCGATGCTCTTGGGCTCGATCTTCACCAGCTCGGCGAGTGGGTCCTGCAGGCGCCGAGCGATGCTCACCGCGCCGCGCAGGCTGACGTCGAGCTCGGGCAGCTCCTTGCTCGCGTACTCGCTGGCCGAGTACACCGAGGCGCCGGCCTCGCTGACGACGATCTTCTCCAGCTTCGCGTCCGGCGCGAGCTGGTGGATGCGCTTGATCAGGTCGGCGGCGAGCTTGTCGGTCTCGCGGCTGGCGGTGCCGTTGCCGATCGCGATCAGGTTCACGCCGTGCGTCGCGACCAGGCGGCCCAGCGCGTGCAGCGAGCCTTCCCAGTCGTTGCGCGGCTCGTGCGGGTAGACGGTGGTGGTGTCCAGCACCTTGCCCGTCGCATCGACCACCGCCACCTTGCAGCCGGTGCGAATGCCGGGGTCCAGCCCCATCACGACGCGCGGGCCGGCCGGCGCGGCAAGCAGCAGGTCGCGCAGGTTCTCGGCGAACACCTTGATGGCCACCTGCTCGGCCGCGTCGCGCAGGCGCGCGAACAGGTCGCGCTCCAGGCTCAGGCTGAGCTTGACCTTCCACGTCCACGCCACGGTCTTGCGGATCAACTCGTCGCCGGCACGCTTCGCATGGCGCCAGCCGAGGTGCGCGGCGATGCGGCCTTCCGCCAGCGTCGGCTGGCCGGGGACGACCTCCTCGTCGAGCACCAGCTTGGCATCGAGGAACTCCAACGTACGGCCGCGGAACACCGCCAGTGCGCGGTGCGAGGGCACCGTGCGGATCGGCTCGGCGTAATCGAAGTAGTCGCGGAACTTGGCGGCATCCGGGTGGTTGCCGTCCTTGCCGTCCATCAGCTTGCTCTGGAACAGGCCTTCGGCCCACAGCCACTCGCGCAGCTTGCCCACCAGCAGCGCATCCTCGGCCCAGCGCTCGGAGAGCAGGTCGCGCACGCCGTCGAGCACCGCGTGGGCATCGGCGAAGCCGGCGTCCGGGTTCAGGAAGGCGGCCGCCTCGGCCAGCGGATCGAGCGAGGGGTCGGCGAACAGCCGGTCCGCCAGCGGCTCGAGCCCGGCTTCGCGCGCGATCATGCCCTTGGTGCGGCGGCGCGGCTTGTACGGCAGGTACAGGTCCTCGAGTTCCTGCTTGGTCGGCGCCGCCTCGATGGCGGCGCGCAGCTCGGGCGTCAGCTTGCCCTGTTCGTCGATGCTGCGCAGCACCGCGGCGCGGCGCTCCTCGAGTTCGCGCAGGTACGCGAGGCGCGCCTCGAGCTCGCGCAGCTGGATGTCGTCGAGGCCGTCGGTGGCCTCCTTGCGGTAGCGGGCGATGAAGGGCACCGTGGCCCCGCCGTCGAGCAGCTCGACCGCGGCGTTGACCTGCGCCGGGCGGACCTTCAGCTCGGCGGCGATCTGCAGCAGGATCTTGTCCAAATCACCAGGGCCCGCGGGGGGCCGAAACGCGAAGCGGCGCAGTGTGCCACAGGGGTCAGGGGCCTCTGTCACCGATCGTTGTGGTACGCGGCGGCCCCCTGCCCGGCCACCCGGCCGCTGGCCAGGCAGGCGCTGAGCAGGTAGCCGCCGGTGGGGGCTTCCCAGTCGATCATCTCGCCGGCGCAGAAGACACCGGGCAGCACGCGCAGCATCAGCCGCTCGTCGAGCGCGTCGAAGCGCACGCCGCCGGCCGTGCTGATCGCCTCCTCGACCGGCCGCGGCGCCAGCAGCGGGATCGGCAGCGCCTTGATCGCCGCGGCCAGCGCGGCCGGGTCGGCGAAGGTCTCGCGCGGCAGCAGTTCGTGCAGCAGCGCGGCCTTCACGCCGTCGATGCCGAGCCGGCTCTTCAGGTGCGTGGACAACGAGCGCGAGCCGCGCGGCCGCGCCACCTCGGCGGCGACGAACTCCGCGCTGCGTTCGGGCAGCAGGTCGACCTCCGCGATGGCGCGGCCGGCGGCCGCGATCCCGTCGCGCAGCAGCGCCGCGGCCGCATAGACGAGCTGGCCCTCGATGCCGGTGGCGGTGACGACGAACTCGCCGCGCTGCGCGAAGCGCCGGCCGTCCGGCGCACGGCAGTGCAGCGCGACGTTCTTCAGCGGCGCGCCGGCGAAGCGGCTGCGCAGGTGCTCGCTCCAGCCGGCGACGTCGAAGCCGCAGTTGGCCGGCAAGAGCGGTGCGAGGTCCACACCCCGTGCCGCCAGCAGCGGTACCCAGGCCGCATCGGAGCCGAGCCGCGGCCAGCTGGCCCCGCCGAGCGCGAGCACGACGCGGTCGGCCCGCACGACGGCCGGCCCGGCCGGCGTGTCGAACCGCAGCGCGAGCGCCGCGCCCGTGTCCTCCCAACCGACCCAGCGGTGCCGCATGTGCAGCCGCACGCCGGACGCGCGCAGCCGGTGCAGCCAGGCGCGCAGCAGCGGCGCGGCCTTCAGGTCGACCGGGAAGACGCGGCCGGAGCTGCCGACGAAGGTCTCGACGCCGAGGCCGCGCGCCCAGTCGCGCAGGTCCTGCGGGCCGAATCCGCGCAGCCAGGGTTCGACCTGCGCGCGGCGCGGGCCGAAGCGGTCCAGGAAGGGCTCGATCGGCTCGCCGTGCGTCAGGTTCAGGCCGCCCTTGCCGGCGAGCAGGAACTTGCGCCCGGACGACGGCATCGCGTCGTAGACAGTCGCCGCGAACCCGGCCGCAG
The DNA here is from genome assembly GCA_019635485.1 of Piscinibacter sp. Lineage (GTDB taxonomy): Bacteria > Pseudomonadota > Gammaproteobacteria > Burkholderiales > Burkholderiaceae_C > Piscinibacter. Next base: position 88,903 of record JAHBZL010000016.1, on the reverse strand, counting down.
CCAGGCATTCCGCGGCCATCAGGCCCGCCGGGCCGGCGCCGACCACGACGGCGGCAGGGGCGCTCACCGGTGCATCATCGTCATTCATCGTGGCCGGCAGTGTGACATCGGGAGGGCGCGCCGGCCTGTCAGGTCCGCCGCGCAGTGCCGACCTAGGCGGATCCGACGGAGCCCGACCCATGACCCCACGCACCCTCGCCGCCACGCTGCTGAGCCTCTCCGCCCCGCTTGCGCTCGCCCAGGCCGCAGGCCAGTGCAGCGCCCGCAGCGGCGAGCAGGTCACGCCCGTGGTCGAGCTCTACACCTCGGAAGGCTGCAGTTCCTGCCCGCCGGCCGACCGCTGGCTGTCGACGCTCAAGCGCGAGCCGTCGGTGGTCGCGCTGGCCTTCCACGTCAACTACTGGGACCGGCTGGGCTGGCGCGACCGCTTCGCGACGCCCGCCTTCACGCAGCGCCAGGGCGAGCAGCAGGCCGTCAACGGTGCGCGCTACAACTACACGCCGCAGGTGGTCGTGCAGGGCGTGGACCGGCGCGACTGGTATGCGCGGCCGCAGCCGACGAGCGTCGAGGGCCGTGCGCTGGTCGACATCACGCTGGCCGCCGACGGCCGCGGCATCACCGCGCAGGTACGCTCGCGCGCCGGCGCGCCGGCACGGCTGGCGGCCTACTGGGCCGTCACCGAGGACGGCCACCGCAGCGCCGTGACCGCCGGGGAGAACGCCGGCGAGAAGCTGGTGCACGACTACGTGGTGCGCGAGCTGGTGCCGGTCCCGGCCTGGGACGGCGTCTCGACGACGCTGAAGTTCGAACCCGCCGGTGCAGCCCAGGCGGGGCACCCGCGCGCCGTCAATCTCGTGGTCACCGACGCGGCCACCGGCCGGCCGGTGCAGGCCCTGCGCCTGCCCTGCTAGGCACGGGAGGATCGCGAAAGCCTCATCGCCGCGCAGGGACTTGGCGCGACGCGGCCGGGCAGGCTGCCTAGGATGGGGTCCCGCCCGGTCCTCCGGGGCCGGGCTCGTGGCCACCTTCACCGGAGAGAACACGATGGACCTGAAACTGCACCTGCTCGACAGCTTCCCCGCCCACGGCAGTGACGGCAGGGACTACAAGGTCTGCGCCTACGAGCGTCTGCGGCCGGACGAATCCCTCCACGACGGCCAGGAGCGCTGGCTGTCCACCGGCATCACGGAGTACCGCCTCGCCTCCGGCGAACCGATCGACGCGCACCGCGACGGGTCGATGACCGTGCTCGCCAGCGGCGTCGCACTGCGCAAGCGCTGAGCCGGGCGCCTGCCCCTTCAGCCGACCTGACCGGCCTCGCGCAGCGCGGCGCGCAGCTGCTGGCCCAGTTCGGGCTTGAGCGCGAACGGGTCGGTCGGGTTGCGACCGAGCACGACGTCCTCCAGGCGCGTCTGCACCATGGCCAGCGACTTCGGGTGGCTGTAGATGTAGAAACGCCCTTCGTGCACCGCGTCGAACACGAAGCCGGCCACCTGCTCGGCGGTGAGCTTGCCGCTGGAGACGGCCTTGTCGCTCATCGCCTGCGCGATCAGCTGGCTGCGGGTCGGTCGTCCCTCGCTGCGCATCGCGTCGGGCCGGTTGCGCTCGCTCTGGTGGATGCCGGTCGGCACGAAATACGGGCACAGCACCGACGCGCCGATGCGGTCGGTGACGAGTTGCAGGTCCTGGTACAGCGTCTCGGACAGCGCGACGACGGCATGCTTGCTGACGTTGTAGACGCCCATGTTCGGCGCCGCCAGCAGCCCCGCCATCGACGCGGTGTTGACGATGTGGCCTTCGTAGTCCGGGTCGTCCTGCGCGGCGGCCAGCATCATCGGCGTGAACACGCGCACGCCGTGGGCGACGCCCATCACGTTGACGCCCAGCACCCATTCCCAGTCCTTGGCGCTGTGCTCCCAGATCAGCCCGCCGCCGCCGACGCCGGCATTGTTGAAGACCAGGTGCGGCACGCCGAAGGTGGCCTGCGTCGCCGCGCCCAGCGCCTCGACCTCGTCCGCCTTCGCGACGTCGAGGCGGAACCCCATCACCTTCGCGCCGAGCGCGCGCACCTCGTCGACGGCGCGTTCCAGCGCGTCCTGCTGCACGTCGGCCATCACGACGTTCATGCCCTCGCGCGCGGCGCGCCGCGACGCCTCCAGGCCGAAACCCGACGCGGCGCCGGTGATCACCGCGGTGCGGCCCCTGAACTGCTTCATCCTCGCTCCTCCGTCAATCCTCGTTGGGCATCGCGCGCGCGATGATCGTGTCGAAGGCGGTGCCGGCCGGCAGCGTGCCGAAGGCCAGCCCGCCGTCGCCGCCCAGGCGCGACGCGCAGAACGCCTCGAACACCGCGTCGCCGGCGTGGCGGCGCAGCTGCGCGGCCTGCACGGCCAGCGCCACGTCCTGCGCGAGGCGGCGCGCCTCGCTCTCGTCGACCACGCCGTCGATGCGGCCGGGCAGCGCGGCGGCACAGCGGTCGAAGGCGGGGTGCGCACCGCGCACGGCGTCGAGTTCGGCGGCCAGCGCGTCGGCGACCGAACCGGCCTGGCCGCCGCCGCGCAGCGCACGCAGCAGATCCAGCGCCATGATGTTGCCGGCCCCTTCCCAGATCGAGTTCAGCGGCATCTCGCGGTAGATGCGCGCCATCACGCCCTCGCCGTGTTCCTCGACGTAGCCGTTGCCGCCCAGGCATTCCATCGCCTCCTGGGCCAGCGCGGCACCGCGCTTGCAGATCCAGAACTTGGCCACCGGCGTGAGCACGCGCCGCATCGCGGACTCGAAGGGGTCGTCCTGCCGGTCGATCGCACGTGCCAGGCGCAGCGCGAGCGCGGTGGCCGCCTCGGACTCGAGCGCGAGGTCGGCGAGCACGTTCTTCATCAGCGGCTGCTCGATCAGCGTCTTGCCGAAGGCGCGCCGCTGCGCCGTGTGGTGCAGCGCCAGCGCGAGCGCCTGCCGCATCAGGCCGGCCGTGCCGAGCGCGCAGTCCAGGCGCGTCAGCGTGCCCATCTCGAGGATCTGCGCGACGCCGCGGCCCTCGTCGCCGACGCGCCACGCGCGCGCGCCATGGAACTCCACCTCCGAGCTGGCGTTGGCGTGGTTGCCGAGCTTGTCCTTCAGGCGCTGGATCTGCAGCGCGTTGAGCGTACCGTCCGGCAGCACCCGCGGCAGGAAGAAGCAGCTCAGCCCGCCGGCCGCCTGCGCGAGCACGAGGAAGGCGTCGCACATCGGCGCCGAGAAGAACCACTTGTGGCCGGTCAGGCGGTAACACGGGCCCCAGGGGCTGTCCTCGGCGAACTCGGCCCGCGTCGTGTTGGCACGCACGTCCGAGCCGCCCTGCTTCTCGGTCATGCCCATGCCCATCGTGACGCCGGGCTTCTCGGCGAACGGCACCAGGCGCGGGTCGTAGGCGGTGCTGGTCAGGCGGCCGAACCAGTCGGCGAACACGGCCGCGTTGGCGCGCAGCGCCGGCGTGACCGCGTAGCTCATCGAGATCGGGCACAGGATCGACGGCTCCAGCTCGGTGAACAGCATGAAGGCCGCGGCGCGTTCGACATGCGCACCGGCGCCGCGCGCCCACGGCGTGCCGTGCAGCCCGGCGCCGACGGCCGCGGCCATCAGCACGTGGTAGCTCGGGTGGAACTCGACGCGGTCGATGCGGTGCCCGAAGCGGTCGTGGCTGAGCAGGCGCGGCGCGTGGGTGTTGGCCAGCCGTGCATGGGCCTGCATCTCGGCCGTGCCGAGCTGCGCGCCGAGCGCGACGCGCCCGGACTCGTCGGCCCCGGGCAGGTGCCAGGCCAGCGCGTCGCGCAGCGGCCGGTTCGTCGTGTAGAGGTTGTAGTCGACCAGCGCCCGCGGCTGGTTCGTGACCTCGTGGGTCATGACCATCTCAGCCACCTCCACAGCGCCGGCATGCCACCCCCCGGCGGTCGCCGCGGATCCGGCTCCGCCGGTCCGCCGGCGACGCCCCCCTGGGGGGGAGCGCCGAAGGCGCTACGGGGGGGGGTCATGTCCTCACCAGCTGCTTGCCGAAATTGCGCCCCTTCAGCAGGCCGATGAAGGCTTCGGGCGCGGACTCGATGCCCTCCGCGATGCTCTCGCGGTACTTCAGCCGGCCGGTGGCCACCAGCGTGCCGAGCTCCTTCAGCGCCTCCGGCCAGACGTCCATGTGTTCGCTGACGATGAAGCCCTCGAGCTTCAGGCGCGACTGCAGCAGCAGCGCCGGGTAGGTCATCGGGATCGGCGTGCCGTCGTAGCCGCTGATCATCCCGCACAGCGCGATCCGGCCGAAGGCGTTCATGCGCAGCATCACCGCGTCCAACACCGCACCGCCGACGTTCTCGAAGCAGCCATCGACGCCGTCCGGCGTCACCGCCTTCAGCGCCTCGTGGAGCGCCTTCGGGTCGCGGTGCGCCTTGTAGTCCACGCAGGCGTCGAAGCCGAGTTCCTCGACGACGTAGCGGCACTTGTCCGGCCCGCCGGCGATGCCGACGGCGCGGCAGCCGCGCACCTTCGCGAGCTGCCCGACCGCGCCGCCCACCGCGCCGCTGGCCGCGCTGACCACGACCGTCTCGCCGGCCTTCGGCGCGCAGATGCGCGTCAGCCCGTACCACGCGGTGACGCCGGGCATGCCGACGGCTCCGAGGTAGGCCGAGAGCGGGATGTGCGTGGTGTCGACCTTGCGCAGGCTGCCCGGCACGTTGCCGTCGACCACCGCGTACTTTTGCCAGCCGCCCATGCCCACCACCGCATCGCCGGCGGCGAACTTCGGGTGGCGCGACTCGACCACCTCGCCGACCGTGCCGCCGATCATCACCGCATCGAGCGGCTGCGGTGCCGCGTAGCTCTTGGACGCGTTCATGCGGCCGCGCATGTACGGGTCCAGCGAGAGGAAGCGGTGGCGCACGAGCACCTGCCCGTCCTGCAGCGCGGGCAGCGGCGTCTCGACGAGGCGGAAGTTGTCGACACCGGCCTCGCCGGTCGGGCGCGAGTCCAGCAGCCACTGCTTGTTGAGCGTCGTCATCGTGGATCCTTCAGTCGGAAGCGTTCAGCCGCTGGATGCGCCGGCCGCCGGCGGGCAGGCCGCGCAGGTACTTGAACGTGCCGGTGGCATGCGCCACCAGCTCGCCCTGCTCGTCGAACACCGACCCCTCGCAGAACGCCAGCGAGGTGGTGCGGCGCAGCAGCCGGCCGCGCGCCAGCAGGCGGCCCAGGCCGGCCGTCATGAAACTGGTCTTCATCTCGATCGTCACCACGCCGTGGGACTCGGGATGACGCGGTTGGTTCGGGCTGCGCGCGGCATGCGCCATCACGACGTCCAGCAGCGTCATCGTCACGCCGCCGTGCGCGACGCTCCAGGAGTTGGTCAGCTCCTCGCGCAGCGTCAGCGCCATCTCCGCGGTGCCGCCCTCGCACTGCAGCAGCTCCATGCCGAGCAGCTCGACGAACGGGATGTGCGACAGGAACTTCATGGCCCTTCCCCGCCCGGCGCCGCGCGCATCAGCCGCCCCCGTGCACCGCCGACACACCGCCGTCGATGGCCAGGATCTGCCCGGTGATGTGCTTGCCGGCCGCCGAGGCGAACAGCAGTGCGGCGCCCTTCAGATCGTCGTCGTCGCCGAGCCGCTTCAGCGGCGCCATCTTCGCGAGGTTCTCGGCGCCGGCCTGCTCGATCGTCGCGCGGGTCATCTTGCTCGGAAAGAAGCCCGGGGCCAGCGCGTTCACGTTGATGCCGTAGCGGCCCCACTCGCCGGCCAGCGTGCGCGTGAAGTTGACGACCGCGCCCTTGCTCGCGCCGTAGGCGATGAACTGCGCGTCCATCGAGCCGGACAGCCCGGCGATCGACGCGACGTTGATGATGCGCCCGCGGCGGCGCGGGATCATGCTGCGCCGGCCGATCTGCTGGCAGGTCAGGAAGATGCTGCGCACGTTCAGGTTCATCACCTTGTCCCAGGCGTCCAGCGGGTAGTCCTCGCACGGCGCGCCCCAGGTCGCCCCGGCGTTGTTGACCAGGATGTCGACCTGCCCGAGGCGCTGCAGCGCCTCGCCGGCCACCCGCTCGATCTCCTCCGGCCGGCTCATGTCGGCGGCCACCCAGCGCGCGTCGATGCCCTTGTCCTGCAGGTGCGCGACCGCCGACTCGAGCTCGTCGGCCTTGCGCGCCGTTAGCAGCACCTTCGCGCCGGCCTCGCCGAGCGCCTCCGCGATCTGCAGGCCGAGGCCGCGCGAACCCCCGGTCACCAGCGCGTGCTGGCCGGTCAGGTCGAACAACTGCTGTACCACCGTGCTCATCGTGAATCCTCTTCCTTCATGCGCGAGCGGACCCAGATCAGCACCACCCCCGCCACGGCGACGATGGCGCCGCCGACCATCAGCAGCCAGCCCAGCGCCGCTGCCCCATCCCGCACCGCGAGGCCGAGCGCGACGCCGAGCAGCCCGCCGTAGATCAGCACCCACACCAGCGTCTCGACGCGGCTCGCGGTCATCGTCAGAACCACTCCTCGTCCATCGTGCGGCAGGTGTCGTCGCGCGTCTGCACCACCTGCAGCCAGGCGGGCAGCTTCGGCAGCTCGTGGCGGAAGAAGTAGCGGCAGGCGGCCAGCTTGCCGCGCCGCGCCGCCTCGTCCATCGCCCCGCCCTGCGCCTGCGCGCACAGCCCGACGTCCAGCCAGATCCAGGCCAGCACCGTGTGGCCGAAGGCCTGCAGGTAGGGCGTCGCGTTGGCCAGTGCCTCCTCCGGCTGCGCTGTGGCCCACGCCGCCTTGGTGGCGGCCCCGAGCTGCTGCAGCGCCGCCGCGAGCGCGTTGCCGTGTTCGGCGAGCGCCGGCTCGGCCATCGCCCGCTCGATCGTCGCGTTGACGCGCGTGGCGAGCAGCTTCAGGCCCGCACCGCCGTCCATCACCACCTTGCGGCCGAGCAGATCCAGCGCCTGGATGCCGTGCGTGCCCTCGTGGATCATGTTCAGGCGGTTGTCGCGCCAGTACAGCTCGACCGGGAAGTCGCGCGTGTAGCCGTAGCCGCCGTGCACCTGGATCGCCAGGCTGTTCGCCTCCAGGCACCACTCGCTGGGCCAGCTCTTGGCGATCGGCGTCAGCATCTCCAGCAGCAGCGCGGCCTCGCCCGCCGCCTCCGGCGTACCGGTGTGCTGCTCGTCGACCAGGCGCGCGCAGTACAGTTCGAGCGCCAGCGCCCCTTCGCACCAGCTCTTCTGCGCCAGCAGCATGCGTTTCACGTCGGCATGCCGGATCAGCGGGATCGGCGGCTGCGTCGGGTCCTTGCCGGCCGGGCCGATCGGCCGCCCCTGCGTGCGCGTCCGTGCGTACTCGAGGCTGGCCTCGTAGCCGGCCAGGCCGATCATCGTCGCCCCGAGGCCGACGGCGATGCGCGCCTCGTTCATCATGTGGAACATGCAGCGCAGGCCCTCGCCGGGCCGGCCGACGAGGTAGCCCACGGCGCCGCTCGCAGCGCCGCGCACAGGATGCCGGCCTTCGCCGAAGTTCAGCAGCGTGTTCGGGATGCCGCGGTAGCCGAGCTTGTGGTTCAGGCCCGCGAGGGCGACGTCGTTGCGCTCGCCGGTGAGCCGGCCCTCGGCATCGACCAGCCACTTCGGCACGATGAACAGCGAGATGCCGCGCGTGCCGGGAACGAGCCTGCCGTCTGGCCCCGGGATCTTCGCCAGCACCAGGTGAACGATGTTCTCGGTCAGCTCGTGGTCGCCGTTGCTGATCCACATCTTGTTGCCGCGCAGCCGGTAACGCGGCCCGAGCGGGTCGGACGCGTGATCCGGGCCGTCAGGCTCGGCGCGCGTCGCGATGTCCGACAGGCTCGAGCCGGCCTGCGGCTCGGACAGGCACATCGTGCCGGCGAAGCGGCCGCCGAACTCGTTCGCCGCGAACACCTGCTGCTGGACCGGCGTGCCATGCGCCATCAGCAGGTTGGCGTTGCCGCTGGTCAGCATGTGACCGCCGCCAACGCCGATGCCGGCCTTCGAGAAGAAGCTGTTCGCCGCCATCTCGACGACGCAGGGCAACTGCATGCCGCCGATCGCGTAGTCCTGCGCCGCCGCCAGCATGCCGGACTCGGCGTAGGCCTTCGCGGCCGCGTGCGTCGAGGTAGGCAGGTGCACGCGCTCGCCGTCGAACCAGGGTTCCTCGGTGTCGGCGATCCGGTTGAACGGCGCGAACTTCTCGGCGGCGAGCTTCTCGCACATGTCGAGCACCGCGTCGAAGGTCTCGCGGCTGTGGTCCGCAAAGCGCGCGCGCTCGGTCAGCGTCTCGACCCGCAGCCAGCGGTGCAGCAGGAAGTCGAGCGTCGCGCGTGTGCTCACGAGGCCCACCCCCCGGCGTCGTCCGTGCCCGGCAGGCGCGCGATCGTGCCCTGCGCGATCGCGCACAGCTTCTCGACCCCCTCGCGCAACACGAACACTTCGCAGCGGCACACCGCCTGCGTCTTGCCGACGTGATCGGCATGCGCACGCGCGACCAGGCGCTCCCCGATCGCCGGCCGCAGGTAGTTGATCTTGTACTCCGACGTGACCACCGGCACGCGCAATGCCGTGCCGCCGGCGTAGGTCAGCGCGTTGTCGGCGATGTAGCTCACCACGCCACCGTGCGCGAAGCCGTGGTGCTGCGTCAGCCGCTCGGTGATCGGCACCTGCAGTTCGCAGCGCCCCGGCTCGAGCGACGCCAGCTCCGCGCCGAGCAGCACGCTGAACGGCTGCTTCGCGAGCACCTCGCGGCCCATCGCCAGGAACTGCTCGGCAGAGACCGTCACGGCCGGCGCGGCACTCGCGTCCAGCGGCCGCCGCGGATCCGGCTCCGCCGGTCCGCCGGCGGCGCCCCCTTGAGGGGGAGCGCCGAAGGCGCTACGGGGGTGGGTCACAACACTTCGAAGACGCCCGCCGCGCCCATGCCGCCGCCGATGCACATCGTGACGACGACACGCTTGGCACCGCGCCGTTTGCCCTCGATCAGCGCATGGCCGGTCAGGCGCTGGCCCGACACGCCGTACGGGTGCCCGACCGCGATCGCGCCGCCGTTGACGTTCAGCCGGTCCATCGGGATACCGAGGGTGTCCGCGCAGTACAGCACCTGCACCGCGAAGGCCTCGTTCAGCTCCCACAGGTCGATGTCGGCGACCGTCAGGCCGAGGCGCTTGAGCACCTTGGGCACCGCGAACACCGGGCCGATGCCCATCTCGTCGGGCTCGCAGCCCGCGACCGCGAAGCCAAGGAAGCGGCCGAGCGGCTTCAGGCCCTTCTTCTCCGCGACCTTCTCGTCCATCACGATGCAGGCGCCGCCGCCGTCGCTGAACTGGCTGGCGTTGCCCGCCGCGATCACGCCGCCGGGCAGCGCCGGCTTGATGCCGGCCACCGCCTCGTAGGTGGTGCCGGGGCGCAACCCTTCGTCGGCACTGACCGTGACCTCCTTGGTGCGCAGGCCCAGTGCCGCATCGGCGACGCCGGCCAGCACCGTCACGGGCACGATCTCGTCCTTGAACTTGCCAGCCTCCTGCGCCGCGCAGGCCTTCTGCTGGCTCTCGGCGCCGTAGCGGTCCATGCGCTCGCGTGCGATGCCGTAGCGCTTGGCCACCGTCTCGGCGGTCTGCAGCATCGGCCAGTACACCTCGGGCTTGTGCTCCTTGAGCCACATGTCGGCGAACATGTGCCTGTTCATCTCGTTCTGCACGCAGGAGATGCTCTCGACGCCGCCGGCCGCGTAGACCTCGCCTTCGCCGGCGACGATGCGCTGCGCGGCCAGCGCGATGGTCTGCAGGCCCGACGAGCAGAACCGGTTCACGGTCATGCCGGCCACCGAGATCGGCAACCCGGCGCGCAGCGCCACCTGGCGCGCGATGTTCCAGCCGGTCGCGCCCTCGGGGTTGGCGCAGCCCATGATCACGTCGTCGACCTCGCCGGGCTCGATGCCCGCACGCTGGACGGCGGCCTGCACGGCGAAGCCGCCAAGCGTGGCGCCGTGGGTCATGTTGAAGGCGCCCTTCCAGCTCTTGGCCAGCGGCGTGCGGGCGGTGGAGACGATCACTGCACGGGTCATGGTGGTTCCTCGGTTCAGCTGAAGGTCCGGCCTTCGGCGGCGAGCTTCGCCAGCAGCGGCGCGGGCTCCCAGAACTTGGCGTCGTCGTTCGGGTTCTGCGCGAAGCGCTTCATCGCCTGCACGACGTTGAACAGGCCCACGGTGTCGGCATAGCACATCGGGCCGCCGCGCCAGAGCGGGAAACCGTAGCCGGTGAGGTAGACCATGTCGACGTCCGAGGCACGCAGCGCGATGCCTTCCTCGACGATGCGTGCCCCTTCGTTCACCAGCGCGAACACCAGGCGCTGCACGATCTCCTCGTCGGAGATCTTGCGCGGCGCGAGGCCGAGCTCGGCGCGGTGCTTCTCGATCATCTCCACGACCACCGGCGACGGGATCGCGTCGCGCTTGCCCGGCGCATAGTCGTACCAGCCGGCGCCGGTCTTCTGGCCGAAGCGGCCCATCTCGCACAGCAGGTCGGCCGTCTTGCTGTAGCGCAGGTGCGGCTTCTCGACGTAGCGGCGCTTGCGGATGTACCAGCCGACGTCGTTGCCGGCCAGGTCACCCATGCGGAACGGGCCCATCGCGAAGCCGAACTTCTCGACCGCCTTGTCCACCTGCGCCGGCGTGCAGCCTTCGTCGAGCAGGAAGCCGGCCTGGCGCGAGTACTGCTCGATCATGCGGTTGCCGATGAAGCCGTCGCACACGCCCGAGACCACGCAGGTCTTCTTGATCTTCTTGCCCAGCGCCATCACGGTGGCGAGCACGTCTTTCGCCGTCTTCTCGCCGCGCACCACCTCGAGCAGCTTCATCACGTTGGCCGGGCTGAAGAAGTGCGTGCCGATCACGTCCTGCGGGCGCTTCGTGAACGCGGCGATCTTGTTCACGTCCAGCGTCGAGGTGTTGCTCGCGAGGATGGCGCCGGGCTTCATGACCTCGTCGAGTGTCTTGAAGACCTGCTCCTTGACCGCCAGGTCCTCGAACACGGCCTCGATGACCATGTCGGCGTCCTTCAGGTCGTCGTACCTGAGCGTGGTCGACAGCAGCGCCATGCGCTGCTCGTACTTGTCCTGCTTCAACTTGCCCTTCTTGACCTGCGCCTCGTAGTTCTTGCGGATCGTCGCGACGCCCTTGTCCAGCGCCTCCTGCTTCATCTCGAGGATCGTGACCGGGATGCCGGCGTTCAGGAAGTTCATCGCGATGCCGCCGCCCATCGTGCCGGCGCCGATCACGGCGAGCTTCTGCACGGCGCGCACCGGCGTGTCGGCCGGCACGTCGGGGATCTTGGTCGTGGCGCGCTCGGCGACGAAGGCATGGCGCAGCGCCTTGCACTCCGGCGTCAGCATCAGGTTGATGAAGGTCTCGCGCTCGAACTTCATGCCCTCGTCGAACTTCATCGTCGTCGACGTGGCGACTGCCTCGACGCACTTCAACGGCGCCGGGAAGTTGCGCGACATCGCGCCCACTGTGTTGCGCGCGAACTGCAGGTAGGCCTCGGGGTTCGGGTGCTCGACGCGCAGGTGGCGCACCAGCGGCAACGGGCGCGTGTCCGCGACTTCGAGCGCGAAGGCGCAGGCCGCCTCCAGCAGGTCGCCCTCGACGATGCGGTCGAACAGCTTCTGCCCCGGCGCCTTGGCCAGCAGCTCGCTGGCCACCGGCTCGCCGCTGACGATCATGTTCAACGCGTTCTCCAGGCCGAGCACGCGCGGCAGGCGCTGCGTGCCGCCGGCGCCCGGGATCAGGCCGATCTTCACTTCCGGCAGCGCCACCTGCGCGCCCGGCGCCGCGACGCGGTAGTGGCAGCCCAGGGCCAGCTCCAGCCCGCCGCCCATGCACACCGTGTGCACCGCGGCGACCACCGGCTTGGTCGCGGCCTCCAGCGCCAGGATCACGGACAGCAGGTTCGGCTCGGCGGTCGCCTTGGGCGAGCCGAACTCGCGGATGTCCGCACCGCCCGAGAAGGCCTTGCCGGCCCCGGTGATCACGACGGCGCGCACCGCGGCGTCCGCCAGCGCCCGCTCGAGGCCGGCGGTGATGGCGACGCGGGTGTCGTAGCCGAGGCCGTTGACCGGCGGGTTGTCCAGCGTGATGACCGCGACGGCGCCGCGGGTCTGGTAGGTGGCAGTCATGGGGTGCCCCGAAAAAGAACGACCGTTCGATTCTAGGTCGGCGGCGGCCGAAGCCCGTGTCGCTGCCGTGACAGGCACGCGGCGTCAGACCTCCAGCCACTCCTTGCGAATATAGGCATTGCCGCGCAGCTGCGCCGGCGTGCCCTCGAAGACGATGCTGCCATGGCCCATCACGTAGCAGCGCTGCGAGATGGTGAGCGCGATGGTCAGCTTCTGCTCGACGAGCAGCACCGAGACGCCGCGGTTCTTCAGCTCCTGCAGGTACTCGGCCACCAGCTCGACGATCATCGGCGCGAGACCCTCGGTCGGCTCGTCGATCATGATCAGGTCCGGGTCGCCCATCAGCGTGCGGCACAGCGTCAGCATCTGCTGCTCGCCGCCGGACATCACGCCCGCCGCGGTGTGCTGGCGCTCCTTCAGGCGCGGGAACATGCGGTACATGTCGTCGAAGCTCCAGCGCGGCTGCGTCTGGCCGCGCTTCTGCCCGAGCATCAGGTTCTGGTGCACCGTCAGCTTCGGAAAGATGTCGCGGTTCTCCGGCACGTAGCCGACGCCCAGCTGCGCGATCTCGAACGGCTTGCTGCCGAGGATCTCGCGGTCGCGGAAGCGCACGCTGCCGGTGCCCTCGACCAGGCCCATGATCGCCTTCACCGTGGTCGACCGCCCCGAACCGTTGCGCCCCAGCAGCGCGACGATCTCGCCCGGCTGCACGTTCATCTTCACGCCGTGCAGCACATGGCTCTTGCCGTAGAAGGCGTGCAGCCCATCGACCGCCAGCATCAGTGCGCCCCCGCGGCCTGCTCGGCCAGCACGGACCCGAGGTAGGCCTCCTGCACGCGCGGGTCGGCGCGCACCGCCTCGGGGGTGTCGAAGGCGATCACCTCGCCGTACACCAGCACCGCGATGCGATCGGCCAGGCCGAACACCACGCCCATGTCGTGCTCCACGGTCAGCAGCGTGCGCCCCTCGGTGACGTCACGGATCAGCTGCACGAAGCGCGTCGTCTCGCTGCGGCTCATGCCGGCGGTCGGCTCGTCCAGCAGGATCACCTGCGCGCCGCCGGCGATCGTCATGCCGATCTCCAGCGCGCGCTGCTCGGCGTAGGTCAGGTTCATCGCCAGCACGTCGCGCCGCTTGTCCAGGCGCAGCAGCTTCATCAGGTCCTCGGTGCGCTCGTTGGCGTCCTTCGCGTCGGCGAGGAAGCGCCAGAACGCGTAGCGGTAGCCCATGGCCCACAGCAGCGCGCAGCGCAGGTTCTCGAACACCGAGAGCCGGTTGAACAGGTTGCTGACCTGGAAGCTGCGCGCCAGCCCGAGACGGTTGATCTCGTACGGCTTCAGCCCGTCGACGCGCCGGCCGTGCAGCAGGATCTCGCCGCTGCTGGCGCCGAAGCGCCCGCTGATGAGGTTGAACAGCGTCGACTTGCCGGCGCCGTTCGGCCCGATGATCGCCACCCGCTCGCCGGGCTTCACCGCGAGGCTCGCGCCGCGGATGATCTCGGTGCGGCCGAAGCTCTTGAACACGTTCTTCAGCTCGACGGCATGGGCCGCTGCGCCGCCCGGTCGGTCCTGCCCCGCGCGCGGATCGCTCACAGCGCCTCCCTCCGCTTGATCTCCTTCTCGATCTCCTCCTGCACCTCGCCCCAGTCGCGCACGAAGGCGCGCCGCGCCACCTCGAACAGGCCGAGGCCGGTCAGCAGCACGAAGCCGGCGCCGAACCAGCTGTCCAGGCCCTTCGCATCGAGCGTCGCGCCCATGAAGGTCATGGTCGGACCGAGCGCCTCGTTGAGCTGCAGGTGGTAGACCATCTCGATCATCGCCGCCGCGCCCACCAGCACCGTCAGCGCCGTCACGCCCAGCGCGAGGTAGGACGTCCACAGCCGGCGCAGCCGGCCGAACGCCGCCACGCGCAGGTTCATCATGATCAGGCTGGCGATGCCGCCCGGCGCGAACATCACCATGAACAGGAACACCAGACCGAGGTAGAGCAGCCAGGCCTTGGTGAACTCCGACAGCAGCACCGCTGCCAGCACCATCAGCACCGCGCCGATGATCGGCCCGAAGAAGAACACCGCACCGCCGAGGAACGTGAACAGCAGGTAGGCGCCCGAGCGCAGCGCACCGACCACCTCGGCCGTGGCGATCTCGAAGTTCAGCGCATACATGCCGCCGGCCACGCCGGCGAAGAAGCCGGCGGCGATGAACGCCAGGTAGCGCACGCGCTGCGTGCTGTAGCCGATGAACTCGACGCGCTCGGGGTTGTCGCGCACCGCATTGAGCATGCGGCCCAGCGGCGTGCGCGTGAATGCGAACATCGCGGCGGTGCAGACGAAGGTGTAGGCCGCGAGCAGGTAGTAGACCTGGACCTGCGGACCGAAGCTGATCCCCAGCACCGGCTTGCCCACCACCCGGTTGCCCGACACGCCGCCTTCGCCGCCGAAGAACTCCGGGATCATCAGCGACATGGCGTAGACCAGCTCGCCGATGCCCAGCGTGATCATCGCGAAGGTCGTGCCGGCCTTGCGCGTCGTGACGAAGCCCAGCAGCACCGCGAACGCCGCCCCGGCCACGCCGCCGAGCAGCGGAATCAGGCTGACCGGCAGCATCAGGTGGCCGGCGCCGATGCGGTTCAGCGCATGCATCGCGACGAACGAAGCCAGCCCCGTGTAGACCGCATGGCCGAAGCTCAGCATCCCGCCCTGGCCGAGCAGCATGTTGTAGGACAGGCAGGCGACGATCGCGATGCCCATCTGCGACAGCATCGTCAGCGACAGGTTGCTCGTGAACAGCAGCGGCGCGACCAGCAGCACCAGCGCGTAGGCGCCCCAGACGATGCCGCGTCCGACGTTCCAGGGCTTGAAGCGGAACTCCTGCGTCGCCATCGTCAGTCCTCGCGGGTGCCCAGCAGCCCCTTGGGCCGGAAGATCAGGATCAGCACCAGGAACAGGTACGGCAGGATTGGCGCCACCTGCGCGATGGTCAGCTTGAGCCAGGTGTTGGCTTCCGCCGCCGGGCTCGGGTTCACGCCCAGGCCGCGCAGCGCGCCCAGCAGCGAGTAGTCGAGCGCGACCGCGAAGGTCTGCACCACGCCGATCAGCAGCGAGGCGAGGAAGGCCCCCGCCAGCGAGCCCATGCCGCCGACCACGACGACGACGAAGATGACCGAACCGACCGACAGCGCCATCGCCGGCTCGGTCACGAACGTGCTGCCGCCGATCACGCCGGCCAGCCCGGCCAGCGCCGCACCGGCGCCGAACACCAGCATGAAGACGCGCGGCACGTTGTGGCCGAGGGCCTCGACCATCTCCGGGTGCGTCAGCGCGCTCTGGATCACGAGGCCGATGCGGGTGCGCGTCAGCATCAGCCACAGCGCCACCAGCATCGCCAGCGCCACCAGCATCATGAAGCCGCGCGTGGCCGGGAACGGCGAGCAGACGACGCGCACCGCCGCATCCGCTGCGCGGCACAGCGCGGCCGGCGCGGCGCCGAACACCAGACTGATGCCGTCGACCGACGAGTTGACCAGCGTGAAGACCGGGCCGCGCAGCGCCTCGGGCGGCTGGAACTCGACCGCCGAGCGCCCCCAGATCAGCTGCACCAGCTCGAGGATCACGTAGGACAGGCCGAAGGTCACCAGCAGCTCCGGCACGTGGCCGAACTTGTGCACGCGGCGCAGGCACCAGCGCTCGAAGGCCGCGCCGAGCAGGCCGACCACCAGCGGGGCGACCACCAGGGCCGGCCAGAAGCCGACCAGGCGCGCGATGCTGTAGGCCACGTAGGCGCCGACCATGTAGAAGCTGGCGTGCGCGAAGTTCAGCACGCCCATCATGCTGAAGATCAGCGTCAGCCCCGAGCTCAGCATGAACAGCAGCAGCCCGTAGCTCAGGCCGTTGAGCATCGAGACGGTGAAGAACTCCATCGTGGCGGGCAGCAGGCAGGCAAAGAAAAGGGCCCGCGGAGTATCACCCCGGGCGGGCCCTCGCGGACGCGTCGTCGATCAGGCGCCGGGGCGCTTCATCTGGCAGCTGGTCGGCGTGCTCGACACGTAGGGTGGGAATTCCCGCACCGGCACCAGCGTCATGCCCGTCTTCTCCGGGCTGTACGGGTGCTTCGCGTCCGTCTTCTGCCACACCGTGATGTACAGCGGTTGCTGCAGCTGGTGGTCGGCCTTGCGCATCTCCAGCTCGCCGTTGAAGCTCGCGAATTTCAGGCCCTCCATCGCGAACGCCACCTTGACCGGGTCGGTCGATTTCACCTTGGCCATCGCCGTGCCGAGGATCTCGAAGATGCGCAGCACCGACGCCGTGTAGAAGTCGTCGTTGAACTTGTCGTTGTATTCCTTCATCCAGGCGCCCAGCTGGCCGCCCTGGTTGTAGTGGTTGTACGAGACCTGGAACACCCGGCCGGCCGGCGCGGTGCCGAGCGCCGTCGGCGTGCCGGTCACGCCGGAGTAGTAGGTGTAGAACTTGCCGTTGTAGCCGCCCTCGTTGGCCGCCTTGACCAGCAGCGAGAGGTCGGAGCCCCAGTTGCCGGTGATCACGGTGTCGGCGCCGGAAGCCTTGATCTTGGCGATGTAGGGCGCGAAGTCGCGCACCTGCGCGAGCGGGTGCAGGTCCTCGCCGACGATCTCGATGTCGGGCCGCTTGCGCTTGAGGTTCTCCTTCGCGTAGGCGGCGACCTGGTGGCCGTGCGAGTAGTTCTGGTTCAGCAGGTAGACCTTGCGGATGTCCTTCTGGTCCTTCATGAAGGTCGTCAGCGCCTCGATCTTCATCGACGTGTCGGCGTCGAAGCGGAAGTGCCAGAAGCTGCACTTGCTGTTGGTCAGGTCGGGGTCGACGGCCGAGTGGTTCAGGAAGACCACCTCGTTGCCCGGGTTGCGCTCGTTGTGCTTGTTGATCGCGTCCACCAGCGCCAGCGCGACGGACGAGCCGTTGCCCTGCGTCACGAAGCGCACGCCCTGGTCGATGGCGGACTTGAGCGCGTTCAGGCTCTCGGTCGGGCTCAGCTTGTTGTCGATGCCGATCACCTCGAACTTGACGCCCGCCGGGTTGGAGGCGCTGAACTTCTCGGCGAAGAACTGGAAGCTCCTGAGCTGGTTCGTGCCGACCGGCGCCATCAGGCCGGACAGCGGATCGATCCACGCGATCTTCACGACCTGGCCCTGCAGGGGCTTCGCGGCAGCCTTGGCAGCAGGCTTGGCCTGCGCGAACGCGATGCCGGACAGGCCGGCCAGGGCCAGGCCGGCGGCCAGGCTCACCACGCGGCGGGACAGCTTGCTCGAGGGCATCGACATGAGGGATCTCCCGAGGAGGTTGAGGCGGCTGCAACGGTAGCCCAAGGGCTTTCCGCCGCGGTACAGGGACTACCCCGAAAGGCTGTCGCGCAAGGGACAGCGCCCGGTGACCCGGGGCGCGGCAGGGATTTCCTGCGCGGCTCAGGCCGTGGGCAGCCGGTGGCCCTTGAACATCTCGCGCAGCTTGAGCTTCTGTATCTTGCCGGTCGCGGTGTGCGGGATCTCCGCGACGAAGGCCACGTCGTCGGGAATCTGCCATTTGGCGATCTTGCCTTCGAAGAAGCCGAGCATCTGTTCGCGCGAGAGCTCGGCACCCGGCTTCCTGACCACCACCAGCAGCGGCCGCTCGTCCCACTTCGGGTGGCTGCAGGCGATGGCCGCGGCCTCCAGCACCGCCGGATGCGCCATCGCGATGTTCTCCAGCTCGATCGAGCTGATCCACTCGCCGCCGGACTTGATGACGTCCTTGCTGCGGTCGGTGATCTGCATGTAGGCGTCCGCGTCGATCGCCGCCACGTCGCCGGTCGGGAACCACTGCCGGCCCTCGAGCGCGACCAGCGGCGACTCGGTGCGTCCGAAGTAGCTCTGGATCACCCACGGCCCGCGCACGACGAGGTTGCCGGACGACTGCCCGTCCCACGGCAGCGCGGCGCCCTCGTCGTCGGTGATCGCCATGTCGACGCCGAAGATCACCTTGCCCTGCTTCTCGAGGATGCGGTGCTGCGCCGTTGCGTCGAGCGCGGCATGCTTGGCCTTCAGCAGCGACAGCGTGCCCAGCGGCGACATCTCCGTCATGCCCCAGGCATGGATGACCTGCACGGCGAACTCGCTCTCCAGGGTGCGCATCATGGCCGGCGGACAGGCCGAACCGCCGATCACCGTGCGGCGCAGCGTGCTGAACTTCAGTTTGCCGGCCTGCGCGAAGTTGATCAGCCCGAGCCAGACCGTCGGCACGCCGGCACTGAAGCTGACCTTCTCGGCCTCCAGCAGTTCGTAGAGCGACTTGCCGTCCAGGTGCGGCCCGGGGAACACCAGCTTGGCGCCCACCATCGGCGCGGCGTACGGCGTGCCCCAGGCGTTGACGTGGAACATCGGCACGACCGGCAGGATCACGTCGGCGCCGCCGATGCCCATCGCATCGGGCATCACGAGGCCGTAGGTGTGCAGCAGCGTCGAGCGGTGGCTGTAGACCGCGCCCTTCGGATGGCCGGTGGTGCCGGAGGTGTAGCAGATGCTCGAGGCGGTGTTCTCGTCGAACTCCGGCCAGCGGTAGGTGCCGTCCTCGGCATCGACCAGGTCCTCGTAGCACAGCAGGTTCGGCAGCGAGGTCTGCGCCGGGAAATGGCTGCGCCCGGTCAGCACCACGTAGTGCTGCACCGACGGCAGCTGCGGCGCGAGCTTCTCGACCAGCGGCAGGAAGGTGAGGTCGAAACACAGCACGCGGTCGGCCGCGTCGTTCGCGATCCAGGCGATCTGCTCGGGGAACAGGCGCGGGTTGATCGTGTGCAGCACGAGGCCGGAACCGGACACGCCGAAGTAGGCCTCGAAGTGACGGTAGCCGTTCCAGGCCAGCGTCGCGACACGGTCGCCCGGCTCGCAGCCGAGGCGCGCGAGCGCCTGCGCCAGCTTGCGGGCGCGCAGCTCGGCGTCACGGTAGGTGTAGCGGTGCAGGTCGCCTTCGACGCGCTTGGAGACGATCTCGGTGTCGCCGGCATGGCGCGCCGCATGCGTCAGCAGCGACGAGATCATCAGGGGCATCTGCATCATCTGGCCCATCAGGCGCGCCATGGTTCGTGCTCCGGTCAAGGTGGTCGGGGATGCGACGCATGATAGGAAGCGCTGCCACGCGCCGCCTGCGGTTTACCCCTAGCCCGGCCGAGCCTCGGACCCGTCGCTACACTGGCTCGCATGAATGCCGTGCTCGACGACTCCGTGCAGCGCGCCGGGCCTGCGCTGGCATGGACGCAGCGCTTCCACGGCCTCGGCCCGGACTTCTACACCGAGCTGCCCGCGCAGGGCCTGCCCGATCCGCACTGGGTGGCGATCAGCGAGACCTGCGCGGAACGGCTCGGCTTGCCGCCCGACTGGGCGCAGCGGCCCGACTGGGCGGCGCTGCAGGTGTTCAGCGGCAACGCGCTGTGGCCCGGCATGCGGCCGCTGGCCAGCATCTACAGCGGGCACCAGTTCGGCGTCTGGGCGGGCCAGCTCGGTGACGGCCGCGCGCTCTGGCTCGGTGAGGTCGATGCACCCGCCGGGCCGCTCGAGATCCAGCTCAAGGGCTCCGGCCTGACGCCCTACTCGCGCATGGGCGACGGTCGCGCGGTGTTGCGCTCGTGCATCCGCGAATTCCTCTGCTCCGAGGCAATGGAGGCGCTAAGCATTCCGACGACACGCGCGCTCGCCGTCACCGGCTCGCCGCTGCCGGTGCGGCGCGAGGAGATCGAGACGGCCGCGGTGTGCACGCGGGTGGCGGAAAGCTTCATCCGCTTCGGCCACTTCGAACATTTCGCGCACCACGATCAGCCGGCCGCCCTGCGGCGCCTGGCCGACTTCGTGATCGAACGCTACTACCCGGACTGCGCCGACGCAGCGCAGCCCTACGCAGCGCTGCTGGAGGCCGTGGCGCGCCGCACGGCGACGCTGCTCGCGCAGTGGCAGGCGGTGGGGTTCTGCCATGGCGTGATGAACACCGACAACATGTCGATCCTCGGCCTGACGATCGACTACGGCCCGTTCGGTTTCCTGGACGCATTCGACCCCGGGCACATCTGCAACCACTCGGACCACGCCGGTCGGTATGCCTTCGCCCGCCAGCCGAACGTGGCGTTCTGGAACCTGCACGCGCTGGCGCAGGCTTTGCTGCCGCTGATCGGCGAGCCCGATGCAGCGCTCGCCGCGCTCGAGCCCTACCGGACCGAGTTCCCCGCGGCGCTGCTGTCCGCGCTGCGCGCGAAGTTCGGTCTGGCCACGGCGCAGGAGGGTGACCGGGAACTGGTCGACGACCTGCTGCGGCTGATGGCGCAGGACCGGGCCGACTACACGATCACGTTCCGGCGCCTGACCGCGTTCGACAGCGCGGAGGGTGCGCCCAACAGCGCGCTGCGCGACCTGTTCCTCGACCGCCCGGCCTTCGACGCCTGGGCACGCCGCTATGCCGCCCGCCTGCGCCAGGAAGGTTCCGACGACGCCGCCAGGGCCTTGCGGATGCGCCGGGTGAACCCCAAGTTCATCCTTCGCAACCACCTGGCCGAGCTGGCCATCCGCGACGCCCAGGCGGGTGAGTTCGGTACGGTGGAGCGCCTGCTGAAAGTCCTGCGCCGCCCGTACGACGAACACAGCGGTGCCGGGCCGGAAATCGAGGCCTGGGCCGGGTTTCCGCCCGACTGGGCGTCATCGATCGAGGTTTCCTGTTCATCATGAGCGACTACAAGGTCAAGAAAACCGATGCGGAGTGGCGGGCCCAGCTCGACCCGATGCAGTTCCAGGTGGCGCGGCGCGCCGCCACCGAGCGGCCGTTCACCGGCAAGTACTGGGACCACTGGGACGCCGGGCAGTACCGCTGCGTCGGCTGCGGCACGCCGCTGTTCGAGTCGGCGACGAAGTTCGATGCCGGCTGCGGCTGGCCGAGCTACTGGCAGCCGGTGAACAGCGAGGTCATCGAGCGGGTCGAAGACCGCACGCACGGCATGGTGCGCGTCGAGGTGCGCTGCAACAACTGCGGCTCGCACCTCGGCCACGTGTTCGAGGACGGGCCGGCGCCGACCGGCGAGCGCTACTGCATCAACTCCGCGGCGATAAACTTCGCGCCCAAGGAGTGACTGCGCCGGTGGCCGGCCTCGCTCCGGCCGCCTCCGGCGCTGACGCATGAAACTCCTGTTCGACTTCCTGCCCATCATCCTGTTCTTCGGCACCTTCAAGTTCGCCGAAGGGCGCAAGGAATGGGCGGCGCAGTTCGCCTCCGATCACTTCGGCTTCATGGTCAGCGGCGGCGTCGTCGGCACCGGCGAGGCGCCGGTGCTGCTGGCCACGCTGGTGGTGATCGTGGCCACGCTGGCGCAGGTGAGCATCCTGCTCGTGCGCGGCAAGAAGGTCGACCTGATGCTGTGGGTCAGCCTCGGCCTCGTCACGGTGCTGGGCGGCGCCACGATCTGGTTCCACAACGAGACCTTCATCAAGTGGAAACCCAGCGTGCTGTACTGGGTGATGGGCCTGGCCTTCTGGGTCAGCCAGGCGCTGTTCCGGCGCAACCTGCTGCAGGTGCTGATCGGCTCGGAGCTGCAGCTGCCGCTGGCGGTCTGGCAGCGGCTGAACTTCGCCTGGATCGCCTTCTTCGCGTTCATGGGCCTGGCCAACATCTACGTGGCCTACAGCTTCAGCACGGATGCGTGGGTCAACTTCAAGCTGTTCGGCGGCATCGGGCTGATGATCGTGTTCACCATCGCGCAGGGCGTCTACATCAGCCGGCACCTGAAGCCCGACGAGGAGGCCGGCGCGACGTCGCCCGGCCCGACGCCATGACGGTGGCCGCCGTGGACATCGAGGCCGCGCTGCAGGCGGCACTCGCGCCGGCACAGCTCGAGGTCAGCGACGACAGCGCCGCCCATGCCGGGCATGCCGGCGCACGCGAAGGGCGCCACTTCAGCGTCCGCGTGACCAGCGCCCGTTTCAACGGTTTGTCACGAATCGCCCGTCACCGGCTCGTTTATGATTCGTTGCGCTCGCTGATTCCGCGTGGCATTCACGCATTGGCCATCGACGCCCGAGCGCCGGACGAGTCCTGATCCGGACCTTCGTCCCGGCGGGACCCTCCCGCCATCCCCGACCCCACTGAAGGACGCCCTGCCCCATGAAGACCTTCCCCCTGGCCGCCCGCCTGACCGCGCTCGCCGCTGCCGCCCTGCTCGCGGCGCCGGTGCTGGCGCAGAACATCGCCATCGTCAACGGCAAGGCGGTGCCGAAGGCCCGGGCCGACGCGCTGATGCAGCAGGCCACGCGCCAGGGCCAGCCGAAGACGCCCGAGCTCGAGATGCAGGTCCGCGACGAAGTGGTGCTGCGCGAGATGTTCATGCAGGAGGCCGAGAAGCGCGGCCTGGCCGCCTCCGCCGACTACAAGACGCAGATGGAGTTCGCGCGCCAGAGCATCCTGATCCGCGAGCTGTTCTCCGACTTCACGAAGAAGAACCCGGTCACGGACGCCGAAGTCCAGGCCGAGTACGACAAGTTCAAGAGCCAGTCCGGCGGCACCGAGTACCGCGCGCGCCACATCCTCGTCGAGAAGGAAGAGGACGCGAAGGCGCTGATCACGCAGATCAAGGGCGGCGCGAAGTTCGAGGAGCTGGCGAAGAAGAACTCGAAGGACCCGGGCTCCGGCGAGAACGGCGGCGACCTGGACTTCGCCTCCCCCGGCGCCTACGTGCCCGAGTTCTCGCAGGCGATGGTCAAGCTCAAGAAGGGCGAGATGACCGAGACGCCGGTGAAGTCGCAGTTCGGCTGGCACATCATCAAGCTCGAGGACACGCGCGAGGCCAAGTTCCCGCCGCTCGAGGAAGTGAAGGGCCAGATCCAGCAGCGGCTCGGCCAGCAGAAGCTCGCGCAGTTCCGCGACGAGATCAAGGCCAAGGCCAAGACCGACTACAAGTTCATGTCGGCGAACTGAGCCGGCGGCGCCCGGCCGGGCGCCGATTGGTCACCGCGCATTACATCGCCATCGCGCCGAAGTCGACCCGCCCGGCCTCGATGCGCAGCTGGCGGTCGCAGCGCGCGGCGATGCCGCGGTCGTGCGTGACCAGCACCAGCGTCGTGCCGGCCTCGCGGTTCAGCTCGAACATCAGCTCCATGACCTTCTCGCCGGTCGCGAAGTCGAGGCTGCCGGTCGGCTCGTCGGCCAGCAGCACGGCCGGCTGGACGACGAAGGCCCGCGCCAGCGCCACGCGCTGCTGCTCGCCGCCGGACAGCACGCGCGGATAGTGGCGCAGCCGCTCGCCGAGGCCGACGCGGCCCAGCATCTCGGTGGCCCGTTCACGCGCATCGTGCCGGCCCTGCAGTTCCAGCGGCAGCATCACGTTCTCCAGCGCGGTCAGGTTCGTCAGCAGCTGGAAGCTCTGGAACACGAAGCCGAGCTTCTCGGCGCGCACCGCGGCGCGCCGGTCCTCGTCGAGCGCGAACAGGTCGATGCCGGCCAGCCGCACCGTGCCGCTGCTGGGCGTGTCCAGCCCCGCGATGATCGACAGCAGCGTGCTCTTGCCCGAGCCCGAGGCGCCGACGATCGCCGCCGACTGACGCGCCGTCAGGGAAAAATCGATCTCGTGGAGAATCGTCAGCGTGCCGCTGGTGTCCTGCACCTGCTTGGTGACGCGCTCGACGGCGATGATGGGTTCGGACATGGATGAAACGCTTGGAGTTCGGGGGCGCGGCCGGCGCGCGTGGCTGGCGCACTGTAGCCTGATGCTGCTGGCCGCAGTGGCGCCGCGGTCGTTCGCCGAGGCGGCGAAGCCGACCATCCTGGTCGTCGGCGACAGCCTGTCGGCCGAGTACGGCCTCGCGCGCGGCAGCGGCTGGGTCGCACTGCTCGAGCAGCGCCTGGGGCGCGAGAAGATCCCTGCCACGGTGGTCAATGCCAGCATCAGCGGCGACACCACCTCGGGCGGCCGCTCGCGCCTGCCGGCGCTGCTGAAGCAGCACCGGCCGACCCACGTGGTGATCGAGCTGGGCGGCAACGACGCCCTGCGCGGCCTGCCCCTCGCGATGACGCGCGAGAACCTCACCGCGATGACCCGTGCCGCGCGGGCGGCGGGCGCCCGGGTGCTGATCGTCGGCATGCAGGTGCCGCCGAACTACGGGCGCCGCTACGGCGACGACTTCGCCGCGCTGTTCGCCGACGTGGCCAAGGCGGAGCAGGCGGCGCTGGTGCCGTTCCTGCTCGAGGGCGTGGCGGATGCGCCGAACGCCGATGCGCTGTTCCAGCCCGACCGCATCCATCCGACCGCGCAGGCCCACCCGCGCATGCTCGACAACGTCTGGGCGGTGCTGGCCACGCTGCTGAAGCACTGACCGCGCCCAGGCGCGCCGGCTCACTCCGCGCGCTGGCGCCCCGGTGTACCTCGCGCCTCGCGGCCTTCCCGACCGGGCGGACGATGCGCCGCGTTCGCTTCGCCATCGCGGCGCATCGGCTGCATGGCGACGCGCCGCGGATCGAGTCGGCTCGTCGGCTCGGGCGCCCGGCCCGGTGAACGTTCCGCCGACGGTCCCGGCGGCTGGGCCGGTTGCGGCCGCGGCGCCGGGGCCTGTGGCGTCTGCACCCGCTGCGGCGGCTGCAGGCGTGCCGGCGGGAGAGTCGGGGCGGCCGCTCCGGCCCCGGTGGACGGTTCGTGACGCTCGCGCGGCTGTTGCGGTGTGGGCTGCTTCGGCGTGGGTTGGGGCGGCGGGCCGGGCTGCCGCCGCTCACGCGCGACCGGCGGCGCCACCCGCTTGCGCTCCTCGCGCTGCTGTTCCAGCAGCGAGGGTGCGGGCGCCGGAGCCGGTTGCGGCAGCGGGCTCACCCGCACCGCGGTCCGCGGCGCCTCGGGCGCGACACCGGGCCGGGCCGGGACCGGCCGGCGAGAGAAGTCGCCATCGCGCCCGTCGCGCCCCCCATCGCGCCCGTCGCGCCCCTCACGTCCGCCTCGGCCATCCTCGCGACGTCCCTCGCGGAGATCGCGTCCCCCGCGTGCATCGCGGCCGAACCGCGGGTCGCCGCCTTCGCGTTCGTCCCGCACCACGCGCTCGCGCCGGATGTCGGAAGGGAGTCCCGGTCGGGCGCCGGGCGTGCCAGGCGACAACGTCCGTGTCGAGGTCGTCACGGCGGCCGGCGGCGCGGCCAGCAGCGCCGCCTCGCGCACCGGCTGGCGGGTCATCTCGCGCAATGCCGGCGCATCGCGCCAGGGCCGCGCGGCCGGGCCGACGGCCGCCCGCGCGCTCAAGGTCGACGCCGGCACCACCGTCACCGCGTGCGGGAACTTGCGGTTCTGGTAGTCGCGGTCGATGACCGCCTGGCGCGGGTTGTTGACGATGGTCGTCACGTTGGTCAGGTTGACGACGTGCGTGATGTTGATGCTGCGCAGGTAGCCCGGCGTGACCCGATAACCCGGCACGTAGACTTCGCGCGGCGCGAGCGGCAGCCAGCCGATCGCCGGGCCGCTGCTGATGCCGATCGACAGGCGTGGCCCGCCGATCCACGCCACCAGGGCGGGCGCATAGACCGGGCGGCGCACGAAGTGTCCCGGCGACCAGCACCAGCGGCTGCCGACGTAGACCCAGCGCCCGTAGTGGAAGGGCGCGAAGCCCCAGGGCGCCTCGTCGATCCAGGTCCAGCCCCATGGCGCGACCCAGGTCCAGCGCCCGGTGCTGTACGGCGCCCAGCCCGGCGCCACGACCCGCGGCACCCACAGCGCGCCGTACTCGTCGTGCTGCTGCCAGGCACCGTAGCGGTCCAGTTCCTCGACGCCGGTCATCTCCGGCGACACGTACTGCGTCGCGGCGCTGCGGTCGTCGGCGCGGTCGCGTTCGGCATTCCAGCCCGCGAAGGCGTCGCGCACCGGGTCGACGAGGCTGTACTGCGCGACGTTCGCGGCGTCGATCCAGAACTCCGCCCGCTGACCGGTGTTGACGGTCAGCGCGCTGCCCTGGCCCTCGTAGAGCGCCTGGCCGCTGTAGACCGTCACGTGGCTGGCCTCGTCCTGCCGGTCGAACCGGTAGCGGCCCGTGCGCTGCACGGTGAAGCGGCCCTCGCCCGTGTGCACGGCGAACTCCGGCACGGTCTCGCGGCTGCGCAGGCGGGCGGCCAGGCTGCCGCTGTGCAGTTGCAGGTCGATGCGGTCGTCGTCCAGGCGCAGCACCTCGAGTTCGGTGCCGGCATCCAGGCGCAGCGTGGTCGAGCCGATGCGCACGTCAGCGCGCCCGCCGGCCTCGGTGGCCAGGCGGTCGCCCGTCGTCAGCGGGCGGTTGCGCTCGGCATCGATCCAGTCGCCGTCGGCCGGGTGGTACACCCAGACCTGGCCCTGCAGGTCGGCGATGCGGCCGACGCGACCGGGCGGGTCGGCCTCGGCTTCCGCCGTGCTGACGGTGGTCGCCTCGGCGCCGGTCGTCAGCGCAGCCGACCCCATCGCAAACAGGGAGAACAGCAGGGCCCGGGCCAGCCGGGCCGGCAGGTCGAAGGGGCTGCAGGTCCGCATCGTTGCCTCGTGTGTGTCGTTCTGAGTCCCGGCCGCGCCCGAAGTTGCAACGCGACCCCTGCTCCGGCAACGCGGCCGACCGGCCCACGGACGACGTCGGCCGGCTTTCGACACACAGCTTTACAAGCCGCCTCAGTCGTCGGCGCCTGCGTCCAGCTCCGGAAACAGCACGCTCGTGAAGCCGAACCGGCTGAAATCGCGCACCCGCATCGGATAGAGCTTGCCGATCAGGTGATCGCACTCGTGCTGCACGACCCGCGCGTGGAAGCCCTCGGCCTCGCGCTCGATGCGCCTGCCGCGCGCGTCGAAGCCCGTGTAGCGGATGCGCGCGAAACGCGGTACCACGCCACGCAGGCCGGGCACGGAGAGGCAGCCCTCCCAGCCTTCTTCCTCGTCGTCGGAAAGCGGTTCGATGGTCGGGTTGATCAGCACCGTCTCCGGCACCGGCGGCGCGTCCGGGTAGCGGTGGTTCTTCGCGAAGCCGAAGATCACCAGCGCCAGGTCCACGCCGATCTGCGGCGCAGCCAGCCCGGCGCCGTCGACCGCGCGCATGGTCTCGAACAGGTCGGCGATCAGTGCATGCAGCTCGAGGGTATCGAACTGCTGCACCGGCTTGGCGACACGCAGCAGGCGCGCATCGCCCATCTTCAGGATCTCTCGGACGGCCATCAGCCCATCTTAGCGAAGGCCTCGACGACCTCGGGCGGCGCCTGCACCAGTTCGATGAGCACGCCCTCCCCGCCGATCGGGAACTCGTCGCTGCCCTTCGGGTGCAGGAAGCAGATGTCGAAGCCGGCCGCCCCCTTGCGGATGCCGCCCGGCGCGAGGCGCACGCCATTCGCGACCAGCCACTCGACGGCCTTCGGCAGGTCGTCGATCCACAGGCCGATGTGGTTCAGCGGCGTGGCGTGCACCGCGGGCTTCTTCTCCGGGTCGAGCGGCTGCATCAGGTCGACCTCGACCTTGAACGGCCCGGTGCCCATCGCGCAGATGTCCTCGTCGACGTTCTCGCGCTCGGAGCGGAAGGTGCCGGTCACCTCGAGGCCGAGCCGGTCGACCCAGAGTGTCTTCAGGCGCTGCTTGTCGAGGCTGCCGATCGCGACCTGCTGGATGCCGAGGACCTTGAAGGGCCTGTTCATGGATTCCTCCGTCGGCGCGATGCCGGGCTCATTCGAACTCGAGGATGACCTGGTCGACCGCCAGGCTCTCGCCCTTGGACGCCGCCACCTTGGACACCACGCCGTCCTGCATCGCGACGAGGATGTTCTCCATCTTCATCGCCTCGATCACCGCGAGCTTCTCGCCGGCCAGCACCTTCTGGCCCGGCTGCACCGCGACGTCCACCAGCAGCCCGGGCATGGGCGAGAGCAGGAACTTCGACAGATCGGGCGGCGCCTTGAACGGCATCAGCGCGTACAGCTCGGCGGCACGCGGCGTCAGCACGCGGGCGCGCACGCTGCGGCCGTTGTGCGTGAGGCGGTAGTCCAGCCCGACGCGCTCGACCTGCGCGCAGAACGGCTCGCCATCGCACTCGCCGTGCATGGCGATGTCGCGCAGCGACCCGTGCAGCGCGATGACGTGCGTGCGCCCGCCGACCTCGACCGCGTAGCGCCCGTTCTCGACGCGCAATCGCACCGGCGTCGACTGGCGCGAGCCGTCCTCGGCCAGCAGCACGACGACGAAGTCGTCGCGCGTCTTCATCTCGTGCCCGCGCAGCTGTCCGGTCAGTCCGGCGGCACGGTGCAGCGCGAGGCGCTTCACCGCGGCGGCCAGCGCGAGCAGGAAGCCCGGGCTGTCGTGCGGCACGGCGTCGGCCGAGAAGCCTTTCGGGTACTGCTCGGCGATGAACCCGGTGTTGAAGTCGCCGGCCACGAACTTCGAGTGCGCGAGCAGCGCGGCCTGGAACGGGATGTTGCTCGAGATGCCGCGGATCACGAAGGCGTTCAGCGCCTCGCGCACGCGGCGGATCGCGTCGTCGCGGTCCAGCCCGTGCACGATCAGCTTGGCGATCATCGAGTCGTAATACATCGGGATCTCGCCACCCTCGTAGACGCCGGTGTCGACACGCACGCCGCCGCCTTCGGGCACCGGCTGCGCCGATTCCATGGTCTGCGCCGGCGGCTGGTAGCGCACCAGCCGGCCGGTCGAAGGCAGGAAGTTGCGGAACGGGTCCTCGGCGTTGATGCGGCACTCGATCGCCCAGCCGCGACGCGGGATCTGCTCCTGCGTGAAGCCGAGCTTCTCGCCGGCAGCCACGCGGATCATCTGCTCGACCAGGTCCAGACCGGTGATGCACTCGGTGACCGGGTGCTCGACCTGCAGTCGCGTGTTCATCTCGAGAAAGTAGAAGCTCTGGTCGCGCCCGACCACGAACTCGACCGTGCCGGCGCTCTGGTACTTCACCGCCCTGGCCAGCGCGACGGCCTGCTCGCCCATCGCCTTTCTCGTCTCGTCGCTGATGAAGGGCGACGGCGCCTCCTCGATCACCTTCTGGTGGCGGCGCTGGATCGAGCACTCCCGCTCGTGCAGGTAGACGCAGTTGCCGTGCGCATCGCCCAGCACCTGGATCTCGATGTGGCGCGGCTGCTCGACGAACTTCTCGATGAAGACGCGGTCGTCGCCGAAGCTGTTGCGCGCCTCGTTGCGGCACGAGGCGAAACCCTCGGCCGCGTCCTTGTCGTTGAAGGCCACGCGCAGGCCCTTGCCGCCGCCGCCGGCGCTGGCCTTGATCATCACCGGGTAGCCGATGTCGCGCGCGATCGTCACCGCCTGCTCGGGCGACTCGATCACGTCGTTGTAGCCCGGGATGGTGTTGACCTTGGCCTCGGTGGCGAGCTTCTTCGAGGCGATCTTGTCGCCCATCGCCGCGATGCTGTAGTGCTTCGGGCCGATGAAGACCAGCCCCTCCTCCTCGACGCGGCGCGCGAAGTCCTCGTTCTCGGACAGGAAGCCGTAGCCCGGGTGGATGGCCTGCGCGCCGGTCTGCTTCGCGGCGGCGATGATCTTGTCGGCCACCAGGTAGCTCTCGCGGCTCGGCGCCGGGCCGAGGAACACCGACTCGTCGGCGATCTCGACATGCCGCGCGTCGCGGTCCGCCTCCGAGTAGACGGCCACCGTCGCGATGCCCATCTTCTTCGCCGTCTTGATGACGCGGCAGGCGATCTCGCCGCGGTTGGCAATGAGGATCTTCTTGAACATGGCGGTCCCCTCCTCCCTCACAGCGGGATGTTCCCGTGCTTGCGCCACGGGTTCTCGAGCTTCTTGTCGCGCAGCATCACGAGGCTGCGGCAGATGCGCTTGCGCGTCTCGTGCGGCTGGATCACGTCGTCGATGTAGCCGCGCGCGCCGGCGACGAACGGGTTCGCGAAGCGCGCCTTGTACTCGGCCTCGCGGGCCGCGAGCTTGGCCGCGTCGTTCTTGTCCTCGCGGAAGATGATCTCCACCGCGCCCTTGGCGCCCATCACCGCGATCTCGGCGTTCGGCCAGGCGAAATTGACGTCGCCGCGCAGGTGCTTGGAGGCCATCACGTCGTAGGCCCCGCCGTAGGCCTTGCGGGTGATGACGGTGATCTTCGGCACCGTGCACTCGGCATAGGCGTAGAGCAGCTTGGCGCCGTGCTTGATGATGCCGCCGTACTCCTGGCTGGTGCCGGGCATGAAGCCGGGCACGTCGACGAAGGTGATCACCGGGATGTTGAAGGCGTCGCAAAAGCGCACGAAGCGCGCCGCCTTGATCGAGCTCTTGATGTCCAGGCAGCCGGCCAGCACCAGCGGCTGGTTGGCGACAACACCCACCGGCTGGCCGTCCATGCGCGCGAAGCCGATCACGATGTTCTTCGCGTAGTCGGGCTGCAGTTCGAAGAAATCGCCGTCGTCGACCGTCTTGACGACCAGTTCCTTCATGTCGTACGGCTTGTTCGGGTTGTCCGGCACCAGCGTGTCCAGCGACAGGTCGGTGCGGTCCGCCGGGTCGGTGCTGTGCCGCACCGGCGCCTTCTCGCGGTTGTTCAGCGGCAGGTAGTTGAAGAAGCGGCGCAGCATCAGCAGCGCGTCGACATCGTTCTCGAATGCCAGGTCGGCCACGCCGCTGCGCCCGGTGTGCGTGCCGGCGCCGCCGAGTTCCTCGGCGGACACCTCCTCGTGCGTCACGGTCTTCACGACCTCGGGCCCGGTGACGAACATGTACGAGCTGTCCTTCACCATGAAGATGAAGTCCGTCATCGCCGGGGAATAGACCGCGCCGCCCGCGCAGGGGCCCATGATCATGCTGATCTGCGGCACCACGCCCGAGGCCATCACGTTGCGCTGGAACACCTCGGCATAGCCGCCCAGCGACGCGACACCCTCCTGGATGCGTGCGCCGCCCGAGTCGTTCAGCCCGATCACCGGCGCGCCGACCTTGATGGCCTGGTCCATCACCTTGCAGATCTTCTCGGCGTGCGCCTCGGACAGCGCACCGCCGAAGACGGTGAAATCCTGGCTGAACACGAACACGAGGCGGCCGTTGATCATCCCGTAGCCGGTCACGACGCCGTCGCCCGGCACCTTGTTGTCCGGCATGCCGAAGTCGGCGCAGCGATGCTCGACGAACATGTCCCATTCCTCGAACGTGCCTTCGTCGAGCAGCAGGTCGATGCGTTCGCGTGCCGTCAGCTTGCCCTTGCCGTGCTGCGCGGCAATGCGCTTCTCGCCGCCGCCCAGGCGCGCCTTGGCGCGTTTCTCCTCCAGCTGCTGGATGATGTCGTGCATGGTGCAAGCCTCCTCAGGCATTGTTCGTTTCGAAGAGATTGAGCAGCGCCCGCGCGGCGGCCGACGGTGCCGTGCGCGCCGCCGCCACGTCGGCGAGCGCGGCGGGCAGCGCCTCGCGCACCGCCGGATGGGTGCGGAAGTCGGCCAGCAGCCGGCCGCGCACGATGTCCCACAGCCAGTCGAGCGCCTGGCGGCGCCGGCGCGCCTCGAAGCTGCCCGCATCGCGTCGCGCCTGCACGTGCCGGAGCACCAGCGCCCAGAACGCAGTGATGCCTTCGCTCTTCAGCGCGCTCGCCTGCATCACGGCAGCGGCCGCGGCGTGCGCCGGGTTGCCCTGCTGGCTGAACAGGCGCAGCGCGCTCGTGATCTGGGCCTGCGCGCGCGTCGCAGCGGCGGGGTCGACGTCGGCCTTGTTGATGACCACCAGGTCGGCCAGTTCCATCACGCCCTTCTTGATCGCCTGCAGGTCGTCGCCGGCATGGGGCAGTTGCAGCAGCACGAACAGGTCGGTCATGCCGGCCACGGCCGTCTCGCTCTGGCCGACACCGACGGTCTCGACGATCACCACGTCGAAGCCCGCCGCTTCGCACAGCAGCAGCACCTCGCGTGTCTTCTCGGCCACGCCGCCGAGCGTGCCGGATGCCGGGCTGGGGCGGATGAAGGCTTCCTCCCGCACGGAAAGCTGTTCCATGCGCGTCTTGTCGCCGAGGATCGAGCCCCCCGAGACGCTGGACGACGGGTCGACCGCCAGCACGGCGACGCGATGGCCTTGCCCGATCAGGTGCAGCCCAAGCGCCTCGATGAAGGTCGACTTGCCGACCCCGGGCACACCAGAGATGCCCAGGCGCACCGCGCCGCCGGTGGCCGGCAGCAGGTCGTTGAGCAGCGCGTCGGCGCGCGCGCGGTGGTCGGGCCGCGTCGATTCCAGCAGCGTGATGGCCTTGGCAAGCGCGCGCCGCTCGCGCCGGCGCACGCCGTCGGCAAGGGATTGGTCCGCCGCGGGCAGGCTCACAGAGGTCTCACGCCTTGGCGAGGTGGGCCTTGATCTGCTCGAGCACGTCCTTCGCGCTCGCCGGGATCGGCGTGCCGGGCCCGTAGATGCCCTTCACGCCGGCCTGGTAGAGGAAGTCGTAGTCCTGCTTCGGGATCACGCCGCCGACGAACACGATGATGTCCTGCGCACCCTGCTGCCTCAGTGATTCGATGATCTCCGGCACCAGCGTCTTGTGGCCGGCGGCCAGCGTGCTGACACCCACCGCGTGCACATCGTTCTCGATCG
Organism: Piscinibacter sp.; assembly: GCA_019635485.1. Lineage (GTDB taxonomy): Bacteria > Pseudomonadota > Gammaproteobacteria > Burkholderiales > Burkholderiaceae_C > Piscinibacter. The sequence continues at coordinate 56,218 of JAHBZL010000016.1, read as the reverse complement.
CCTGGCGTGCGCACTCCTCGGCGGTCTGGAACAGCGGCCCGATGTCGACGTCGAAGCCGAGGTCGGCGAAGGCGGTCGCGACGACCTTCGCGCCGCGGTCGTGCCCGTCCTGTCCGAGCTTCGCGATCATCACGCGCGGCCGGCGGCCCTGCTCCTCGGCGAAAGCGGTGATCTCGCGCTGGAGCTTCTCCCAACCCTCGGCACTGTCGTAGGCGGCTGCGTACACCCCGGTCACCTTCTGCGTATCGGCGCGGTGGCGCCCCCAGGCCTTCTCCAGCGCATCGCTGACCTCGCCGACCGTCGCCCGCGCGCGGATCGCGCGGATGCTCAGGTCGAGCAGGTTCCCATTGCCAGTCTCGGCACAGGCCGTCAGCGCGTCAAGCGCCGCGCGCACCGCGCCGGCATCGCGCGCGGCGCGCAGCGCGGTCAGGCGCCGGACCTGGTTCTCGCGCACCGCGTGGTTGTCCACCTCCAGGATCTCGATCGGATCCTCCTTGGCCAGCTTGTACTTGTTGACGCCGACGATCACGTCCTTGCCGGCGTCGATGCGTGCCTGCTTCTCCGCGGCGCTGGCCTCGATCTTCAACTTGGCCCAGCCCGAGTCGACGGCCTTGACCATGCCGCCCATCGCATCGACCTCCTCGATGATGGCCCAGGCCTTGTCGGCCATCTCCTGCGTCAGCTTTTCCATCAGGTAGCTGCCGGCCCAGGGGTCGACGACATTGGTGATGTGCGTCTCCTCCTGGATGATCAGCTGCGTGTTGCGTGCGATGCGCGCGCTGAACTCGGTGGGCAGGGCGATCGCCTCGTCGAGCGCGTTGGTGTGCAGGCTCTGCGTGCCACCGAACACCGCGGCCATGGCCTCGATCGTGGTGCGCACGACGTTGTTGTACGGGTCCTGCTCGGTCAGGCTCCAGCCCGAGGTCTGGCAGTGCGTGCGCAGCATCAGGCTCTTCGGATTCTTCGGGCCGAAGCCCTTCATGATGCGCCACCACAGCAGGCGCGCCGCGCGCATCTTCGCGATCTCGAGGTAGAAGTTCATCCCGATCGCCCAGAAGAAGCTCAGGCGCCCGGCGAACTCATCGACATCCAGGCCCTTGGCCAGCGCGGTCTTCACGTACTCCTTGCCGTCGGCCAGCGTGAACGCGAGTTCCAGCGCCTGGTTCGCGCCCGCCTCCTGCATGTGATAGCCGGAGATCGAGATCGAGTTGAACTTCGGCATGTTCTTCGCCGTGTACTCGATGATGTCGCCGATCACCCGCATCGACGGCTCGGGCGGGAAGATGTAGGTGTTGCGGACCATGAACTCCTTGAGGATGTCGTTCTGGATGGTCCCGCTCAACTGCGCCTGGGCGACGCCCTGCTCCTCCGCCGCGACGACGTAGCCGGCCAGCACGGGCAGCACCGCGCCGTTCATCGTCATGGACACGCTGACCTTGTCGAGCGGGATGCCGTCGAACAGGATCTTCATGTCCTCCACCGAATCGATCGCCACGCCGGCCTTGCCGACATCGCCGGTCACGCGTGGATGGTCGCTGTCGTAGCCGCGGTGCGTGGCCAGGTCGAAGGCGACGCTGACGCCCTGCGCGCCGGCCGCCAGTGCCTTGCGATAGAAGTCGTTGCTGGCCTCGGCGGTGGAGAAGCCGGCGTACTGGCGGATCGTCCACGGGCGCACCGCGTACATCGTCGCCTGCGGGCCGCGCAGGAACGGCTCGATGCCGGGCAGCGTGTCGGCATAGGGCAGGCCCTTCAGGTCCTGCGCGGTGTACAGCGGCTTGACGGCGATGCCCTCGGGCGTGTGCCAGTCCAGCGCCTCGAGCCGCCCGCCGGGTGCGGACTTGGCCGCGGCCTTCTGCCATTGGGCGATCGCCTCCGAGTTCGGCACCGTGTGGTCGTCGTGGCCCATGCGCTTCTCCTGCGGGACTGGACGACGGCTCGGGCCTCGTCCATAATTCAAAATTGAATTATATCTTCCAGTAACCAGCTTTCGTCCAGCTTTCAGCCCGATGGCCGCCAGCACCGCCGACCTCGACTCCCCCGCGCGCCCCGGCCCGCGCCTGGCCGAGCGCGCGTTGTACGAGCAGGTCGCCGAACGCCTGCGGCAGCGCATCCTGGCGCACGCGCTGGCCCCGGGCAGCTGGATCGACGAACAGGCGCTGGCCGCGGAGTACGGCATCAGCCGCACGCCGCTGCGCGAGGCCCTGAAGGTGCTGGCGGCCGAGGGCCTGGTGACGATGAAGCTGCGCCGCGGCGCCTACGTCACCGAGGTGTCGGAGCGCGATCTGTCGGAGGTGTTCCACCTGCTCGCGCTGCTCGAGAGCGATGCGGCCTCGGTGGCCGCGGAGCGCGCCACCGTCGACGAGCTGCGCGAACTGCGCGCCATCCATGCGGAGCTGGAAGCGAACGTGCACGACCGCGACCGCTTCTTCGCCGCCAACGAACGCTTCCACCTGCGCCTGCTGGAGATCGCCGACAACCGCTGGCGCATCCAGCTGGTGGCGGACCTGCGCAAGGTGATGAAGCTGAACCGCCGCCAGTCGCTGCTGCGTCAGGGTCGCATCGAGGCCTCGCTGCTGGAGCACCGGCGCCTGCTCGCCGCGCTCGAGAAGCGCGACGCCGGGCGCGCGCAGGCGCTGATGCGGGCCCACCTGGATGCGGGGCGCGAGGCAGCCACCCTGTCCTGAAAACGGACAGCGGCGGCGGCGACAATCGCCGTCATGAGCCGCCCGATCCTCGCCGTCATCGCCGCCGTCGCCCGCAACGGGGGCATCGGTCACGCCGGCGGCCTGGTCTGGCAGGAGAGCGAGGACCAGAAGCACTTCCGCCGCGTCACGATGGGCTGCCCGGTGATCATGGGCCGCAAGACCTGGGACTCGCTGCCCGATCGCTTCCGCCCGTTGCCGGGACGGCGCAACGTGGTCGTCACGCACCAGCCGGACTGGCAGGCCGCCGGGGCCGAGCCCGCGCCATCGCTGGACGAGGCCCTGCGCCGCTGCCGTGAGGCCCCGCTCGTCTTCGTCATCGGCGGCGCGCAGCTCTATGCGCTGGCCCTGCCGCGCGCCGACGAGCTGGTGCTGACGGAGATCGATGCCGACCTGCCGGCCGACGTGCACTTCCCCGACTGGCCGCGCGACGAGTTCCGCCTCGTGTCCAGCGAGCCGCGCGTCAGTGCCGACGGCACCGCCTACCGCTTCAACCGCTACGAACGGCGCCGCGGCCGCTGAGCGCGCGCGCCGGCACGCCCCGTCGGCCGGTCAACGGTAGGAACTGAAGACCTTCGTGCTTCCGTCGGCGGCGACCAGCAGCACGTCGTAGGGATCGCGGCGGCCGCCGTAGTCGGGTCCGTCCATGCCGGGTGAGCCGATGACCATGCCCGGCACGGTCAGGCCGACCGCCTCGGGCCGCTCCTTCAACAGGCGCTGCACGTCGCGCGCCGGCACGTGGCCCTCGATCGCGTAGCCGCCGATCAGCGCGGTGTGGCAGGAGCCCAGCGGGGCCGGGATCTTCAGGCGCTGGCGCACGGCCGTGTTGCCCACCTCGTGCACGGTGAAGCGGAACCCGCTGCCGCCCATGTGCGCGATCCAGTCCTTGCAGCAGCCGCAGCTCGGGCTCTTCCAGACCTCGCCGTGCACGGTCGGGGCCTGCGCGGCGGCCCAGACGGGTGCGATCAGTACCGCCGCACCGGCCAGTCCGAAGGCGCGGCGGGTGGATCGGGTCGAGGTCATGTCAGGATCCTTTCTTCGACAACGGCAACAAGCGATTCTTGCACCCCGTCCTTTCCCGTGGCGGGCAGGTCATGGGGAAAGGTCAAGGGTCTCCCAGATAATCCGGCGCGTCACCAACGCCGGGGCCGCCCTTGAAGATCGCCACCTGCCATGTCGATTGCGGGTTCATGGGAGTTCATGGAGGATCACGCGCACCGCGCAAGCGGCTGATGCGCCCCGACTTCTCATTCACCGCGTCCCATCAGGTGTCATGGCACCAACGGCGAAATGGGTAGCTGAAATGGTGGCTAGCGGGTAGCCGGTCGGCACCCTGCCCACCAACATAAGGCGGACATCAACAGTCCTTGGAGGCTCTTGAAGTGCGCCCACAGAACTTGCTAGACGACGTCCGGATCCGTCACTGGATCAGCAAGGGCGAGCCCGTTGCGAAGTCCGATGGACACGGGCTGACATTCACGCTTTCCAGGGCCGGGACCGCAGCCTGGGTTCTCCGGTTTCGGAACGCCGGAGGGCGGCGCAAGGAACTCACGCTCGGCAACTATCCCGACCTCACGCTGGCTGCGGCCCGAAAGCTGGCGCGTGAGCGTCGCGTGGACATCGACAAGGGCCGTGATCCAGCTGCTGAGAAGAAGATCGAGAAGATGCGTTCGCGGCAGGCGTGGACGGTGCGCAAGCTGGCCGAGGACTACAAGACCAAGAAGCTGACCACGCCACCGCTCGCCGAGGGCACCGTCTACTACCGGCGATCGGACATCGACAAGGTCATCGTGCCGAAGCTGGGCTCCCTCGAAGCACGGCAGGTTGCGCCCATGGACATCGTGCACGTGCTCGAGGCCAGCAAGCGCTCGTGGACCGTCTCCAAGCGAATTCTGACCTCGGCCAAGCAACTCTTTGGGCATGCATGTGGCAAGCGGCTCATCAACATCAATCCGTGCGCCGGCATCGAACTTCCGGCGCTGATGGGCGCTCGCCCGCCGATTCGCAAGCGGCTCATGCTGACCGAGGACGAACTCCGGGCGCTCTTGAAGGATGTCGATCACATCGGCCTCTCAAATGCTCTTGCCCTGCGCGTCCTTCTGGCAACCTGCGTTCGCTCCATCGAGTTGACGAAGGCCCGCTGGGAGCATGTCGATCTCGAGAGCGGGACATGGTGGGTGCCCGACGAGTCGGTGAAGACCCGAGTCGGCTTCCTGGTCCCCTTGACGCCGACCGTGGTGCGTTGGTTTCGGCAACTCCGCGAACTGTCGGAAGGCTCGGCATGGGTACTGCCGGCGCGAACGTCCCGGCGCGTTCGGCACCACGGCGATACGCATGTTGGAAAGACGACGCTCTGGGCGGCCATCACGCGAGCGTTCGAGCGCGGCAAGGTCGAGATCCGCCGGTTTACCCCCCACGACACACGCAGCACGGCGAAGGGACACATGCGGAACATGGGCATCGCGAACGAGATCACCGAGTTGGCGCTCAACCACAAGCTCAAGGGGATGGAGGCCGTGTACGACGTTCGGGAGGAAATCCCTGAGCGACGTGCCGCATTGGAGCTCTGGGCCGGCTTCCTCTGTGCCTGCGAAGCCGGGACGCCTTGGAACCTGGCTCCCCTCCGCCGCCGCACGGCAGCACAGGGTGTTGAACTTCAAGAGGGCGCCCAGCGTCGGGATACGGCTCACGCGTAGCTGGGGCACCGTGTTCGGCTCCTGCCAACGTCGATGCCTCCGAGGTGGACCTCCCTATGGCTGAAGTGCAGCGATTCTGTTGAAAAACTCGTTGGCTGCCGCTGAGGGCACCTCTGGAGGGGTGCCTCGACCCCTCGGCACGTCTGCGCTCGTCGATCCTGGGTCGATCTGAGAGATCGATCCTTGTGCGTGAGGGCGATCGCGATTGACGGATCGAGTTTTTCAACAGAATCCAGCGGTTGCGGTCGGTAAGTCACGACCACCGAGCTCGCGGTGTCGATCCCGTCGCGACCGTTCAGAGGCTTGACCAGGGCCTACACGGCTGACCGATCCTAGAAGCGCGGCTGGCGCTCGGGGTGTGGCCGCCTATCGCCAACAACTGCTCGCTCGCCAAAGGCCGCGGCTTCGGTCCGTCTCGGTGCACCCGACGCGGCCGCAGGGATGGGCCGTGGGCCGAGAATACGTGGCCCGGCTACACAGCCCCGGTGACCGACCTGCTTCGTTCCGATGCCTGACATCCCAAAGATTCCCGAGACTGCTCCGGGCCCGCCGCTCAATGCGACGCTGGGCACGCCGACCGAGGCGGCGCCAGCTGCCCCCGCGGCGGCTGTCGCACCGGCGTCGCGGCCCGAACTCAGCGTGGCCAACACCGCGCGCCTGCTGGCCCAGCACTTCCCGGCACTGTTCGGTGCGGGCGTGGTCAAGCCGATCAAGCTTCGCATCCAGGCCGACATTCATCAACGGGCGCCAGGAGTCTTCACCAAGAAGGCACTCTCAATCTTCCTGCAGCGCCACACCACCGGGACCGCCTACCTGCGGGCCCTGGTGGCCGTGGGCGCGACACGCATCGACCTCGACGGCCAGCCAGTCGGTGAAGTTGCCGCCGAACACCGCGATGCTGCAAGCGTGGAACTCGAGCGGCGCCGTGCCATCGTTGAGGCAAAGAAACTCGCGGAGCGCGAGGCGGCCCGGGCTTCGCGTCATGACGCCCGACCGCTGCGGCCGCCCCGACCGCCACTCCTCTCCCAGCAGGCGGAGGTGTCGCAGTCCGCTTCGCAAGCGACCAGCGAGCGGCCTGCCACTCGTGGCGCACGCCCGGTGCAGCCCGGTACTCCCGATCGTCCGGACCGCTCTCCGCGGCCATCTCAGTCCGGCCCAGCGCCACGACGCTCCCGACCGCCCCACCCTGGCGGTCAACGAGGCCCCGGCCAGCCGGGCGATCCTGGCTCGGGTGCGCCGCGGCGCCCGCACAAGCGCCTGCCCGAGCGCGAACTTGCCCGTGCAAACGAGCAAGAGCCCGTGAACGCGCCGGCCCTGCCGCTGACTCCCGAACAGGCCGCCGAGGCCGAGGCTCGCCACCAGCGTGCATTGCTGCTGCGCAGCTTCGAGCAGAGCCCACTGTCGAAGGCGAACTTTGGGGCCTTGAAGGGGCTGAGCGAGGGAGCCCTGGACGCGCTTCTGACCCTGGCGCGGCAGGAGCGTGGCTCACGGTGATGGCCTCACCGCCGCAGGCATCGGGCCCATTCACCATCCCAACCCCCATCGGCAAGTACAGCGGAACTTGCCTGGGTCCTCGGAGTTCGCGCTCTACCTCAACCTGGCTGGCGCCACCACTGGTGGCGAGATGGAAGTCGAACAACTATCGCAGTGCAGCGGTTGATGCCCGTCGGCGCCGCGAAAGCTACTCACGGTCTCTGTCACCTTGCGGTCATTCGACGAGTCGAGGCCGCGTCCACCGAACGACCGGTGACGAAGGTGCTGCGGAACTACATTGGGGGCACGCGGCTCCTGGGCACAAAAGACCGCTTGCCGATGGCTCGAAGTGGTACTCGCGACCCATCGTGGACTCTCGGCGAAGACCCAAGCGGACGCTCGAGTCGGGGTGAAAGGCATCGCCGGCCGTTGCGACGATCGGCGACTACCGCTCGCACGGACTGCGGATCTGAAGCCCTGCCACGTCCATGTCAGCGACGAGGATGGATCCAGTAACAGACTCCGTGCAGTACAGCGTCTTGCCGTCCGAGCCTCCAAAGGCGAGATTCGTCAGTGAGGAGCCCGCGCTGCTTCGCAGGACGACCTCGGGCTCGGCGCGAGGATCGAGCACCCACACGACCCCGAGGCCGGGGTTGGCGACGATGACGCGGCCTCGTTCGTCAACGGCGAGTCCGTCGGGTCCGCTGGGGCCGTGCGACGTGAAGAAGGCCCCGACCTTGGCGACGCCACCATCGGGCAGGAGCGGCACGCGCCACACCTGGTTGGCTCGCGTCACCCCCAGGTACAGCACACGCTCGTCTTGCGAGAGTGCCACGCCGTTCGGGCTCGGCACGTTGTCGAGCAGGCGGTCCAGGCGTCCGTCCCGGTCAAGCCGGTACAAGCAGCCTGTCGGGTCATGCAGTCCCGTCTGTCCCTGGTCGGTGAAGTACAGGTTGCCGCGCCTGTCGAACACCAGGTCGTTGACGCCCTTGAATCGTTCGCTGTTGCGGCGCTCCAGGTAGGGCCGCACCTCACCGGTTGTCACGTCGCATGCCATCAGGCCGTTGCGGTAGTCGGCGACCAGCAGATGACGGTCGTCGAGGAACTTCAGGCCATTCGGCTCGCCACCCCACTCTGCGACCAGTTCCCACTCGCCCTGCGGATTGATCCTGAAGACGCGACCGAAGGGGATGTCCGTGACATACAGGTTGCCGTGCCGATCGAACACCGGCCCCTCGAGAAAGGAATCCGTCGGCTGTCCGGGCCGGTTCGCGTCGCCCCACGCCGACGGACCGGTCCGTCGGAACCGGTCGGGCAGGCGCGTGAGCAAGCGAAGGTCACGCACCTCAGGCTGCCGAAAGAAGAACATGTCGGTGCCCTCCTGTACGACCACCCGCTCCTCTATTGCCGTTCGAACGCCGTGTTGGCAGCGACCTTTCCCCAAGCCTCGGTCCGAACGTGCAGTTCATTGGCGAAGGCTGCCGCGTCCCAGTATCCCGCCTCCGCCGCGATGCTGTCGCAGTAGGACCTCATGTCGGCGGAAGCCATGGCCGTCGCGATTTCCTTCTGAAGCCGCTGGGTCACCGCCTCCGGCGTGCCCTTGGGCGCCCACAGCCCCGTGAAATTGATGACGCCGAAGCTCTTCACGCCGGCTTCCGCGAAGGTCGGCACCTCGGGCAGCGGGGTCAGACGGCGGGCGCCGCTGACGGCCAGCAATCGCGCCTTGCCACCTTTCACGTTGCCCATGACGCCGGGCGTCGAGGCGATCTGGAAGTCGATGGTGCCCGACAGCATCGCCAGGGTGGCTTCGCCCGCACCCTTGAACGGAACGTGCAGGAAGCTCGCGCCGGTCGCGATGCCGAGTGCCTCGGTGGCAAAGTGCGGCATCGTGCCGGCGCCGCCCGTGCCATAGCTCACCTTCTGAGCCTCTGCCTTGCCCGCCGCAATCAGCTCGCCGAGGTTCTTGAACTTCGAGTCCGCCTTGACCACCACGCCCATCGGCGCGAACACGAAGGCCGCGACGGGCTCGAGGCTGCCGGCGTGGTCGAACGGAAGCTTCTTGAAGATGTGAGGAAGCAACGCGTAGGTGGTGTCGTTGGCCACCAGCGTGTAGCCGTCGGCAGGCGACTGCACGACACCGGCGATACCGATCGTGCCCGTCGCGCCGGCCTTGTTCTCTACGTAGAACGTCTGGCCCGTCTGCTCCTGCAGCTTCGCGGCCATCTTTCGTGTCACCACGTCAACCGCACCACCCGGCGGATACGGGACGACGATCTTGACCGGCTTCGCGGGCCAGGTCTGGGCATGCGCAATGGCGCTGAAGGCGATGGCGGCCGCTGCGAGCGCGGCACGAACAAGCGTGGTCATCCGGATGCTCCTAGGTCAATCGAGCTTGATGTTCGAAGCCTTGATCACGCCGGCCCACTTGACGGTCTCGGCGTTGACGAAGTCGCCCAGTTCCTTGGCGCCACCGCCCGCGGGCAAGGCGCCCAGTTCGGCCAGTCGCTGCCGCACCGCCGGGCTCGCCAGCGCTTCGCGCAACTCGGACTCCATGCGCTTGACGAGGTCCGCAGGGGTCGCAGCGGGTGCCCAGATCGCGTTCCATTCGTAGGCGGTGAAGCCCGGCAGGCCCGACTCGGCGACGGTCGGCACCTGCGGCATCGACTCGATGCGGCGGTCGAACGCCGTCGCCAGCGCCTTCAGCTTGCCGGCCTTCACCAGCGGGCCTGAGGCGGTCACCGCGCTGAACATCATGTCCACCTGTCCGCCGGCCACATCCGTCAGCGCCGGTGCGCCGCCCTTGTACGGCACGTGCACGAGGCTCAGCTTGAAGCCGTCCGCGAACAGCTCGCCGCTGAGATGGGCCGCTCCGCCATTGCCCGCGGATGCGTAAGTCACCTGGCCCGGCTTGGCGCGAGCGCGCTGCACGAGGTCGGCCACCGTCTTGTCCGGCGAGTTGGCGGGCACGACCAGCAGGGTCGGGATGCGCGCGACCATGCCGATCGGCGCGAAGTCCTTGGCGTAGCTGAATCCGAGCTTCGGGAACAGGCTCGGGTTGACGGCGAATGAAGTGGCGTCGTAGAGGAAGGTGTAGCCGTCGGCCGGTGCCTGCGCCACGGCCTGCGCGCCGATGGTCCCGCCGGCACCGGCCTTGTTCTCGACGATCACCTGCTGCTTCAGGCGTGTGCCCAGTTCCGTGGCCACGACGCGGGCCAGCGCGTCGGCTGCACCGCCGGCAGAGTAGGGCACGACGAGTTTGATCGGCTTTTCCGGCCACGCCGCGTGGGCCGAGATGGCGGTGATCGAAGCCGCGACCGCGACCAGCGTGTTCAGGCGTTTTGTCCAGCGATGCATGTCAGTCTCCGTGGATGTGTTGGGGTCAGACCGTCGCGATCGGCGTGGCCGGCGATCCGACGGCACCGGGCAGCCGCAGCGGCGGCGCGGTCAGGAGAAAACGCGTGCGGCGATGGGCACGCAGCCAGGTGGCCAGTTCGGTGAGGTACCAGAGCTCGCCGAGCGGGATGCCGTTCTTGAACAGGCAGTGCTCGTGCAGCGGCAACCGCGGCCGGCGCATCGGCGTGGGCGTCTGCAGCTTTGGCACGACGAGTTCCACCGCCGGGTTGTCGGCCAGCAGGCACGCCAGCTTCGCGTCGACGATCCAGTTCAGCAACTTCGGATCCCAGCCATCGAGGCCGGTGCCGGTTTCGTGCAGGCGCTGCACGTCGGGCTGGCGGTTCATCGCGAGCAAGGTGTCGGCGAAGCCGGTGTGCAGGCACACCAGGTCGCCCGCCTCCACCTCGACGGCATCGGCCTCGAGCACGCGCATCAATGCGTCATAGCCCACGGCCTGGCGAACGCGGCCGACGTGGTGCTCCAGATCGATCATCACGCCACGGCCCTGCACACCATGCTCGGCCAGCCGCTCGATGCCGAGCGCACGGGCCTCCGGACCGGGGTAGCGCGCGAAGGGCTCGGCGGCCGAGGCGTCCACGCGGCCCGCGCGAATGTCGTCGCCGGCGCGAAAGCCGTTGTAGAAGACCATCTCCGGCACGCCGTCGCCGTCGGCGTCGAAGCGGCTGCCGACGTGGGCCAGGCTGTCCCACTGTGTCGAGTACTGAAGGCTCATTAGCACCATGTCGTCGTTGACGACATCGGTCAGCTCGGGGTCCTCGCCCTCGTAGGACCAGCAGAAGCCCTGCTCGCCCGCGCTCCTGCCGTCGCGCAGCACCGCATAGCGGCGCGGCGCGATGCGGCGCGGGTTCATCACCTGTCCGCCCGGCACATCGAGCGGCAGGCTGAGGCAGAACGTCCGACCCTCGCGCACCTCGGCGATGCCTTGCATCACCTTGGTCGGCGTCACCAGGTTCAGGCGGCCGCGCTGGTCGTCGGGCCCGAACTCGCCCCAGTGAGCCCCCGGGGGGGCGTTCTTCCAGCGCTGCGCCATGCCGCTTGCCCGTTCAGCGCTGCAGCACGGCGAGCGCGTTGCGCGTCGCGGCCACGCCCATCTTCACGTACGCGTCGGCCGTCACGCCACCCACGTGCGGGCTGAGCGTGAACCCGGCTTGCCCTTGGAAGGGGTGCGGCACCGTCATGGGTTCGATGACGAAGCTGTCGAGTGCCGCATGAGCGACTCGGCCCGAGCGGACGGCGTCGAGCAGCGCCACTTCGTCGATCAGCCCACCGCGCGCGGTGTTGACGATCAGCACCCCCGGCTTGCAAGCCGCCAGCGTGCGCGCGTTCAGAAGCTTGGCGTTGTCGCTCGTCAGCGGGCAGTGCAGCGAGATCACGTCGGCCTCGAGCCAGATGGCTTCCAGTTCGACACGCTGCACGTAGGTCGGCAGGTCCTTCGCATACGGGTCGAAGCCCAACACGCGCATGCCCATCGCGTCGGCCATGCGCGCGAAGCGCAGTCCGATGGCGCCCAGGCCGATCACGCCGACGATGCGTCCTTCGAGTTCGACGCTCTTGTGCGTCGCCTTGTCCCAGTGGCCCGCATGCATCCGTGCGTTCAGCGCCACCACCGACTTGGCGGCGGCGAGCAGCAGCGCCATGGCCTGCTCGGCCACCGCCGCGGCGTTGGCTCCGACGGCGGCGACCACCTCGATGCCACGCGCCTTCGCGGCGACCTTGTCGATGGTGTCCGTCCCGCTGCCATGCTTCGAGATGACCTTCAGGCTCGGCGCGGCGTCCATCGCCACGCCGCCGACCTTGCTGTAGCGCACGATGATCGCGACCGGATCGTGCCGGCGGCACAGCGCGACGATGTCGTCCTCGGAGGGAGTCTTGCCGGCGAAGACGATCTCGTAGTCGCCCAGCAACGCCAGCGCTTGCGGCGCCAGGTCGTTGGCCGTCACGAGGATGGTGGGTCTTTGCTGGCTCACAGCGACTCGCCTTCCTTCAGCACGCCGGCCGCGCGCAGGGCACCATCGAGCCAGCCCGGCCGCAGCGCCTTTCGGCTCTTGATGTCGGCAATGCGCTTGGACTCCGCGGCGACCTTCTCGGCGGCCAGCGGCAGCATCGCGGCGGCCTTCTCGCGCTCGATGACGGTCACGCCGTCCGCATCTGCAACGACCAGGTCCCCAGGCTCCACCGTGACGCCGCCGATCGAGATGGGGTGGTTCAGGCGCCCCGGGACCAACTTCGTCGGTCCGTTGGGGTTCAGGCCGGCTGCGTACATCGGAAAGCCGAGTTCGCGGATCGCTTCGCTGTCGCGCACCGCGCCGTCGATCACGACGCCCGCCACGCCGAGCGCCACGGCCTGCTGGCACATGATCTCGCCCATCAACGCGGTGTTCAGGTCGCCCTTGCCGTCGACGACGATCACGTCGCCGGGCTTCACGAGTGCCAGAGCGGCGTGGATCATCAGGTTGTCGCCAGGGCGCACCTCGACGGTCACGGCCGGACCGGCGAACTTCATCGTCGGCGCCAGCGGTGCAATGCGGCCGCTCAGCGCGCCCCGTCGCCCGGCGACGTCGGCGAGGATGGAAGAGGGGAAGCGGGCGGCCTGTTCGACCACGACCGCGTCCACGCGTTCGATGTCCCGGATGACATCCGGCAATGCAGCGGCTTGACTCATGCGAATCTCCTCAGGATGTTCGGGGTGGCCGCGCGAAGGCGGCCACGGCGGGTCGGTCAGTCGACCTTCGCGCCGGATTCCTTCACGACCTTTCCCCAGCGCAGAATCTCGTCGCGGATCAGCGCGGCGAACTGCTCGGGCGGGCCGCCGGCGGTGTCGGCGCCTTCGTCGCCGAGGCGCTTGACGAGTTCGGGATCCTTCAGCGCCTTGTTGAACTCGGCGTTGAGTCTCGCGATCGCCTCCTTCGGCGTGCCGGCGGGCGCGAGCAGACCGAACCAGGTGACGGCATCGAAGCCCTTGAAGCCGGATTCGTTGATCGTCGGCACCTCCGGCAGGTCGTCGACACGCTTGGCCGAGGTCACGGCAAGCGGCCGCAGCTTGCCCTGCTTGATCTGGCCGAGCAGCGTGGGGACCGAGGACATGTAGAGGTCCACCGTGCCGCTGACGACGTCGGTCATCGCCTGCGCCGCGCCCTTGTACGGCACATGCTGCGTCTTCACGCCGGCCGCCTTCTGGAACATCTCGCTGGTCAGGTGGGCCACCGTGCCGTTGCCGGGCGACGCGAAGTTGATCTGACCCGGCTTGGCCTTGGCCGCATTCACCGCATCGGCCAGCGTCTTGTAGGGCGTGCTCATGCCGGTGACCATGACGAGCGGCGCGTTGGCCACCAGCACGATGGGCGCCAGGTCCCTTTGCGGGTCGTAGGGCAGCTTCGAGTACAGCGTCGGGTTGATCGCGAGGTTGCTCGACTGGCCGAGCACGATCGTGTAGCCGTCGGCGGGCGACTTGGCGACCGAGTCGACGCCGAGGTTCCCGCCGGCACCGGGCTTGTTGTCGATCACGAAGGTCCAGCCGGTCGCCTTGGCGACGCGCTGGCTGGTCTCGCGGGCGATGATGTCCGTGCCTCCGCCTGGCGGAAAGGGAACCACGATGCGGATGGGCTTGGCGGGCCAGGCCTGGGCGAAAGCGCCGGCGCTGAGCGTGGAGGCGATGAGCGCCAGGGTGGCGCGACGAAGGATCTGCATCTTGTCTCCTGTGTTCCTGTGTCGCTGCTCGGTCGGGCCTGGGCCCGTGGCAGTCGTTGGGCTGCAGTATTGGACGGTGAAGAGCTACAGTCCAACCGATACTTTTTGACGACCCACAAACGGAGCTTTCAGTATGGATCTTCGGGATCTGCGCTACTTCGAAACGATCGCTCAGCTTCAGCACATGGGTCGTGCGTCGGCCAAGCTGCATCGCACCCAGCAGGCACTCAGCAGCTGCGTACGACGCCTCGAACACGACTGCGGTGCCATGCTGCTCGAGAAGTCCGGGCGCGGCATCCGGCTTACCGAGGCGGGCAAGGTGATGCAGAAGTGGGCGCAGCGATTCCGCTACGACGCCGAGGACGCCAGGCAGGAGATCGCAGCCATCGGAATGGGCCTGACCGGTCACGTGCGCATCGGCATCGTGCCGACAGCAGCCCAGTTCCTGCTGCCTGCGGTCGCGCAGCAGTTGCTGGTCGAGGCCCCCGAAGTGACGCTGAGGACGACCGTCGGGCTCCTGGATACGTTGCAGCCGCTTCTGCGCTCGGGAGAAATCGATCTGATGGTGGGTACCGCAAGTGTCGCCGAAGACGGTTTTGCGGCCAAGGTCATCGCGGAGGACGCCATCGTCGTTGCGGCAAGTGCGAAGCACGAACTGCTACGCGGCTCTCCCTCCTTGAAAGATCTCGTCGGGTACCGCTGGGCTCTGCAGCCGCCCGGCGCCCCCACCCGAGACTGGCTCGACCACACGTTCGATCGCAAGCGCCTGCCCCGCCCACGCGTTCAGGTGGAGTCGACGATGTTGCTCATGCTGCCGACGTTGATCGAACGCACCGGCCTGCTGAGCTTCATCTCGCGGCATCACCTCCAGGCTCGAGGCGGTCGACCGATGTTGAAGGAGGTTGCAATCAAGGAAGCCACGATGCATCGGCGCCTGGTCGTCTCGCACCGCGCAAAGGCCTACCTGTCGCCAGCGGCGGCACGCGTTGTGGAGTTGTTCTCGTCTGTGCACCCCGAGGCTTGACCGGCCCGACGGCGAGAGAGCGAGGTGCGGCCAGGTGACCTTGCGTGAGTCCTGGGCATCGGGCGTCGGCTTCCGGGCGCGCGAAGGAAGGTCTGTTCTTGGCCGGGTCCGCTCTTCCGGCTGGCTCCCAGCAAGCTGACGTTCACGCAGACCAGCCGCAGCGCCGGCGTCAGCTTCCCGGCGGCTTGGCGAACTCACGCGGCCGGCCAAGAGCGGTCCTTGCCGACGCGCTCGCAAATTTCGTGGCCAAGCGCCTCCGAATGGCCGGTTTCGGGCGGCGAGTCCGAGCCCGTCGTTGGCGCGTCCCGGCCAGGATGCGGTCGCTCGCGACTGTCCGGTCTAGGGGCCGCATGTTGTGGCACTCGAGCAACCCACTCCCCTGCGCTCTTGCCGCCGCCGGCAAGACGGTTGGGCGCACTGCGGAACCTTGGGTCAATTGTGGTCGTGCGCTCGCTGCCTGCCTCACACCCGCGCCGCGAACTTCTCGATCGCGCGTGTCGGGCCGGCGACGATGAGCAGATCCCCGGCACGCACGACGGTGTCCTCGCGCGCGTAGATGAAATCCTCGTGGCGCCGCTTGATCCCGACGACCGTCACGTGGTGCCGCGTGCGCACCGCGGAGTCCTTCAGCGCCTTCCCGTGCGTCTCGCTGGGTGCGCGGGTCTTCGCGATCGCGAAGTCGTCCTCGAACTGGATGAAGTCGATCATCTTCCCGGTGACGAGGTGGGCGACACGCTGGCCCATGTCGGCCTCGGGGTAGACGACGTGATGGGCGCCGACCCGCTCGGCGATACGCCCGTGCTGCGCGTTGTTGGCCTTCGCCCAGATGTCCTTCAGGCCGAGCTGGCTGAGGTTCAGGATCGTCAGCACGCTCGCCTCGAGGTTCTGGCCGATGCCGACCACGGCGTGCTTGAACTCGGTGACGCCCAGCTGCTTGAGCGTCTCGATGTCGGTGGAGTCGGCCTGCACGACGTGGCCGAGCGTGGCCGAGAGCGCCTGCACGTTCTCCGCGCTGACGTCGATCGCGAGCACGTCGTGGCCCAGGGTAGCCAGGGCACTCGCCACGCCGGAGCCGAAGCGGCCCAGGCCGATGACGACCACGCTATCGGTATGGGGCTTATCCAACAATCGGCTTCTCCTCGGGATAGCGGTACGCGCGGCGACCGTGGTGGGTGGCGATGGCCGCCGCGAGCGTGACGATGCCCACGCGGCCGGTGAACATGAGCGCGACCAGGATCATCTGCCCGGCCGGCGGCAGCTCGGCGGTGATGCCGGTCGACAGCCCCACCGTCGCGAACGCCGAGATGACCTCGAACAGCACCTTCTCGAACGGATGCGGCGTCAGCGGCACGAGCGCGAGCGTGGCGAGCACGACCGTGCCGGCGCTCAGTACGAGGATCGTCAGCGCCTGGCGCTGGGTCGACGAAGCGATGCGGCGGGCGCGGAACTCCACGTCCTGGTGGCCGCGGATCTCGTTCCAGACGATCAGCAGTAGGACGAAGAAGGTCGTCACCTTGACGCCGCCGGCTGTGCCCGCGCTGCCGCCGCCGATGAACATCAGCAGGTAGTGCAGGTTCAGCGATTCGACCGACAGCGCGCCGATGTCGATGGCGTTGAACCCCGCGGTGCGCGCCGACACTGACGAGAAGAGCGCGGCCAGCGCCTTCGTCGGTCCGTCCAGCGGCCCCAGGGTGCGGGCGTTGCCGGCCTCGGCCCAGAGCAGCGCGACTGTCCCGCCGACGACCAGCGCCGCCGAGCCCCACAGCGTCAGCGTGGTGTGGATCGAGGTCATGTCGCCGCGCTGCCCGCGGCGCACGACCAGTTCATGCAGCACTGGGAAGCCGAGCCCGCCGACGATGATCGCCAGCATCAGCGGGCCGAGCACCCAGGCGTCGCCGACGAAGCGCATCACGCTGTCGCCCCAGGTCGAGAAGCCGGCATTGTTGAACGCCGACACCGCATGGAACAGGCCATGCCAGCCGGCCTTGGCCCAGCCCATGTCGTAGGCGGCCGCGAACCGCAGTGCCAGCACCAGCGCCACGAGCGACTCGACGACCAGCGTCACGCCGAGCACGAGCTTGGCGACGCTGCGCACGTCGCCGAGTGCGACGGAGTGCGTCTCGGCCTGCAGCATCAGCCGTGACCGCAGCCGAATCTGGCGGTTCACGAGCAGCCCGAGCAGCGTCGCCAGCGTCATGATGCCGAAGCCGCCGAGCTGGAACAGCGCGAGGATCACACCCTGGCCGAGGCCGGACCAGTAGGTGCCCGTGTCGACGACGACCAGTCCGGTGACGCACACCGCGGAGGTGGCGGTGAACAGCGCCACGATCACCGGCGCGCCATGGCCGTCCGCGTGCGCCGCAGGCAGCATCAGCAGCGCGGTGCCGACGAGGATGGCGGTCAGGAACGCCGTGGCCAGGGCGACGGCAGGGTGGGTGATGCGGATCGGTATCGACACGTTGCGGGGGGATGCGGGCGGCACACATTCTCGCCGCCGCCTTCGTCAGCGCGGCAGTGCCTCGGCCGCGGTCACGACGAGATTGTCGGGATGCCAGCGACGCCGGCACAACGCCAGCGCGTGCGCCTCGTCGAGGGCGCAGAGTTCGGCAACCGCGCGGCCGGTCGAGCGCTCCGTGACGCGGAATCGCTTGGGTACCTGACCGGTAAGGCACCGGCCGCAGTAGGGGCAGAAGCGCCCCCGGCCGTGCAGGCCGATGAAGCACCACAGCGTTCGGGTCATCTTGCCAGGGTTCGGTCTTGGACTCGTCAGGCTATCCGGTCCGGGCCTTCGCCGCCGTAAAACGTCCGTAAATGCGAACAGCCTTCAACAGGGGTTGCCTCGTCTGTCGACATACCGCCCGAGTCGTCTCCGCGCGCTTTACGCGTCCTTTGCGTCGGTGTCGCGGCCCATGCATAGATTCTTTACGAGGTCTCGCAGAACACTGAAGGCTTGGCAATGTTGCCGTGCCCGAGTGCAAGCGATGCTGAACCTTCCATGGGCGACCCCTCCTAGGCCGCCGCGCTGCCGACCCTGGTCGTCGGTGCGACCCACGCGCACAACGCCGGCTCGCGCACAGAGCGGTCCCTGCTGGACTCGTTCCAGGAGCCTGCAATGAGTGAGTTCATCCTGGTCTTTGCCGTCGCGCTGCTGCTCGGCTGGCCCCTGGGGCACTACCTGGCCGCGGTCATGCGCGGCGGCCCGATGCGCGGCGATCGCTTCTTCGGCTGGATCGAGCGGCCGCTGTACCGGCTGCTCGGGACGGACCCTGAGCGCGGCATGAGCTGGCACGGCTACGCACGTGCCTTCCTGCTCAGCAACCTGGCGCTGGCGTTGCCGGTATGGGTGCTGTTCATGGTGCAGGGCGGGCTGCCCCTGAACCCCAACGGCGCACCGGGCATGAGCTGGGATCTCGCGTTGCACACGATGGTGTCGTTCCTGACGAACACCAACCAGCAGCACTATTCCGGCCAGGCACAGCTGTCATACCTGTCGCAGATGGCGGCCATCGTCGCGCTGCAGGTGATCACGCCGATGATGGGCTTGGCAGTCGTCGCGGCGACGCTGCGCGGGCTGTTCGGCGGGCGCCATACCGGCGCGCGCGGCGCCGACCAGCCGGTGGACGTAGGCAACTACTGGGCCGACTTGATCCGGCCGACCTTCCGCTTCTTCCTGCCGCTGCTGCTGGTGTGGTCGGTGGCGCTCACGAGCCAGGGCGTGCCGGCCACGCTGGAAGGGGGGCCTACCGTCACCATGCTGGACGCGAAGACCGAGCCGCACACGCAGAAGATCCCGCTCGGGCCGGTGTCGCCGATGGTGGCCGTCAAGCAGCTCGGGACCAACGGCGGCGGCTGGTACGGCCCCAACAGCGCGGTGCCGCTGGAAAACCCGACGCCGCTGTCGAACCTGCTGCAGACGCTGGCGATCATCCTGATCCCCGTCTCGGTGGCCTTCATGATCGGCCCGTTCACCGGGCGGCGGCGTTTCGCCGGACTGGTCGTCGGCTCGATGCTGCTGATGTCGCTGCTGTCCGCCGGCCTCTCGGTGTGGTCGGAGGCGTACTCGCCCAGCAGCGGTTCGCTCGCGCTGATGGAGGGCAAGGAAGTGCGCTTCGGGGCCGCACCGTCGGCCCTGTGGGCCGCGTTGACCACGCAGACGTCCAACGGCTCGGTCAACTCGATGCACGATTCGCTGGCGCCGCTCACCGGCCTGGTGCCCATCGTCGACATGCTGATCAACGGCATCTGGGGGGGCATCGGCTGCGGCCTGCAGCAATGGCTGGTCTACCTGCTGATCACGGTCTTCCTGGCCGGCCTGATGATCGGCCGCACGCCGGAGCTTTTCGGCCGCAAGATCGAGGCGCCCGAAGTCAAGCTGCTCGGCGCACTGGTGCTGCTGCAGCCGCTGGTGCTGCTGACCTTCACCGCCGTCGCGCTGGCGGTGCCCGCGCTCACCGGCAACTCCAACCCCGGCTTCCACGGCATCAGCCAGGTGTTCTACGAGTACACCTCGGCCTTCGCCAACAACGGCTCCGGCTTCGAAGGCCTCGGCGACAACACGCCGTGGTGGAACCTGACCTGCGTGCTGCTGCTGGTGCTGGGCCGCTATCCGGCGCTGGTGCTGCCGCTGGTGGTGGCCGCCATGCTCGCGGCCAAGCGCCAGGCGCCCGAGGGCTCGGGCACCCTGCAGGTCGAGACCCCCACCTTCGCCCTCACGCTGATCGGCGTGATCGTGATCCTGACGCTGCTGCAGTTCATGCCGGTGCTGGTGCTGGGCCCGGTGGCCGAACACCTGTCGCTACTGGCGCAGTGAGGCCGAGGAGCTGAACAACCGTGTCCTCTCCTTCTTCTTCCCTTTCGACTTCGACCGCCCGCTCCCGCCGCAGCGGCCGGCCCGTCGTGGCCGGCATGGCGTGGCGCACGGCGCTCCTGCAGTCGGTCGTCAAGCTCGCGCCGCAGCACGCGGTGAAGAATCCGGTGATGGCGGTGGTCTGGCTGGGCACGCTGGTGTCCGCCGGCCTCACGCTCGCCGGGCAGGCCGCACCGGTCTTCGGCGGGGCGGTGACGCTGATCCTGCTGGTCACCGTGCTGTTCGCCAACTTCGCCGAAGCGGTGGCCGAGGCGCGCGGCCGCGGTCAGGCGGCATCCCTGCGGCGTGCCCGCAAGGACCTGGTGGCGCGCCGCATCGACGACGACCGCCGCGAAACCCAGGTGGTGGCTACCGAGCTGCGTGCCGGCGACCTGGTCGTCGTCGGTGAAGGCGAGATGATCCCGGCCGACGGCGAGATCGTCGAAGGCTTGGCCACCGTCAACGAGGCTGCCGTCACCGGCGAATCCGCACCGGTGCTGCGCGAGGCCGGCACCGACCGCTCTGGGGTGATCGGGGGCACCAAGGTGCTGTCCGACCGCATCGTCGTGCGGGTGACTGCCGAGCCCGGCCACACCTTCCTCGACCGCATGATCGCGCTGGTGGAAGGCTCGGTGCGCCAACGCACGCCCAACGAGGTGGCGCTGGGGCTGCTGCTGACGGTGATGACGCTCACCTTCCTGATCGTGGTGATCACGCTGCCCTTCATCGCGGGCTTCGTCGGCGTGCAGGTCAACTGGGTGCTGCTGATCGCGCTGCTGGTGTGCCTGATCCCCACCACCATCGGCGGCCTGCTGCCGGCCATCGGCATCGCCGGCATGAACCGCGCGCTGCAGGCCAACGTGCTGGCCAAGTCGGGCAAGGCCGTGGAAGTGGCCGGCGACGTGGACGTGCTGCTGCTCGACAAGACCGGCACCATCACCCACGGCGACCGCCAGGCCACCGCCTTCCACCCGCTCACCGGCGTGGACCCGGAGCAGCTGCGGCAGGCCGCGATGCTGGCCTCGCTCGCCGACCCCACGCCGGAGGGCAAGTCGATCGTGCGGCTGGCCCGCGAGCAGGGTGAGACGCTGGTGGAACCCGAGGGCGCGCACTTCGTGCCCTTCACGGCGCAGTCGCGCATGTCGGGGGTGGACCTGGGGCCGCGCGTCATCCGCAAGGGGGCATCGGACGCTATCGCCCACCTCGTGGGCGCAGCAGGCGGCACGGTGCCGGCCGAGTTGTCGGCGCGGGTTCAGCAGGTGGCCAAGAAGGGCGCGACCCCGCTGGTGGTGGCCGAGGGGCAGCACGTGCTGGGTGTCGTGGAACTGTCCGACGTGGTCAAGCACGGCATCAAGGAGCGCTTCGCGCAACTGCGCGCGATGGGCGTGCACACCGTGATGATCACCGGCGACAACCCGCTGACCGCGGCCGCCATCGCCGCGGAAGCCGGCGTCGACGACTACATGGCCGAGGCCAAGCCCGAGGACAAGCTGGCCCGCATCCGCGCCGAGCAGGTCGGCGGCCGGCTGGTGGCGATGGTGGGCGACGGCACCAACGACGCCCCCGCGCTCGCGCAGGCCGACGTGGGCCTCGCGATGAACTCGGGCACGCAGGCCGCCAAGGAGGCCGGCAACATGGTGGACCTGGACTCCGACCCGGCCAAGCTGCTGGCGGTGGTGGAGATCGGCAAGCAGCAGCTCATCACGCGCGGCGCGCTCACCACCTTCTCGCTGGCCAACGACGTGTCGAAGTACTTCGCCATCCTGCCGGCGCTGTTCGCCCCCGCGATGCCGGCCTTTGACCAGCTCAACGTGATGCAGCTGGCCAGCCCGACCAGTGCGGTGCTGTCGGCGCTGGTGTTCAATGCGATGATCATCCCGGCTCTGATCCCGCTGGCCCTGCGCGGCGTGCGCTACAGGCCCGCCGGCGCCACGGCGCTGCTGCGGCGGAACATGCTGGTGTGGGGCGGTGGCGGCGTGCTGCTGCCGTTCGTCGCGATCAAGGTCCTGGACCTCGTGATCGGCAACGTGATGGGCTTGTGAGGAGGCAATGACGATGAGCACTTCGACGATCGCGGCGAACTCCTCGCAGGCCGGCATCGACGACGGCGGCGCGTGGCGCGGTGCGGTCGCCCTGGCGGTGGTGGCGATGGCGCTGCTGGGCCTGGGCTACTCGCTGCTCGGCATGGGGCTGGGCCGGGCGCTCTTTCCGGCGCAGGCCGGCGGAAGCCTGGTCGAGCGCGACGGGCGCGTGATCGGCTCGGTCCTGGTGGCCCAGCCGTTCGCGGACGCGCGCTACTTCCATCCGCGGCCCTCCGCGGCAGGCTACGACCCGATGAACGTCGCGGGCAGCAACCAGGCGCGATCCAACCCGGCGCTGCAGGAGCGGCTGCAGGAGGCGCGACGACAAGCGGCCCTCGACAACGGCGTGTCGCCGGATGCCGTGCCCGGCGACCTGGTCACCCAGTCCGGCGGCGGCATCGACCCGCACATCAGTCCGGCAGCCGCGCGCCTGCAGGTGGCGCGCGTGGCGCGGGCGCGCGGCCTGACCGAGGCGACGGTGACGACCCTGGTGCGCGAGCACACGGAACCGCCGACCTTCGGCCTGCTGGGGGCAGAGCGCGTCAACGTGCTGTTGCTGAACCTGGCGCTCGACGGCCTGCCGACTTCCCGCTGAGCCGATGGGCGAGGACCGCGACGCGCAGGCCGACGCGCTGATGGGCGCCCTGCGCCGCGAGGGCACGGGGCGGCTGACGGTCTTCCTCGGGCCGGCGCCGGGCGTGGGCAAGACCTACGCGATGCTGCAGCGTGCGCGCGAACTGCAGCGTCAGGGCGTGGACGTGGTGGTCGGCGTGGTCGAGACCCACGGCCGCAGCGAGACGCATGCACTGCTCCAGGGGCTGGCGGTCGTGCCGCTGCAGCGCGTGGAGTACCGGGGCCGCCGGCTGGAGGAGATGGACCTCGATGCGCTGCTGAAGCGCCGCCCGCAGGTGGCGTTGGTGGACGAGCTGGCGCACCGCAACGTGCCGGGCAGCCGCCACCAGCGGCGCTGGCAGGACGTGATGGAACTGCTCGACGCGGGCGTCGACGTTTACACCACCGTCAACATCCAGCATCTCGAGAGCCTGAACGACGTCGTACACCGCATCACCGGCGTGCGCGTCAGCGAGACGGTGCCCGACGCGGTGTTCGAGCGCCTGCGCGACGTGCGCCTGGTCGATCTGCCGCCGCGCGAGCTGATCGAGCGCTTGCACCAGGGCAAGGTCTACCTGCCCGAGCAGGCCGCGCAGGCCCTTCAGGCGTTCTTCTCGATCGGCAACCTTCAGGCGCTGCGCGAGCTGGCGATGCAGACCGTGGCGGAGCATGTTGATGCGGACTTGCGCGAGAGCCAGGCGGCCCGCGGCCTCGCGGGGCCCGCGCTGCGGCAACACGTCATGGTCGCCATCGACGGGCGCGGCTCGTCGGAATACCTGGTGCGCGTGGGGCGCCGGATCGCGGAGCGCCGCGGTGCGCCGTGGACGGTGGTCAGCGTCGAGACGGCACGGTCTTCCGCGGGCGCCGCCGATGCGATGCGCGCGACCGGCTCCGCGCCCGGCGGGACGGAACAGGCGCGACTGCTGGAGCTGGACAAGGCCTTCGCGCTGGCCCGGCGCCTCGGCGGTGAGACGGCCACGCTGCATGGCGACGACGTGGCGGGAGCGCTGCTGGACGAAGCGGCCGCGCGAGGCGCCTCGGCCCTCGTGCTCGGCCGCACGCGCGAGCGCCCGGTCGCCCGCATCTTCAACCGCACGATCACCCAGCAACTGCTCGCGCGTGGCGCGCAGTACGAGCTGACCATCGTCAGCACGCCGCAGGCGGTGGCCCGTTCAGGCGCGTGGCGGCGCTGGCGACAGCGTGCGGGCACCGGGGGCGAGCTGCTCGTGGCCACGCTGGCCAGCGCAGCGGCGGTGGCCACCGCGTCGCTGGCGGAACGCTTCCTGGCGCTGACCGACCTGTCGATGGTGTTCATCGTCGCGGTGCTGCTGGTGGCGGCGCGCACCCGCATGACGGCCAGCGTGGTCACCGCGCTGCTGTGCTTCCTCGGCTACAACTTCTTCTTCATCGAGCCGCGCTACACCTTCTACATCGGCGCCTTTCCCGGCGTCGCCACGGTCTTCATCTTCCTGGTCACCGCCCTGGTCGCCGGGCGTCTGGCATCTCGCCTGCGCAGCCAGGTGCTGGCGCTGCGCGCGGCGAACTCGCATGCCACGGCCCTGCAGACCCTCGGGCGCGAGCTGGCCAGTGCCGCGGACAGCGGGCAGGTGGGCAAGGCCGCGAGCAGGGTGCTGCAGACGGTGCTGGGCGCCGACGTGCGCATCGCCCTCGGATCGCCCGACACGCTGGGCGAGACCCTGGGCGACGACCTCGGCGACAAGGACCAGGCGGCGGCCCTGTGGTGCCGCCGGCACGGACAGCCGGCCGGGCGCTATACCGACACGCTCGGCCAGTCCTCGTGGTGGTTCTTGCCGGTGCAGGCCGAAGGCTCGGCGGTCGGCGTCGTCGGCCTGCGGTTTCCCGACCCCGTCAAGTCCCTGGGCTTCGAGCAGCACCGGCTGGCCGAGGCGATGGTGGAGGACATCGGCCAGGCCGTGCTGCGCACACGGCTGGTGGCGGACCTGGAGAGCGCCCGCGTGAACGAAGAAACCGAGCGGCTGCGCTCGGCGCTGCTGTCGTCGGTGTCGCACGACCTGCGCTCGCCGCTGGCCTCGATGATCGGCGCCGCCGACTCGCTGGCGGAGTACGGCACGGCGGTCTCCGCCGAGGACCGTGCCAGTCTGCTGCAGACCATCCGGCAGGAAGGCCACCGGCTGGACCGCTACATCCAGAACCTGCTGGACATGACGCGCCTGGGCCAGCACGGCCTGGCGCTCACGCGCGACTGGATCGGCGTGGACGAACTGGTCGGCTCGGCCACCAGCCGACTGCAGCGGTACTCGCCGTCGGTGCGTTTTGAGATCGACATCCCGTCCGGCCTGCCGCCCATCGAGGTGCACCCCGCCCTGATCGAGCAGGCGCTGTTCAACGTACTGGAGAACGCCGAGAAGTTCTCTCCGCCGGGCGAGCCGATCCAGGTGCGCGTCCGCCGGGAAGGCGAGCGGCTGCGCCTGGACGTGTCGGACCGCGGGCCCGGTATTCCGCCCGACGAGCGGCGCCGCATCTTCGACATGTTTTACAGCGTCGAGCGGGGCGACCGCGGCCGGCAAGGAAGCGGCCTGGGGCTGGCCATCGTGCAAGGCATCGTCGGTGCGCACATGGGCAGCATCGAGGCTCTGGCCGGCCCGGGTGGCGTGGGCACCACTATCCGCATCGGCCTGCCCTGGTCGGCGCCGCGCGACCCCGGCCATACTGCCGAGCATGAGCCCGCCTGAACCCCCGCTCGGGCCACCCCCCGTGGTGCTGGTGGTGGACGACGAGCCGCAGATCCGCCGTTTCCTCGACATCGGCCTCAGAGCGCAGGGCTACCGGACCACGCTGGCAGAGACCGGGGCCGAGGGCCTGGCCATCGCCTCGGCCCGGCGACCCGACCTGATCATCCTGGACCTCGGGCTGCCCGATCGGGACGGCCTCGAGGTGCTGCGCGAACTGCGCGACTGGTCGTCCGTGCCGGTCATCGTGCTCACGGTGCGCGCCGACGAAGCGCAGAAGGTGGCTCTCCTGGACGCCGGAGCCAACGACTACGTCACCAAGCCCTTCGGCGTGCAGGAGCTGATGGCGCGCATCCGCGCGCTGCTGCGGCAGCGGGTCTCCGGCGGCGAGGTGCAGAAGGGATTCGACGACGGGCAGCTTCGAGTGGACCTGGTTCGCCGGGAAGTTCACCTGACCGGCGAACCGATGTCGCTGTCGCGCAAGGAGTTCGCACTGCTTGCGCTGTTGCTGAGGCACGCGGGCCGTGTCGTGACGCAGCCCCAGCTCCTGCGCGAACTCTGGGGGCCATCGCATGAGGAGGACACGCACTACCTGCGGATCCTGGTGGGCAAGTTGCGGCACAAACTGCGGGACGACGCGGCGGCGCCGCGGTACATCGTGACCGAACCGGGCGTCGGCTTGCGGTTCATCGGAAAGAATCGCTTCGAACAATGAGAATGGGATCCGGAATCCGACGGTCTGCTTCGATGCACCGGCCATCGGGCAGACCAAGGACCGGTATGGGTCGGACTGAGCCAGTCGCGGTAAGCAAGAGCGGTCGGTTGCGCCGGGCCTCCACGGTGGCAGCGGCTGCTCGACCGGAGTCAGGAGTGAACCAGTCGGTCGACGCCGTCGACCTTCAATGACCGGTGGTGGTGCAAGCGGTCATTCGAACCCTGGCCGCGACTGACTCAGTTCAGTCTTGAACTGGCACTCGGGTTTGCGGCTTCAGTTGGCCGCGCAGAGCACACCACGCCGTCGCAGCGGCGCCACCCTACGAGTTGATCCATCGAGACAACGCCGAAACCCCTCGATCTTGCTGACCTTTCAAGGTCGCCTTGCTTGGTCTCGCCCCGGAGAGTGCGGCCATGCATGTCCTCGCCCCATCGCCGCGCGCCGAGTCATCCGGACGTCCCTATCCATCGGCGGATCCGGGGTTCGTCTGTTCAGCCGTGGGCGACATCCTCGCCGAACACGACAAGCTGCTCGCTCGCATCCGCCTGTGCTCCGGCGTTGACCAGGAGGCCTTCGCGCGCGACGCGTTGGCGCTGATCGAAGCCTACGCCAGCTACGTTCACCTGCTCCCTGCCACACCCGACAACTACTTCCGCCAGCCCGGCGGCCTGTTGCAACTGGGGCTGGAGGTGGCCTTCTATGCCCTCCAGGGCACGGACGCGCACATCTTTTCCGGCCAATCCACCATCACCACACGCCGTCAGCTTGAACCCCGTTGGCGCCACGCCACCTTCATCGGCGGCTTGTGCTGCGAACTGCATCGGGCCTTGGCGTCGTTGATCGTCGTCGATGCCGTCGGCAACGAGTGGCCCGCCTACCTCACGCCATTGGCCACCTGGCTCGCCGAGCGCCGCGTGGAACGCTACTTCGTGCGCTGGCGCGCTCAGCCGCCCGAGGCGCGCAGCCTTGGGCTGTTTGCGCTGCCTCACGTCGTGCAGCCCGCCGTGCTGCAGAACCTCAGTGCCGGCAACGCCGTCATCGTCCCGCACCTGCTTGCCAGCGTCGGCGGCCTGCCGATGTATCGCGAGCCCAATGTTCTCGACAGCCTGGTCCGTCGCTCGCTAGCCCTGGTCATCGACCGCAACCTGAAGGCAAGTGCCGACCGCTACGGCTCGCCGCAGTTCGGCTCGCACCTCGAGCGCTATCTGGTGGACGCACTGCGTCGCCTGGCTTCGGCCGAGCCGGCCTGGATGCCGAACCGCGAGAAGTCGCGTGTCTGGTACGGCACCGACGGTCTGTTCCTGCTCTGGCCCCAATGCGCTGCCGACGCACAGGCCTTGCTGGAGGCCGACCAGTTGCCCGGCATACCGAAGTCAGTCGATACCGTTCTCGATCTGCTGCTCGCAGCGGGCGTGGCGGAGCCCCGCGACAGTTCTCAGAACACGTGGCTGATCCAGCCGCCCGGCGCCAAGGGCCCGTTGGACGCCATCAAGCTGACCTCTGCGGCAATCCTCTGGTCCGGCCCGGGGGCCAGCCCGCATGCGCTCGACAGCACGCTGGTGACGAGTCTCGAGCCGACAAGAGCGAAGGCCGCCGCGGCTGCGCCCGCACCGCCGCCATCACCGCGGGGCCAGTTGTGGCTGCTCGAAGCCGTCGCCCCAGACACTGCAGCAGCTGAGTTGCCGCCGCCGAACGTACCGACGAGAGTCTCGCCCGCAGTCGAAGAAGCCGCGGCCGCGTCGATCGCGCTGAAGGCCCCCATGCGCTTGAACCCCTCCGTGCGCGACGCTTTGGGCTCCATCGTGGCCACGCTGAACGGCGACGCGCGCACAGCGGCCGCGTGCACGGTAGCGACCGGCATCTTCGTGCCACTCGCCGAGTTGGAACGCCGCGGCCTGCAGCCTGCACTCGCGATTCGCGCGTTGGGCGATCTGCGCATGCTGGTCCACGCCGATGCCCATCGGCCACCGACCGTATCGAGGGACTTCGGCGGCGCCATCACCGTAGGCCTGATTGTGGATCCGCGTTTCGTCACGGGCCTCGACCTGGCCACCTTTGCGGTCCCGGAATCGCCACAGGCCTGAGCATGCTGGTCCGCCAGTACGAGATGCCCTGGCGCCCGGCCTACGAGGCCTACGCCGCTGCCACCTGGCTGCTGGCGACGACCTTCTTTGCGACAGTCGGTGCCCTCGGGCATCTGCCACGCCGTTTGGCACTGCCGCTGGCCCTTGTCTGTTTCGTCTGGGGCGTCTTCCGAGGCGCCCAGGCGCTGCGGACGCTGGTGCTGCGCGCCTCGCTCGGCGGGCGCGGCGCCCAAACCATCACCACCACCGAGCTGGCGCGCTGGTGCCAACGGCCGGATCAGGTGTTCCTCGGCTTCGGTTTCGACTGGCGGCCCGTTCACGCCCAGCGCCTGTACGAACTGGCGAAAGTGGACTACCGGCAGTTCACCGTCTCACCACGCCTGCTGACCTGGCTGGGCTATGACAGCCACCCGCAGCCCGACGCCGAGATCGGCCTGCCCTACATCCATGGCGTCGAGCCGAAGGAAGGGCCGCTGCACCGGCCACTGCAGAACTTCGAGGGCGGCACGCTGCTCGTCGGCACCACGCAGTCGGGCAAAGGCGTAGCGCTTGCCAACCTCATCACGCAGGCAGTGCGACGCGGTGACGTGGTGATCGTCATCGACCCGAAGAACAGCCGGCGCCTGAAGCGCGTGACGCAGAGGGCCTGTGAAGACTGGCGTGCGCCGGACACCTTCCTGGAGTTCCACCCTGCCTTCCCCGAGACCGGCGTGCGGCTGGACTTCACCTTCAACTGGCAGAAGCCGACCGAGATCGCCTCGCGCATCCAGTCGATCATGCCGCCCGACACGGCGGGCGCGTTCTCGGCATTCGGCTGGGACGCGGTGAACGTCGTCGTGCAGGGGCTGATCGAGCTCGAGGAGCGGCCGAACCTCGTAAAGCTGACGAAGTACATCGAGGGCGGCATCGAGCCGGTGCTCGAAGGCACGCTGCGCCGCCACTACGAGCGCACCCTGGGCGCCAACTGGCGCGAGCTTCCCGAAATGAAGAAGCTGTTGCACGACGCCCACCGCGGCAACCTCAAGCGCCCGTCGGAAGCGGCCAGCGCCGACTTGCTGGCCTTCGTCGCCTACTACGAGCACCACGTCGCGCAGTCGCAGCGCAACAAGGTGCTGGATGCCCAGGTGCGCACCTTCCGCCACAACCGCGAGCACTACCAGAAGATCACCGCCAACCTGCTGCCCGTGCTGTCCATGCTCACCTCGGGCGACCTGGGCCCGAGCCTGTCGCCGGAGCCGTTCGACGCGGACGACACGCGCCCGATCATGAACTTCGAGAAGATCGAGCGCGCCGGCCATGTACTGTACATGTGCCTTGATTCGCTGCCTGACCCGTCGGTGGCCACGGCCATCGGCGCGCTGGCCCTCGCCGATCTGGCCGCGCGTGCGGGCATGCGCTACAACCTCGGCGGCCATCGGCACATCTCGCTGTTTGTCGACGAGGTCTCCAACGTGATCAACCAGCCGTTGATCGAGATCCTCAACAAGGGCGCCGAAGGCGGCATCTTCACCACCTGCGCCATGCAGACGCTGGCCGACCTGGCCAAGCGCCTGGGCAGCGAGGACGCGGCACGTATGGCGCTGGGCAACCTCAACAACCTGATCGCGCTGCGCTCGAAAGACCGGCCGACGCAGGACTTCGTGGTCGAGACCTTCGGCAAGACCGCCATCCACACCGTGCGCGTAGGCCTGAGCAGCGGCGCCGACGCACACCTGGGCGACTTCTCGTCGAGCTACTCGACACAGCTCACCGAGAGCTTCGAGGAGATGGTGCCGGCCGACGTGCTGGGCAAGCTGCCGAACCTGCAGTACTTCGCGTCGGTGTCGGGTGGAAGGATCATCAAGGGGCGGTTTCCGATCATCGAGCCCGACCCCGCGCCAGCGGCCCAGTCCGCACTTCGCGCACAGGAGCGAGAGGCTTGATCCGCCTCGTGGCCGTCACCTCGCCGCTGGTGGTGCTGGCGCTGGTGCTGTACCTGCCGTCGGCGCATCCGCCCGAGCACTTCCTGGCGCAACTGCGGCTGGAGCATGCCGCGGCGGCCGACGCGTGGGGCCCGATCCCCGCAGAGCGGATGCTCGAACGCGCGCTTGGGGCGCAGGACGCGACCCGGCAGCCTGCCCTCCCTCCGGAAGCGACCAATGCCTCCACCGCCGCCCCCTTCGACACCGCCGTGGCGCGCGAAATGGCGACGGTCAACCGCCGCCTCTTGGACAACAGCTACTTCCGCGCCGTCGAAGCGCTGCTCCTGCTCGCGTTGTTCCGCCTGTCGATGATCGTGGAGTGGCTGCCCTGGCTCGTGGCGTTCACCATCGCCGCGCTCGTGGACGGCTACGTCGTGCGCGCGGTCAGGTCGCGCGAGTTCGTGCAGCACGATCCAGAACTGTTCGCCCTAGCCATCTGTGCCGCCATCGTCGTCGCGTGCGGCGCCGTCATTGCCAGCGTGGTTCCGGCCATGGTCCATCCGACGCTGCTGCCGAGCGTCCCACTGGTGATCAGCGCCCTCGCCGCCTGCGCACTCGCCAGCTTCCATCGGCGAGCACCGTAGCCCCGCCCTCGTGGGCCGCTATGCTGCTCCCCAATGAACAGACAAGCCCGCGTCGCCGAACGCGATCGCCGACGCCTTCGCGGCGCAAACGACGATGTGCATGCTTGCGCGGACTCGCAACGCGTTGGGGACGGGCTGAAGGACGTCGTGCTCGGGCCGGCGCCGTTGTACGAAGCGCTCGGCCGCACGGCCCATTGTGCCGAACGGGGTGCGTGAATGGCCTCGTTTGTCGAGCGCGTGCTGATCCTGTGCAAGACCTACCCGTCGCCGAGCGCGAAGTACGCCGAAACCTCCTGCGTGGCCGGCCTGACGGCGGGCGGCAAGCTCGTGCGATTGTTTCCGGTGCCGTTTAGGCTGGTGGCCGACGAACAGCAGTTCCGCAAGTGGCAGTGGATCGACGTGCGCCTCGAGAAGTCACGCGACGACCACCGCCCTGAAAGCCACCGCATCTTCGTCGATACGATCGTCTGCGACGCCGAGCCGATGAAGGCCGGCAAGCACGGCTGGCCTGCTCGCATGGCGGTGCTGGCGCAGCAGCCCGTCTTCACCGACTTCGAAGCGATGGAGCAGGCGCGGCAAGCGGCCGGCACGACGCTGGCACTGTTCAAGCCAGCCCGCATCACGTCGCTCGAGATCAAGGCGACCAAGAACGCCGACTGGACCGCCGACGAGCGCTCCAAGCTGCTGCAGATGCAGCAACAGAACAGCCTATTCGATGCCGAGGAGGATCAGCGCCAGGTCCGCTTGCTCGAGAAGATCCCGTTCGACTTCTACTACCACTGCGAGTACGGCCCGGTGGATGCGACCAAGTCCGTCCGGGTCAAGCTCGTCGATTGGGAGGCCTGTGCGCTGTACCGCAACGCGCGGCGGCAGCATGGCAGGCACTGGGAGGCGCCCTTTCGGGACAAGCTGGAGCGCGACCTGCTCTCCAAGGATCTAATGCTGTTGATGGGCACCATCCATCGCTTCCCCGACCAGTGGCTCGGGGTGAGCCTGATCTACCCGCCTAAGCCACAGCCCGAAGACCCGAGTCAGAGCACATTTTTCTAGCGCTCAGGTGCATGACCGAAGGCGCACCGGCCGCATGGGCGGCGCGCGCCACGAAGGTGCGATGGCAGAAGTTGAAGTCCGCCTCGAAGCAGACCAGGCAACTGCGGGTCGCCCTGGCAATCTTCGCCAGTTCGCCGACCGAGGCCTTCTGCGCCGCCAAGTGCTTCATGAACCCGCTCGTGTAGCGCGACCACGAACCATCGCGCTTGTACTGGTCGCGCACCTCCTTCGGGCAGCCCAGCGTCGGCGCGTGCAGGTAGGCGATATCGGCCTCGGCTAACGCCGCCGCAAAGGCGGTCTTCGAGAAGCCGCGCTTGCGGGAGAGCGGCAGCTCGCGCACGTCCACGATGATCCTGATGCCGGCCGACTGCAGGCGCGCGACGAAGGCGTCGATGTCGAGGCCTTCGTAGCCGAACGTGTAGAGGTGCGGGGGTGAGGACATAGGGGGATGCAGGAGCGGACCGGAGTTTAGCCGGCGGAATTGCGCTCGCCGGGGATGCCGTGGCCGCTGGCCTCGAAACCCCCCTCTCATTCACTGCATTCACGCCAGCCGTCGCGCCGCACCCTGCCTACCCTTCCAGTCACCCGCTCCAAAGAGCACCGCCCGCAGCCGATGACCCAGGGATGCGCCCATGATCTCCGCTTCGCACAACGCCCCAGACGCCGGCACCCACGGCAGTTCGCCCGGCGAGCACGCAGACACCGTCGAGACGCGGCTCTTCCTCGACGAGCACGAGTGGCTGTACGGCCTGCTGCGCAGTGACGACAACACGTCGCCCACCTTCCGCTTCCCGGACCTGATCAGCGCCTGCGTGTCGCTGGTCTTCGAAGCGGACGACGCGCCCAGTCGCATCTTCGGCTTCCTTGGCACCCAGCTCGTGCTGCGCGCGCCGAACACGCCGCGCCGACGCGAGTCGATGTGGCGTCCGCAGTACGAGCTGCTGCAGGCCGTGCAGCGCTCGCCGGCCAACCGGCACCCGAACCCCAAGTTCCAGCTCGACCAGCTGACCACCGCCTGCGTCGCCCTCGCCCGCCTCATCGACGACGCTGACACGCGCGTGCTGCGCCAGGCCCGGCTGAACATGGCCGATCGCTCGTCCCGATGGCGACTGCCACGCCCCGGGTGATGCGGCCCTCGCTCGCGAGCGCGCCGACCCGCTGAGCACCCTGCCGGCTTCGACGCCGGCCCACCCGAACCCGACCCTCGCTGGCATCGCCAGCCTTGCCTCGCGGCCTACTGGCCAGCGAGCGTGCCGACCTGTCTTCGGAGCTGTGATGTCCGCCACTCTGCCCACCCCGTTGCCTTGCGCTTCGTCCGCCTCGCGGTCGGCTTTGGCGCGCGTCGCGCAGTGGGCTGCGCTCGGGCTCGTGGCGCTCGGAGCCCTGCCGGCGCAGGCCTGCTGGGAACAGGCGGCGCAGCGCTACGGCGTCGCCGCCGAACTGCTCTATGCGATCGCCCGCGTCGAGTCGAACCTCAATCCGCGCGCGGTCAACCGGTCACACGTGGCGCGCACTGGCTCGTACGACATCGGTCTCATGCAGATCAACAGCTCGCACCTGCCGCAGCTGGCCAGGCACGGCATCGCCGAAACGCACTTGTTCGACCCCTGCACCAACATCCAGGTCGGCGCCTGGCTGCTCGCGGACACGTTCTCGCGCCACGGCGCGACGTGGAACGGGGTTGGAGCCTACAACGCCGCCTGCTCGCAGCTGAAGGGCACACGGTGCACCGAAGCCCGGTCGCGCTACGCGTGGCAGGTCTTCCGCAAGCTGCCGGTAGCTGCGGGAGTCAGGCCGTGAAGCGCCCTGCCATTCGCACGCTGCTGGCGTGGATTGCGTTCGGCGCGGCCGCCTGCAGTTCGATTGAACTGGCTGGGCCAAACCCGTCGATGTCACCGGCACCTGCGGCGCCTAGCTTGGGCGCAGCACGCATCGCGCAGTCCGGCTTCGGTGGCGACGCCCGCTTCGCGCTGTGCCAGCCGCCAGCCTGCCCACGGCCCAGCGCCAAGTCGCTCCCTGCGCCCGCTTCGACCCCCGTCGCCGTGGATCCGTCGCCTTCGCCTACGCAGCGCGCGCAGGACGCGTTGACGCTGACGCCGACGGTCTCGCACAGGCCACCGCAAGCTTCGGCGTCCGAGGCGATCGAAGACCCGTCGCCGCTGAAGGTCGTCGTGCACTTCGGCTTCGGTCGATCGGACCTTGACACCGCGGGGCGTGACGCCCTCGATCTCGCGGCCACACAGCCGCTGCCGATTCGCCGTGTGTTGATCGCAGGGCGTACCGACAGCATCGGGCCCGCTGCATCAAACCAGGCTCTGGCACAAGCCCGCGCCGAGGCGGTGCAGCGCTACCTGACGGCGCGCCACTCGCGCCTGCTTGCCGGCACCGAAGTGCGCGTGCAGTCGCAAGGCGCGTGCTGCTACGCCGCCGGCAACGACAGCGCTTCGGGCCGGGCAGCCAACCGGCGTGTCGAGGTCATCTTCGAACGTGACGGAGGCGCGCTGTGAGCCCGAGGGTGCGCTCCTGCGGCGCAGTCCGGCCCGCATGGCGCTGGTCCAGCTGCCGGGCACCGCCGGCCGGCGCTCGTACGCCCAAGCCATCACGTCATCCACCAACCCGCGTTCCTCCTTCCACGCTCAACCGATGAGGTTTCCATGACCACCACCACCCTTGCCGTTCCCCCGCTCGCCCGCCGCGCTGCGCGCCGGCCGTGGACCGTTGCCGCCCTGCTGTGCCTGATCGCGCTCGGCCTGGGCATCGCATTCCCCGGCCATGCGCTCGACCTGGTCGCCTTCACTGGCATCACCGGCCCGCTGACTTCCGCGCTCACCGCCATCGCGAGCCTCGGCCCCGGCATCAAGGCGCTTGTCGGCTTCGTGGGCTTCGTCGTCGCGCTGATCTCGCTGGCAGCGCTGCGCAACTTCGGGCCGGTGCTGTTCTACGTCGGCTTGGCGATCTTCGCTGCTGTCGGCCTGGTGATCGCCGGCGCGATCATGGGCGCGGTTGTCTGAGCCGCCGGCCCTTCGCTGAACGTGCCGCCCGGAGGCTCCATGCACGCCGACACCTACATCCCGCGGCGCCTCGACGACCAATGGAAGATCGGCTTCTGGGACGTCGACGTCGCCGCGCCCGCGCTGCTGGGCCTGTTCATGGGCTACATGTCGGGCTCGAAGCTCTCGTTCGCGCTGTGCTTCGCCGCGGGGCTGTTCACCTCGCGCTGGATCGCCCGCATCAAG
This sequence comes from Piscinibacter sp., assembly GCA_019635485.1. Taxonomy (GTDB): domain Bacteria; phylum Pseudomonadota; class Gammaproteobacteria; order Burkholderiales; family Burkholderiaceae_C; genus Piscinibacter. The sequence goes on along the minus strand of JAHBZL010000016.1, from coordinate 21,342 downwards.
GCCGACAAGCACCCGGCCTTCGCGATCCACTGGCTCTACTGGCACCTGCCGACCAGCCCGCTAACGGCGATGCGCGCCACGCCGCCTTCGCACATCCGCCGCATGGTCGGCTGAAACCTGGAGTGCGCCCACCATGGACTTCGAACGGCTCAGCGGCGACTTCAAGGAACTGCGGCGGCGCAACCGCACGCTCGGCGCGGCCGTCGGGCTACTGGCGGCCGGCCATGTGCTCGCGCTGGCCGCGGTGCTGAACCTGCTCGGCGCCGTGCGCACGGTGGTCGTGCCGCCTTCGATCAACAAGTCGTTCTGGGTCACACGCGACAAGGCCAGCGGCGAGTACCTGGAACAGATGGGCAGCTTCGTCGCCTGGTTGGTGCTCGACGTGACACCGGCTTCCATCGACTGGAAGAAGGACATCCTGCTCGGCTACGTCGAGCCCGAGCAGCACGGCGCCCTGAAGACCCGGCAGGAGCTCGAGGCGGGACGGCTCAAGCGCATCAACGCGAGCACTGCGTTCGCACCGCAGCAGCTGGTGTCCAGCGAGGAGAGTCAGTCTGTGGTGGTGCGCGGACGGCTGCGCACGCTGGTCAACGGCGTCGAGACCGCAAACGACCTGAAGGCCTATCTGGTGGAGTTCAGCTATGCAGGCGGCCGCGTGCACCTCAAGACCTTCAAGGAGCTTCCCCATGCGGCCTCGTAGCCTCACAGGCACGCGAAGACACGTCGCGGCCGCGCTGATCGCGCTGGTCTGCACTCCGGCAAGCCGCGCGCTGCAGGTCGTCGACGCGCGCGACGGCGTCGCGGTGGAAGCCATCCTGTCGGCAAAGGAGCCGACACGCATCCGCATCGACGGTGCGCCGATCACCGACGTCTTCGGCAACATTCACTCAAGCTCTTGCGGCAGCATGGCCGCTGGTGTATCCGGCTCGCCTGGCTCGCCGGTGGCACCCCTCTCGCCAGTGGTCAACCCTGCCGGAGAGATCGTCGTCGAGTGCGACCGCGACAAGGGTGAGATCTACGTGCGGCCGGTCGCCACCGCCGGCGATGGCAACGCCGCCGGCAAGCCGGTGAACCTGTTCATCTCGTCGGCCCACGCGACCTACACACTGATCCTGCGCCGGGCCGACACGCCGGCCGACACCATCCTGATCCGCGACCGCAGCGTTCCGCCGGCGCCGGTCGACAGCCGTGCCGCTACCAGCCCGTCGAGCTCCTCGCCTCATCACGTGCGCGCCATGAAGGCGCTGCTGGTGGCGATGGCCTCGGACCGCGTGCCACCAGACGTGCGCGTCGACGAGCTCAACCAGCCGGTGCAACTGTGGGCCGAGGCGCGCTTCGCACTGATGCGCCGCTATGAAGGCCGCGGCATGACCGGCGAGAAGTACCTGCTGCAGAACATCAGCGCGGCTGTGATGGTGCTCGCCGAACAGGAGTTCGACCGCCCCGACAGCAAGGCTGGCGGCCAGGTGCTGGGCGTCGCGGTCGAGCACCACCAGCTGCGACCCGGCGAGAGCACCAGCGTCTACGTGATCCGCCGCGGAGGTGAACGATGAACCTGCCCGTACCGATGCGCGCGCTCGTTGAGCGCCTGACGCCGCGGCAGCGCCAGTACGCCATGCTCGGCGCGATCCTGCTGGGCGGCGTGGGCCTGCTGTGGCTGGTCTTCGCCTTCGCCGAGAGCTCACCGTCGGGCCAAGCGAGCAAGGGCAGTGGCGCCACGCCCGGCCCGGTCACCAACATCGGCGTCATGCCACCCGGCCAGCAGGTCAACCCGGTGGACCAGTGGGTCGGTACGGCCGGCAGCAAGCTCGCGCAGTACGAGAGCGAGCGCGAAGAACAAAGCCGGCTGAACAAGGACCGCCAGGCTTTCGAGGCGCGAACGATGCAGCGCTTCGCCGAACTCGAGCAGCGGTTGACCGCGACGACGCAGGCGGTGCAGGCGCCCGTTCCGGCACCCGCTCCCAATTCGGTTGCACCCGTGCCGGCTCTGCCGCCGCCCTCGGCTCTACCGCCACCGCCACCCGCGCCACGCGGGCCTGCAGGGGCGATGCCACCCGGCGTACCGCCAGCGCCTCTGTCCTCGGCGCTGACGCTTCCGGCCCCAGCCGCACCGGCCCTGACGCGCATCGCGGTGGCCGACCGCGCTGCTACCAGCGCTCCGACGCCTCCGACCGCGGACGCTCGCACGCTGTCGACTTTCCTGCCCGTGAGCTTCACGCGCGGCACGCTGCTCGGCGGTCTGGACGCGCCCACCGGCGGCCAGTCGCAATCCAATCCGCATCCCGTGCTGATCCGCCTCTCCGACAACTCGGTGCTGCCGAACCGCTTCCGCGGCGAGTACCGCGACTGCTTCGTGATCGCGGCGGGCTACGGCGACATCAGTTCCGAACGCGCTTACCTGCGCACCGAGAACCTCTCCTGCGTGCGCGCCGACGGCGCGGCGCTGGAAGTCCGCATCCAGGGCAGCGTGTACGGCGAAGACGGCAAGGTCGGGATGCGTGGCCGCCTGGTCACCAAGCAGGGGCAGATGCTGGCCAACGCGCTGCTGGCCGGTGTGGTCAGCGGCATCGGCCAGGGACTTGCCACCTCGTCGACCAGCTACAGCACCTCGGCGCTGGGCACGATCGCCACCGCCTCGGGCGCCGACGCCTACCGCGCCGGCCTGGGCACCGGCGTCGGGCGCGCGCTCGACCGGCTGGCGCAGTACTACATCAAGCTCGCCGAGAACACGTTTCCGGTGATCGAGGTCGATGCCGGCCGCGAGATCGACGTCGTCATCACCAAGGGCGTGCGCATCGACCTGCCGCCGCCCAGCTCCGAGCAGCGCGCCAGCGCGAACCCTTCTTCAACCACTCGCAGCACGGAGGCCGACGACGATGGCTCCTACTGACCCGCTCCGCTGCAGGCCGCTGACGCGGCCCGCGGCACTCGCCACGCTGTGCATCGCGCTGCTGTCGCCGCTGGCCGCGGCGGTAGCGGCCGGCCCGAATGCCGACGAGGCCCGACTGCTCGGCGTGCTGCGCAAGGCCCATCCCGGCACGCTCTTCACCGAGGTCGCGCGTTCGCCCGTGCCTGGCGTCTACGAAGTCTGGATGAACGGCAACGTCGCCTTCGTCGCCGCGCGCGACCCGCGCTACTTCATCTTCGGTCGCCTCTTCGACACGCGCACGATGACCGACCTGACCGGGCCGCGCCTGCTGGCCGCCGCGCGTGCCGAGCCGGCGACGGCCGAGATCCCATCGGCGGCAACCATCGCATTCGGTTCGCTGCCCGTCGCGGACGCGATCACGACGGTGCGCGGCAACGGCCGCCGCCAGCTCGCAGTCTTCAGCGACCCCGGCTGCAGCTTCTGCCGCCGGCTCGAACCCGAACTCGATGGCCTCGACGACGTCACGATCCACACCTTCCTTCTGCCCTTCCAGGGCATGGCGCGACCGGTCTCGATCTGGTGCGCGGCGGACCGTGCACAGGCATGGCGACAGGCGATGCACGACGGAGTTGCGCCAACTGCGACAACAGCGTCCTCCTGCGAGCACCCGATCGACCGCAACCTCGCACTCGCCCGCCAGTTGGGCGTCAATGGAACGCCGACCCTGTTCTGGGCCGACGGGACGCGCACCGAAGGCTTCGTCACCCGGCCGGTGATCGAGGACCGGCTGGCCCGCACGGCGCCCGAGGCCAGGCCATGAATGCCCACCACATGAGTCGCCTGGTGGCCCTGCTCGCCGGCGCGGTGTCGCTCGCGGGCTGCATGAGCCTGTCCGGCCTGAGCGGCAACTCCAGCTACGCCTGCAAGGCACCAGACGGCGTGACCTGCCAGTCCGTGTCCGGGACCTATGCCAACGCGGTGGCGAACAACCTGCCGGCGCAGCGGGCTCGCGCGACGCCGGCCGCTGCGCCCAACTTGGCACCCCCTGCGTCGGCAGCAAGCACATCGACCGCGCGCAACGCACCGGCCGACGCCGCGCAGGTGCTCCCGTTGCGCTCCGCACCGCGCATCGTGCGGCTGTGGTTCAAGCCCTGGGAGGACGCCGACCGCGATCTCTACGACCAGGGCTATGTGTACGTGCAGGTCGATGGCGGCCGTTGGCTCGTCGACCACGCCCAGCGAGCGATCCGCGAAGCCTACGCACCCGTGCGTGCACCCGCCGGACGCGCAGCCGCGGACCCCGCACCCCGAGCGCCCGCCGCGGGTGTCCAGCGTCCGCCCGGTCTCGACCAGTTGATCCCTGGTCTGCCAACGCGGCCCGCCGCACCGGCCAGTGGCGACAACCCCGACTGAGGCCGCGATGAACGCCCGCCTGCCCCATGTCGAACGCGCCAGCCTCGCGGACTGGCTTCCGTTCGGCGCCGAAGCCGACTCGCCCGCCGAACAGTTCGCCGCCTGGCTGCCCTACTCGGCCTACCTGGCCGACGTGAAGCTGTTCGTCAATCGCGACGGGCTAGGATTCCTGCTCGAACTGATGCCGCAGTCCGGCGCCGACGAGCGCATGGCCGAGGTACTGGTGTCGCTGTATGCGACCTGCCCGCCCGGCACCGGGGTCCAGTTCCACCTGTTTGCCTCGCCGCACATCCGCGAGCAACTGTGCCGCTACGCGAACCTGCGCGTCGAGGACAGCGACCAGGCCGAGAAGGCCAAGCACTGGGGCCGACCCGCGCGCAACGACAACCTCTTCCACCGCCTTGCGCGGCAGCGTGTTGGCCATCTGCTGGGCGGTGCCCAGCGCTCGCTCACGTCGGGCTTCCACTACACGATCCGCGACTTCCGCTTGATGATGAGCGTCGCGCTGCCGGGCGATGCCGGCCAGCTCAACCGCCGCGACGAACTGGTGGCGCTGCGCGAGTCGATGGCGTCGACGCTGCGCTCGGCCTCGCTGCCAAACCGCGTGTGCGACGCCGCCGACCTGATCAACTGGTGCGCGCTGTTCACGAACCCGGACCGCATCTCACAGGCCGATGCACCCAACCTGCACTACGACGACGGCCGCGAGATCCGCGACCAGATAGTCGACTTCGACACCATCCAGGATCCGCAGCCCGGCGGCCTGACCTTGTGGAAGGAAGGCAGCGAGCACCGGCTCGAAGCGCGCTTCTACTCGATCAAGTCCTTTCCCGAGCGTTTCGCGCTCTGGCAGATGGGCTCGCTGATCGGCGACCTGATGCAGCCGGCGCTGCAGTACAGCGCGCCCTTCCTGCTGACGATGGGCGTGCACGTGCTCGATCCGAACGTCACCAAGTCGGTGGTCACGGCCAATCATGTGCGCGCGACGCAGAACGCACGCAGCAAGATGGCCGAGGTGATGCCCGACGTGGGCAAGAAGCTGCAGGACTGGACCGCGGCGGCCAACGCGATCGACGTCGGCAGCAACCTGGTGAGCCTGTACCACCAACTGGCGATCTTCTCGCCGCTAGGCAAGTCAGTCGCCGGGCAGGAAACCGCCAACGCGATCTGGCGCGGCCGGGGCTTCCAGCTCAACGCCGATGTCTACATGCACCGGCAGGCGCTGCTGGCCAGCCTGCCGATGACGCTGTCCGAGCGCTTCCACCGCGACCTGGCCAAGATGCGCCGCGTCTCGCGCAAGACGATGGCCAATGCCATCCACCTGGCGCCGCTGATCGCCGAGTGGCGCGGCACACGTACGCCGGCGCTGGTGTTCGGCGGCCGGCGCGGCCAGCTGATGACGCTGGACATCTTCGACAACGACCTCGGCAACTACAACTTCGCGATCATCGGCGCGCCTGGCTCGGGCAAGTCGGTGCTGATGAACGAGATGGCCTGGTCCTACCGTGCCATCGACGCCAAGGTCTGGATGCTGGACCTGGGTCGTTCGTTCGAGAAGCTGTGCCGCAAGGCCAAGGGCACTTACATCGAGTTCAAGCCCGATGTCGCCATCTGCCTGAACCCCTTCACCCACATCGTCGACATCAACGAAGACATCGACATGCTGGTGCCGGCCATCTCGAAGATGGCCTCGATGTCGCGGTCGCTCGACGAGGTTCAGTACAAGGCGATCTCGGCGATGGTGCTCAAGCTGTTCCGCGCACATGGCAACGAGCTGACCGTCACCGCGCTGCGCGACGCGTTCAAGTCCGGCACGCTCGAGGAGCTGGGCGTGCGCGAGGACCCGCGCATCAAGGACCTGGCGATCATGCTGAACCCCTATGCGCGGGGCGGCCAGTACGAGCGCTTCTTCGAGGGCCGCAACAACATCGACTTCGACAACGACTTCGTCGTCATCGAGAACGAGGAGCTCAAGCGCCGGCCCGACCTGCATGCGGTGGTCAACATCCTGCTGCTGCACCAGATCACAGGCGAGATGTACCTGACGCGCAACCGGCGCAAGGTGCTCTTCATCGACGAGCTGAAGCAGCAGCTGGGCGACATCGGCGCCGACGATCCGGTCAAAGCCGCCGTCGTCGAGGAGGCGGCGCGGCGCGCCCGCAAGTACGGCGGCTCGCTGGGCACCGCGACGCAGAGCGCCGACGACTACTACGGCTCGGCCCAGATGGAGGCGGCCTTCAACTGCTCGGACTGGGTCTTCCTGCTGCGCCAGAAGCCCGAGTCGATCGAGATGCTCGACCGCCAGGGCCGCCTGACGATGGACGAGCCGAAGAAACGGCTGCTGAACTCGCTGCGCACCGAGCCGGGTGTGTTCTCCGAGGTCTACATCTCGTCGCCCGTCGGCGAGGGCGTGGCGCGCAACATCCTCGATCCGGCGACCCACCTGCTGTTCTCCAACAAGTTGGAGGACAACGCACCGATCGACGAACTGCGTGCGCAGGGCCTGTCGATCGACGAAGCGATCGCTGAGCTGCTGCGGCGCCGGGGGCATGTGTCATGAGCCCTGGCCTGAAGTCGGCGATGCTGAACGCGGGCATGGCCTGCGCGATCGTCCTCGGCACGCTGGCGGCCTACCACCGCGTCGTGGTGCGACCGGCGCAGCTGATCGGCGTGGTCGACGTCGCCGAGGTCTACCGCCAGAAGGAAGCCGAGTTCACGCTGATCCTCACGCGCGCCGCAAGCGACGGCGAGCGCGAGCAGGCGATGCGCATGGCGCGCAGCTTCGCGCAGCGCTTGCCGCTCGCGCTGGAGGAATTGCCGCGCGACTGCGGCTGCCTGGTGGTGCTGAAGACCGCCGTCGCGGCGCCGGCACCGCGGACGGTGGACCTGACCGCGCATCTGCGCCGCAAGGTGGAGGCTCCGTGACCAGCCGCATCGACCGTCTCCGGACCAGCACCCGCGACTTCGGCGCCCACATGCGCCAGCGCTGGTACCTGTACTTCCCGGTCTTCGCGATCTGGGGCTTCGCCTACACGCGCCTGTTCATCGATCCCACGCCGCGGCTGCCGGTGCTCTTCAACTGGACGCCGAGCCTGCCCTGCCGGGTGGCGCTGCTGCGGTACGAGCCGAATGCGCCCAAGCGCGGCGACTACGTGGTATTCGCCTTCGACGGCGAAGCGCAAGCGCGTTATCCGGGCCTGCGCGGGCAGCCCTTCTTCAAGATCGTGCGCGGCTTGCCCGGCGACCGCATCACCGTCGAAGGGCGCGCCGTCGCGATCAACGGCGAGCTTGTCGGCCAGGCCAAGACCCACACCCACGACCGGCAACCGCTCGAGCCGATCCCGGCCGCCGTGATTCCACCCGGCCACTACTACGTGCAGGGCACCAGCCCGGATTCCTTCGACTCGCGCTACCGGGCCAGCGGCCTCGTGCGCGCGGACCAGGTGTTGGGCACCGTGATCCCGCTGTTCTAACGAGGCACGGCAATGCGCCACGCTCGACTCCACGCCGGCATGCTGCTGGCTCTGCTCGCTCTCGCAACGGGCGGACTCGATCCTGTGCTCGCGCAAACCACACCCGCGCAGCCTGGCGGTCCCGGGACCGGCGAGATGCCGATCGAGGACTACCTGGCGCTTCTGGCGCGCATTGCGCCGGCCGCCCATGACGGTGCCCGCGCCTACCGGCAGGCCTGGCAGCAGCGCTGCGGCCGACCGTTGACTACCGCTGAACTGCGCGTGGCGATGGCGGTCGGCGACGGCAACCCGGTGCTGATGGGCATGATCCGGGCGAGCCATCTGCGCGACCCTGCGGCACTCACCAGCCTCGCCTCGCAGATCGACTGCACACGGGGTGCGCGATGAGCCGGGCCACCACGCCGCTGCTGGTCGCAGCCTTGCTGATCGTCGGTGGCGAGGCCTGCGCGGTCGACCTCGGAACGATCGGGCCGATCTACGAGATCGCCGAGCCGCATCTGCTGGCCTTCATCGAACAGCGGCTGCGCGAGAAGGAGCGCAGCGGCGAGTTGCAGCGGCTCGCCGAAGTGGCGCGGGCCCGCGGCATCGAGGCCGTTCGCCAGCCGCCACCGGTCGAAGGCCTGCGCACCACCGAGCGCCCGCGCACCTTCTACGTCGACCCGAGCTTCACGCTCGACCGCAACATCACCGACCCGCAGGGCCGCCTGCTGTTCGCCGCGGGCACGCGCAAGAACCCGCTCGAGGTGGTGTCGCTGTCGCGCCACCTGCTGTTCTTCGACGCCCGCGATCCGCGGCAGGTGAAGCACGCCCGCGAGCTGAGCGGTCGCTACGCGGGCCGCATCAAGCCGATCCTGACGGGAGGCTCCTACCTCGACCTGATGAAGGCCTGGCGCGTGCCCGTCTACTACGACCAATCCGGCACTCTGACGCGCCGCTTCGGCATCCGCCAGGTGCCGGCGCTGGTCTCGCAGGACGGACTGCGCCTGCGCATCGACGAACTGGGGCTGCCATGAGCTTTGGCCGACGCCTGCGCGCCTGGGCTGCGACCCTGACCGCCGTACTCGCCACCGCCCCTGCGCTGGCCGGCGACAGCCTGACATGCACGGGTCGGTTCCCAAACCCCATCACCGACATCTGCTGGAGCTGCATCCTGCCGATCACGCTCGGCGGCACCACACTGGCCAACTTGGACGGGCGGGAAGACATCCCCAATCCGTCCAGCCCTGTCTGCAGTTGCGGCGTGAACCCGACGGTCGGCCTGTCGATCGGCTTCTGGGAGCCGGCACGCCATGTCGAGGCAGTGCGCAAGCCCTTCTGTCTGGCGTCGCTCGGCGGCGTCGACCTGGACCCCGGCATCGATGCGCCGACTGCCGCGCGCTTCACGCGGCCGGAGGGCGACGGGGACGGTGGCAGCTTCTACCAGGCGCATTTCTACATGAACCCGGTGCTGTACTGGCTGGAGGTGGTGACCGATTTTCCTTGCCTGGAACGCGGCTCGTTCGACCTTGCCTATCTCACCGAAGTCGACCCGCTGTGGAACGACGACGAGCTGACGCTCATCCTCAACCCCGAGGCGGTGCTGTTTGCCAATCCTGTGGCCGTGGCGGCATGTGCTGCCGACTGCGTCGCGGCCACCGCCGGCTTTGGCATGCCCGAACTGTTCTGGTGTGCAGGCTGCCAGGGCGGCCTCTACCCGCTCGACGGCCACGTGCCCTACCACCTCGGCGGCGTGCGCACGGCGGCGCTGATCGCCCAGCGCCTCACCGCCAAGATGCACCGCGAGCTGCTGGCCTGGGGCTGGCACGGCAAGGCTGGGCTTTGCGGTCCCTACTTCCTGCCGGCGATGGACAAGACCGCCTACAAAACCCAGCTGACCTACCCGGTGGCCAACACCGCCAAGGACGGCGGACGCTGCTGTCAGCCCTTCGGCCGCAGCACCATCGTCTGGGGCGCTGGCAAGGAGTACCCGGTGCGCGGCGAGGACTTCGCCTTCATGTTGTTCCGCAAGAGGAACTGCTGTGTGGGCTACTGATCTTGGTCGTCTCGCCGCACTCGCGGCCGGGGCTGGGCTCCTGCTCGCTGCCGCGGCGGTGGCCGCGCAAGCCCCCGTCGGACTGCCTCCCGCCAAGGTGATGCCACGGGTCGATGCCCTGCCCATACCGGCCACACAGACGCCGGTGGACCTGGAGGCGCTCGCCCGGGGATTCGCTGGTGCGACCGGGTCACCCACGTTACCTGGCGCCGACGAGCCACGCCTGATCGTCTTCATCAGCCTGGCGATGCCCGAAGCCGCGCTGGCGCGGCTGGTGGACCAGGCCGCTCGTGCACGCGCCCAATTGATGCTGCGCGGACTGTCCGAAGGGTCGCTGCCACGCACAGCAATGCGCATCCAGCAGTTGATCGGTACGCGGCCGGTGGCTGTGCAGATCGACCCGCGCGCCTTCGACCGGTACGCGATTCAGCGCGTGCCGTCGTTCGTGCTCGCACGACCTGACGGGCCGAGCACCGCCTGCAGTGCCGAGCAGTGTGCGAGGTCCGACGACCACGTCATGTCGGCCGGCGATGTCAGCCTCGACTACGCGCTGGCGCACTTCCAGCGCTCGGCGCCGGCCTTCGCAAAGGACGCCGGCCGCTTCCTCGCCCGACTCGGCCGCCGGGAGTGACGCCATGCGCAAGCTGATCGCCTGCTTCACCGCGTTCTGCGTGGCCGTGACTCCGAACACGGCGCCCGCCGGCCCACACGATGAAGGTGTCGCTGCCGGCCAGGCCGCGAACCCGGCCGCCCGCGCCACCGTCAATGCGCCCAGCGCCACCAGCGTCGTGCCGGGCTACACCGCAGCAGCGCCCGAGTCCGCTTACTACCGGCAGCCCAACCTGTCGTCGCAGGGGAGCGCACGGCTGTCGCTCTGCGCCACGCTACCGAACGACCCGGTGTGCCAGGCGCAGCGCGGCGCGATGGGCTCGGCGAACCTGCCCCGGCCGGCCATCGGGCCCGGCGATCCCTCGGTGTCCGCGGCGCACGGCATCGCCCGTTCGCCGTCCAGCGTGCTAGAGAACCTGGCGTCGTACTACAGCGGCTGCACGACCACGACGACGGCCGTCCCCTCCGGCACGCAGACCCGCAGCTGCCTGCGCTACGAAGGCGTAGGCAACTACCGGTGCACACGCAGCCTCACGGTCGACATCGAGCGCAGCACCAACTGCACCCCCGGAGACTGGTTCGCCCGCGCCAGCGCGGGCCGCACCGGCGTGGACGCGCAGTGCCTGCCCGACCGTCCGGAGACGGCGCAGCACTTCCGCGTCACGCAGGACGCATCGCCGCTGGCCTTCTTCGACGTCGACATGACGACACCGGTGGTGTTCCCGCAGATGGTCGCGGTGCTGGGCACCAGCTACTCCTGGAGCACCGGCACGGAGATCCGCACCGGCGTCTGGGTCGCCGACAAGGCCTGCACCGGCGACACCTGCGCACTGACGGCCATGATCGCCGCCGAGCGGGCCGAGATCTGCACCGGCGGCGGGGACTCCGGCTACAGCTGCACCAGCGTCGAGCCCTTTCTGAGGCGCTATGCGGCCTGCCCGGCCGGCACGCAAAGCGGCGACCTGATCCAGGACACCGTCTGCCAGGGCGACAGCGGCTGCACGACGACGGCGCTCGACGGCACGCGCTGCTATGCACCATCCAGCGGCGCCACGGCGCTGGTCGGCTACGACGTGACGGGCAGCCTGCCCGGCTACTACTGGAATCTCGACAGCGAGCGCAGCGTCGTCGGCTGGGACCCGAACCCGGCCTACGGCCCGATCCCGACGATGCGGCTGTCGTACACCCGGCCCCGCTCCACCATCACCGAGACCGATCGCTGGGACGACCAGTGCCCCAGCGGTGCCGACGGCGGCCGCTGCACCGTGCAGACCGCGGCCGTGTGCACGGATGGCCCGGCGACGAAGGTGATCGACGGAGCCTCGGTGACCCGCGACTGCTGGCAGTACGAAAGCACGATGAGCTGCAGCGGCGGCGCGCCGGCCAGTGAATGCGGACCGCTGGTTGCCGCCGGCTGCACGCCCTCGGGTTCGGTCTGCCGGCGCAGCAACACCGTCACCGGCGCCTGCGAGATGCACGAGGACAGCTACAGCTGCCCGGTGCCGGCGCAAACAGTGACCAGCGCCAGCAACTGTCCGACGAACGTCTTCTGCCTGCAGGGCAACTGCTACGACATCAGCCACGCGAACGACCCCGACTTCGCGCGCAGCATGTCGATGCTCGAGGCCGCGCGCGAAGCCGGCGTCTACCTCGACACCGACCGCATGCAGGTCTTCAAGGGCGAGGACAACCGCTGCCGCGACCGGCTGCTGAAGAACTGCTGCTATGCCGACAGTGCCGGCGCCGGCATGAGCAACCAGAGCCTGTTCGGCACCGGTTCGCGGCTCGTGTACGACGTGCTGATGAACGCGGAGAACAGGCAGTTCCTGTACCAAGGCATGTCGGCCCTGCTGCTCGGGGGCGGGTTCAGCGGCACCTTCACCACCTACGGCGTCACCGTGGCGGTCAATGGCGCCGCGCTGCCGGCCGGCTCGGCCGTGCTCTATGCCGGCGACAGCCTGGTGGTCGCCTTCGATCCGTGGAGCCTCGCCATCGCGGTCGTCATCTACATCGTCATGTCGATGATGTCCTGCAACGAAAGCGAAGGAAAGCTGGCGATGAAGGAAGGCGCCGGGCTGTGCCACAGCGTGGGTACCTGGTGCTCGTCCTGCATTCGCATCCTCGGGTCTTGCGTTTCGTGCATCGAGCACACGACGTCGAAGTGCTGCTTCAACAGCATGCTCGCCCGCATCGTCAACGAGCAAGGACGGGTGCAGGTCGGCAAGGGCTGGGGCGGCGCACAGAGCCCGGACTGCTCGGGCTTCACCATCGCACAACTTCAGTCGCTGGACTTCGCGGCCATGGATCTCAGCGAGTTCTATGCGTCTCTGGTCCCGACCTTGCCGAACGTCACCACGCTTCAGGGCCAGAGCAGCAGCCGCATCCCGACCTGCTACTACGGCCAAGGGAGATGCCAGTGAGCCGCCAGCGCTGTGTCCTGGTGCTCCTGCTGGGGCTTGAGATGGTCGTCTCGTCGCCCGTGGCGACGGCCCAGGAACGGATCGCAGTTTCCGATGCACGGCCCCTGCTGCTGGCCGCCATCGACGCGCCGGATGGACGCGCGCACGGTGTGCTGTCGGGACCGATGGCGGACGCCATTACGGCGCGCTTCAAGGCGACCTCGCCGGTCTACATCGACGTGAGCACGGAACGGCGCTATGCGCAGCCGGGCTGCCGGCGCCTGAAGGTGAGCTTCTGGCAGGACGGCGTGCAACTGCCGGGCGCGCCCGGCCCGCGCCGCCAGACCATCGACTTCGGCCTCAACTATTGCCGCGACGGCCTGCCGCCGCGTTCGCTGTCCTGAGGTGCGCGATGCATGGCATCCACCGGCTGATGCTGCTCACGGTCGTTGCCGCGCTTGCTTCGCCTGCAGTGAGCGGCTCGGAGAACGAGCCGCCCCGCTTCTGGGGCGACGCCTGGCGCGGGTGGCACTTCTACGAGGACCCGATACCTGAAGCCGAGCCACCTCGGCCGAAGCCGCCCAAGCCCGCAGGACCGCCCCCTGCGGCCCGGGATTCCAGGCGAGACCCGCGGCCGCCCGAGCTCGTGGAGCTCGAACGCCTGCGCCAGCAGGTCGAGGACCTGCGCGGCATCGCAGTGATGCGGCCCACCGAGGCCAACGTGCGGCGGTACATGGAGCTCGAGGCCAAGGTCGTCGCCCAGGCCTCGACCTTCGCCGATGTGGCACAGCGGGTCGCCTGGACCACACCCGAGCTCGACCCCTCGCTGCAGGGACGCCCGGTCAACGCCAAGGCGCTGGAAGTCTTCGAGGCCCAGCAACTGGGCGATCGCTCGCGCTCGGTCGCCGCACTGGGTCGCGACCATGTGCTGCTGTTCTTCTTCCGCGGCGACTGCCCCTACTGCCATGCCTTCGCGCCGACGCTCGAAGCGTTTCAGGGGCGCCACGGCATCCGCGTCGAAGCCGTCAGCCTGGACGGCGGCGCCCTGCCGGGTTTCACAACCGCGCGCCGCGACAACGGCGCGGCCACCGCGCTGCGCGTGGCTCAAGTGCCCGCCGTCTATCTGGCTCAGCCCTTCACCGGCCGCATTGTGCCCATCGGCTTCGGTGTGCTGTCCGAGTCGCAACTGCTCGAGCGCATCTCGGCTGCTGCGGCACCCGCCTTCGAGGCCATGGTGCCCAGCGCCGTGCGGCAGCTCGGGATGCCCTGATCCGTTCCCAGGAGGATCGTCATGTCCAACCGCTCCACCCAACGCGCCTGCGCTGCCCTCCTCGCCCTGGCCACCGTGTTGCACGCCGGATCCGCACGGAGCGGCGACCTCAATGCCGAGGTGAACACGATGTTCAACAACCTCGGCACGATCGGGAACTACACCGCGCCCGGCGCGTTTCGCGGGCAGACCTTCAACACCTACACCGGCGGCAGCCTGTTCATGCGCTCGCCGAACAAGGTCTACCAGCTCGCCGCGATCCAGTTCCCCAGCGCCAAGGCCGGTTGCGGCGGCATCGACGTCTTCGGCGGCTCGTTCTCGCACATCTCGGCCGAGGAGTTCAAGAACATGCTGCGCAACATCACGGCCGCGCTGCCCGGCATCGCCTTCCAGCTCGCACTGGAGTCGGTCTCGCCGCTGCTGGGTGGCCTTACCAAGTGGGCGAAGGGCCTGGAGACCTGGATCAACAACGCGCGCATCAACTCCTGCGAGACCGCCAAAGCCATCGTCAGCACGGCGGCTGAAGCCACGGGCTACAGCTCGCAAGAGGCCTGCGCCGACCTGGCCATCGAGATGGGGCTGGAAAGCGACCGTGACGCAGCACGTCGCCGCTGCGCCAGCGACCGGCCGGGCATCCTCTCCTCCGCGCGCAGTTCCGCCGATCCGAATGTCCGCAACAAGGCGCCCTTCGTCGGCAACCTCACCTGGAAGGCATTGCAGCGCACGGGCACGGCGCTGGACGATGCGGAGCGCGAACTCATCATGAGCATCGTCGGCACGGTGATCTTCCATCCCGAGAGCGCCAATCGGGACCCGGAGCCCGTCCCGCCGACGATCACCTCGATCAGCCAGTTGCTCTACGGCCAGGCCGCCGCGACGGGCACCAACGTCACCCAGCACCTGCTGCGCTGCAACGACTACACGAACTGCGACGTCGTCACGCTGAACACGAGCTACACGCACACACCCTTCACGGCCCGCGTGGAGACCATGATGCGGTCGATCGCCGACAAGATCGCGACCCGCACGGCGATCCCCAACAACTCGGCCGAGGTGGGCTTCGTCAACCAGACCACCGAGCCGGTGTACCGGATGCTGTCGATCGGGGCCACGATTCCCGGCTCGGGCCTGGCCGACAGCCTGATCGGTCAGTACCGCGACGTGATCGCGGCCGACTATGCCTACGTCTTCCTCGAGCGGAACCTGCGGCTGGGTATGGCCGCGCTCGACAAGGACTACACGCTGCAGCAAAGCCAGCGTGAACTCGCCAACCAGGTGCGCCAGCGTGCCCAGGCCATGCTGCTGCAGTTGTCGCAGGAGAAGAACCTGCTGTACCAGAAGGTCGGCTCCTTCCGCGCCGTCTCCAGCCACCTGGAACAACTCGAGCGGCAACTGCGCTCCAGCATGCCGCAGCACGTGATGGACATGCTAGGGCAGCGCGCGGCCTACGTCGCGCGGTAACCCGCTCCGATTGCTCGAGGCGGCCATGTGGGAGATCTTTGCCTACCAGAACGCGGACAGCCTGTTCGGCATCTTCAACGCCGCTGCCGCCATCCACGCGTCGAGCGACTACGCGGCCGCCGTCGCGGCGGTGGCCTTCTGCGGCTTCATCGCCGCCCTGCTCGCGTACGCCTTCGCCCCGGACAAGCTGCAGGGCTGGAAGTGGCTCGCGACCGCGCTACTGGTGTTCTCGGTGCTGATCGTGCCCCGCGTGACTGTGGGCATCGTGGACAAGACCGGTGGCTCGGCGGTGAAGGTCGTTGCCAACGTTCCGTTCGGAGTGGCCACGCTCGGCAGCATCACCAGCACCATCGGCCACACGCTTACGGGCCTCTTCGAGACCGCGTTCCAGGTCATCCCCGGCGCGGGCGCGATGCCGGCGGAACTGAGCTACGAACGCCACGGCCTGATGTTCGGCAACCGCCTGATCCGCGAGACCGGCAACGTGGTGTTCCAGGACCCCACCTTCCGCACCGACCTGATCAACTTCATCCACAACTGCACGATGTACGACCTGATCGACGGCACCGTCGATCCGGCCGCGTTCTCCACGTCCGACGACGTGTGGGCGCTCATGGCCACGCCGAATCCGGCCCGCTTCAGCACGGTGACCGGTGCCGGCGCTGCGGTGCGCGTCGACACCTGCCCCAACGTCTACGGCAACCTGAATGGCCGCCTGCCGGCGCAGGTCACGCGCATTGAGGGGCGCTTGGCATTCCAGCTGAACCCCACCCTGCCCAGCGCGGCGGCGACGGCGGCGATCGCCGGCCAGATCCAGCAGGCCTACATCCGAAACAGCATCGCGACGGCGGCCGCGACGGCAACCGACCTGATCCGGCAGAACGCCGTGCTCAATGCCATCAGCGACACCAGCAACATCATCGGACAGAAGGTGAACGACCCGGCGGCGATGGTGCTCGCGGTCGGCCGGGCACAGGCGGTAGCTCAGCAGAACGCGACCTGGATGAACTACGGCAAGGTCGCCGAACAGTCGCTGCCGGTGTTCCGCAGCGTCATCGAGGCTCTCACCTACGCCCTGTTCCCGCTGTTCGTGCTGCTGCTCCTGCTGACCAGCGGACGCGAGTCGATGATCGCCTTCAAAGGCTATGCGGCAATCCTGATCTGGATCCAGCTGTGGCCGCCGCTGTACGCGGTGCTCAATTACATGGCCTCGGTTTACGCCGCCTACGACCTGGCCGCCGCATCGGACCTGGGCACGGGCACCAAGGCCCTCGCGCTGCAGACCGCATCGACGATCTACTCGCGTGCGATCTCCGGCGAGGCCGTGGTCGGCTACCTGGCGATCAGCATCCCCTTCATCGCCTGGGCCGCGCTCAAGCGCATGGAGAACTTCGGCACCGCGCTCGTCGGCGGTTTGTCCGGGCTGCAGGGCATGCTGGCCGGCAGCACCGCAGGGGCCGCCGTCGGCAACGTGGCTATGGGCAATGTCGCGATGGATCAACTGCAGCTGGCGCCGAACCGTACGTCGGCGTTCATGAGTTCCTGGCAGAGCGATCTCAGCGGCAACACCTTCGCGTCGAGCGCTCTCACCGGACGCACGGCCGCGAACCTGATGCGCAACCAGGGCTTCGCCTCGCGTGTGGTGTCGATGCGGGTCAGCGAGCAGGACGTGACCGAGGCCAGTCGCCAGGCCGACGCCGCGCGCGGCGAGATGGTGTCCGCAAGCAACGAACGGTCTACCGTCCTCACCGAGGCCTTCACCAAGGGGCTGGCAAAGCTAAAGTCCTCGCGCAGTTCGTCGGGCACCTCGACGAGCAGCTTCGAGCAACTGGGCGAGACGCTGACGCGGCTGGACCAGATCACCCGGAGCGTCGCCGACAACACGGGGCTCACCCAGTCGCAGGTCGCGCGTATCGCGTTCGGCGCTTCCGGCCGCCTCGGCTTCAACGCGGGTGTAGCGGGAGCGCAGGTCGATGCCAGCGCGGACAAGGCCTACATGAGCGGCCTGTCAGCGGAGCAGCGCAAGGTGCTTGGCTCGATGACAAGCGACCAGATCGCCGAGTTCAAGCAGTTTGGAGATCGCGTCTCGCGTGACGCCACGTTGGTCAGCGCGATGTCCGACGATGCGCGCCAAGCACGGGAACTGGGGAGCCGCCTCGCGACGACCGCGTCGCGAGCCCAGCAGGCTCAGGCCTCGTACGGCGAGCGCAGCGCATTGGCTGAGCGCGTCTCCGAGGCGCGCGAGCGTGGCGAGTCCATCGCCATCGACATCGCTCAGGATCCCTACAACCTCGCGATGTTCCTGCGCTACGCCGAGCGCTACGGCGGCGACAGCGCGGCGGCTGCCACATTGCTCGACGCGGAGTTGGCGCGACAGGGGCTTCGTCCGTCGCGCAATTTCTCCGACGGAGCCGCGCTGCCCGCATCCTTCCAGGAGCTGCGCGATCAATGGGCCGCGTCGGCGTCCGATCCCGCCTTGAATCCCGACTTGGCCGCGCGCAATGCCCAGAACCGCGGCGCCGTTGCGCGCGCACTCGGAAGCGAGCCGCCAACCACCTCCGAGCAGGCGCGACCCAGCATCAGACCGGAGGTCGGCCTGGGTGGGGCAGCCATCCGCGAGCAAACGGACCGGTCGCGCCGTGGATTCGACGCCGAGACAGAAGTCAGTCGGTCAGCGGACGGGACCGTCTCTACCAAGAAGTCGCTGCTTCTCCAGTCCGGGCGCCAGGTTGCGGCCGATGCCGGGGCCACTCTGGACGAGGCCAAAGACGCGGTGAAAGGAGTGCTCAGGAGGAAGTAGAAGCGGCAGTGCTTGACGAGCCACTTACGCCGGACGTGGGCTCTCGTTGGCCTACATGGGCGGACGGCCTTTGTCGCGCCAGAAGTTCGCTGCGACGTCTGCCGTCGTCGTGCCGATGCCTGGGATCTCTCGGCGCTCCGTAGGCCGCTGCCCAAGCTTGATCGCGGCACCACCCACTGCAGCCCCGACAAGCGCGCCAAGCGCCGCCATCACTACGCGAAGACCCCAGTCCCCGTTGATCGCAGCGACAACGCCAACCAGGGCGCCAACCCCGACGAGAGTGAGAAAGATGGCCTTCCGTAGCATTTCATGCCTCTGGTTCCCAAGGTAGCGCCGATGGGCCGCCGTTGCAATGCCCTGGGGCGAACGCATACCGGTGCGCAGAGATTCGCCACTGCACCGCACGACCCATAGGTTGTCAAATTTGACATACGCGACAAACGAGACTACTCTGGCGCATCTCAGTGCGTACGGGGAGCTCGGCATGCGCAAGGCACAAGGTGCAGCGGCCATGAACCAACCACTAGTCACCGCGACGGAAGTTCACCGCTTCGACAAGGCGGTCACCGTTCGCGACCGTGGTGCATTCCTGTTCGAGCTTGACCGCCTTGTTCGAGAGAAGGTGGCGGCTGCCACGAACGTGGCCGCCGAGGCGACACTCCTGACCGAAACGCTGGGCCGGAAGGCCGCGTCGCTGCGCGCGGGCACCTCCTGGTCGCCGACGGCCGCCGACATCCAGCGAGGCCGCGCTGAACTGCTGCGCGAGTTCGAGCAATCGCACAACCTGCCGCTTGCCGACTTCGTTCGCCTGGCCCACAAGTCCCGCCAGCAGATCTACAAGGACATCACCGCACGCAGGTTGCTTGCGCTGGACGTCGGTCGTCGCGGCCAGCGCGTTCCCGACTGGCAACTGGAGGCACCAGGCCTGCAGCTGACGCGCACCGTGCTCCAGGCTGCGGAAGATGTCGACGCCTGGACGGTGTACCGCGCCCTGGCGGGGCCCTGTGAAGCCCTTGGCGGCCGATCTCCGGCGGCGAGCGCGAATCGAGGCAACGTCGACGCTGTTGCGCGCGTCGTGCTTGCTTCGCTCGGCGTGCAGCCGGCGGAGCACGGCCGTGCCGACGCCTGATGTTCCGTCCCGAATCATTCCTGCGGGAGAACTTCTCCAGCACGTCAGCAGGTCAGCGTATCGCGGCACGGCCCTTCACTTCGGCCGCTCGGGCGGCAATCGCTACGACGACCGGGCTCTCCGGTTTGGCACGCTCTATGTCGGCTTCGACCTGGCGACCGCGCTCATGGAGTCCGTCTTCCGCCAGCACCGTTGGAGCCTCCGCGCCAAGCGCGTGATCACCCGAACCGAGGTGTACGCGCGCATGGTCAGGGCGATCGGCGTCCTCGAGCCTCTGTCGCTCGCCGACCTCACTGCGGCCGGCGTGATGGCATCGCGGTTCGGATTGAACCTGTCCCAGCTGGCCAGCCGTCGCTACGTTCACACGCAGCGCATCGCTGCGCTGGTACACGAGCTCGCCGAGCCGGATGGCGCGCCTCGATTCGACGGCGTGCTCTACCCGTCGCGCAACAATCACCCGGCCGCGTGCGCCGCACTGTTCGACCGTGCAGCCGAGAAGCTCTCGCTCGTCGACGACATCGCGCTGCGCGACCACGTCGACTGGCCGAGTTTCCTCAAGACGTACCAAGTCGTCGTCCTGCCCGCTTGAGGGCCGTCAGTTGTCCCGTTCTGCACGAGCCAGCATTACAGGAGGCGACTGCGCACTCAGCTTGTCGACGCCGTGACGGAGAACTTCACCAACCACGTAGCCCTCGAAGTTCGGCTGGGGTTGCTTGCCGCACTCTTCCCGAGCGGCAAGTACGATTGCCCCAGATGCTCCAGCCTTGCACGACCACCACGGCGTGTCGGCGGTAGACGGTTGGCACTGCTCCGTATCAGGCGATCCCTGGAGAGGTCATGCCGGCTCGACGAAAGTGGGTAGCTAGACGGGTAGCCAGAAGAAATAAAGTGCCGCAACACTCTGAAAACACTATAAAAATCAACAGCGTAGAGATAACATGAAACTCGCCACCTGGAACGTCAACTCGCTCGCCGTGCGGCTGCCGCAGTTGCTGGCCTGGCTGGCCGAGAACCCGGTGGACGCGATCGCCCTGCAGGAGACCAAGCTCACCGACGACAAGTTCCCGGTCGCCGAGATCGAGGCCGCCGGCTACCGTGCGCAATGGTTTGGCCAGAAGACCTACAACGGCGTGGCGCTGCTGGCGCGCGGGCCGATCGACGCGGTGGTCCGCAACATCCCGGGTTTCGATGACGAGCAGGCGCGTGTCATCGCCGGGACGGTCGCCGGTGTGCGCATCGTCGGCTGCTACTTCCCGAACGGCCAGGCGCCCGGCAGCGACAAGTTCGCTTACAAGATGCGCTGGATGGAGGCATTGCGCGACTGGGTGCGCGGCGAATTGGCGCAGTCGCCGCAACTCGTGCTGCTCGGCGACTACAACATCGCGCCGGAGGATCGCGACGTCTACGACCCGGTGGCCTGGGCCGGGCAG
The DNA here is from genome assembly GCA_019635485.1 of Piscinibacter sp. Classification (GTDB taxonomy): domain Bacteria; phylum Pseudomonadota; class Gammaproteobacteria; order Burkholderiales; family Burkholderiaceae_C; genus Piscinibacter. The sequence goes on along the minus strand of JAHBZL010000016.1, from coordinate 457 downwards.
ATCCACTGCACGCCCGAGGAACGCGAGCACTTCCGCCAGTTCGTGGCACTCGGCCTGCACGACGCGTTCCGGCTCTTCGAGCAGCCGCCGAAGAGCTGGAGCTGGTGGGACTACCGCAATCTCGCCTTCCGCAAGAACCAGGGCCTGCGCATCGACCACGTGCTCGTCAGCGACGCACTGAAGCCGCGGGTCAGCGCCTGCGTGATCGACAAGCTGCCGCGCAAGAACGAACGGCCCAGCGACCACGCGCCGGTGATCGTGGCGATCGACTGATCGACCGAGCTGTCCCGGTGGTAGGGGCGCTTTCGCGTGCGCGGTTGCGCCTTCGGTTTCAAACTCGTTGGACCGGAGTCGGTTAACGGCCCCGTTGCCGTCCTTCGCCGTCTGTTTCCTTCGGCGCGTGGAGCGGGCCGAGCCGAGCCCGGGCGGGCGTCGTCCCGCGGACCCGGGCGGTCTC
>JAHBZL010000015.1 GCA_019635485.1 Piscinibacter sp. | reverse complement strand
GAGATCGGGTCCATGCCCTGCTCGTTGCACAGCAGGTTGGCGTACTGCAGCGCCTCCAGGTCGTTGACGCCGTTGGCCGCGCCGAGCGCCCAGGCGGCCTCGTACTCGAGGCCGCCGGAGGCGCCCCAGTACTGCGGCTTGTTCTCGACCGTGAAGTGGCCCTGGTCCATCTTGCTGATGCGGCCGCAGGCGATCGTGCAGCCGAAGCAGGCCTGGTTGGTCACCAGGTGCTTCTTGCCGTCGGTCTTGCGCGGCGTGGCCATCGCCTCGGCGGAGATGTCCTTCGCGCCTTCGAACTGGATGTCCGTGTGATTGCGCGTGGGCAGCGCGCCGATCTCGTTGATGACGTTCATCAGCACCTGCGTGCCGTAGGTCGGCAGGCCCTGCCCCGTCACCGCGTTGTCGGCCAGGATCTTCTTCTTCTCGAAGGTGACCTTCATGAACTCCTTGGGGTCGGCCACGTTGCCGACGCCCTTGGTTCCCCGAACGACGACCGCCTTCAGGTTCTTGCTGCCCATCACGGCGCCGACGCCCGAACGCCCGGCGGCGCGGTGCAGGTCGTTGACGACCGCCGCGTACAGCACCTGGTTCTCGCCGGCCAGGCCGATGCTGGAGACGCGCGTCAGCGGGTCCTGCAGTTCCTTCTTGAGGGTCTCCTCGGTCTGCCAGACGCTCTTGCCCCACAGGTGGCCCGCGTCGCGCAGCTCGGCGACGTCGTCGTTGACGTACAGGTAGACCGGCTTGGCCGACTTGCCTTCGAAGATCACCATGTCCCAGCCGGCCATCTTCAGCTCGGCGCCCCAGTAGCCGCCGGAGTTGGAGCAGGCGATCGCGCCGGTCAGCGGGCCCTTGGTGACGACGGTGTAGCGCCCGCCGGTGGAGGCCATGGTGCCGGTCAGCGGACCGGTGGCCCAGATGATCTTGTTGGCCGGCGACAGCGGATCGACCTTCGGGTCGATCTCCTCGACGAGGTACTTGCTCGCCAGGCCGCGCGAGCCGAGGTAGGCGCGCGCCCAGTCCATGTTCAGCGGTTCGGACTTGACGGTACCGGCCGTCAGGTCGACGCGGAGGATCTTTCCTGCCCAGGACATCGTGTTCTCCTCAGGCTGCGGGTTGGTTGCCGAGCTTGTCGGCCCAGGCGGCCATCTTGTTCAGGCCGGTCCAGTTGGCGTCGATGTAGGTGATCGCGCCGGTCGGGCAGGCGGTCGCGCAGGCCGGGTCGCCGCCGCACAGGTCGCACTTCTGCACCTTGCCGGTCTCCTGCACGTAGTTGATCGTGCCGAACGGGCAGCTGATCGTGCAGACCTTGCAGCCGACGCAGGTGGTCTCGCTGACCACCTTGGCGCCCGTCGCCTTGTCCACCGTGATGGCCTCCACCGGGCAGGCATGCAGGCACCAGGCCTCGTCGCACTGCGTGCAGGTGTAGGGCACCTTGCGCCCCGTGTGATGGAAGTCGAACACCTTGATGCGCGAGCGCGCGGTGGCGAAGGTGCCGTAGTTCTCGAACGAACACGCCATCTCGCATTGCAGGCAACCCGTGCACTTGTCCGGGTTGATGTGAAGCGTCTTCTGCATGTGTTTTCCTTTGGACGTTCGGCGCCGGCCGGCGCTATGCACGAACATTCATAGCTTGCTGAGCCCGCGCGGGAACAACCACCCGGGGGAAACCCTAGGCTATGTGCCAGCGTGCGACAGGGATGAAGCCCGTCGTTGGGCGGCCGGTCTTCGCTCGTCGCTGCCCTGCGCCTTCTGCCTCCTGCTTGGTGCGGAGCGAGCCGAACCGCGCCCGGGCGCGGCTCGGCCGGCGGCACCGAGGTGTTCCGCGGGCAACCGACGTTGCAGCATCGCCGTCATCGGAAAGGATCCCGTCGAACGCGCAGCCGTGGCCTCTTTCGACACGATTCGACAACCGCCTCGGGTCTCTTGCCACGTCAGCGAGCCAGATCGTATTCAGGCCCTCTTCCTTGGTTACTTTCTTCAGGGCCGGCAGAAGGTCCGAAGGGGGGCTCGGTAACTTCGCGCAGCGAAGTTGGCGAGCACCAAAGTGACCGCCGGCCGGGCGCGACCGGCGGGCTCTCACCCGAACCTTCAGCGCGTCCAACGACAGCGACGGGCCGGACTCGGCCCCCCTACGCCGATCGCCAGCCCACGTTGCCGCGCGCGAAGATCTCCGCCATGCGGCCACTGGCCGCCAGTTCGTTGACCGCTGCCTGCAGCGCCTGGGCGAGCTCGGTCGCGTCGCGCTTCACGGCCATGCCCACGGCCCAGCCGTCGCGCGGGGCGCGCGGCGTGGGCAGCGGGTCGATCGCGAAGCGCGCGTCGCCGCGCAGCACCGACTGCAGTTCCGACAGCAACCCGGCGGCGACCGGCACCTCGCCGCGTTGCAGCGCGCGGGCGGCTTCGGCGCCGTCCTTCCACTGCGTGCGCAACTGCTCCCGGTACGCGCCGCCGTCGGCACCGATGAGCAGCCAGCCGGCCAGCGACTGACCGGGCACCGCCACCGCCCGCCCGCGCAGCGCAGCCAGCGAATCGAGCGTCGGCAGTTGCTCCAGCGAACGGGCGATCGCGACGCGCTCGCGCCAGTACGGCGCGAACACGCTGACCTGCGGATTGGCGTCCATCAGCGGCCGGTCCACCGGCACGTGCAGCAGCACGTCCGCCGGGCCGTAGCCGAGGTAGTGGCCCTTCCAGACCATGTTGCGCAGGTCGTCGCCCATGTTCTCGTCGGCCGGGAACGGCAGCGGCGCGAACGCGACCCCGAGCGACGCCGCCAGCGCACGCCCGAGTTCGACGTCGATGCCCGCGCCGTCCACGTGGAACGGCGGCATGTCCTTGTAGAGGCCGACGACGAGGCTGCCGCGGCTCTTCACCTTCGACAGCGGGGTCGCCTGCAGCAGATCGGGCAGCGTCGCCGCCAGCGGGGCCGCGCCGAGCGCGCGCAGGATGCCGCGCCGCGTCGTCATGACAGCCCCCGCGCCAAGCAGCGGTTGCGATCCTTGACCGCGCTCACAGCGGCTTCTCCCGGCGCGTCTCGAGATAGGCCTTGATCGACCAGACCGCCTCCTGGTTCAGCGTGCCTTCGAACGGCGGCATGTAGACGGCGCCATTGCGCGTGCGGCCGCGTCGCACCGTGCCGGCGAAGTAGTCGTCGATCTCCTTCACGCAGGCGTTCTTCTTGTTCGCGTCCTTCAGCGACGCGCATTCGTTGTCGAGCTTGCGCAGGTCCGGCGCAATGCCTCCGGAAATCGCCTCGAGGCCGTGGCAGCGCGCGCAGTTCTGGTTGTAGGCCGAGGTGCCGACCTTGATCGCCGCGTCGTTCTTGCGGAACGGGTTCTCGGCGCGCCACGCGTCGCCGAGCTTGGGCAGGCTGCTGGTATCCACCGCCTGCGGCGTGACGTCGCCATGCGCGAGCGCGGTGGCGGGCAACGCCGCGGCGAGCAGCAGGGCGAGAAGGGGTCGGGAAAAGGTCTGCATGAAATGTCTCCGTCGGTCTGGCTTGCACACTGCGCCGCAGTTCTGCAATCGACATGCCATGCGCAGGTGTTGCAGGAAGGAACACTCCGGCCTGGTCTGCTACGCATCGCCCCGGATGGACAGGCACGGTGCCGGCGCCGGACAATGACGCCAGATCGGAGACAACCTGCGTCCGCGCAGGAACGGAAGGCAGCGATGTCCAGCACGCGCAACATGGGCGGCCGCAGCAGCGGAGGCGACGTGACGACGCTTCCGGCGTCGCGCCAGCCCGCCCATGTCGACCTCATCAACCAGTCGCACGAGCGCTGCGCCGCGCTCGGGCTGACGCGCATCGAGCGGCCCGACTTCGAGCCGCTGATGCGCGGCGACCTGGCCGTCGCGCGGGATCGCAACCAGCGCCTGTTCACGCATGCCGCACCGGTGATGGAGATGCTCTACGAGCAGATCGTCAACACCGAAAGCATGATCGTGCTGACCGATGCGCAGGGCACCGTGCTGCACTCGATCGGCGACAACGACTTCCTCGAGCGGGCCAACAAGGTCGCGCTCGCGCCCGGCGTCAACTGGGCCGAGCAGAGCAAGGGCACGAACGCGATCGGCACCGCGCTGTTCGAGGAGCGGCCGACCCTCGTGCATGCCGACGAGCACTTCATGCACGCGAACCATTTCCTGACGTGCTCGGCCGCGCCGATCTTCGACCCGCGCGGCAACATGCTCGGCGTGCTGGACGTTTCCGGCGACCAGCGCAGCTACCACCAGCACACGATGGGCCTGGTGCGCATGTCGGCGCGCATGATCGAGAACCACTGGCTCTCCGACCACCATCGCGACCGGCTGCGGCTGCACTTCCACACCCGGCCGGAGTTCATCGGCACGCTGCTCGAGGGCATCGTGGTGATCGGGCCCGACGGGCGCATCGTCGGCGCCAACCGCAGCGCGCTCGACCAGCTCGGCATGAGCGGCGTGGCCCTGCGCAACCACACGCTGACCACGCTGTTCGGCACCACCACGGCGGCGGTGCACGACCATTTCCGCACGCCGCTGCCGGTGCCGATGCGGCTGGCGCTGGCCAACGGCGCGAGCTTCCACGCCAGCGCGCGCTTCGACGGCCCCGCGCGCCGCCCGTTCGGCGGCCTGCCCGACGGCTTCGACGGCCCGGCGGCCGTGGCCCCGGCGACGCCGGATGCAGGGCGCCGCGGCGGCGCGCCGGCGCAGGCCGCGGCGCCGCCGCCCAGCGGCCTGCAGTTCCTGCAGACCGGCGACGCGCAGATCGAGGCGGTGGTGCAGAAGGTGCGCCGCGTGCTGAACCGCGACATCCCGCTGCTCGTGCTCGGCGAGACGGGCACCGGCAAGGAACTGCTCGCACGCGCCGTGCACCAGGAGTCCGACCGGGCCAAGCAGCCCTTCGTCGCCGTCAACTGCGCCTCGATCCCGGAGTCGCTGATCGAGGCCGAGCTGTTCGGCTACGAGGAGGGTGCGTTCACCGGCGCGAAGCGCAAGGGCGCGGTCGGGCGCATCGTGCAGGCCAACGGCGGCACGCTGTTCCTCGACGAGATCGGCGACATGCCGCTGCCGCTGCAGGCCCGCCTGCTGCGTGTGCTGCAGGAGCGCAGCGTCACGCCGCTGGGCAGCCACAAGACCATCGCCGTCGACATCGCGGTGATCGGCGCGACGCACCGCCCGCTGCGCGAGATGATCGAGCAGGGACAGTTCCGCGAGGATCTGTACTACCGGCTCAACGGCCTGGTGGTGCGCCTGCCCGCGCTGCGCGAGCGCAGCGACCTCGACCTGGTGGTGCGCCGCATCCTGCAGTCCGAGTGCCCGCAGGGTGCGCCGGAGATCGCGCCGCCGGTCATGGACCTGTTCCGCCGCTACGCCTGGCCAGGCAACATCCGCCAGCTCGCCAACGTGCTGCGCACGGCCGCCGTGATGGCCAGCGGCGAGTCGCGCATCACCGAGGCCCACCTGTCGGACGACTTCCTCGAGGACGTGCGGCGCATCGCCGCCACGCGGCCGGCCGCTCCCGCCGCGGCGGCCGCGGCACAGCCCGTGCCTGCCGCAGTGGCCGCGCCAGCGGCCGCGTCGCCGGCGAGCATGCCGTCCGCGCCCGCTTCCGCGCCCGCCGCCGCGCCCGCGGCGCCGCCGCAGACGCTCGAGGAAGCGGAGGTCGCGATGATCCGCCAGGCGCTGGAAGCCGCCGGCGGCAACATCTCCGAGGCCTCCAAGCGCCTGGGCATCAGCCGCAACACGATCTACCGCAAGCTGCGCTGGAAGAAGTAGCCCCGGCGCGGCGCAGGGTCAACCCGGGGCCGGCGCGGCGAATGCTCCGCGCTGCAACACCCGGAGGGCCTGCCGGGGCCTCGCGATCGCGGCATGCCTCTTGCACCCGGCGCCGCCTCATGAACATCCTGATGCCCGGCAGCGGCACCGACGCCGTGCCGCCCTCGCTCGCACTGGCGATCGACGAACGCCGCTGGCTGCTGCTGAACGTGTCCGCCGAGGCGATGCGCGATGCACGCCTGCAGGCGGCCGCCGCAGCCGGCGAGATCGTCGCCGTCGTGCTGCTCGATCGCGACTTCGACCACACCGCCGGGCTGCACGCGCTGTGCGGCGGCACACCGCTGGACGTGTTCACGACACCCGCGGTGTTCGAAGGCCTGGCGGACGCGGCGCCGACGCTCGGCCTGCTCGATGAACGCTGCGCGCTGCGCTGGCACCTGCTGCCGGTGGCCGGCGACGTGCACAGCGTCGCGTTCCGCCTGCCGGGCGTGGACCAGTTCGAATGTCGGCTGCGCACAGTCGACGCGGCCGAGACGGTGGGCGAGCGCAACCGGGTCGAGATCGACGACCGCCGCACCGGCCAGTGCCTGGTCTACGCCGGCGGCGAACGCCCGCGCTGGACGCATCCGATGCAGGAGCACGGGACGTGAGGCGCCCCGGCGTCCCGGCGCCCGAGCCGCTGTGGCTCGAATGGGCCGCGCTGGCCGGCATGTTCACGTTCGCCGCCTGGCTGCTCGGCGCGCGCGGTGTGTGGGCGCTGCTGCTCGGCTCGGACCCGACCGGCATCACGCTGATCATCATCGTGCTCTTCCTGGCCGCGACGCTGTGGTGCGGCACACGCGCCCGCGAGCTGCAGCGCCAGCGGCGCGCGCTCGACCGGCGCGACGCCGGCTGGGCCGCCGACTACCACGCGGCGCTGCGCCAGGCCCCGCGCGACACGGCGGCACCGCTGGACCTGCTGGTCGAGCAGACCCACGGGCCACACCAGACCGCCTGGTGGGTGAACGGCATCCAGCTCAAGCTCGGCCTGCTCGGCAAGGTGATCGGTTTCTCGATGCTGGCGCTGGAGATCGGCCAGCTGCAGGGCTTCGACGCGACGCAGTCGCAGGAACTGCTGAAGAGTCTGACGCACGGCCTCGGCGTCGCGCTGCTGACGACGATGGTCGGCCTGGTCGGCAACATCCTGCTCGGCCTGCAGCTGACGCGCCTGGACCGCTACGCCGACGCCCTGGTGGCCGACGCGCAGCGCGCGGCGCTCGGTGAAGCCGCCGCGGCACCCGGTGTGCCGTCGCCGGTGACGGGCAGCACGGCGGCGCTGGCGGGCTGAGCCGTGCGCGCACGCCGCCTCGCCCGCGAGCCGGAGGTCGACCCCTTCTACGACATGCTGTTCAACATGCTGATCGCGTTCGTGTTCTGCTTCATCGTCGCGCTGCTGGCAATGAACCCGAAGGCGCTCAAGGCCGGCGACATCCCGTCCAAGGCGGAGTTCATCGTCAACGTGTCGTGGCCGGACCTGAATCCGGACGACATCGACACCTGGGTGCAGGACGGCGCCGGCAACCTGGTCTGGTTCCGCGCCCGCGAGGCCGGCCTGATGCACCTGGACCGCGACGACCGCGGCCTCGCGAACGACGTGATCGTCGTCGACGGACGCCAGATCGTGAACCCGCTGAACCAGGAAGTGGTGACGATCCGCGGCATCGAGCCCGGCGAGTTCACCGTCAACCTGCACTACTACCAGTCCAAGGACGGGCGCCCGGTCGAGGTCACGGTCTCGGTGATCAAGGTGAACCCGCGCGCCGAGGTGGTCTTCTACGGGCAATCCACGCTCGCGCGCCAGGGCGACGAGGCCACGGCCGTGCGCTTCACGGTGCGGCCGGACGGCTCGGTCGCGAACATCAACACCCTGCCGAAGAGCCTGGTGCAACGCCTATGACGCCGCTCGTGCTCGCCTTCGCCGTCCTCGCGCTGCTCGCCTTGCTCGCGCTGCTGTGGTCACGCTGGCCGGCCTGGCTGAAGGGCCTGCTGGTGCTGGGCGTCAGCGCCTTCTATTTCTTCGCCCACGAGCAGGTGCACGGGCTGTGGGGCTGGCCGAGCGCCGACGCACTGCCCGAGCGCTTCGTGCTGCTGGCGGCGGTGATCGAGGAGCCCGGCGCGAAGAGCGCCGGCGCGCTGTACGTCTGGGTCAACGCGATCGAGGACGGCAGGCCCGCCGCGCAGCCGCGCGCCTACCGGCTGCCCTACACCAAGGACCTGCATGCGCTGCTCAACGAGGGCATGAAGAAGGTGCGCCAGGGCGTGAGTCAGATGGGCACCAGCGAGCCGCGCGCCGGACGGCGCGGCTTCGCATGGCTGCGGCCGGGCAGCGACGAGCAGGTCGTGAAGATCCGCGACCTGCCGGTCCCGCAGCTGCCGGAGAAGTGATGCGCCGCTGCACGATCGTGCCTGCGGTGGCCGTGCTGGCCGTGCTCGGCACGGCCTGCGGTGCGCCACCCGAGAACACGCTGTTCCCGCTCGCCGCGGGGCACCGCTGGACCTACGAACTGCGTACGGAGTGGGAGAACGACGTCGTCGAGCGCGAGACCCGCGTGCTGGAGGCGCTCGGCGCCGAGCCGCTCGCGGACGGGCCGGCCTGGCGGCGGCGCAGCGACTCCGGCGTCGACTACTGGCTGCGCAGCGATGCGAGCGGCGTCTACCGCGTCGCGAGCAAGAGCGAGCTGGATCCGGAGCCGCGGCCCGACCGCGAGCGGCGCTACGTGCTCAGGCAGCCGCTCGCGCCGGGCACGGCATGGCGCGCCGACACCACGGCCTACCTGCTGCAGCGGCGCCAGGAGTTCCCGCGCGAGATCCGCCACAGCCACCCGGCCGTGCCGATGACCTACACGATCGAGGCGCTCGGCGAAGCGGTGACGGTGCCCGCCGGGCGCTGGGACGGCTGCGTGCGCGTGCGCGGCAGCGCGACGCTGCGCCTGTTCGCCGACCCGGTCGCCGGTTGGCGAGACCTGCCGTTGACCACGCTCGAGTGGTACTGCCCCGGCGTCGGTCTGGCGAAGCTCGAGCGACGCGAGCCCGCCGGCTCGACCTTCCTGACCGGTGGCACGCTGACGATGGAGCTGGTCGAGTTCCGCTGACGCGCGGGTCACGGCGCGGCTGTGCGAACATGCGCGGCGCATGCGAGTCCTCCGCCCCTCCCGGATGGCGGCCCCCTTGCCCGAGGGGCTGTCATGACCGACACCGGCCCGAACGACGTCACGCTGCTGCTGGCCGCCTGGCGCCGCGGCGACAGCGCCGCCCTGGACGCACTCACGCCGCTCGTCTACCGCGAGCTGCACCGCCTGGCCCGCAGCGCGATGCGCGGCGAGCGTCCGGGCCACACGCTGCAGACCACCGCGCTGGTGCACGAGGCCTACCTCGGCCTCGCCGGCGCGCAGGTCGACTGGGTCGACCGGGCCCACTTCTTCGCCATCGCCGCGCGCCAGATGCGCCGCATCCTGGTCAACCACGGCGAGGCGCACCGCGCCGCCAAGCGCGGCGGGGGCCAGGCACCGCTGCCGCTGGACGAGGCGCTGGACGTGGTCGGCACGCCGAGCGCGGAGATCACCGACCTGGACGATGCGTTGCGGCGCCTCGAGGCGGTCGACGAGCGCAAGGCCAGCGTGCTCGAGATGCACTACTTCGGCGGCCTGACCTACGACGAGATCGGCGCGGTGCTCGGCCTGTCGGCGTCGACCATCGACACCGAGCTGCGCTTCGCGAAGGCCTGGCTGCGCGTGCAGCTCGGTACGCCGAGCTGACGCCGCCGGCGCCGCGCGCCGCCACTCACGGAGCCGCATAGGCGTCCACGGCCGCCGTCGGCTCGTTGAGCCGGTATCCGGCGCCGGCGAGTTCGAACGCGCTGTAGTAGAGGTCGACGCGCCCGCGTTGCTCGAGGTCGCCGCGGTAGACGACGCCGCGCCCGTCCGGGCCCGCACGCACGCCTTCGGCCACGCCGCCGCCGGCCGTCGCGGTGCCGTTCAGCCGCGTCGAGCGTGTCGGGTCGGCGAGCCGCACGGCGAACAGGTCCGCGATGGTTGTTCCGGCAGGGGTCACGCGCGGCCGCGCGCGGTAGACGAGGGTCTGGCCGCCGGGCGCGAGCGTCAGGTCGGCGGCGATCCAGCCCGAAGGCAACGCGGCACCGAGCCGCCCCGGCGTGCCGCCGGCGATGTCGATGACATGGGGCTCGATCCGCCCCGGCACGGCCTCGTCGGCGGCATAGAAGACGCGCCCGCCCGCGATGTCCAGATGAACGGCCTGCACGCCCTCGGTCCCGGGCGCGCTGCGCGGACCGCCGAGCCGGCGCACCACGGGCGTGGCGCCGGACAGGTCGGCGTGGACGAGATCGGTCGCCGAACCGGCCGCCGCCGTCGCGGCGAACAGCACGCAGCGACACGCGGGGTCGACGATCATCTCGCGCACCGAGCCGTTCAGCGTGCCGGGGTCGTCCGGGTGGTCGATCAGCTGCGCCGCGCCGCGCACGACCTTGTGAAAGATCCGGAAGTGCCCGAAGCCGTTGGTGTCGGCGAGGGAGACGAACTCGGCCGCCGAGCCGACCCAGGCCAGCTGGCCGAGGCGGCCGACACTGGGAACCGCGAGGCTCAGCTCGCGAAACGCGTTGGGCGATGCCAGCTTCGTGTCGTGCGTGTAGATCGCCCAGGGGCGGCCCGTCGACTCGATCTGCTCCAGGTAGGCGAGGTAGCGGCCGTTGCCCGACCAGGCGCCGCGCGGCAGCTCGGCCGAGCCCGCGACCACCGGGCTCGTCACCGGTGCCGGGCGGATGCCATGCGGGTCGCTGCCGTCGACGCCGACGACGAAGATGTCGTCACGGCCGTCCTGCACCAGGTCGCCGCTGAAGGCCACGCGCGTGCCGTCCGGCGAGAGCTCGAACCGGGCCACCTCGCCGCCGGCCACCGGAGCCGGGTGCAGGACATTCAGCACCTGCGGCCGCGCCAGGTCGATGCGGTACAGCCGCATCGGGCCGCCCGCCTGGCGACGGGCCAACAGCACCACCGAGGCACCGTCGGGCGTCAGCGCGAAGGACGACAGCGCGGCCAGCGGGCCGCTCAGGTCACTGCCGTCGCCGCCGAGGCGCAGGTGCGCCATGCCGGCCTGCTGGGTGCCGTACACGGTCGTGAACTCCGGCGGCACGGGGTCGGGACCGTCGGCGCCGTCCGAGCCACCGCCGCCGCATCCGGCGAGGGCGGCGAGCATCAGCAGGGCCGCGCTGGCGCGGCGGCAGAGCGAGTGCACGGGAAGGGACATGAAGCCTCCTGAGGGGTGTCGCGACGGCACTTCCGCCGTCCCCCGCATCAGCAGGAAATCGCGCCCGACTCCCCGGCGCCCCCGGCACGACCCCTCGACCGAGGGGGAGGACTGGGTTCGCGACGCCCGAACCCTGCTTCAGCGAACGAGGGACCGACCTCTTCACGCAGGAGTCAACCATGCACACGACCGTCACCGATCCGCGCCCGCCCCGTTCCCCGTCAATGCGCCGCACGCTGGCCGCGCTCGCGGCCCTGGCCGTGCTGGCCGGCTGCGCCACGCCCTACCAGGCCTCCGGCCTGCGCGGCGGCTTCCGCGAGGTGCAGCTGGGCGAGAACCTCTACCGCGTCGAGTTCCAGGGCAACGGCTTCACGTCGACTTCGCGCGCCGAGGACTACGCGCTGCTGCGCTGCGCCGAGCTGACGCTGAGCCGCGGCTACACGCACTTCGGCCTGAGCGACTCGCGCAGCGACGAGAGCACGTCCAGCTTCACGACGCCCACCACCACCACGTTCACGCCGATCGGCGGCGGCGCGCCGGTGGTCGGCACCAACTGGTCCGGTGCGGTGCACTTCATCAGCAAGCCTAGCGCGCGCAACACGGTGGTGATGTTCCGCAGCCCGCTGCCGCCGACGCAGGGCGTGCTGTACGACGCGACGTTCGTGTGCCGCTCGCTCGGGGGGCGCTACGACGTCAGCTGCGGGCTGTGACGGCACCCGCGCGGCTCAGCGCGCGGCGTGCCGATGCGCGCTGCCTTCCGCGCGCCGGTAGTGTTCGCGCAGCACGTCGCGGCCGAAGTCGCCGTCGAAATCGCGCCACACCGAGTGCACGTGGTTGCCGCCCGAGTTGTCGAACTCGATCAGGAAGGTCGCCCCCTGCACGCGGAAGTAGAACGGCTCACCGGGCGCCGTCGACCCGGCCCAGCCGACCCGGATCGACTCCAGCGGCGCGGCACGCACGCGAGTCAGCCGCGCCTGCGCGAGCTCGGGCCGCAGGTGTTCGGCGAACACCGCGACGAGGCGCAGCACGAGCGCCTGCTGCGCCGCGTTCATCGCGCCGAAGCCGAGCCCGGCGGCCTCCAGCGGCTGCGCGCGCGCGGCGTTGCGGCTGACGATGTCGCCGTAGGGGCGGCGCTCGAAGACGGCGATGCCGCGCTGCGCGTCGTCCAGGCTGGCGAGCCACTCGCGGGCCGTGTCTTCCTCGCCGCCGAGCAGCCGGAAGCCGGCCGGCGGCGCGCCGCGGCCGACGTCGCGCGGCACGCGGGCCGGGTTGGCACCGAAGAACTGCGGCAGCGTCGCGACATAGCGCTCGCCCTCCAGGCTGAAATGCAGCGACAGGTGGTGCCCCTCGATGCGCCAGCCCCAGCCGCCGCGGCCCGGATCGCCGTACAGCGCGATCGCGTAGTTCTCCGGGTCGCGCGAGAGCCCGAACGATTCGAGTTCGCGCAGCGTGATCTCCAGCGCCATCAGCGCGCGCACCTTGTCGTGCCCGCGCTCGCTGAGCGCACTGCGCAGCAGCGCGGTGGTGGCCTCGCGCTGGCGGGCCGACATCGCCTTCCAGGCCAGCCCGTCGCGCCGCCGCGGCGTGTAGTGCCAGTCGCTGCGCGCGGCGTCGCTGAACGGCAGCAGCAGTGCGCGCCGCTCGTCCGGCGCGGTCGCCTCGACGAGTTCGCGCGCCGCGGCGCCGGCCGCTCCGCCCTGCGCGGGCGCAGGCGGCGTCACCAGCAGCGTCGCCGCCGCCACGAGGCTGCCGTACCAGGAAGCTGCACGCATCGCGGACCTCTCCGCCGGGACCTTGCCGGCGCTGCGCGCGACGGTACAACGAAGCGGCGTGCCGGCCGAACCCACGCGCAGATCCCCTGCCGGCCGCGGGGTGGCGCGCCTCGCACGCGTCAGAGGTCGTACCAGGCGATGCCGATCACGACACCGCGCGACGTGCCGCCCTCGGCCTGCTCGCGCTGCCAGGCCAGGTCCACGGCCAGCCGCTCGCGCCTGATCCAGTAGCGCACACCGGCCAGCACGAGACCGCCCTCGGCGTCGCGCGCCCACTCGCCGAACAGTTCGGTGCGGCGCACCAGCGCGGCCTCGGCGGCGATCGCGCCGATCGGGCGCACGCGCTCCTCGCGCGGCCATGCCAGCCCCGGGTTCAGGTGCACCTGGCCCGCGCCTTCGCCGAACGGCACGGTGATCGGCAGGAACAGCGAGGTCGCGCGGCGCCGCAGCGGGCCTTCGCCGTCGCGCCGCTCGGTGTCCAGCGTCAGCACCGCGCCGAAGCCGATGCCGTCGCGCTCGATGCGGGTGAACAGGTGCTTGAACTCGAACTCGATCTCGTGGCCATGTGCATCGTCACGCTCGAGCACGCGCCGGAACTCGGCCTGCACCGAGTTCATCGGGTCGAACGAATACTCGGGCGCCACCGTCAGCGAGCGCTGGCCGCGGCGCGTGTGGCGCAGCCAGTTCTCGACCGCCCAGACCTGCTCCTCGTCCTCTTCGGCCGCAGCGCTGTTGGTGACGAGGTAGGGTCGGTCGGCCGCCAGCGACGGCCCCGCGAGGGCGCACAGCAGCAGCGTGCAGGTCAGCAGGCGTGTCATCGGCAGGCATGCTGCCACGAAACTCGCCGGCGCCGGGCGATGTCAGTCGATCTGCAGCGGGAGCACGACACCCAGGTCCGCGCCGCGCACCAGCACCGCCGCGCCCTGGGCAAGCAGCACCTGCGGCCCGACCAGGCGGCGGATCGTCACGCCGTGCGAGACCAGCACCACCAGCTCGCCCGCCGGCAGCGCGCCGACAAAGCGCCGCACCTCGGCCACCTGCGTCGGCGCGTTGCTCGCGTCCTCGAAGATGTTGCCGAGCGCAGGCCAGTCGTCGTGCCGGCCGAAGGCCAGGCGCGCGGTGTCGCGCGTGCGGCACCACGGGGAATTGCGCACCTGGCTGACTTCCAGTCCCTGCGCCGCGAACCAGGCGCCGATGCGGCGCGCGTGGGCGATGCCGCTGTCGTCGAGATTGCGCTGCGACGCACAGCGCCCGAGCGTCCAGCCGGGCGGGTCGCCGACGCCGGGCGTGGTCTGCGTGTGCCGCAACAGCAGCGCGCCGCCGGCACGCAGTTCGCGCAGAACCGCCGCCTCATCGCCGTTCGCCGCGCCGGTCGCCGTCCAGCCCGCGAGCGCCGCCAGCAGCGTGCGCCGGCGCAGGCCGGTCGGAGCGCGCCGTGGCGACGTCGGTCTCGGTTCCATGGGTCGCGACGGTACAGCGGACCGGCGCCGCGCGGCGGCCGCCGGTGTCGAAGCACCTGATGCGACGAGGGTCGACCGCTGCAGCGGCCGACCCGTCCCGCTCAGCGTCTCACTTGGCCAGCTTGAACACCCACACCGACCCGCCCTGCTCGAGGAAGCTGACCTTCTTGGCCACGTCGCCGCCCCACAGCGGCACCGCACCGCCCCAGCCGGAGACCACGGCGACGTACTGCTCGCCCTTCTCCTCCCAGGTCACCGGCGGGGCGACCACGCCCGAGCCGGTCTGGAACTGCCACAGCACCTTGCCGGTCTTCGCGTCGGCGGCCTGCAGGTAGCCTTCCGGCGTGCCCCAGAACACCAGGTTGCCACCGGTGGTCAGCACGCCGCCCCACAGCGGCGCGTTGTTCGGCACCTCCCAGACGATCTTGCCGCTCTTCGGATCGATGGCGCGCAGCGCGCCGATCGAGCCTTCGTTGAGCGTCTTGATCGTGAAGCCGGCGCCGAGATAGGCCGCGCCCTTCTTGTAGGTGATCGGCTCGTTCCAGATCTCCATGCCCCACTCGTTGGCCGGCACGTAGAACAGCTTGGTATCCGGCGAGTAGGCCATCGGCATCTGGTTCTTGCCGCCCAGGAACGAGGGCGCCGAGAACACCACGTTGCCCTTCTTGCCGTCGGCGCCCGCGGTTGGATCGCCCGGGCGGTTCTCGGGCACGTAGTTCGGCCGGCCGGTCTTCAGGTCGATGCCGGTGGCCCAGGTCACCTTCTTGACGAACGGGAAGGCGTTGACGAGCTGCCCGGTGGTCGCGTCGTTGACGTAGAAGAAGCCGTTGCGATCCGCCTTGCCGCCCAGGATGCGGCCGCCGTCCTCGTAGGTCACGAACTCGTTGACACCGTCGAAGTCCCAGCCGTCGTTCGGCGTGTTCTGGTAATGCCACTTGATCTGGCCGGTCTTGACGTCGATTGCGACGGTCGAGCAGGAGAACAGGTTGTCGCCCTGGCGCAGGTGGCTGTTCCACGGTGCCGGGTTGCCGGTGCCGAAGTACGCGAGGCCGGTCTTGGCGTTGTAGGTGCCGCCCAGCCAGGTGGCCGCGCCGCCGGTCTTCCACAGGTCGCCCGGCCAGCTCTTGCCCGGCGTGCCGCTGATGCCGTTCTCCTTCTTGTTGCCGTCCTTGTCGAAGGTGTAGCCCATGTGGCCCTCGACGGTCGGCCGCACCCAGACCAGCTGCCCGGTCTTCGGGTTGCGCGCCTCGACGCGGCCGACGATGCCGAACTCGCCGCCGGACACGCCGGTCAGCAGCAGCCCGCCGGCGATCAGCGGCGCGGCCGAGGCCGAGTAGCCGGCCGCGTAGTCGTCGATCTTCTCCTTCCACTCCACCTCGCCGGTCTTCGCGTTGAGCGCGACCAGCTGCGCGTCCAGCGTCGCGAAGATCACCAGGTTGTCGTACAGCGCCGCGCCGCGGTTGATGACGTCGCAGCAGGGCATGATGCCTTCGGGCAGGCGGTGCTCGTACTTCCACAGCTTGCGGCCGGTCTTCGCGTCGAGCGCGAAGATGCGCGAGTAGGACGCCGTCACGTACATCACGCCGTCGCGGATCAGCGGCTGCGATTCCTGGCCGCGCTGCTTCTCGCCGCCGAACGAGAACGACCAGGCCGGCACCAGCTTGCCGACCGTGCCCGGGTTGATCTGCTTGAGCGGCGAATAGCGCTGGCCCTGCGTGCCGATGCCCCAGCTGACGATGTCGCCGGGGGTCTTCGCGTCGTCGTCGATGGTCTTGTCGGTCACGGCCGACTGCGCGGCCAGCGGGCCCAGGGCCAGGGCGACCAGGGCGCTCAACAGCTTGATCTGCATGGTGTCTCCTCGAGGGTGGGGGATGTCGGGCAGCCTGATGCCGCCGGCTCCACCTGCTGGGGGGCAAGGCCCGTGCCACGCACGCCAGCCCATGTCGAGGTGGCGTGACACGCCGTTCCGTGCCGTCCGACTACGGGCTTACCCGCGACACTGCTCTAGGATTGCGCACCCGGTCGCGCCCGCGCGGCACAACCGGCACGGCACACCCCGCGGCACAACGAACACGAGGAGACGGCCTCTTGATCCGCCTGTTCCGGGTGCCTGCCGCGCTCCTCTTCGCGACCTGCGCCATGCTGCCTGCCCTCGCCACCGCCGCGCCCGCGCCACCGCCCGACCCGCTGCCCGGGGTGCCGCTCGAGCTGGCGCGCCAGCGCGCGGCGGCCGTGCGCGACCTGCGCTACGAGCTCGTGCTGCAGATTCCCGCCCGGCCGCAGACGCCGATCCGTGGCCGGGCGACGCTCCGGTTCGAGCTGGCCGACCCGGCGCAGCCGCTGGTGCTGGACTTCGATGCGCCGGGGGCGGACGAGGCCCGCGTCGTGGTGAACGGCACGCCGGTGCGGGTCCGTGCCGTCAACGGCCACCTCGTGATCCCGGCCGCGGCGCTGCGGCGCGGCGCGAACCGCGTGCAGATCGCCTTCCGCGCCGGCGATGCGCCGCTGAACCGCGCGCCCGACCTGCTCTACACGCTGTTCGTTCCGGCCCGCGCGCGCCTGGCCATCCCCTGCTTCGACCAGCCGGACCTGAAGGCGCGCTGGTCGCTGACGCTGGAGCACCCGGCGGCCTGGCAGTCGGTGGCCAACGGCGCCGAACTGGCACGCGCGGTGCGCGGCGCGCGCGTGCGCGTGCGCGTGCGCTTCGCCGAGACGGCGCCGTTGCCGACCTACCTGCTGGCCTTCGCGGCCGGTGCCCTGCAGATCGAGCAGGCGCAGCGCGACGGGCGCATGCTGCGCCTCTTCCACCGCGAGAACGACCGCGCCAAGCTGGAGCACCAGCTCGGCGAGCTGTTCGACCAGCATGCGCAGGCGCTCGCCGAACTGGAGCGCTACACCGGCATCCCCTACCCGTTCGGCAAGTTCGACATCGTGCTGCTGCCGTCGTTCCTGTTCGGCGGCATGGAGCATGCCGGCGCGATCTTCTATCGCGCCGAGTCGCTGCTGCTGGAGCCCAGCGCCACGCAGGACCAGCTGCTGGCGCGCGCGAACGTGATCGCGCACGAGACGGCACACATGTGGTTCGGCGACCTGGTGACGATGCGCTGGTTCGACGACGTCTGGACCAAGGAGGTGTTCGCCAACTTCATGGCCGACAAGCTGATCCAGCCGCGCTTCCCGCAGCTGCGGCACGACCTGCGGTTCTTCGGCAGCCACCACGGCGACGCCTATGCGGTGGACCGCAGCGCCGGATCGAATCCGATCCGCCAGCCGCTCGCGAACCTGGACGGCGCCGGCAGCCTGTACGGGCCGATCATCTACGAGAAGTCGCCGGTGGTGATGCGCCAGCTCGAGGCCCTGCTCGGCGAGGCGGCCTTCCGCGCCGGCGTGCGCGAGTACCTGCGCCGCCACGCGTTCGGCAACGCGACCTGGGACGACCTGATCGCCGCGCTGGCCGGCCACAGCCCGCAGGACCTGCGCCACTGGAGCCGCATGTGGATCGACGAGCCGGGCCGGCCGCAGATTCGCTCCACGCTGCAGCGCGACGCCGCCGGCCCGGCGCGGCTGGTGCTGACACAGGCCGATTCGCACGGGCGGGACCGGACGTGGCCGCAGCAGCTGCACGTGGCGCTGGGCTGCGGCGCGACGCGCCGGCTGCTGGTGGCGGACCTGCACGGCGCGTCGCTGGACCTGAGCGAGCGGCTCGGCGACTGCGTGCCCGACTGGGTGCTCGCCGGCGGGGACGGCTGGGCCTATGGCGAGATGGTGCTGGACGAACACTCGCGCGCCTGGCTGCTCGCACGGCTGGAGACGATCGAGGACCCGCTCGACCGCGGCGTCGCGTGGTCGGCCCTGTGGGAAGACCTGCTCGCCGCGCGCATCACGCCGGCTGCGTGGTGGGCCATGGCCCGGCGCGTGCTCGCGCACGAGACGCAACCCCAGCTCGTCGAGGCCTGGCTGTCGGACCTGCAGACGGTGTGGTGGCGCTTCCTGGTCGACACGCAGCGCACGGCGCGCGCGGCCGACCTGGAGGGACTGCTGCAGGAACGTCTGGCCGCGGACGGCTCGCCGATCCTGAAGGCGGCCTGGTTCAACGCGCTGCGCAGCGTCGCGACCACGCCGGCCGCGCTGGCGCGCCTGCGCGCGCTGTGGGCGCGCGAGGCGACGATCGAGGGCCTGCCGCTGGGCGAGACCGACGAGACCGCGCTGGCGCAGGCGCTCGCGCTGCGCGACCTGCCGGATGCCGAGGCGATTCTCGATGCCCAGCAGGCGCGCCTGGCCAACCCGGACCGGCGCGCGCGCTTCGCGTTCGTGCGCGCGGCCGTCTCGCCGGATGCGGCGCGCCGCGCGCGCTGGTGGCAGGCGCTGCGCGAGCCCGCCGGGCGCCGGCACGAGACCTGGGTGCTGGAGGGCCTGCGGCTGATGCACCACCCGCTGCGCGCACAGGCGTCGCGTGCGACCGTGCCCGAGGCGCTGGCGCTGCTGCGCGAGGTCCACACGACCGGCGCGCTGTTCTTCGACGCGGGCTGGGTGCAGGCGGTGCTCGGCGGGCACGGCACACCCGAGACCGCGCAGATGGTCGAGCAGTTCCTGGCCGGCCTGCCGCCGGACTATCCACCCCGCGTGCGCGCGGTCGTGCTGCAGGCGGCCGACCTGCTGCAGCGCGCTCAGCGCGCGCGCTGCAGCACCGCCTGCTCGTAGCGCGGGTACAAATGCACGAGGTTGCGCGTGTACTCGGTGTCGAAGGCGGCCCAGGACCGGAACTCCGCGGGCACCTCCGCGCGCAGCGCCTCGTTGAAGTCCAGCCCCTGCTCGGCACTGCGCCGCAGCTGCGCATCGAGCCAGCGCAGGTAGCGGCGGGTCTGGCCGATCGCGCCGGCGTCGGCACGCACCGGCCCGTGGCTGGGCACGAGCTGGCGGATCGGCAGCGCCTCGAACGCATCCAGGCTGGCGAGCCAGGCCTCCAGCCGGGCATGCGGCGTGGTCGGGATGCGCTGCGCGAACACCAGCCCGCCGGCGAACACCACGCCGCTGGCCTTGTCGAGCAGCACCAGGTCGCTCGCGGTGTGGCCGCGGTACTCGCGCAGCTCGAGCTCGCGCGTGCCCAGGCGCAGCGGCCCAAGCAGCGCCGTGCCGGTGGGCAGCAGCGCCTCGGTGCCCTTCATCCAGTCGCCGCACAGGCGGTACAGGTTGTCCTCGTAGGCCTTGGCCTCGCGCGCCATGCCGGCCCGCGTCACGTCGGTGGCCAGGCGCGGCACGTCGGCGAAGGCCTGGTTGCCGAGGAAGTAGTCCGGATGCAGGTTCAGGTGGATCACCTGCCGCACCGGCTCGGGCGTGGTGCGCGCGATCAGCGCGCGCAGCTGCTCGCCGTAGCGCCGCGACGGGCCGGTGTTGATCACCAGCACGCCGGCACCGGTGGCGATGAAGCCGGTGTTGATGATGTTGCAGCCGTTGGCCGGCGCGAAGTCCGCGTTGGCGCCCTCGACGACCCAGACGCCCGGCGCGAGCAGGCGCGCGCGCAGCTGGTAGTCGAGCCGTGCCGGATCGACGGCCCGTGCCGGACCCGCCGCCAGCACGGCCGACAGCACGAACGACACAAGCGCGAGCGCGACGGTCCCCGCTTTCATTCGATGCGCGCGTCGATGCGGTTGCCGTTGTTGTCCACGCCCACCAGGCGCAGCGCGCCGACGCGGCCCGGGAAGTCGAAGCTGAACACCGGGTTCTCGCTGACCGGCTCGAACACGGCCAGGCGCAGCAGCTCGTCGCCCTGGGCGTCGCGCAGCGCGAGCTGCTTGACGTGGAAGGCCGGCACGCCGGCCACCAGGCCGGTGTCCATCGGGTGCATCACGCGCACGCGCAGCCGCGCGCCGGCGACGCCCGGCGCCGGGCTGGCATCGAACACGCGGCCGCTGACCTGGCCGAGCGTGCGCGACCAGCTGCCGTCCTGACGCGTCGCGCCGGCCACGGTGCAGCCGCCGCCGGACGAGTCGACGAACGTGCCGCCGACATGCCAGCGCCCGTCGCGCGTGCGCGCCGCGGCGCGCACCGGGCTCGCCTGCTCGAGCTTGAAGCGGAAGCTGATCGCCGGCAGCGCCCGCAGCGGCACCAGCTCCAGCACCTTGCGGATCGGATTGCGGTCGACGAAGACGACGATCGCCTCGACCTCCGGCAGCCCGGCCGCCGAGACGCCGATCGGCACGTTCATCGGGTCTTCCGCGAAGCCCGGCCCGCGCACCTGCACGCGCGGATCGAACTCGACCGGGGCGCTTCCGAAGAATTCGCGGCGCAGGTCCGGCCACTGCAGCGAGCCGAACGGGTCTGCCTCGCCCTGGGCCCACGCGCCCAGCGGCCAGGCGGCAAGGCCGGTCAGGGCCTGTCGACGGTCGAGCATGCAGCGATGCTGGCGCGCAGGCCGCCGGCGGCCCAGCGCGGACTAACCCGCGGCGCTGTTCCAGAACGGATCAGGTCCGGGCGCAGACCCCGGGAGCGCCCTCGGCCACCGCCGAGCCTTCCTTCTTCTGCAGCAGCGTCACGCCGTTGCGGACCGCGACGATCTCGGCCACCACCGACACCGCGATCTCCGCCGGCGTGCGGCTGCCCAGGTCCAGGCCGACCGGCCCGTGCAGGCGGTCGATCTCGGCCGGCGACAGGTCGAACAGCGCGAGCCGCTCCTTGCGCTTGGCGGTGTTGCTGCGCGAGCCGAGCGCACCGATGTAGAACGCCGGCGACTTGAGCGCCTCCAGCAGCGCCAGGTCGTCGAGCTTGGGGTCGTGCGTGACGGCGACCACCGCGCTGTGCGGGTCCAGCTGCAGTTCGACCACCAGATCGTCCGGCATGGCCTTGCTGAAGGTGGTGTTCGGGATGTCCCAGGTCAGGTGGTACTCCTCGCGCGGATCGCAGCAGATCACCTCGAAGTCGAGCATCAGCGCCATCTGCGCGACGGCGCGCGAGAGCTGGCCCGCACCGATGATCAGCAGCCGCCAGCGCGGGCCGAACAGCGCGCGCAGGCTGCGGCCGTCGAACGTGAAGGCCTCGCCGCGGACCGCCGGCTCGACCGTCACCGCGCCGGTCTCGAGATCGAGGCGGCGTGCGACCAGTTCGTGGCGCGCGGTGCGCTGCAGCACCTCGTCGACCCAGGCGGTGTCGGTCAGCGGCTCCTGCACCAGGCGCAGGTTGCCGCCGCAGGGCAGCCCGAAACGGGCCGCCTCCTCCTTGGTGACGCCATAGGTGATCAGCGACGGGTGACCGACGCGCTCGCCCTGGCGCACGCGGTCGATCAGGTCGTCCTCCACGCAGCCGCCGGACACCGACCCGACCACGAGCCCGTCGCCGCGCATCGCCAGCAGCGCACCGGGCGGGCGCGGCGCCGAGCCCCAGGTCTCGATCACGGTCACGAGCCAGACACGCTGGCCCTGTGCGTGCCAGTCACGGGCCTGTTGCAGCACCTGCAGGTCGAGGCTGTCCATCGGAAATGTCTCCCAGCACTGGGGTCCGCCCAAGGGCCACCGCGACGGTCGCGGCGCCGGCGGTCCACCGGATCCAGCCCCGATTGTTGCCGCTGGCCGCCGCCACGGCAGCAGGCGGGGCTTGCGAGACCGGCTCGGCGGGCTTCGCCCGGGCGCGCGCCGGGTCGCCCGGCCTCGTTCAGGGCGGCCCCGGCCGCGCCGACCGGGTCGGGAACGAGTCGCCGCCCTGGGAGGTCCATCGAGGCCGCCGGTGCAGCAGCGCGGCCGGCGGCAGCGCCGGCCGGCGCAGCGCCCGACCGAGGTCGGCCAGGCTCGCGAGGTTGTGCACGGGCAGGAAGCGGTCGACGTGCGCGAGCAGCACGCGGATGCCCGCGGCGCGCGGCTCGAAGCCGGCAAAGCGCAGCAGCGGATTCAGCCAGACCAGCTGGTGCGCGCTGCGCTGCAGCTGCGCGGCGGCGCGTTCGAGTGCCCCGCCCTCGTCGCGCTCCAGGCCGTCGGTCACCAGCAGCACCGCGGCGTTGCCACCCAGCACGCGGCGCGCCCAACGGCGGTTGAACTCCTCCAGGCTGGCCGCGATGCGCGTGCCGCCCTTCCAGTCGTGCACCTGTGCATCGGCGAGCTTGAGGGCCTGGTCCGGGTCACGCTCGCGCAGGCAGCGCGTGATGGGCGTCAGCCGCGTGCCGAAGGTGAAGGTGTGCACCTTCAGGTGCCGCCGTGTCAGGCCGTGCACGTAGTGCAGGAAGAGGCGCGCGTAGCGGTCCATCGAACCGGAGATGTCCAGCAGCACGACCAGCGGCGGCGGCTCGATCCGCGGCCGGGTGAACGCCGGCGTCAGCGTGTGCGGCTGCCGCGCCATCCGGCGCAGGCTGCCGCGCAGGTCCGGCGTGCCGCGTGCGCTCGCCTCGTGGCGCCGCCGCCGCACCGGCGCCACCGGCAGCGGCACGCGTTCGGCCAGTTGCTTGGCCAGCGCGTACTCGGCGCTGGTCATGCTCTCGAAGTCCGCCTGCTGCAGCCGCTCGCGGTCGGAGGGGCTGAACGCCGCCTCGAAGCGGACCTCGTCCTGCCGCGGCGTGCCCGGCGGGCGCACCGTGTCGGGCGCGCGCAGCGCCGCGAGCGCCTCCGCGAGCCGGTTCGGGCGCGGCCGCACCTTCTCGCTGCGGCCCTGTACGTCGGGCAGCAGATGCCTCATCTGCTCGAGCAGCGTCGGATCGCGCCAGAAGGCGTCGAAGGCCGCATCGAAGAGCACCTGCTGCTCGTGCCGGTCCAGCATGACCGCCGACAGCGCCGCATGCACGTCCTCGCGCCGCGCCAGCCCGACGGCCTCGACCGCGGCGATCGCCGTCAGCACCCGGTCCGGCCCGACCGACAGGCCGGCGTCGCGCAGGATGCGCGCGAAGTGGACGATGTTGTCGGCGATCACGGGGCCTCGGCGTCCGTGCCGTGCGCGGCCGCCGCGTTCATGGATCGAGCAGGGCGCGGGCACGCAGCTCGTCGAGCAGCTTCGCGGTGTCGCCGGCGCCCATGCGCGCGATGTCGTCCTGGTACTTCAGCAACACGCCGAGCGTGTCGCCGACCGTCGCCGGGTCGAGCTGCGTCGCGTTCAGTGCCACCAGCGCGTGGGTCCAGTCGATCGTCTCGGCGACGCCCGGCGCCTTGAACAGGTCCAGCGCGCGCATGCGCTGCACGAACTCGACCACCTGGCGCGCCAGGCGCTCCGGCGCGCCGGGCGCCTTGCGCCGCACGATGTCGAGTTCGCGCTGCACGTCCGGAAACTCGACCCAGTGGTACAGGCAGCGCCGCTTCAGCGCGTCGTGGATCTCGCGCGTGCGGTTGCTGGTGATGATCGTGATCGGCGGCGCCTCGGCGCGCACCACGCCGAGCTCGGGGATGGTGAGCTGGTTCTCCGCCAGCACCTCGAGCAGGAAGGCATCGAAGGGCTCGTCCGCACGGTCCAGCTCGTCGATCAGTAGCACCGGCGCGCGCGGCTGCGTCAGCGCCTGCAGCAGCGGCCGCTCGATCAGCATCGCGCGCGAGTACAGCTCGTGCGCGAGGCGCTCGCGGCCCGCGGCGTCGCTGACCGCGTGCGCGGCCTCCGCCAGCCGGATCTCGACCATCTGGCGCGCGACGTTCCACTCGTACGCCGTCTGCGCGACGTCCAGGCCCTCGTAGCACTGCAGGCGCAGCAGCCGGGTCGAGAGCGCCTCGGCCAGCGTCTTGGCCAGCTCGGTCTTGCCGACGCCCGGCTCGCCCTCCAGGAACAGCGGACGGCGCAAGGTGAGGCTCAGGAACAGCGCGGTGGCCAGCCGCCGGTCGCACAGGTAGTCGCGCGCTCCGAGCAGCGCGATCACCGCGTCGACCGAGTCGGGCAGCGCGAGCGGCTCGGCGCTCACGTCGGGACTCCCGGGGACCGGCGTGGCACGCGCGTCGGCCCGTCGCGGCTCAGCGCGCCAGCGCCGCGGCGACCGCGCGCGAGGCCATCACGCTGATCATCGCCGCGCGGTACGCCGCCGAGGCATGCAGGTCGGCGTTCAGCCCCTCGGCACTCACCGCCACCGCCTTGGCCGCCTCCGGTGTGAAGCTCTTCGCCAGCGCGGCTTCGATCGGCTGGCAGCGGAACACGCTGCCGGCCGCGCCGGTCACCGCCACCCGCACGCCGGCGGCGCTCTGCGCGACGAACACGCCCACCAGCGCGAAGCGCGAGGCCGGCTGCTTGCACTTGACGTAGGCCGCCCGGGCCACCGCCGGGAAGCTGACCGCGGTGATCAGTTCGCCGGGCTTCAGGGCCGTGTCGTACACCCCGGTGAAGAACTCGTCGCCCGCGATGCGGCGCTGGTTCGTGACCACGGTCGCGCCGAGCGCCAGCACGGCGGCCGGGTAGTCGGCCGCCGGATCGGCGTTGGCGATCGAACCGCCGAGGGTGCCCATGTTGCGCACCATCGGGTCGCCGATGCCCTCGGCCAGTTCGGCCAGGGCCGGCAGCACGCGGCGCACGTCGGCCGATTGCGCCACCGCGGCATGCGTGGTCATCGCACCGATGGTGAGCGCGCCCGACGCGGCGGTGATGCCCTTCAGCTCGGCAATGCCGCCGAGGTCGACGAGGCGCTCGCTGGAGGACAGGCGCAGCTTCATCGCCTGCACCAGGCTCTGGCCGCCGGCCAGGTAGCGGGCCTCGCCCTGGAATGCCGCGGCCGCGGCGGCGCTGCTGGCGGGGCGCTGGTAGTCGAAGGTGTACATATGCCGTCTCCTCGGGCCACGGTCGGGCGCGCGACTGGAGCGGCTATCGTACACACAGGCCCGGGCCCGGGCCTGCCCCGGGGGCCGCGGCTACTGCTTCTGGAACCCGATCTGCCGGATCATCGTGCCCCAGCGGTCGTAGGCGCTGCGCATCTCGGCGGTCAGCTCGGCCGGTGTCGACGGGGCGGTCTCGTAGGCGCCCTTGGCGATCGTGTCGTGCACGTCCTTGCTCGCGAGCGCGGCCACGAACAGCGCGTTGACCTTGGCCAGCAGCTCGGGCGCCATCTTGGGCGGGGCGACGATCGCGACCCAGCTCGCGAGGTCGATGCCCGGCACGCCCTGCTCGCCGATGGTCGGCACGTTCGGCAGGAACGGGTTGCGCTGCGGCGCGGCCACGCCGAGGATGCGGATCTTGCCGGTCTTCTCGTTCGTGATCGCGGTCGGCGCGGCGTCGAAGTAGGCCTGCACGCGGCCTTCGAGCAGGTCACGCGCGGCGTCGGCCGTGCCCTTGTACGGCACGTGGACCATCTCGAAGCCGGCCGCCTTCGCGAAGGCCTCCGCATAGACATGCGACGAGGTGCCGACGCCGAACGACGCGAAGCTCAGCTTGCCCGGGTTGGCCTTGGCCCAGGCGACCAGTTCCTTGACGTTGGTCGCCGGCACCGAGGTGTGCAGCGTCAGCACCAGCGGCCCTCGCGCGGCCAGCGTGACCGGCGTGAAGTCGCGGAACGGGTCGTACGGCACGTTGGCCAGCGTGTGCGGGTTTTGCGCGAAGGTCGACGACGGTGCGTACAGCAGCGTGTAGCCATCCGGCGCGGCGCGCACCACCTCGCCGGCCGCGAGCATCGTGCTGGCGCCGGGCTTGTTGTCGACCACCACCTGCACGCCGCTCTGCTCGGTGACCTTCTGCGCGACCGCGCGGGCCTGGGCGTCCAGCGAGCCCCCGGCGGCGAAGCCGACCAGCAGCCGGATCGAGCGGCCGGGTTGCGGGTAGGCGTCCTGCGCCTGCCCCGCCAGCGGCAGCAGCGCCAGTGCAGCGACGGCAAGAAGGGGGATCCTGCGTGTGATCGGACCTGGGGTCATCGCGGTTGTCTCCGTTTTTGGACAGTCTGTCCATTATCATACCCGCCATGAAGACGATCGAGCGCACCGACGAGCGCATCCTGACCGCCGACGTGTTCGAGCGCGAATCCAAGGCGCCGCGCGCGAACCTCGGCCGCCATCACGAGCCGGCGCGCGACATCCCCGTGTACCGCGACTGCGAGGTGCTGGTGGTCGGCGGCGGGCCGTCGGGCACGGCCGCGGCGGTGGCGGCGGCGCGGGCTGGCGCGGACGTGGTGCTGCTCGAGCGCTACAACCACCTCGGCGGCCTGTCGACCGGCGGGCTGGTGATCTGGATCGACCGCATGACGGACTGGCAGGGCGAGCTCGTGATCCGCGGCATCGCCGAGGAACTGCTGGACCGCCTGCCCGCCGATGCGGTGGCCGGCCCGCCGCCGGCGGACTGGGGCTCGACCGATCCGGCCAAGGCCGCCCACTGGGCCCCGCGCACCGCCGCCTACCACGGCATCGTCACCTGGTCGCCGACGGTCGACCCGGAGCGCCTGAAGCTGCTCTCGCAGGAACTGGTGCTCGAGGCCGGCGTCAAGCTGGTCTATCACAGCTGGGCCAGCCTGCCGATCGTCGAGGGCGGGCGCGTGCGCGGCGTCAGCTTCGAGAGCAAGGAGGGCCGCCTCGCGATCCGCGCCCGCGTCGTCGTCGACGCCACCGGCGACGGCGACCTGTTCGCACGTGCCGGCGCGGCCTACGACAACGACATCGAGGAGGCCGACGTGCACCACTGCATGAACACCTCCTGGCTGTTCGGCGGTGTCGACATGGAACGCTGGCTCGCCTTCCGCACCGGGCCGGGCGACGCGTACGCCGACTTCATGGCGCGCGGGCGCGCCGCCTGCGGCCTGTTCGACCGGCCGTTCGTCTCCTGGCGGCCGGACGTCGCGCTGTTCATGGGCCCGCGCCAGACCGGCTACTCGGCGCTCGATGTCGACGATCTGACCGCGGTCGAGGTGCGGTCCCACCGCGCGATGGCCCGGCATCTCGACTTCTACCGCGCGCATGCCCCGGGCTTCGAGAACGCCTACCTGATGCTGTCGGCGCCGCAGATCGGCGTGCGCCACGCGCGCCGGCTCAAGGGTGTCGATGCCGTGCTGCGCAGCCGCTGGCCGCAGGGCACGCCGCTGCCGGACGAGGTCGGTGTCACGCCGGCCGTCTCGCCGAAGTTCCCGAACATCTCGATCCCGTACGGCGCGCTGCTGCCCGAGTCGCTCGACGGCCTGCTCGCCTGCGGCCGCCACGTGTCCTGCGACAAGAACTCGCACGGCTTCATGCGCGAGATCCCGCAATGCTGGATCACCGGCCAGGCAGCCGGCGCGGCCGCCGCGCTGGCGGCGAAGCGGCACATCGAGCCGCGCGCGGTCGACGTCGGCACCTTGCAGGCCGAGTTGCTGCGCCAGGGCGTGTTCCTGCGCCGCGTGCAGGCCGAACAGGAGGCCGCATGAGCGCGCCGGGACGGAGGGTTGCCCTGTGAGCACGCTGCCGCAATCGAGTGCTCGAAGCCTTCCGCGACCGCGGGTGGCGAAACCGGCCACGCCGAAGCCGGCCAAGAAGAAGGCCCCGGCCACGGCCCCGCGTGAAACCGTCAGCGCGCTGGACCGCGGCCTCGCGTTGCTGCACTGCTTCGATGCCGGCCAGCGCGCACTGGGCGCCAGCGATCTCGCGCGCCTGACCGGCATTCCACGGCCCAGCGTGATCCGGCTCGCGGCGACACTGGTCGCGCACCGGCTGCTGCGCGTCGAGCCGGGCGGCGAGCGCTACCTGCTGGGCGCCGGCGTCGTGTCGCTGGCGCACCAGTTCCTCACCGGGCTGGACCTGCGCGCCGCCGCGCGCGGCCCGATGCAGGCGCTGGCCGAGCGCAGCGGCGGCTCGGTCTACCTGGCGGTGCGCGACGGGCTCGAGATGGTGCTCGTCGAGGCCTGCCGCTCGCCGACCACGATGCTCGCGGCGCGCCTGGACGTGGGCTCGCGGGTGCCGCTGCCGAACTCCGCGCTCGGACGTGCCTGGCTGGGCGCGCTCGACGACGCGCAGCGCCAGCCGGTGCTGGACGCGCTGCGCCGGCTGCACGGGGCCGAGTGGCCCGCGCTCGAGGCCGGGCTGCAGCGGGCCCTCGCCGAGCAGGCGCGCAGCGGCTGGTGCAGTTCGGCCGGCGCCTTCCACCGCGAGATCAACTCGGTGGCCGTCGCAATGCGCGATGCGCGCGGCGACCTGGTCGCGTTCAACTGC
Organism: Piscinibacter sp.; assembly: GCA_019635485.1. Lineage (GTDB taxonomy): Bacteria > Pseudomonadota > Gammaproteobacteria > Burkholderiales > Burkholderiaceae_C > Piscinibacter. The sequence goes on along the minus strand of JAHBZL010000015.1, from coordinate 84,770 downwards.
GGCGGTCCGGCCTTCAGCTTCGGCGAGGAGCGCCTGCGCCGCGAGATCGGCCCGGCGCTGCGCGACACCGTGCGCGCGATCGCCGCCGAGACCGGCAGCCAGCTGATCGGGGACAACTGACCATGCGGCTCAGCGACGAAGAGAAGGCCATGCGCGACGGCCGCGACGGCGCGGCGGTGGCGCGGGCGATGGACCTGCTGGTCCGCTACGGCGAGGCGCTCGGCGCGGAATCGCTGGTCGAGACGCGCAACGTCTGCGGCACGGTCACCGCCACCACGCCGTTCATGCGCGACTTCGCACTCGCCAAGGGCGGGCTGGACGCGGTGTTCAGCGAGTTCAACCTCGACAGCGCGGAAGTGGTCGAGACGCCGCGCGTGCGGGCCTTCAGTTCGCACCTGCAGCTCGGCTTCGACCCGCACCATCCGGTCGAGATGGGCGTGAGCGAGCAGGTGGTCGAGTTCTACCGGCGCAGCGAGGCCGCGGCGGCGCGCATGGGCGTGCAGATCCTGAACACCTGCACGCCGTACCAGGTCGGCAACGTGCCGACGCGCGGCGAACACTGCGCGTGGATGGAGTCGTCCGCGGTCATCTACATCAACTCGGTGCTGGGCGCGCGCACGAACGCCGAGGGCCGCGAGAGCACCAGCGCGGCGATGCTGACCTGCCGCATCCCGAACTGGGGCTACCACCTCGACGCGGGCCGGCGCGGCACGCACGGCATCGAACTCGACATGCCCGTCGAGACGGTCGAGGACTGGGGCCTGCTCGGCTACTGGATCGGCGACTGGGTGCAGGACCGCGTGCCCGTCGTGCGCGGCATCGGCGCGGTGCCGAACCTGCCGAAGCTGAAGCACTTCGGCGCCGCGGCCTCGTCTTCCGGCGGCGTCGAGATGTACCACCTGGTCGGCGTCACGCCCGAGGCCGGCAGCTGGGAGCAGGCCTTCGGCACGAACCGGCCGGCCGAGGTGCGCCGCTACGGCGCACGCGAGCGGGCGCAGACGCTCGAACGCATCAACGCGATGGGGCAGGACCGCCAGGTCGACTACGTGATGCTCGGCTGCCCGCACTACACGATCGAGCAGATCTGGGAGGCGGCCATGCTGCTCGAGGGCCGCCGCGTGCATGCGAACTGCGCGCTGTGGATCTTCACGCCGCGCGCGATCAAGGCGCTGGCCGACCGCAACGGCTACACCGCGATCATCGAGACCGCCGGCGGCAAGATCATGACCGACAGCTGCTCGGCGATGAGCCGCGCGGTGCCGCCGGGCACGCGGGTGGTGGCGCTGGACTCGGTCAAGCAGGCGCACTACCTGCCGGCCATCCTCGGCGTGCAGGCCTGGTTCGGCACCACGGCGCAATGCATCGACGCGGCCTGCACCGGCCACTGGAGCGGCGCATGAGCGCGCCGGACCGCTCCCAGGCGCTCATCCCCGGAGCACGCCGTGCGACGGGTGGTCCGGTGAGCGACGCGCCGATCACGATCCGCGGCCGCAAGGTGGTCGGCGGCGTCGCCGAGGGCGAGGCGCTGGTGACCACCGAGCGCATCTCGGGCTGGGGCGGCGTGGACCCGCGCCAGGGCACGATCGTCGAGACGCGCCACGAACTGCGCGGCCAGAGCTTCGCCGGCAAGGTGCTGGTGTTTCCCGGCGCCAAGGGCTCGTCCGGCTGGTCGGCGATGTTCCACGTCGCGCGCGTGATGGGCACCGCGCCGGCGGCATGGCTGTTCAACGAGATGAGCACCAAGGTCGCGCTCGGCACCGTCGTCAGTCACGCACCGGCGATGACCGACTTCGAGCGTGACCCGCTGGCGCTGATCCGCACCGGCGACTGGGTGCGGGTCGACGCCGACGCCGGGCTGGTCACGGTCACGCCCCGCGGCGCGCGCTGAGCCCGGGTCCGCCCCCGTCCACGGCCTCGTTGTCAAGCGTCTGCCGGACCGTCTCGCCCTCGGCGTCGCGCAGCGTCGCCGCGACGAGCCGGCCATCGGTGGACCATTCGTAGTCGTGCCGCATCTCCACCTCGCCGTACACCAGCTTCTCCAGCCAGCACACGCGTCCGGCGGGGTCGAACTCGGCGCGGAAGTAGGTGTTGCGGTGCCGCAGCGCGTCCGGCGCGAGTTCCTCCGCGAGCGCGAGCGGCAGGCGCACGCCGCGGTAGGTCAGGAAGTAGCGCAGCATCTCAGCGCGGCGGTCGCGCCGCGGCCAGCAACGCTGCCGTGACCTCGCTGCCGTTGCCGGCCTGCGGGTCGCAGGCCTGCAAGGTCTCGAGCAGGGCCTGCGCCTGCGCCGGCCGATCGGTGCGCAGGTGGATGAAAGCGAGCGCCTTCAGCGTGAAGAGCCAGAAGCGGCCCGCGCGGCTCGCCCGCACGTCGGCCGTCAGCGGCGGCTGCACGCGGCGCCAGTCGTCGTCCAGCCCGGCCTGCGCGGCAGCCTCCTGCAGGCCGCGCCACGCCGCCCGCTCGGCAAGCTCGAACTCGCGCCGGCCGGCGTGGTGCTTGTAGAGCGCGTAGTAGACGGCAAGGCAAGGTGGAGCGATCGCCTGCGCGGACCACAGCAGCGCGCTGCGCCCGGCGGGCGCGGCACGGGCCGCCTGGTGCAGCAGGTCGCGCACGGCCGGCGGCACGGCACCGCCGAAGAATTCGTCCGAGGATTCGCCGGTGGTGAGGTTCATGGCGATCACCGATGCATGCACGATGCCAGCCCAGGCCGCCCGGTGGCGCGGGCGGCGGCAGGCGTGCCACGCGTCGGCTTGCCGACAAACGCGACACGACAGCTGCCGCTCGGCCGGTCAGCGCAGGCCCTGCGCGAGGGCCTCGAGCTGGTCGATGCAGGTGTTCCAGCCGTCGAAGAAGCCGAGCTCCGCGTGCCGGTCGCGCGTCGCGGTGTCCGGATGCATCACGTGCGCGACGTAGCGCGTTCCGCCCTCCGCGTCGGCCAGCGAGATGACCGCGGTGAAGCCCATCCACGGCGTGTTCGGCCGCCAGCCGCCGAGCAGCATCGACGTGAACACGATCCGCTCTTGCGCCACGATCTCGAGGAAGCAGCCCGGGTTGTCGCTGGTGCCGCCGTCCGGACCCTGCATGAAGGTGTGGAAGGCGCCGCCGGGGCGCAGCTCGAAGGCGCGGACCTGCGTGGTCCACGGCTTCGGGCACCACCACTGCGCCAGCAGTGCGGGATCGGTCCACGCGCGCCAGAGCACGGCGCGCGGTGCACGCACGAGGCGGTCGATGACGAGGTCATTCGCCGCGGGATCGTCGGGTGTCGGGGCCATGGTTCAGGGTCTCCTGGTGAAGGTGTTCGGCGAAGGCGGCCAGGCGGTCGCTGCGGGCCTCCCACATGGCCCGTTGCTGCGCGATCCAGCGTTCGGCCTGCGTCAGCGCCCGCGGCACGAGTTCGCAGGTGCGCACCCGCCCCGCCTTGTGCGAGCGGATCACGCCGCTGCGCTCGAGCACGCCGAGGTGCTTCATGAACGAGGGCAGCGCCATGTCGAACGGCGCCGCCAGCACCGACACCGCCTCCGGCCCGCGCCCGAGCCGGCCGACGATCGCGCGCCGGGTCGGGTCCGCGAGGGCGTAGAACACGTCGGTCAGGTGCGCCGATTGCTTATCCATTCGGCTAAGTATATCGGCGCCTGTCCATCCGGCAAGCCCCGCGGCGCAGGCCGCGCCGCGTCACATGCGCGCGTTCGGGAAGAACAGCTGTTCGCCGCCGATCCTGTACTCGGCGATCGCCGCCTGGCCTTCGGTCGAGACGACCCAGTCGGCAAAGGCCTGAGCGAGGTCCTTCTTGACGTGCGGATGCTTGGCCGGGTTCACGACGATCACGCCGTACTGGTTGAACAGGCGCTTGTCGCCCTCGACGAGGATCGCCAGGTCGGCGCGGTTCTTGAACGACAGCCAGGTGCCGCGGTCGGCCAGCAGGTAGGCGTTGGTCGAGGCGGCCATGTTCAGCGCCGGGCCCATGCCGCAGCCGCATTCCTTGTAGCCGGCCACCTTGCCGACGGGTGTATCCAGCCCCGCGGCCTTCCAGTAGCGCAGCTCGGCGGCATGGGTACCGCTCTTGTCGCCGCGCGAGACGAAGGCCTCCTTCGAGGTGGCGAGCTTCTTCAGCGCCTCGACGACGTCCTTGCCCTTCAGCCCGGCGGGATCGCCCTTCGGCCCGATCACGACGAAGTCGTTGTACATCACGGGCCGGCGCTCGAGACCGAACCCCTCGGCGACGAACTTCTCCTCGGCCACCTGGTCGTGCACGAACAGCAGGTCCGCATCGCCGCGCCGGCCCATGTCCAGCGCCTGGCCGGTGCCCTGGGCGACGACCCGCACCGCGATGCCGGTCTTCTTCGTGAAGATCGGCAGCAGGTGCTTGAACAGTCCGGACTGCTCGGTGCTGGTGGTCGACGACATGACGATGAACTTCTCCTGCGCCGCCGCTGGCAGCGCGGCGAGCGTGGCAGCGGCGAGGCCGAACGCGAGCGCGGCGCGGCGGATCATTCGATGTTCCATGGCAGTTCTCCTTTCAGGAATTGGCGGGCGCGGCCTTGCAGCCGGCCGTTGAAGAATTGATCCGTGGGCAGATCGGCGTGCACGACGCCGCCCTCCAGGTAGACGACACGGCTGGCCAGCCGCTTGGCCTGGCCGAGGTTGTGGGTGCTCATCACGAGCGTCATGCCGTCGGCCGCGAATCCCGCGAGCAGCGTCTCGACCTCGCGCTTGGCCGACGGGTCCAGGCTCGCGGTCGGCTCGTCGAGGAACAGCAGCTGCGGCTGCACGGCCCAGGCGCGCGCCAGCGCCAGGCGCTGCTGCTGACCGCCGGAGAGCGCGCGCGCCGGCCGGTCGCCCAGCCCCTGCAGGCCGACCCGCTGCAGCGCCGCCTCGACGCGCGCCGGCCACTGCGCGCGCGGCACGCCGGCCAGCCAGAGCGCCAGCTTGAGGTTGCCGGCGGCGGAGATGCGCAGCACGAAGGGCCGCTGGAACACCATCGCCTGGCGGCCCGCATCGGCACCCAGCCTGCGCTGCCCCTGGTGGCGCAGCAGGCCGTGCAGCACCCGCAGCAGCGTCGTCTTGCCGGAGCCGTTGGGCCCGACCAGCACGACGAACTCGCCGCGCCGCACATCGAGCGAGACACGGTCGAGCGCCTGCACGCCGCCGAAGCGCACCGACACGTCCTGCAGCACGAGCAGGCTCATCGCACCCCCGCCAGCGCCGAGCCGTGGCCGCGCTGGGCCAGGCCGAGCAGCAGGTTGACCACACCGACCACCGCCAGCAGCACGAGTCCGAGCGCCATCGCGAGCGGCAGGTCGCCCTTGCTGGTCTCCAGCGCGATCGAGGTGGTCATCACGCGCGTGACACCGTCGATGTTGCCGCCGACGACCATCACCGCGCCGACCTCGGCGATCGCCCGCCCGAACGCCGCGATCAGCACGGTCAGCACGGCCCAGCGGTCGTGCACCAGCATCAGCAGCGCGCAGGTCAGCGGCCGTGCGCCCATCGAGCGCAGCTGGTCGCCGCCGTCGCGCAGGGCGTCGCCGACCAGCTGCCGCGTCAGCGCGGCAATCACCGGCAGCACCAGGATGGTCTGGGCGATCACCATCGCCGTCGGCGTGAACAGGATGCCCCACGATCCGAGCGGCCCGCTGCGCGACAGCAGCAGGTACACGACCAGCCCGACCACCACCGACGGCAGCGCGAGCAGCGTGTTCAGCAGCAGCACCAGCAGGCGGTGGCCCGGGAAATGAGCGACCGCCAGCCAGGCGCCGAGGGCCAGCGCGAGGCCGGCGGAGATCAGCGTCGCCGTGCCGCTGACGGACAGTGACAGGCCGACGGTGTAGAGCAGGACGGGATCGGCATGCAGGATCAGATCGGTGGCGGTACGGACACTCGCGGCGAAGTCGCTCATCCAACATCTTTCATACTGCGGCGATTGTCGACGCACGCACGAACTCCAGACCATATGAACCGCCATGCATAGGGTGCAGCTGACCTACACGCTCACCGGCACACCGGCCCGCGCCGATCTGCACCACCCGCTGATGGCGCTGCTCGGCGCGGTGCACGACACGGGCTCGATCAGCGGCGCGGCCCGGAGACTGGACCTCTCCTACCGCCACGTGTGGGGCGAACTGAAGCGCTGGGAAGGCGAACTCGGCCAGACGCTGGTGCTGTGGGTGAAGGGTCAGCCGGCGCTGCTGTCGCCGTTCGGCGAGAAGCTGCTGTGGGCCGAGCGTCGGGCGCAGGCGCGCCTCGCGCCGCAGATCGAGGCGCTGCGCAGCGAGCTCGAGCAGGCCTTCGCGATCGCCTTCGACGAACGCGCCGGCGTGATCCCGATCACCGCCAGCCACGACGACGCGCTGCCGCTGCTGCGCGCCCTCGCGCAGCGCGAGGCGCGGCTGCACCTGGACATCACGTTCAGCGGCAGCGTCGACGCGCTGGCCGCGCTGAACGACGGGCGCTGCCTGATGGCCGGCTTCCATGCACTGGTCGAGTCGCCGCTGCGGTCCCCCACTGCCGGGGTCTACCGCGGGATGCTGCGGCCCGGCCAGCACAAGCTGGTGGCCTTCGCGCAGCGCATCCAGGGGCTGATGGTCGCGCCGGACAACCCGCTCGGCCTGGCCACGCTGACCGACCTGCAGCGGCCGGGGGTGCGCTTCGCCAACCGCGCCCGCGGCACCGGCACACGGGTCGTGTTCGACGAACTGCTGGCGCGCCAGAAACTCCCGGCAACGGGCATCTCGGGCCACGACCGCACCGAGCCCTCGCACCGTTCGGCCGCCGAGGCCGTGGCCAGCGGCAGCGCCGATGCGGCACTCGGCATCGAGGCCGCGGCGCGCGCCCGCGGGCTCGGTTTCGTGCCGCTGGCCTGCGAGCAGTACTTCCTCGTCACCTTGCAGCACGCCCTCGACCAGCCGCCGGTACAGGCGCTGCTGGAACTGCTGAAGAGCGAGGCCTGGCGCACGCAGCTCGAATCGCTGCCGGGGTACTCCGCGCAGTCCAGCGGCGAGGTGCTGTCGCTGCGCCGCGTGCTGCCGTGGTGGAGCTACCGCAAGCCGAAGACCTGATCGGGCGCCGGCTCAGGCCGCGTCCAGCATCCCGACGGTGGACGGCGAGAAGGAAACGTCCGCCTCGGGCCGCGCGCCGAGTGCCCAGTCGAGCAGTTCGTCCGCGGGCATCGGGCGGGCGAACAGGTAGCCCTGGTACTGGTCACAGCCCATCTCGCGCAGCAGGTCGCGCTGCCCGCGTGTCTCGACCCCTTCGGCGACGACGATCAGGCCGAGGCGGTGCGAGAGGTGGATCACCGCGTCGACCACCGAACGCGCGGCTTCGCTGGTCTCGAGGTCGCCGACGAAGCTGCGGTCGATCTTCAGCTGGCGCGCCGGCAGCTGGCGCAGGCAGGCGAGGCTGGAGTAGCCGGTGCCGAAGTCGTCGATCGCGAGGTAGACCCCCAGCCGGCCGAGGCCGCCGAAGGTGCGCTGCGTGGCGGCGATGTCGTCCATCGCCACCGACTCGGTGATCTCGCACAGCAGCTGGCTGGCATGCAGGTGGTGGCGGCGCAGCGCCGCGTCGACATGTTCGACCAGGCCGTCCTCGCGCAGCTGGTGCACCGACAGATTGATCGCCACGCGGATGCGCACGCCTGCATCGGCCCATTGCGCCATCTGCCGGCAGGCCTCGTCGATCACCCAGGCGCCGAGCTGGCCGATCAAGCCGAAGCGCTCCGCGATCGGCACGAACACCGCCGGGCTGACCAGGCCGCGCGTCGGGTGGCGCCAGCGCAGCAGCGCCTCGACGCCGCAGATGGTGCCGTGCTGCGCGTCGACCTTCGGCTGGTAGTGCAGCAGCAGTTCGCCGCGTTCCACCGCCTGGCGCAGTTCGCCGGCCAGGCCGAGCTGTTCGAGCGCACCGGCGTCCATGCGCGACTCGAACATCGCCCAGGTGGCGCCGCCGGCGCGCTTGGCCGCGTACATCGCCGCATCGGCGTGCGCGACCAGGCGGTCGGCCTGGCCGTCGTCGGGGTACACGACGATGCCGACCGAACAGGAGATCTGCAGCGTGCGCTGCTGCAGCTCGATCGGGCGGCTGACGGTCTCGATCAGGCGGCGCGCGAGCGTCACCGCATCCGCCGGTCCGCTCAGGTCCTGCATCAGCACCAGGAACTCGTCCCCGCCGACGCGGGCGAGCGTGTCGGCGGCGCGCACGGCGCCGCGCAGGCGCGCCGCGGTCTGGCACAGCACCAGGTCGCCGGTGTCGTGGCCGAACGAGTCGTTGACCGGCTTGAAGCCGTCCAGGTCCACGAACAGCACGGCCAGCCGCGGAGGGTCCGCCGGCAGCGTGGTCTCGCCGGCGTGGCCGGTCCGGCCGCCGGCCCGCGCGCCGCGTGCCAGCGCGGCCTTCAGCTGCTCCTCGAACAGGCGCCGGTTCGGCAGGCCGGTCAGGCCGTCCAGCAGCGCCTGGCGGCGCAGCGCCTCGTTGGCCTCGCGCAGCTGGCCGTTGGCCTCGCGCAGCGAGCGCGCGAGGCGTGCGGCGCGGTCCTGCAGGCGCGCATCCAGCACGGAGGTGAACAGTGTCAGCGCGAGCAGCGTCACCGACGCCAGCGCGACGATCGTGCCCAGGCTGTTGCCGCCGAGCACGCCGGCACTCAGGCAGACTGCGTCGGCCGGGAAGCCCGCCGCCGCCATGCCGGTGTAGTGCATGCCGCAGATCGCCAGGCCCATCACCAGCGCCGCGCCGGCCTGGCGCAGCGACAGGCGCCGCTCGTCACCCTGGCGCAGCCACCAGAAGATGGACAGCGCCGCCGCCGACGCGGCCACGGCGATCAGCGCCGAGGCCGCCACGAGCGGCCCGTTCCAGACGATCGCGGGAGACATGTCGAGCGCCGCCATGCCGAGGTAATGCATCGCGCAGATGCCGGCACCCATCAGCAACGCGCCGAGCGCGAGGCGGCGCAGGCCGAGCCGGCCGTGCCCGGCCACGCCCAGCGCGACCGCCGACACCGCCACCGCGGCGAACCACGACACCAGCGTCAGCAGCCGCGTGTAGCCGAGTTCGATCGGCAGCCGGAAGGCCAGCATGCCCACGAAGTGCATCGACCAGATGCCCGTGCCCATCACCAGCGAGCCGCCGATCCACCAGGCCAGCGCGACCCCGCGCTCGCGCGTGCGCACGCGCCGTGACAGGTCGAGCGCGACATAGGAGGCGAACGTCGCGACGAGCAGCGATGCCACGACGCCCCAGGGATCGTAGGTGGGAGTGAGAAGGATCACCCGGCGGTCTTCGGCCGGGCGGGCGCGGACTGTTGTGGGGAGTTCTTGCTGGAGGCGCGCCCGCCGTGCTAAATCGCACAGCTGCGGAAGCCGCAGAAGAGGTGGTCGCGCTCGGGGCGCTCGAAGGCCCGGAACTTGGCGCTGCGCATGCGCCCGCGGGTCGCGAAAGACGCGCCGCGCAGCACCTTGTGCGAGCCGAAGGCCGCCTGCGAGTACTCGCGCTGCGGGCCGGGCGCGAATCCCGGGTAGGGCTGGAAGGTGCTGGCCGTCCACTCCCACACGTCGCCCCAGCGGAAGCCGCGGCTCGCCCCCTGGTGCGCGGCCGCCTCCCACTCGGGTTCGGTGGGCAGGCGGCGACCGGCCCAGCGGCACCAGGCGTCGGCCTCGTACCAGCTGACGTGCAGCGCCGGCTGCGCGAGCGGCACGCGCATCAGGCGGCCGAGCCGCTGCTGCAGCACACCGTGGCGGATCTGGTCGACGTGGCGCGGGCAGCGCCGCCCTTCGCGCTGCAGTTCGTCCCAGCCCTGCGGGTGCCACAGCGCCGGCTGGTCATAGCCGCCGTCCTCGACGAACTCGGCGAACTGCCCCCAGCTGACCGGCTGCGCGTCGATCTCGAACTCGGGGATCGCGACCTGGTGCACCCACTTCTCGTTGTCGAACACGAACCCGCCGGGCTCGCAGCCGAGCTGCCAGGCGGTGGCCGGGAACAGCAGCGGCTCGCGCGGATTGACCGCCGCCGGGGAGCCGAGCAGGCCGGCGTCGAAGCCCAGCGTCTGCGACATGTGTGCGAAGGCCTCGCCGCGCATGTCCTCGTGGAACAGCGCGAGTCGATAGAAGTACAGCGCCTCGTCGTCGTCGTCGGGCGTCGTGTCCAGCAGTTCGAGCGTGGTCTCGAGCGTGTCGACCAGGTACTGGCGGATCGCCTGCAGCTCGGGCAGCGCGACCTGCCAGCGCTGCGGATGCGGCACCTGCGCGTCGTCGAAGCAGCGGTCCGCATCGGGCAGGATGGAGGCGAGCCGGGCCTGCGACGGGTCGCAGCGCGCGCCGCGCTGGCGCTGCACGTTGCGCGCGATCCAGCGCTCCTGGAACCAGCCGATGTGGCCCAGTTCCCATGCCGGCGGGCTCAGCTCATCGACCTGCGGCACGTTCAGTGCCGTCGCCTCGAGCGCGCGTTCGTAGGCGGCGATCCAGCGCAGCGTGTGGTTGCGCGAATCCATCAGCGCCAGCGACAGCAGTTCCTTGCCCGCGCGCCGCATGCGCGCGGAGTCGACGTTCGGGGCTTCGATGTCGAGCAAGGCCGGTCCCTCCGGGTGGCGGCATTGTCGCACCACGTCGCGGCCGGTTCAGCGCGCGGCCGCCCCGCGCATGCGGGACAGCTTCTCCCGTTGCGCGGCGCAGCGCGGGCCGACAAATTCCGCCGCGAGCGCATCGAGGAACAGGCGCGTGCGTGCCGGCATCAGCCGGCGGCCCGGGAACACCGCCCAGGCCGGCGCGCTCGGCAGGTTCCAGTCGGGCAGCACCGGCACCAGTTCGCCCGCGCTCACGTGCGCTTCGGCGAAGTGGTCGGCGACCGCGGCGATGCCGGCGCCCTGCCGCGCTAGCAGCGTCAGCAGGTCGGGGGCGTTCGCGCTGGCGCGTGCCGGCGGCGCACCTTCCCAGCGCGCGTCGCCGCGTGTCAGCACCCAGGGGGCCTGCTCGCCCGAGCGGGTCAGCAGCCGCAGGGTGTCGTGCGCCAGCAGCGCCTGCGGTTCACGCGGACGGCCGCGGCGCTTCAGGTATGCCGGCGCCGCATACAGCCCGACCGAGAAGCTCGCGATCGGCCGCGCAGCGAGCGTCGCGTCGTCGGCGAGGTCACCCATGCGCAGCGCGAGGTCGAAGTTCTCGCCGATCAGGTCGATGCGCCGCGGCGAGAGGTCGAGTTCGAGCGAGATCGCCGGATGCTGCTGCACGAAGTTCGCCAGCAGCGGCCCGAGCACGACGGTCGCGAAGTCCGCCGGCATCGACACGCGCAACCGGCCGCTGGGCTGTGCCTGGCGGTGCTGCGCGAGCGCCGCCGCGGCCTCGCTTTCGAGCACCACCTGGCGCGCGTGCTCGAGCACGGCCTGGCCGATGTCGGTCAGCGCGAGCTTGCGGGTCGTGCGCTGCATCAGCCGCTCGCCGAGCTGCGCCTCGAGCGCGGCGAGGCGGCGCGACACGGTCGACTTCGGCAGGCCGAGCTTCAGTGCCGCCGCGCTGAAGCTGCCCTCCTCGGCGATGCGGGCGAACAGCAGCAGGTCGTTGGGTTCGAGGGTCATGGCCACTTCATCGTTCCACGGGTGCAACGATCATATCCACGGCGATGTCTTCTCATCTCAGAGACATGGGCCTAGATTGTTCCTATCGAAGCAACGAACGCCCGGACCCGCTCATGAACATCCTGCAGATCCACGCCAGTGCCCGCACCACGGGTTCGCACTCCAGCCGGCTCGCCGGCGAGCTGGTCGCACGCCTGCGCGAGCAGCACCCGGACGCCCAGGTCGTGCTGCGCGACCTCGCCCGCACGCCGCACCCGGCGCTCGACGAGGCGGCGCTGCAGGCGCTGTTCACCGAGCCCGCCCAGCGCAGCCCCGAGCAGGCCGCCCGCGTGGCCCTCGACGACACGCTGATCGCCGAGATCCAGGCGGCCGACGTGGTGGTGATCGGCGTGCCGATGTACAACTTCGGCGTGCCCGCCGCGCTGAAGAACTGGATCGACGCGATCGCGCGGGCGCGTGTCACCTTCCGCTACACCGAGCAGGGCCCGGAGGGGCTGCTGAAGGGCAAGCGCGTCGTGCTCGTGCTGACGCGCGGCGGCCGCTACCGCGACACGCCGCTGGACACCCAGCTGCCGTACCTGAAGTCGGTGCTCGGCTTCCTCGGCATGACCGACGTGCAGCCGGTCTTCGCCGAAGGGATGGCGATGGGCCCGGACGCGGAGGCCGCCGCGCTGGCCGAGGCCCGCACCCGCATCGACGAACTGGTCGGCGAAGCGGTCGCGGCCTGACGGTCCGGTCGGCGCCCGAATCAGGAGCGAAACGGGCTCAGGGACAGGGAACGATCTTGAATTCGACGCGGCGGTCCAGCGCATCGACCGCGTCGTCGGTGCCGCTGCCCACCAGGTTCTGCCGGAAGCCCATGCCCAGCGGCTTGGTGCGGTTGGCGAGTTCGCCCGCCTCCGCGCCCAGCCGCTGACGGATGTTGGCGGCACGGCGCAGCGAGAGGGCGTCGTTGTAGGCCTCGGAGCCGGTCTTGCTGGTGTGCCCCACCACGTCCATGCAGACACGGGCGTTGCCGGCCTCCCGCGCGATCTGGCGCAACCACATCTCGTACGGGCCGCTGATCTTCGGGTCGGACCAGAAGTCGGTGCTGTTCGGGTTGAAGAGGAACTTCACGCCCAGCTCGTTGGCCGCGATGCCGAACGCGACGACGCGGCCGAACGCGGCCTCGGCCTCGGCCGGCCGGTTCAGCTTGGTCGTACTGAGGTAGATGCCGTTGAGCACGCGCATCTGCTCGCCCGCCGGCGTCGCCAGCGCGCTGCGGTACTGGCCGAGCGCCTCCTCGTAACGTTCGGCGTTGTAGCTGACCATCGCCTCGTTGATCACGGTCGCGGTGGCGATTCGCTCGAGGTAGACCGGGTCGGCGCGCTGGCCCGCCGGCGTCGCGCTGGTCAGCACGTAGCCATCGATCACCTTGTCCTTCACCAGCACCGGGCTGTCGCGGTAGTACGGCAGCGGGCTCATGTCGACCGTGGCCTCGGTCGCGACCGCGGACGCCTGGGCCGCGACGAGGCCGGTCTTCAGGTCGGTCAGCGCGAGGTTCAGCCGGTAGGCCTGCGGCACGCGTGTCAGCGTCCCGGTCAGCAGCAGCTGCGCGCGCGCCAGGTTGGCGGCGCGGAACGGCAGCACCTCGAAGGCCTCGGCCCGGGCGGCCAGCCGGTCGGTGACACCGCGGTCGAGCTGCTGCGTGCCCGCGGTCTGCTGGCCGCTGCCGGCGGCCAGCGACGGGTCGAGCACGACCACCTGGCGGGCCGGCTTGGCCTGCAGCTGGGCCAGCAGCCCCGCGGGCTTGGCCGGCTGCACCTGGGCCGCGAGCGACTCGGAGACGGCCGCGATGGCCTGCTCGAACGGCACCGGCTGATTGCTCGGCGGAGGGGGTGGCGCGGCCGGCGGCGCGGCACAGCCCGCCAGCAGCATCGAAACCAGCGCGGCCAGCGCGGCGACGGCATGAAGCCGGGCCCGGCGGGCCCCGAGGACAGCGTTCATCGGCACTCCCGTTTCAGGTAAGCCGCTTCCTCGGCCGTCAGCGGCTCGAGGGAGCCCTTCTGCAGAATATCACTGCACCTCGCGGGCAACACCCGGACTCTTGGGGATGGCGGGTCGGCGGGGGGACGGGCCACCGCCGGCGGGGCCGGGGCCGGGGCCGGCTCGACGCGCGGCGCGGGCGGGGCCGGCACCGGAGCCGGGGGTGGCGGTGGCGGTGGTGCCGGCACGGGCGCCGCGATCGGTGGCGGCACCGGCGCCGGCGGCGCGATGGGCGGCGGTTCGTCGAAGCGGGCCGGCGCGGGGGGCGGCGCGGGCACCTCCGCAGGTGCCGCAGCGGGCGCGGCAGGCGTGGCAGCAGGCGGTTCGACCAGCGGCGGCGGCGCCTCGGTCACCGGCAGCGGTGCGGGGGGTGATGCCGGAGCGGGCGCCGGGGCCGAATCGCCGTCGCGCCGCAACAGGCTCAACGCCGCCCCACCGCCGACGGCGAGCAGCGCCACCGCGCCGAGCAGCAGGCCGAGTTGCCGGCGCGAGCCGGCCCCCTCCTTCGGCGTCGGCACGGCAGCCGGCGGCGGTGGCGTTTCCGTGCGCGGCCGCGTCGGCGCGAAGGCCTGCTTGTCGAAGCCCGACGGCGCGAAGCCCGAATTCTGGAACCCCGACGTGACCGCGAAGCCCGAGGGCGGGAAGCGGTCCGCGCTGTCCGGCGGCAGGTCCGCGTCGAGCAGCGCACGGAATTCGGCGACGCTCTGCGGGCGGTCCTTCGGGCGCACCGCCAGCGCTGCGTCGACGGCGCGCAGGAAGCCGGCACCGTAGCGCCCGTGCAGCCGCTGCGCGAGCGGCTGCATCGTGTCTTCCATGATGCGCTCGACCGAACTCGGCGGCGCGAAGCCGCCGGTGACCGCGAAGTGCACGACGCTGGCGAGCGCGTACAGGTCGGTCCACGGGCCCTGCACCATCGAGGACGACTCGCCGTACTGCTCGATCGGCGCGTAGCCCGGCTTCAGCACCACCGTCAGCGCATGCGTCATGTCGCCGATCACGCGGCGCGCGGCACCGAAGTCCAGCAGCAGCGGGCCGCGGTCGGTCAGCAGGATGTTGTCCGGCGCGATGTCGCGGTGATAACACTGCTCCCGGTGCATCAGCGACAGCGCGTCCAGCAGCGGGCGCAGCCAGGCGCGCAGCAGCGCTTCGTCGGGCGGCTGGCCGAGCGCCGCCAGCGCCGCCTTCAGCGTCGGCCCTTCGTAGAAGGGCATCGCCATGTAGGCGGTGCCGTGGCCTTCCCAGAAGCGGTAGACCTTGACCAGCGCCGGGTGGTCGAAGCGCGCCAGCAGCCGCGCCTCGTTGACGAAGCTCTTCAGCCCGGCGGCGAAGGTGTCGCGATGGCGCTCCGACTTGATCGAGACCTGCGGCCCGTCGGCGCTGCGCGAGGCGAGCGTGGCCGGCATGTACTCCTTGATCGCGACCTGGCGCTCCAGCGAATGGTCGTAGGCCAGGTAGACGATCCCGAAGCCGCCTTCGCCGATCAGGCCGATGATCTCCAGCCCTTCGAGCCGCGTGCCCGGCGGCAGCACGTGGATCGGCATGGCGCGGTGCGCCGGGCGGATCACCGTGCGGTCGTCATCGTCGTTCGGGCTCATCGGGCGGGCGCGCCCCGGGGCGTGCCGCGTCATGGTGCCAGAGAAAGCCCCGCGCGAAATCCCCAACGGCGCGAGGGCGCTATCCTTCGCCCCCCGCCATGGCCGCCCTGCACATCACCGACATCGAATCGGCCATCAACTGGTGGCGCGAGCGACGCCCGTCGATCGACGGCATCAGCGCCTGCCCCGAGGTGCGTGCGCTGGCCGAGGTGTATGCGCTGATGGTGTACTACCACGAGGACGCCTGCGACGAGGACAGTCTGCCGGCGCCGGCCCGCGAGGCCTGGCTGGCCTGGTACGCGACGACGCCGGACGCGCCCTGCATCGCGATCTGCTCGACCAGCCAGGGCGACGACGTCTGCAAGGGCTGCGGCCGCACCGTCGAGGAGGTGCAGCACTGGCCGGTGATGTCGCCCGGCGAGAAGCGCGCCACCTGGCGGCGCATCACGATGCAGGGCACGGCCTGGCGCTTCAACCGCTACGCGGAACGCGGCGGGACGCCGACGTGAGGCGGCCGGCCTTCCTGGGCAGTGTGCGGCGCATCGCGACACTGGCCTGGCCGGTGCTCGTCGGCCAGCTCGCCGTGCTCGCGTTCTCGACCATCGACACGCTGCTGGTGGCGCGCGCCGGCGCGCTCGACCTCGCCGCGCTGGCGATCGGCGCCTCGGCCTACATCACGATCTTCATCGGCCTGATGGGCGTGGTGCTGGCCGTCGGGCCGATCGCCGGCCAGCTGTACGGCGCGAAGCAGCTCGCGCAGGCCGGCGAACAGCTGCACCAGGCGGTCTGGCTCGCGCTGCTGCTGTCGCTGCCGGGCTGCGCGCTGCTGCTGTTCCCGCAGCCCTTCCTCGAACTCGCGCGCGCCGAGCCGGCGGTCGCGGCCAAGGTGCGCGGCTATCTCGGCGCGCTCGCCTTTGCCCTGCCCTGCGCGCTGGTGTTCACGGCCTTCCGCGGCTTCAACAACGCGGTCTCGCGGCCGAAGATCGTGATGGCGCTGCAGCTCGGCGCGCTGCTGCTGAAGCTGCCGTTGTCGGCGCTGCTGGTGTTCGGCGGCTACGGCGTTCCGGCGCTGGGCGCGCCGGGCTGCGGCATCGCCACCGCCGTCTGCATGGCGCTGATGCTGCTGGGCGCCTGGCAGATCCTGCGGCGCGACCCGTTCTACGCGCCGTTCGCGCTCGGCACGCGGCTGCGCCGCCCGCAGCGGGCGAGCCTGCGCACGCTGCTGCGGCTGGGCGTGCCGATGGGCGCCTCGGTGATGGTCGAGGTGACCGGCTTCAGCTTCATGGCCTTCTTCATCGCCCGCTTCGGCACGGTGCCGGTGGCCGGGCACCAGATCGCGCTGAACCTGGTGTCGGCGATGTTCATGGTGCCACTGGCCATCGCCAACGCGTCCAGCACGCTGGTCGCGCAGGCGATCGGCGCGGACGACCTGCGCGATGCGCGCCGGGTCGGCTGGCACAGCCTCGAGCTGTGCGTGGTGATCGCGACGGCGATGGGCGGGGCGGTCTACCTGCTGCGCGCGCCGATCCTCGGCCTCTACACCGGCGACGCCGCGATCGCCGCGGCGGCACTGCCGCTGCTTACCTGGGTGGCCCTGTTCCACGTGGCCGATGCCGCGCAGACCGTCGCCGCCTTCGTGCTGCGCGCGTGGCGCATCGCGGTCGTGCCGATGCTGATCTACGTGGCGGCGATCTGGGGCGTCGGCCTGGGCGGCGGCTACACCCTCGCCTTCGACCTGACCGGCGCCGCACCGCCGGCCCTGCAGGGTGCGCTGGGTTTCTGGTCGGCGGCGACCGCCGGGCTGGTGCTCGCCGGCAGCGGCCTGGCCGGCTTCCTGTTGTGGATGCTGCGCCGCCAGCGGGCCCGCACGCCGCTCCTAGAGGCGCCGCTCCAGGCGGAATCGGGTTAGCCCTCGCCCGGTGCCGGGCTGCGCAGGGCTAAGCTGCTCGGCCTCGAACGACCATCCAGGGGACACCCGACCATGCGATTTCTCCAATGGACCAGCGCGGCCTTGGCCGCGGCTCTGCTCGTGGCGTGCGGCGGCGGCGACGAGGATCCGCCGGAGCGCGGCACGGTCCTGAGCGGGCTGGTGCTCGGCCAGTCGACCCGCGCGCAGATCGACGCCGGCACGGCCGCCTCGGGGGCGCAGGCCCTCACCGGCACGGCGCGTTGCGACGTCACCGTGCGCTATATCCAGTACTCCACCCGCGCCCCGGGCGGCGCGGGGGCGCGCGCATCGGCCGGCGTGTTCGTGCCGACCGGGACCGACCCCGCCTGCACCGGCGCGCGGCCGGTGCTGCTGTACGCGCACGGCACCGCCACCAACAAGTCGAAGAACATGGCGCTGGCCAGCACCGACAGCGAGGCCTCGCTGCTGGTGGCGATGTACGCGGCGCAGGGCTTCATCGTGGTCGCGCCGAACTACCTCGGCTACGACGGCTCGCTCGACTGGCACCCGTACCTGAACGCGGAGTCGCAGGCGACCGACATGATCGACAGCCTGCGCGCCGCCAAGCGGCACCTGGCCACCGTCGGCGGCACGACCGCGTCGTCGCAGCTGCTGATCACCGGCTACTCGCAGGGCGGCCACGTCGCGATGGCCACGCACCGCGAGATCGAACGCGGCTACGCCAGCGAGCTCACGGTCACCGCCTCGGCGGGCATGTCGGGCCCGTACAACCTGGTCGGCTTCGGCGACCTGGTGAACGGCACCGGGCCGATCAACGCCGGCGCGCTGATCTTCACGCCGCTCCTGCTGACCAGCTACCAGTTCAGCTACGGCAACATCTACAGCTCGGCCTCGGCGGTGTACCAGGCGCCGTACGACACGACGGCGCCGAACATCTTCCCCAGCGATTCGTCGGTCAACGACCTGATCGCGCAGGGCAAGCTGCCGGCCGACCCGACGCTGACCAGGCTGTTCGGCACCGGCGGCCTGCTGACCGACGGCTTCAAGACCGGCTACCCGACCTCGGCGTTCCGCACCGCGCTGCAGAACAACACGCTGCTCGGCTGGACGCCGCAGCGCCCGCTGGCGATGTGCGGCGGACAGCAGGATCCGACGGTGTTCTTCCCGATCAACACCACCGTCGCGCAGGCGGACTTCGCGACGCGCAACATTCCCGTCCCGGTGTTCGACCTCGAGACGCGCTCGACGCTGCCGGCCGGCGTGCTGGGCGACACGCTGTACGGCGGCTTCCAGCAGCAGAAGGCCGCCGCTGGCGCGAACGTGCAGGCGGTCTACCACGGCACGCTCGTGCCGCCGTTCTGCAACGTGCTGGTGCGCGGCTTCTTCCAGCAGGTGCTGGCGGCGCCCTGAGGCCGAGCGCGGGCTAACGCAGCGCCTCGAGCAGCGGGCTGTCCTTCTTCTTCGCGAAGTCGAACAGCCGCGGCTGCTGGGCGCGGCGGGCCCGGGCGGCCGGCGCGGCCCCCGCGGCCGGCTCCAGCAGCACGCCGCGCTGGCCCACGGCCTCCGCGGCCTGCAGCCTGGGCACGCCCACCACGCCGTAGGCCAGCCACTCGCCCAGCTCGATGCGGCGGTCCGCCGGCCGGAAGTCGGCCCGGGCCGCTTCCAGTCCATCCTTCAGCAGGGCGTAGGTGAGGAGCCCGTGGCGCAGGCTCGCCATTTCCATCGCGACGTCGTTGGCCTGTGAGGCGGCCAGCACGCGGATGCCCTTGTCGTAGGCGAGTTGCCCCAGGCCGCGCGAGCCCATCGGCCCGGGCTTGAAGCCCTCGCCTTCGACCGAGGCCGCGGAGTGGCAGCCATCGAGGCCGGACTCGATCATCGACGAGGCCCTGCCGGCGCTGCAGGAGGCCGTCTCGTCGGCCGGTGCGCAGGCCGCGCCGGCGGCGCAGGCCAAGGCGCGCGTGGCGCTGGCGCAGCTCTGCTTGACGCTCGGCCGGACCGATGCCGCGCGCGCTGGTCGACAAGCTGCCGGTGGGCATCGTGCTGGGCATGCAGTGCCCGAGCTGGTGCGGGCTCGCGCGGCGGAGCAGGACGGCCTGCCGTCGCGCCGCCACCTGGCGGCGCTCGGCCGGCTGGCCGCGGATCACCACGACGTGCCGCTGGTCCAGTCGGCCTGGTTCGAATGGTCGTACCAGGGCGAGGCGGCCGAGGTGGTGGACCGCCTGCGGCGTGTGCGCCGCGAATGTCTGGAGCTCGGCCTGCACGGCCCCGCGCGTTCGCTGCAGTGGCGCGAGCTGGTGCGCTGGCTGGACCTGGACGGGGAGGCCGCCACCGCGCAGGCGCTCGAGCTCGCCACCGACCTGCAGCCGCATGCCGCGACCGGCATGAGCGCCAAGTGCTACCCGCCGCAGACCTGGCTAACGCTGGCGCAGGCCTTCGCGCGTGCCGGGGACGCCGGGCCGCGTGCCCGCACGCGGCCCGGTGCTGGGTGGAGGCCGCGCTTGGGGCAGGTCCCGGCGGAGCACCGGGCATCCTTTGCGCAGCGCCATGCCGTCAACCGGACACTGCTGGCCGACGACGGCTTGCGTGGCCTTTCCTGATCAGCTGAACAGCAGCAGCCACCACCCCAGGGTGCCCAGCCCCGGCGAGATGATCGACACCACCGGGTCGGTGGGGTCGGCAGACGCCGGCAGGGCGGCCTGCATCAGGGCGCAGGACACGAATGCCCGCAGCAGGGCGGACTTCAGGTCGAAGCTCTTCATGTGTCGTTCCTTTGGTTCGGGGTAGGAGTGAAGCTTCAATAGGTTGTTGCGGGTGTTCACCCGGAGAGGTTTTGAGAGACTGGAAATCGCCAAACCCCCAGTCCACTCAACAGCCCGATCCGGATGAACAGCCATAAGAATGCCCGATTGACTACGTGCGCCGCTTGGAGATGGTTCTGGTCAAAGGAACGGCGCCTCGTGGGGGCTCTTGGGGCCCGCCGGGAGCCTCACGAACTGGCTGGGCGCCCCGGATCGAAAGAGTCGTTCGGTGAGTGCGGACGACGAGTCGCATGCGGCCGAGATCGCCGCCACGCTGGAGGCCTTTACGGTGCCCGGACCCGAAGCCGGGCAAGTTCTGAGCGTGAGGATTGGAGCCTGGACGACATCGCGCGATTCCGCGCGAGCACGTTGCATGCCGCGGCCGAGATCCTGCCGCAGGTTCGGCGCAAGTTTCGCCGCTGATCCGGCCTTGCCCGGACTGACAGAGGAAGGCGCCGATGGCTCCACTGCGCGAACCGGCCCCCTCCCGCCCGGCCTCGCCATGGCGCGAGCGCCGCACGATCCGGGTAGGGCTGGCCGCGGCCATCCTCCTATCGGCCGTGCTGGCGCCGATCTGGCGCAGCGGCGCCGGCGGCGAATACGACCCGCCGCCGGTGATGCGCGGCGACTACGTGCTGCGCGAACTGCGCGTGGCGGCGCCGCGCGCTGCCGCGGAGTCCCTGGTCGCCGACCTGCGCGGCGCCGGGCTGAAGGCTGGCATCTACCGGCGCGACAGGACTTATACGGTCAATCACGGCGCCGGCGACGAAGTCGTGCCGGTAGATGCCGCCGTCGACGACCAGCGCGCAGGCGACCACGGCCGCGATGCCGCCGCGCCGCACGAGCGTCTGCGCGAGCAGCGGGATCTCGAAGGCCCCGGGCACCTCGTGCGCCTGCAGCCGGTCGGGCGGCCAGCCGCGGCGCTGCAGTTCGTCGACGCAGGCCGCGCGGGCGCGGGCCACGAGGTCGGCGTGCCACATCGACGAGATGATCGCGATGGCGGCACCGTGGGGGTCGTTGGCAAGGATCTGATTCATGGTGAACCTCTTGGACAGGTGAAGACCAGAATCAGGGCGCACGCAGCCGCGCGCCGCGGCGGACGGACCGACACGGCGCACGGGCAACGCGCTCTCTTTCATCCGGACTGTGACCGTCGGCCCTGGCCTCTCACCAGGTCTGCTGACCTCGCCGCGAGCAGAGGCCGCGGCGAGCGCTCGCGGGCTCCCGTGGTCGCGCCACGGATACCGCCGGTGGGGACTTCCACCCCGCCCTGAGAACGCTGCCGGCCCGCGGGCCGGCGCCGACAGTCTAGGGCCTGATCACGCGTCCAGCGCGCACTCGACCGGCCGCGCCCCGAGCAGCTCGGTCAGCACGCGCGGTTCGAGGCCGATCAGGTAGCCGCGCCGGCCGCCGTTGATGTGGATCTTCGGCAGCGCCAGCACCGACGCCTCGACGTACACCGGCATCGCCTTGCGCGTGCCGAACGGCGAGGTCCCGCCGACCTGGTAGCCGCTGTGGCGCTGCGCGACCTCGGGTTTGCAGGGCTCGACCGACTTCGCGCCGATCGCGCGCGCCAGGTTCTTCGTGCTGACCTGCCGGTCGCCGTGCATCAGCACGATCAGCGGCTCGGCGCGGGCGTCCTGCATCACCAGCGTCTTGACCACCGCGTGCTCGTCGATCCCCAGCTGGCGCGCCGATTCCTCGGTGCCGCCGTGCTCGACGTAGTCGTATACATGCTCGGTGAATTCCACGCGGTGCTCGCGCAGCCAGGCGGTGGCCGGGGTCTCGCTGACGTGCTTGTCCTTCTTCGCCATGGCGCGCATGGTAGCCATGCTCCAATGCCGGGATGGATCCGGATCCGCTGGTGCTCGCCTTCGAGGAACAGATCGGCTGGTGCGAGCGCCTCGGCTCGCCGTTCATGGCGGCGCTGCTGCGCTGGCTGCTGGACGACTGGCGTGCCAGCGGCCCGACGCGCACGCTGCTGCCGGCCTGGCCCGGCGATGCGCGGGCCGATCTCGTCCCGCTGCGCCTGGCCGGCGCGCTGCACGCGCTTGCGCTGGCCGGGCGTCCGCCGGCGCTGGCAGCGCTCTACCCGCCCGCGGCGCCGGCGTTCGACGCGGCCCAGCTGGGCCCGCTGCTCGGCCGGGTGCTCGGCGATGAAGGCGCCCACCTGCGAGACTACCTGGCGCGCGCTCCGCAGACCAACGAGGTGCTGCGCAGCGCCGTGCTGCTGGCCGGCTACGCGGCGGTCGCGCAGCAGACCGGCCTGCCGCTCGCGCTGCGCGAGATCGGCGCCAGTGCAGGGCTGAACCTGCTGTGGGACCACTTCGGTTACCGGCTCGGCGCGGCCCGCTGGGGCGACCCGGCCAGCCCGGTGCAGCTGGTGTCGGACTGGCGCGGCCCGGCGCCGGCGCTGCCCGCCGCCATCGCGGTCGCCGACCGGCGCGGCAACGACCTCGCGCCGATCGACCTGCACGACCCGCAGGCGGCGCTGCGGCTGCGCGCCTACGTGTGGCCCGACCAGGCCGCCCGCGCCGCACGGCTGGACGGCGCGCTCGAACTGGCGCGCCGCCACCCCTTCACGCTCGATGCCGGCGACGCGGCCGACTGGGTCGAGCGCGAGTGCCAGCCGCGCACAGGTGTCGCGACGGTGCTGGTGCACTCGGTCGTTTGGCAGTACCTGCCCGCCGCGACGCGCGCACGCATCGAGGCCGCGCTCGCCGCGGCCGGCGCCCAGGCCTCCACGTCGGCGCCGCTCGCCTGGCTGAGCATGGAGTTCCATGCCAGCGGAGAGCCGGCCGAACTGCGCCTGACCCTCTGGCCGGGCGGCGCGACCCGCACGCTCGCGCGGGCGCACCCGCACGGCGAGTGGCTCGAGTTCGTGTGAGCGGCGTCCGCGCGGGCCGCTACTGCGCCGGGTCGCGGTGCGTCCAGCGGATCGCGTCGATCTCTACCAGCAGCTCGGGCGACAGCGTCGTGCCCCAGGCGTCGAGGTCCTGGTCGAGCTGCTCGCGCGAGGTCACGCCGATGATCGTGCTCGCGACACGCCAGCTGCGGTAGCAGAACGCCAGCGCGAGCTGCGCGGGCTGCAGGCCGTGGCGGCGCGCGAGCGCGTTGTACAGCCGCGCCGCGGCGATCGCCTCGGGGCGGCCCCAGCGCTGTTTCTTCATCGAATCGAACAGCGCCAGCCGGCCAGGCTGCCGGTCGCCGTCCAGGCCGATCTCGTCGTACTTGCCGGTCAGCGCGCCGAAGGCCAGCGGCGAGTACGCGAGCAGCCCGACGCCGAGGCGGTACATCACCTCGTCCAGGCCGTTGTCGAGCGCGCGGCTGGTCAGCGCGTACGGGTTCTGCACGCTCGCGATGCGCGGCAGGCCGTGCTGCTCGGCCACGCGCACGAACTCGGCCACGCCCCAGGCGGATTCGTTGGAGAGCCCGATCGCACGCACCTTGCCGGCCTTGACGAGGTCCGCCAGGCCCTCGAGCTGCTCGTGGATCGACGCATAGGCGCGCTCCTTGGCCGGGTCGAAGTAGATCGCGCCGAAGGTCGGCACGTTGCGCGCCGGCCAGTGGATCTGGTAGAGGTCGATCACGTCGGTGCGCAGCCGCTGCAGGCTCGCGTCGCAGGAGGCCACGATCTCGGCGCGCGTCAGGTCCGCGCTGCCGTTGCGCACCCAGTCCATGGCACGCGACGGCCCGGCCACCTTGCTGGCCAGCACGACCTTCTGGCGCATCCCGGGCCGGGCGGCGAACCAGTTGCCCAGGATGCGCTCGGTGGCACCGTAGGTCTCGCGGCGCGCCGGCACCGAGTACATCTCGGCGGTGTCGATGAAGGTGACGCCGCGCGCGACGGCGTGGTCCAGGATCGCATGCGCCTGCGCCTCGCCGACCTGCTCGCCGAAGGTCATGGTGCCGAGGCAGATCGGGGTGACACGCAGCTCGCTGCGGCCCAGGGGAACGGGAGTGAAGGTGGTCATGCCGCGAGTGTACGGACAAGGTTTCCGCGATCTCGCCTCCAGTTTCTTATTGTTTTACGATAAACTTTCAATGCATGACAGACAACCGGAGCCACCCGTGGACGATGCCGTGACCCCGCTCGAACTGCCCCCGGCGCTGCGCCGCACCGTGCGGCTCGTGCGCGCGCTGTGCCTGTTCGGCGCCGCCGTGCTGCTGGCCGTGCCGGTCTGGTTCTGGACCTCGCCGGAGGCGGTGCGCGAACTCGCGCCGCAGCTGGCCGGCGTGCGCGAGACCACCGTCGACACACAGGTGCAGCTGCTCGGCGCCCTGCTCAGCGTGGCGCCGGTGGCGCTCGGCCTCTATGCGCTCTGGCAGCTGTGGCGGCTGTTCGGCGAGTACGCGCGCGGCCGGGTGTTCGGCCGGCCGGCGCTGGCCCGGCTGCGGCGCTTCGCGTGGGCGCTGCTCGGCTCGGCGCTGCTGGCGCCGCTGGTGCGGGCCGCGGCCTCGGTGCTGCTGACAATGGGCAACCCGCCGGGCCGACGCATGCTGGCCCTCAGCCTGTCGTGGAACGACTACATGGCGGTGCTGCTGGCCGCGGTGCTGATCGCGATCGCCACCGTGATGGCCGAGGCCGTGCGCGTGGCCGAGGACCACCAGGGCTTCGTCTGATGGGCCACATCGTCGTCAACCTGGACGTGATGCTGGCGCGCCGCAAGATGCGCTCGCGCGAACTCGCCGAGCAGGTCGGCATCACCGAGCAGAACATCTCGCTGCTGAAGTCCGGCAAGGTGCGCGGCGTGCGCTTCGACACGCTGGCGCGCATCTGCGCGGCGCTCGAATGCCAGCCCGGCGACCTGCTCGAGTTCCGGCCCGGCGAAGCCCCCGGCTGAACGTCCGACACGATGAAGCCCTGGCGCGGCAAGCGAGGGCGCGCGGCCGTGCTGGCTGCCGTGCTGCTGCTGCACGCGGCGGCGCTGTGGCTGTGGCTCGCGGCGGGGCCGCCGCCGCGCACCGGCCCGGCCGCCCCGGCGGTCGCCGTTCGGCTGCTGCCGTGGGTGCGGGCGGCGCCGACGACTCCTCCGGTTTCTGCGGCGACGCGACCGGCCCCGCCCGACACACGCGTCGCCGCGCCGCGTCCCACCCGGGTGAACGCCGCGCCTAGCCGCCCCCCCTTGTCCACGCCGCAGGCGACGGAGCCGACGCCAACACCCCGGGTCGCGGAGGCGGCCGCCCTCCCCGCCTCCGCCGCGCCCGCCCTTCCGCCGCGCCTCGACTCCGAGCTCACCGCCCGCGCCATCCGCGACAGCGCACGGCGGCCGGGCCTCGCCGCCCAGGCCGGGCGTGTCGGGCCGGCCGACGCATCGCCGGCGGATCGGCTCGGCGCCGGCATCGCCCGGGGCGCGCAGGGCGACTGCCTGAAGGGCGAGTACCTCGGCGCCGGCATGGGCGTGCTGTCGCTGCCTTTTCTCGCCGCCGCGGCACTGCGCGAGCAGTGCCGGCGCTGAGGGTCCATGTCCGCGCCATGTCCGCACCATGGCCCGCCATGCGCGGCCGCCGTGGCTCCTTCGGGGCATGTGCAGCGGGCGGCCGCTGCCTAGAGTCCGGGCACGTTCCGAACAACGTGAGAACCCCGATGAAGCTCCACCACCACCCGGTCTCCACCACCAGCCGCGCGATCCTGCTGTACGCGGCCGACCAGCGCATCGCGCTGGACCTGCTGCACGTCGACCTGTTCGCCGGCGAGCACCTGCAGCTGCCCTTCGCCGAACTGAACCCGAGCTGCCAGGTGCCGGTGCTGGAGGACGGCAGCTTCCGTCTGACCGAGACCAGCGCGATCCTGAAGTACCTGGCCGAACGCCACGGCAACGCGGCCTACCCGGTCGACCTGCGGCTGCGCGCGCGCGTCAACGAGCGGCTCGACTGGTTCAACACCGGCTTCGTGCGCGACTTCGGCTACGGCTTCGTCTACCCGCAGCTGTTCCCGCACCACCACCGCGGCGATGCGGCGGCCCAGCAGCACACGCTGGACTGGGCCCGCGAACGCGCCCGGCGCTGGCTCGGCATCCTCGACGAGGCGCTGATCGGCCCGCACAACGATTTCGTCTGCGGCGATGCCATCACGCTGGCCGACTACTTCGGTGCCGCGCTGCTGACGCTCGGCGCCGCGGTGCGCATCGACTACGCGCATTGGCGCAACATCTCCCGCTGGCTGGCCCGCATGCACGCGCTGCCGTGCTGGAACGACGTGAACCGCGCCTTCGACGCGCTGATCGTCGCTCCGCGGCGCACGCAGGCGTTCGCCAACTTCTGAACCGGAACCCACCATGATCCACGGCCTGCACCACAACGCCTACCGCTGCCGCGACTCCGAGGAGACGCGCCGCTTCTACGAGGATTTCCTCGGCCTGCCGCTGGCCGGCGCGCTGACCCTCCACGAGACCAAGACCGGCCGGCCGACGTCCGTGCTGCACACCTTCTTCCGCCTCGGCGACGGCAGCTTCCTGGCCTTCTTCGAGGCGCCGGACATGCCGTTCGAGTTCCGCGCCCAGCACGACTTCGACCTGCACATCGCGCTGGCCGTCGACGAGGCCGCGCTGCTGCCGATGAAGCAGCTGGCGCAGCAGGCCGGCATCGAGGTGCGCGGCATCTCCGACCACGGCTTCATCCGCTCGATCTACCTGCGCGACCCGAACGGCTACGTGATCGAGCTGTGCGCGCCGAGCGCCGGCGCCGACGCGGCGCTGGACAGCCGCGCCGCGCGCGCCGAGCTGGCGCGCTGGCAGGCCGGCAAGGCGGTCACGGCCTGACGCCGGCCGGCCTCAGTGCGCCGGCGCCGCGACGAGGCGCTGGCGCCGCCAGCCGTGCAGCAGCAGCAGCGCGATGCCCAGGTTGACCAGGTTCCACGCGATGCCGTTGACGAACGCGGCCTGGTAGGAGCCGGTCAGGTCGAACACCTTGCCGGACATCCAGCCGCCCAGCGCCATGCCCAGCAGCGTGCACATCAGCACGGTGCCGACGCGCGCACCGGCCTCGGCGCTCGGGAAATGCTCGCGCACGATGATCGCGTAGCTCGGCACGATGCCGCCCTGGAACAGGCCGAACAGCGCCGACACCACGTACAGCGGCACCAGGCCGTCGAACGGCAGGAACATCAGCAGTGCCGTGCCCTGCAGCACCGAACCGAGCAGCAGCGTGCGCAGCCCGCCGATGCGGTCGCAGATCGCCCCGGAGACCAGCCGGCTCACGATGCCGGCCGCGAGCATCAGCGAGAGCATCTGCGCGCCGCGCGCCGCGCCGTAGCCGAGGTCGGTGCAGTAGGCGACGATGTGCACCTGCGGCATCGCCATCGCGACGCAGCAGGCCACGCCGGCGACGCACAGCAGCGCCTGGGCCTGGTTCAGCGAGAAGCCGAACGGCCGCACCGCCGATGACGCGGCGGCCTGGGCCGCCGGCGCCGCGCCGGCCACCGGCGCCGGCGGCCGGGCCCGCAGCGCGAGCGCCAGCAGCGGCAGCGCGACCACGCTCAGCCCGGCGAGCCCGAGGTAGGTGCTGCGCCAGCCGACCAGCTCGACGAAGTGCTGCACGATCGGCGGCCACAGCGCGCCGGCCAGGTAGTTGCCGCTGGCGCAGATCGCGACGGCGATGCCGCGCCGGCGCACGAACCACAGCGAGGTGTCGGCCACCAGCGGCGCGAAGGTCGCCGAGCAGCCGAACAGCCCGAGCAGCACGCCGTGCGCGAGCGCGAAGCTGCCGATCCCGCCGCTCGCGGCGGCGAGCGCGAAGCCCCCGCCGAGCCCGGCCGCGCCGATCAGCAGCGGAACCAGCACGCCAAAGCGGTCCGCCAGGCGGCCCATCAGCACGCCGCCCAGGCCGAAGCCGATCATCATCGCCGTGTACGGCAGCGAGGCGTCGGCGCGCGCGACGCCGAACTCGGCCTGCACCGCCGGCAGCACCACCGCGACCACGTACATGCCCGCCGAGCCGATCGTCATCAGCGCGAGCGTGAAGGCCAGGCGGATCCACGCCTGGCGGGAGTCGGGCAAGGGAGCGGGCACGGGGCCGCGATTCTAGGCGGCCTGCGCCCAGTGCGTCAGCGGCAGCGCGAGCTGCGCGGCGACGCGCGCCGGGGCCTCGATCGGGCCGAGGTGGCCGAGGCCGTCCAGCCGCACCAGCCGTGCCGCGGGGCAGGCCTGCACGAGCCGCACGCAGACGCGCAGCGCCGGCAGCGGCGAACGCGTGCCGCACAGCACGCGCACCGGCATGCCGAGCTGGCGGTAGGCCGAGGCCGGCACCGCGTCGTCGAACAGCGCCTCGAACTCGGCGCGCACCTTGCCCATGCGGGCGGCCACGGCGTCCTGCCGCGCGCGCGGCAGCCCGGCCCAGGCGCCCGGGCCCGACCAGTAGTCGACGAACCGGTGCGCGGCCGTCGCGGCGTGGCCCGCCAGCGTCTGTGCGCCGATCTCGCGGCCGACGCCGACGATGTCGCGCCACAGCCCGGCATCGCCGTCGCGCAGCAGGGCGAAGCGGACCGGCTCGTACAGCGTCAGGCTGCGCACGTGCTGCGGCCAGCGCAGCGCCAGCTGCAGCGCGACGGTCCCGCCGTACGAATGGCCCACCAGGTGCACGCCGCGCGGCGCGGCGCTCAGCAGGTCCGCGAGACGCTGTGCCTCCGCATCGAGCGTCGTGCCGGCGTCGACGGGCCAGGCCACGTCGCCGCCGTAGCCGAGCAGGTCGGGCGTGCTCCAGCGGGCGCGCAGCGGCAGGCGACGCCAGGCGTCCCACTGGCGGCCGCCGGCCCCGCTGCTGTGCAGCGCGACGACACGCGGCAGGTCGTCGTCGAAGGACGGTTCGGCGGTGAAAGGCATGGTGTGTTCCCGGACGGCGGCGCTCGGCCGCGAGGACGCCAGCATCGCCGGCGCCGGTATCAGCGGCGTGTCGTGCGGCCCGGACGGGGCAGTCCGCGTGCGTCGTTTGGTTGCGTTTGCATCGGCCATGTATCCGGCCGGTATCGCGCGGGCAATCGCGGCCCCGGCCGGCGGTCGGCGGCCTAGACTGGCGCCATGTCGCCCCTGGAGAACCCGGCCCGCGCCGCCGCGGACGCTTCGCTCCTGCCCTCGCGCCTGGCGGCGCTGCGCCGCATCGCGCTGGCGGTCGCGCAGCCCGGCGGGCCCGAACCCTTCGCCATGCTGGTGGCCGAGCTGGCCGAGTCGCTGCAGGTCAGCACGGCCTTCGTGGCCGTGTTCGCGGACCCGCAGCGCTGCACGCTGCGCACGCTAGCGGCCTGGATGGACGGCCGCGCGCTGGCCAGCTTCGACTACGCGGTCGAGGGCTCGCCCTGCGCGCAGGTGGTGGGGCGCGACTACCGCTACGTCGCGGCCGGCGTCGCCGCCGAGTTCCGCCCCGGCACGATCTTCCGCGCCAAGGGCATGGACTCGTATGCCGCCTACCCGCTGCACGATGGCCACGGCGAGCCGCTCGGGCTGCTGGTGGCGATGGACCGCACGCCGATCGCCGACGGCGACGCCGAACACGCCGAGGCGATGCTGAAGATCGTCGCCGTGCGTGCCGCCGCCGAGATCGAGCGCCGCGCCGCCGGCGCGGCGCTGCGCCGCTCCGAGGCCAGCTACCGGGCGATCTTCGACGCCGCCGAGGACGCCGTCCTCATCCACGACTGGGACACCGGCGCGATCCTCGACGTCAACCCGAAGGCCTGCGAGACCTACGGCTGGCCGCGCGACGAATGGCCGCGCCTGACGGTGGCCGACATCAGCGCCGGCGAGCCGCCCTACACCGCCGAGCACGCCGCGCAGTGGATGGCGCGGGCGCGGGCGGGCGACTGCCCGCCCTTCGAATGGCGGCGCCGCAACAAGGACGGCAGCCTGCACTGGGACGAGGTGCGCCTGAAGCCGGCCGTGATCGACGGCCGCCCGCACCTGCTGGCCTTCACGCGCGACATCACCGAGCGCAAGGCCGCCATCGAGGCGCTGCAGATGCGCGAGGAGCAGTACCGCGCGATCTTCGAGGCCGCCTCGGACGGCTTCGTGCTGTGGGACTCGAACCTGCGCGTGGTCGACGCCAACCCGGCCATGCTGCGCATGTACGGCTACAGCCGCGACGAGGTGATCGGCCGCGACTATTCGCCCGAGCTGCCGGCCGACTACGTGCGCGAGCGCCTCTCGTTCGTGCGCCGCGCGCTGGCCGGCGAGACGGTGCAGGTGGAGACGACGGCGCTGCGCGCCGACGCACGGCACTCGAGCTTCGACATCGACCTGCGCGTGATGCCGTTCCGCCACCGCGGCCAGCCACATGCGCTGGCCATCGCACGCGACATCAGCGAACGCCGCGAGCGCGAACGGGCGCTGCAGCGCAGCGAGGCGCGCCTGCGCGCCACCGTCGAGGCCGCGTTCGACGCCGTGATCGGCATGGACGGCGAGGGCCGCATCGTCGAGTTCAACGCCGCCGCCGAGCGCATCTTCGGCCACCGCCGCGCCGACGCGCTCGGCCGCCTGCTGGCCGAACTGATCCTGCCCGAGCGGCACCGCGAGGCCCACACGCGCGGCCTGAAGCACTTCCGCGCCAGCGGCCGCGGCCCGATGCTCGGCCGGCTGGTCGAGACCACCGCGTTGACCGCCGACGGGCGCGAGATCCCGGTCGAGCTCGCGATCAGCGTCGCGGCGGTGCCCGAGGGCAGCATCTTCGTCGGCCACCTGCGCGACATCAGCGCACGCCGCGCCGCCGAGCTCGAGCGCGGCCGGCTCGAGGCGCAGCTGCGCCAGGCGCAGAAGATGGAGGCGATCGGCCAGCTGACGGGCGGCATCGCGCACGACTTCAACAACATCCTGACCAGCGTCATCGGCTACCTGGTGATGGGCCAGGAGCGCGCCGAGACGCTGGGCGACGCGACGCTGGTGCGCCAGCTCGGCCAGGCGCACCTGGCCGCGCAGCGCGCGCGCGAGCTGATCGCGCAGATGCTCGCCTTCGCGCGGCGCCGCCCGGTGGCGCGGCGCACGCTCGCGCCGGCACCGCTGGCGCGCCAGGCCGTGCAGCTGCTGCGCGCGACGCTGCCCTCCTCGATCCTGCTCGACACGCAGGGCCTGCAGGACGACGCCGCGCTGCCGCCGGTCGAGGCCGACGCGGTGCAGCTCGAGCAGGTGCTGTTCAACCTGTGCATCAACGCGCGCGACGCGCTGCCCGGCGCCGGCCGGCTGCGCGTGGGGCTGCAGTGCGCCCGCGGCGGCTGGCAGTGCCGCTCGTGCGGCGAGCGGGTCGACGCCGGCACCTGGGTCGAACTCCGGGTGGCCGACGACGGCAGCGGCATCGCCCCCGACGTGATGCAGCGCATGTTCGATCCGTTCTACACGACCAAGGAGGTCGGGCACGGGTCGGGCATGGGGCTGGCGATGGTGCACGGCATCGTGCACGACCACGGCGGCCATGTCGTCGTCGACAGCGCACCCGGGCAGGGCGCGACCTTCCGCGTCATGCTGCCCGCCGCGCCGGCGCCACTCGACACCGCGGAGCTCGCCGCACCGCCGGCCGCGCCGGCCGGCACGCTGGCCGGCCGCGTGCTGCTGGTCGAGGACGAGCCGATGGTGGGCAACTACCTCGCCGAACTGCTCGGCTCGTGGGGCCTGCAGGTGACGCTGCTGCGCGACCCGCGGGCCGCGCTCGACCGCCTGGCCGACGGCGCACAGGCCGTCGACCTGCTGCTCACCGACCACACGATGCCGCAGCTGACCGGGCTGCAGCTCGCGCACGAGGCGCGCCGCCTGCGCCCCGGCCTGCCGGTGCTGCTGGTCAGCGGCAACGCGGACGGTTTCGACGAACAGGCCCTGGCCGCGAGCGGGGTGCAGGCGGCGCTGGCCAAGCCGATCGACCCCGAGCGGCTGCGCACCCTGCTGCGCGAACTGCTGGCCGGCCGCGGCTGACGCGACCGGCGCCGCTCAGCGCCAGGCCCCGCGCCAAGTCCCACGCCAGAACCAGCGCAGCGGCCGCATCGGCGCGGTCCGCGCCGGGTTCCACGGCAGCACGAGCACGGCCGCGAGCAGCGCCAGTGCGATGTCGATGCCCCACAGCAGCCGGTCGCTGCCGGTCCACTCGGCCAGCAGGCCGCCGAGCCAGATGCCCGCGAACCCACCCGCCTGATGCACCAGCATCACGATGCCGAACAGCGTGCCCAGCCGCTCCACGCCATGGGCACGCGCGACCAGCTGCGTGGTCGGCGGCAGCGTCGCCATGTGGCTCGCGCCCATCACCAGCGCGAAGCCGAGCAGCACCGGGGCGCTCGGAGGCAACAACAGCAGCGCGGCGATGCCCAGCGCGCGCACGCCATAGAGGCCGACGAGCAGCCGGGCCGGGTCGTACCGGCGCAGCGCCAGGCCGACGGCCAGGCTGCCGGCGATGTTGGCCGCGCCGGCCAGCGCGATCCAGGTCCCGGCGAGCGCCGCGGGCAGGCCGCAGCGTTCGATCACCCCGGGCATGTGCACGCCGAGGAACGCGACGTGGAACCCGCACACGCCGAAGCTGGCGGCGACGCGCCAGAAGCGTCTGTCGCGCAGCACCTCGGCCACCGGCTGGGCCGGCGCGCGCGGTGGCGGCGCGCCCGGGCTGCGCCGCAGCGGCAGCGCGAGCGGCCAGGCGAGCAGCGCGAGCGCCGCCACGCCGAGCAGTGCGGCGGCCCAGCCGTGGCGGGCGATGGCCCATTGCACGGCCGGGGCGAGCAGCATCTGGCCCACCGAACCGCCGGCACCGATCAGCCCGACGGCCCAGGCGGCACGTCCCGCATCGAGGCGGCGGCCGACCTCGCCGAGCAGCAGGCCGTTGCTGCCGACCGCCCCGTTCGCGACGGCCCCGGCCAGCAGCGCGAGCACGACCAGCCCCGGTGCGGCCGACCACGCCGGCAGCGCCGTGCTCGCGGCCAGCAGCGCGGCGCCGACGACGATCACGCGGGCCGCGCCATGGCGGTCGCTCCAGTGGCCGATCAGCGGCTGGGCCAGCCCGACGGCGAGCTGGCCCAGCGCGATCACGCCGCTCAGCGCGGCCAGCCCGAGACCCGAGGCGCTGTTCAGCGGCGCGACGAACAGGCCGAGCGTGGCGTTGCCGCCGCGCGCCAGCGCCGTCAGCGCGGCGGCGGCCAGCACCAGCCGCCAGGCGGCGGCGTTCATGGTCCTCTCCCTCCCGCCGGTCAGGCCGCCAGCGGCAGCGGCACCTCGGAGCGCTGCGGCACGGCATAGGTCAGCGGCGCCAGGGCCTGGTGGATGCGGCCGGCCTGGGCCTCGTTCACCAACGCGAACAGCGTCTTCTGGAAGCGCGGTTCCATCACGCCGGAGACGATGTACTGCCAGCGGTAGGCCTTCAGGATCAGCGCCTGGATCTGCTCCGCCTCGCCCGCATCGAAGCGACGGCCGGCGATGGCGGCGAAGTAACGCGCGTCGGCCGCGGCCTGGCCCTGCAGGATGCCGTCCACCGCCCCGACCAGCGCGATCAGTTCGTCGACCGCCTGGTCGCGCTGCGCCGGCGTGAGCGCCGCGTCGATGCGCTGCAGTTCGATCTCGTCGAGGATGGCATGCTGCGACTCCTCCTTCCAGTGGAACAGGAACACGTCCTTCCACAGCGGGCAGAGATCGGCCTGCGGCTCGATGCTGGCGCGGTAGTGCGCCTGCGTGAACAGCTCGATGTCCAGCGTCAGCGCCATCACCGCCCAGTCGCTGCAGCCGAGCACCGCGGCGGCCACCGCGTTCGGGTCGGCCGTCTGCGAGTAGCTGGCCGGCATGTCGGCGGCCATCATGGCCTCGAGACGGCGGAACAGTTCCTGGTGCTTCAGCTCCTCGTCGGTCATGCGCACCAGCGCCTCGAGCGCGAGCTGGTCGCCGAAGGCCTGCGCGCGGCCGAGTTCCATCGTCTTGGCGGCGATGAAGCGCTCGACCAGGCCGAAGATGTAGGCGTAGGTGCGGCCCTGCACCTGGCCGAGCAGGCGGCGCTCCGCCGCGGAGAGGAAGTCCAGTTCGTTGACCAGCGAGAGCCCGCTGGGCAGGAAGGTCTTCTTCAGGTCGAAGCGGCGGCCGCGGATCACGTCGCGGTCGATCTCCCAGCGCACGCGCTTGGAGACTTCGATGACCTTGGCGTGGCGCGGGTCGGCGGCGGAAATGGCTTGCATGGCGTTGTCCTCGTGGGGTGGGCCGGACCGGGCAGCCCCTCGCCGCCCGGCATGCCGCGCACTGTGCGAGGCGGGGGTAACCGCCGCGCGGCCGCGCCGTTGCATGGGCCGCCGCCTTTGTTGCCGCTTTGTATTCGCGTGTATCGCCGCACCGGGTGCTTCGGCACAATCGGCGCCATGCCTCCCCGCACGAACCTGCTGGTGGTCGACGACGACGCCTCGGTGCGCACGATGCTGATCGAGTACCTGGGTGGCCACGGCTATGCCGTGCGCTGTGCAGGCGACGGCACGGCGATGCGCGCCGAGCTCGAGCGCGAGCTGCCCGATCTCGTGCTGCTCGACCTGCGCCTGCCGGGCGAAGACGGCCTGTCGCTCGCACGCTTCCTGCGCGAGCGCTACGACGTCGGCATCGTGATGGTCACCGGCTCGGCCGACGTGGTGGACCGCGTCGTCGGCCTCGAGGTGGGTGCGGACGACTACGTCGCCAAGCCCTTCGACCCGCGCGAACTGCTGGCCCGTGTGAAGAGCGTGCTGCGGCGCATGCAGGCGCGGGTGCAGGAGCCCGCGCCCGCGTCCGCCGCCCCTGCCGCCGCCGCGCTGGCGCGCCAGCCGTTCGGCCGCTGCGAGATCGAGCTCGAGTCGCGCCGCCTGTTCGACCTCGCGGCGGGCGGCGACGAGGTGCCGATGACGGCGATGGAGTACGACCTGATCCGCGTCTTCCTCGCCAATCCGAACCGCGTGCTCTCGCGCGACCAATTGCTGATGCACACCCGCAACCGCGAGTGGGAACCGTTCGACCGCTCGATCGACATCCGCATCGGCCGGCTGCGCCGCAAGGTCGAGCCCGAGCCGGGCGGCGAGCCGCGCTGCATCCGCACCGTGCGCAACGGCGGCTACATGTACGTGCCCGGTCCCTGCTGATCAGGCCGCCACGGCGAGCGCCGCGGCGTGCCGGCGCGCGCCGTCGCCGTACACCTCCGCCTCGGCGCGGGCGCTGTGGACGAGCTTGATCACGTGGTCATCGTTCGAGCGGCACGCGCGCGCGGCGATCTCCGGCCAGCCCAGCGGCGGCGCCGGCAGCGGCGCTCCCTGCAGTTGGATGCCGCTGGCCACCACCCCGGCCGCGTAGGCGCGCGCATACGAACGCAACGCCCCGTCGCGCGCCGCCGGCGTGGCCAGGCAGGGCAGCAGCAGGCGCAGCGCGTGGCAGCTCGTCACGAGGTGCAGCACGGTGAAGTGGCGCGTCGCGGCATAACGCTGCGCGGCCAGGTCGGCCAGCGCCGGCAGCGTGCCCGCATCGATCGTCAGCGCGCCGGCATGGCGCGCGAACGCCGGCAGCCGCGCCACGGCCCGCATCTGCTCGAAGATGAGCCCGCCCTCGATGCGCACGTCCACCAGATCGGCGGCGAGCGCCGCGAGCCAGGCCGAGACGTCGGCGACCGGCACGCCGGCGGCCGACGGCGCCTCCAGCGGCAGATGGCGGCTGCCCCAGTACGCGAGGCCGGCCGCGAGCTCGCCGTCGTGCCCGGCCTCGACGGCGTAGGCGGTGCGGATCAAGCCGTGGAAGGCGGCGGCGCCAACACCTTCCATCAGCACCGGCAACACGGCGCGCAGGGTCGCGTCGCGGCCCTCGGCGTCGATCCGAGCCGAGAAGCTGGCGAACAGGTCCGCGTAGGCGTCGGCCTGGCCCAGGCGCGCCTGCCAGTCGTCCTGCACGCGGCCCGGCGCCGGCCCCAGCGAGAGGCGCAGCGTGTAGCGGTCGAAGAACTCGCGCAGCCGGTCGCTGCCGGCGCCGAGGGCGTGCAGCGCGCACAGCGCCATCGGGAGGTGGTTGCTGAGGCCGCCGCGGTACTCCGGGGCGTAACGCAGCCCGGTGTCGAGCAGTTCGTGAAGCACCGCGTCGCCCATCACGTTTCTCCTTGGCAGCTGGCCCGCTTGCGCACCATCATGGGCGCGTGCCCACGCGCCCGGTCCAATACGCCCATGAAGTCCTCTGCCATTGTCGCCATCGCCCTGTTGCTCGGCCAGGGCCTCGCCGCCGACGAAGCCCTCGCGCTCAAGCGCGGCAAAACGGACGAGGGCATCGCCTGGGTCAGCGGCGGGGTCGGGCTCGACGAGGTCGAGCGCCTGCGCACCGACCGCGAGTTCTACAGCTTCTGGCTGACCACGGCGGCGCTGAAGAGCGGCGCGTTCCTGGCCGACGTGCGCGTGCGCATCCTGGAGGCGCAGAGTCAGCGCGTCGTGCTCGAGCAGGTGCTCGACGGGCCCTGGCTGTTCGCCGATCTGCCCGCCGGCCGCTACGAGATCGAGGCCATCCACCAGCCCGCCGGGCGCGCGCGGCTGGAGATCCAGCGCGGCGTCACACAGATCCACGCGGGCGACCGGCACCAGATGGTGCTGTACTTCGCGGTGCCGGACGTGGAGCGGGAACCGGCGGTCTCAGGCCGGTGACGGCGCGCGCTGCGCCTCGCGCTCCCGCAGCACCTTGCGCTGCACCTTGCCCGTCGTCGTCATCGGCAGCGCGTCGATGAACTCGATCTCCTTCGGGTACTCGTAGGGCGCGAGCTTGCCGCGCACGTGGCGCTGCAGTTCCTCGACCAGCGCCTCGCTGGCCGCGAACCCGGCCGCGAGCACCACGAATGCCTTCACCACCGCGCCGCGCTCCTTGTCCGGCTTCGGCACCACGGCCGCGTTCGCCACCGCCGGGTGCTTGACGAGGCAGTTCTCCACCTCGCTCGGCCCGATGCGGTAGCCGGCGGCCTTGAAGACGTCGTCGCTGCGGCCCTGGTACCAGAGGTAGCCGTCCTCGTCCATCACCGCGGTATCGCCGGTGCGGCACCAGGAGTCGCCGGGATCGCCGCTGAACTTGGCGCGCGTGGCCTCGTCGTTCTTCCAGTAGCCGAGGAAGAACACCGGGTCCGGGTGGCCGTGCACGTCGCGCCGGTGCACGGCCACGTCGCCCGGCGTGCCGCGCGGGCATTCGTGGCCGTCGTCGTCGACCACCGCGACGCGGTGGCCCGGGTAGCCGCGGCCCATGCTGCCGGGGCGCGCCGGCCAGCCCGGGTGTTCACGCCCCCGCGCATCGCGGTACGCGCCGCAGTTGCCGACCACGTAGTTGATCTCGGTCTGGCCGAACATCTCGTTGGCCGTGACGCCGAGCGCGTCGCGGCACCAGGCGAACACCGCGTCGCCGACCGCCTCGCCGGCGCTCATGATCGCCCGAAGCGCCAAGTCGTAGCGCTCGCGCGGCCGCGGCACGGCCTTCATCATCGCCTTCAGCGCGGTCGGGAACAGGAAGGTGTTGGTGACGCGATGCCGCTGCATCAGCTCGAACGCGCGCTCGGGCTGGAAGCGGCCCTGGTACGCGACGATCTCGCGCCCGAAGTACAGCGTCGGCAGCAGCGCGTCCATCAGCCCGCCGGTCCAGGCCCAGTCGGCCGGGCTCCAGAAGACGTCGCCCGGTTGCGGGAACCAGTTCTGGCTGCAGACGAAGCCGCTCAGGTTGCCGATCAACGCGCGGTGCGGGATCAGCGCACCCTTGGGCGGGCCGGTGGTGCCGCTGGTGTAGATCAGCACCGCGGCCTCGTCGGCCTTCGTCCGCTCGGACTCGAAGACCGCGCTCTCGCGCGCGAGCGCGGTGTCCCAATCGAGGTCGCCCTGCCCCGCCGCCTCGCCCACCGCGATCACGCAACGCAGCCCGGGGCACTGCGCCCGCGCGGCGCGCAGGTTCGCGATCGCGCTCTCGTCGACGATCGCGACCTCGGCCCCGGCGTGGTGGAGGCGGTACTCGAGCGCGTCCGGCCCGAACAGCATCGACAGCGGCATCGCCACCGCGCCGAGCTGCCAGACGGCAAGATCGGCCACCGCGGTCTCGAAGCGCTGCGGCATCACCACCGCGACACGGTCGCCGCGCTGCACGCCGAGCCCGCGCAGCACGTGTGCCAGCCGGTTCGCGCCGGCCTGCAGGTCGGCGTACGTGAACAGCGCGGCGCGGCCGTCCTCGTGCTCCCAGCGGATCGCGACGGCCTGCGGCTTGTCGCGCGCCCAGCGGCCGCAGCAGGCCTGCGCGATGTTGAAGTCCGCCGGCACCTGCCAGCGCAGCCCCGCGTGCAGCGTGTCGTAGCTCATGGGTGGCGTCGGCTCAGGCGCGGAAGCGCTGCAGCGAGTCGCCGGCGACGCGGCAGATGCGCCAGTCGGGCAGAACGCTCGCGCCCATCTTCTCGTAGAAGCGGATCGCCGATTCGTTCCAGTCCAGCACGCTCCACTCGAAGCGGCCGCAGCCGCGTTCGGCCGCCAGCTTGCCGAGCCGGCTCAGCAGGGCCTGGCCGATGCCGCTGCCGCGGTGCGCCGGGCGCACGTACAGGTCTTCCAGGTACAGCCCGGGCTGCGCGAGGAAGGTCGAGAAGTTGGTGAAGAAGAGCGCGAAGGCCACCACGCGGCTCTCGCCGGCGGGCACCGCGCCATCGGGCAGCTCGGCCACCAGCGCCTCGGCGACCGGGCGCTCGCCGAACAGGTGCGGGCGCAGCTTCTCGGGCGTGACCTGCAGCAGGTGCGTCAGCTGTTCGAACTCCGCCAGCTCGCGGATCAGGCCGACGATGGGCGTGACGTCGCGCAGCTCGGCGGCGCGGATCGTGAAGGCACTCGGGGATGTCATGGCGCGCATTCTGTCAGCGCCGCGGCCCGACAGCCTACAGTTCCGGCATGAACCCACCCCCCTACCTGCCGCGGCGTGCGCCGCGCTCCCGCTTCGTCACCGTGCGCGGCCTGCGCTACCACCTGCTCGAATGGGGTGCGCCGGTGGCCGGCCGCGCGCCGCTGGTGATGGCGCACGGCTGGATGGACGTGGCCGCGTCGTTCCAGTTCGTCGTCGACGCGTTCGCGCAGGAGCGGCACGTGGTCGCGCTCGACTGGCGCGGCTTCGGCGCGAGCGACGCCGGTCCCGGCGGCGCCTACTGGTTCCCGGACTACCTCGCCGACCTGGACGCGCTGCTGGACGCCCCGGAACTGGGGCTGGCCGGCGCGCCGGTCGACCTGCTCGGCCACAGCATGGGCGGCAACGTGGTGATGCTGTACGCCGGCGTGCGGCCGGCCCGCGTGCGCCGGCTGGTCAACCTGGAAGGCTTCGGCATGCCCAAGGCGCCGCCGGAGCTGGCGCCGCGGCGCTACGCGCAGTGGCTCGACGAGCTGCGCGCGCCGGCCCGGCTGAAGCCCTACGTCAGCCTGGACGCGGTGGCCGCGCGGCTGCGCGAGACCAACCCGCTGCTGGCGCCCGACAAGGCCGCGTGGCTCGCCGGCCAGTGGGCGTCAGAGACGCCCGACGGCCGCTGGGCGCTGCGTGCGGACCCGGCGCACAAGCGCGCCAACCCGGTGCTGTACCGCGTCGACGAGGTGCTCGCCTGCTGGAAGCGCATCGAGGCGCCGCTGCTGTGGGTGGAGGGCGACCGCACCGACGTCGCCAAGTGGTGGGGCCACCGCTACCCGCGCGCGGAGTTCGACGAGCGGCTCGCGGTGGTGCCGAACGTCGAGCGCTGCACGCTCTCGCCGGCCGGGCACATGCTGCACCATGACCAGCCGGAGGCGCTGGCGGCGCGCCTGGAAACGTTCCTGGGCTGAGGCGCCGCGCCGCTCAGGGCGGCGGCACGTCGATGAAGATGCGCCCGAACTCGGCCGCCACGGCGGCGCCGCGGGTGTTGCCGAGCACCTGCTGCGCGAGCTGCAGCGCCGGCAGCAGATGCTCCCAGTCCTGCGCCTTCTCCATCTTCATCGCGATCGCTTCGCCGACCGGGCCGATCTGGTCGTTCAGGTGACGCACGGCGTCGCGCCGGCGCTGCTCGAACGCGCGCCGGTCGCGCGGCGGGACGGAGGGTGCCGGTTCGCTGTCCGGGCCGCCTTCGGCAACCGCAGCCAGCCGGGCCGGCCGCGGCGCCGAGACGGCGATCGCCTCGATCAGGCCCATCTCCGCCAGCGTGCGCAGCGTCTCCGCCGAGTCGCCGGCGATCAGGCCGGCGAGCTGGTCGTCGTCGCGCTTGCCGTCGACGAGGATCAGCGCCGTGCGCAGGCGCGGCGGAATCCGCAGCTCCCGCGTGTCGATCTCGTGCTGACCCTTGTCGGTCTTTCGGTAGACGGTGCTCATCACATCCCAACGCTGACATTCCCCTGACGGGGGCGTCTCCGCGAATCGGCCAAAGGCCGTCCCCGGGAATAATTGGCGTCGCCCGTCCGCTCCCGGCGACAATCCTGATGCGCATGGTAACGCGCTAGCAAGCGCTTGCGGGGCGTTTGGCGTGACCGAATCGACCATGCACCGCTTCGATGCAGGTCAGACCGGCATCCAGCGGCGGTGCGCGGCCAGCCGGCGCAGGGCGTCGAACCCGCGGCCGGCGCCCTGCGCGCGCAGCGCCGGCCACAGCCGCAGCAGCAGTTCGGCCGTGGCCAGGGCATCGGCCGCCGCCTGGTGGCGCTGCAGGCAGACGATCTCGAACCGGGCCAGCCAGTCGTCCAGCGAGCGCTGCGGCGCCTCCGGGTGCAGCACGCGCGCCAGGTCGGCCAGGTCCGCCCAGGGCTGCGGCAGGTGCTCGCCGAGCTCGTCGCGCAGCGCACGGCGGATCAGCGTCGCGTCGAAGGCGGCATGGAAGGCCAGCAGCGGCGAGCGGCCGCGCCAAGCCAGGAACGCGCGCAGGGCTTCATCCGGCGCGCAGCCGGCACGCTGTGCGGCGACCCCGATGCCATGCAGCAGGATGTTCGGCTTGTCGACCGCCGCCTCGGGCTGGCGCAGCACGACCTCGAAGCTGTCGTCCAGCACGATCCACGGACGCGGCCCGTCGACCCGTACCGCGACGCCGGCGATCGCCAGCAACCGGTCGCGCTCGGCGTCCAGGCCGCTCGCCTCGACGTCGACCACCAGCCAGCGCGACGGGTCGGCCGCCGGCGCGCCGCGCAGGCGCTGCCACCAGCTCATCGTTCGTAGTCCAGCGCCAGGCGCTGCTGCAGCTCGCGCGCGACCCGCAGGCATTCCTTCAGGACACGCCGGTCGATCGCGTTGAGGGTGGCGACATCCACCAGGTTCGGCTGCGCCGGATCGATCGTCGGACCCACGGCCGGGCCGTCGCCGCCGCCGAGCTGCACCCGCAGGCGCAGCAGCTGCAGGTACTCGAAGCCGCCGACCCAGGCCTCGCCCTCGCCCGCCGCGAGGCCGATCGCGCGGGCCGCGCCCTCGAGCCGCGCGCGCGTGCCGGCCGCGCGCACGTCGTGCGCCAGCGCGTACAGGCGCGCGGCGTCGACGAAGATCGCCGTGCCCTGCAGCTTCAGGTCGATCACCTCGCGGCCGGCGACCTCGTGCGTGTCGATCGCGCCGCGCCAGTTCAGCGGGGCACGGTGCGACAGCGCGTTCAGCGCCAGCTGCTTCAGGAAACGTGGCGGCGGCGCACGCAGGGCCTCGAACAGCGGCGCGCACAGGCTCTCGCGCCCGGCCAGCGGGCGCAGGTCGAAGTAGATGCTGGCGGCCAGCAGGTCCTCCGGCGCGCCGTGTTCCTGCCAGTGCCGGAAGCGCGCGACCCATTCGTCCGGCGTCAGGCAGCACTCCGGGTTGGAGGCCATCACGTTGCCCTTGCACAGCGGGTAGCCGCAGGCGTCCAGGCCCTCGTTGACCTCGCGGGCGAACTCGATCCAGCCGATGCGGTCGCGCTCGGGCGCGTCGCTCGCGAAGATCAGGCCGTTGTCCTGGTCGGTGGCGATGGTCTGCTCGCCGCGCCCTTCGGAGCCGAACGCGAGCCAGCAGACGCGCTGCAGGTCCAGCGCGCGCCGCTGCGTAACCTGTTCGAGCAGCCGCACCGTCAGCAGGTCGTTCAGATGGCTGATCATCTCGGTCAGCGCACGCGCCTGCACGCCCTGCCCAAGCAGGTGCGCCGCGAAGCGCCGGATGTCGGCCGCCGCGCAGCGCAGCGCGTCGAGATCCGGCGCGGCGCGGATCGTCGTGCCGACCTGCTTCAACGACAGCCGCTGCAGCGCGAACAGGTCGCGCTCGGAGACGATGCCGGCCAGGCGCCCACCGTCGGTGACCGGCACGTGGCGGATGCCGTGGCGCGCCATCAGCAGCGCTGCGTCCTGCGCGCGGTCCGAGAGGTCCAGCGTCTGCACCGGCGCGCTCATCACGGCGGCGACCGGCGTCGTCAGCGGCAGCTGAGGCAGCGTCACGCGGCCGAGGATGTCGTGCCGCGTCAGGATGCCGCGCGGCGTGCCGTCCGCGTCGGCCACCAGCACGGAGCCGATGTGCCGCTCGTGCATGGCCTGCAGCGCCTGCGCGAGCGGGGTGTCGGGCGCGACGGCGAACGGCGCCTGCCGCACCAGGCCGCGCAGCGGCGCCTCCAGCGACTGCTCGGCCATCGCCTGCGCGGCGTAACCCGCCTGCAGCGCCTGGCGCGACAGGTCGAGGAACTGCGCCACGCGGCGATTCAGGAAGTCGGCGAACGGCGCGCTCTCCTGCGCCGCCTCGTGCACAGCGGCGGCCGGCAGCAGCAGGCAGAAGACGTCGCCGTCGGCCGTGTAGGTGGCCGTCACGGCGCGCTCGCCGAGCAGCGCGCCGACCGGAAAGATCTCGCCCGCCTCGTAGTGGATGCCGCCCGGCGCCTCCGCGAGGCCGCGCCGCCCGGTCACGCCGCCGCGGCGCACGACATGCAGTTCGCGCACCGGGCCGTCACCCGGCTCGAGCACGGTCTCGTCGGGTGCGTAGTAGGCCTCGCGCGCCGCCGCGGCCAGCCGCTCGACATGGGCCGGCTGCATCTGCGCGAACGGCACGTGGCGCATCAGTTCGTCGCGCAGGGCGACGACCAGCGACGGCGACGGGGTGGCGGCGGAGTCCGGCATCGCGGCGATCGTAGGGGGCGGCCCCACCGGCCGGCAACGGGCCGGATCAAGCCGCCCAGAAAAAAGCCCCGCTCGGGCGAGCGGGGCTGGTGCGGCGGAAGGCGCTCAGGCCTTGGCCAGCTTCAGGTCGGGATAACGCACGTGCTCGACGAGCTCCTGCGTGTCCTTGCGCGGCGCCGGCGTCAGCAGGCTGACGATGATGATCACCGCGAAGCCCACCGGCACGCCGAACAGGCCGGCGGAGATCGGCTGGATGCCGAACCACAGCTCGATCGGCGAGGTGACGCCGAAGATGCCCCGCAGCCAGGCCTGTGTGGTGGCCATGTAGTAGAAGGTCACGCCCAGCCCGGAGATCATGCCGAGCGAGGCGCCCCAGCGGTTGGCGCGCTTCCAGAAGATGCCCAGCGTCAGCGCCGGGAAGAACGCCGCCGCCGCGAACGAGAAGGCCGCCGAGACCAGGAACAGGATGTCCGCCGGCTTCTGTGCGGCCACGGCCGCGGCCGCGAGGGCCACCACCAGCAGCAACACCTTGGAGATCGTCACGCGGCGCGCGGTCGGCGCGTTCGGGTCGATCATCTTGTAATACAGGTCGTGCGACAGCGCGTTGGCGATCGTCAGCAGCAGGCCGTCGGCGGTGGACAGCGCCGCCGCCAGGCCGCCGGCGGCAACCATGCCGGAGATCACGTACGGCAGGCCACCGATGGCCGGCGTCGCCAGCACGATGATGTCGCCGCCGATCTTGATCTCGCCGAGCTGCAGGATGCCGTCCTTGTTGATGTCCACCACCGAGAGCAGGCCCGGGTCGACGCGGTTCCAGGCCGAGATCCACTCCGGCAACTGGCTGAACTGCACGCCGACCACGCTGGTGAACATCTCGTACTTGACCAGCACCGCCAGCGCCGGCGCGGTGAAGTACAGCAGGAAGATGAAGAACAGGCTCCAGGTGACCGATTCGCGCGCCTCCTTCACCGACGGTGTCGTGTAGTAGCGCATCAGGATGTGCGGCAGCGCGGCGGTGCCCACCATCAGGCAGAACACCAGCGCGAGGAAGTTGCGCCGCGACTCGTCGTAGGTCTTCTGCGCCTTCGCGTCGCCGTTCGGGTCGCC
This sequence comes from Piscinibacter sp., assembly GCA_019635485.1. Taxonomy (GTDB): domain Bacteria; phylum Pseudomonadota; class Gammaproteobacteria; order Burkholderiales; family Burkholderiaceae_C; genus Piscinibacter. The sequence continues at coordinate 40,815 of JAHBZL010000015.1, read as the reverse complement.
CGCGAACTGCTGCGCGTGCGGCACCATGCCGGCGAGCGGCTTCGCGCGGGCTTCGTTGGCGTTCTTCGAGGCGGTCCAGGCCTTCTTCGCGTCGGCCTCGCTGGCGGGCACCGCGGCGAGCGCCTTCTCGGCCGCCTGCACTTCAGCCAGAGGCGCGTTGGCCTCCTTCAGGTCGGCGAGCTTCTTGGAGGCGGCCTCCTTGTCGGCGGCCAGCGCGGCGGGAATGTCCTGCAGCTTGGCGGCGAACCTGTCGGCCTCGGCCTTGAAGGCGGCGATGACCTCCTTCTCCTTGGCGTCCTCGCGCAGCTCCTTTTCCTTGGCCGTGACCTTCTCCAGCTGGTAGCCGTAGACCACCTGCGGGATCGGCACGCCGGTCTGCTTCACCGACAGCCAGACCACCGGCACCATGTAGGCGATGATCAGGATGATGTACTGCGCCACCTGCGTCCAGGTCACCGCGCGCATGCCGCCCAGGAACGAACACACCAGGATGCCGCCCAGGCCGACGAAGATCCCGATCTCGAACGCCAGGCCGGAGAGCCGGGTCGTGATCAGGCCCACGCCGTAGATCTGCGCCACCACGTAGGTGAACGAGCACAGGATCGCCGCGCAGATGCCGATGAAGCGCGGCAGGTTGCCCTCGTAGCGCGCGCCCAGGAAGTCGGGAATCGTGAACTGCCCGAACTTGCGCAGGTACGGCGCGAGGAACAGCGCCACCAGGCAGTAGCCGCCGGTCCAGCCCATGATGAAGGCCAGGCCGCCGTAGCCCGTCAGGTACAGCGTGCCGGCCATGCCGATGAACGAGGCCGCGCTCATCCAGTCGGCGCCGGTGGCCATGCCGTTGTAGATCGCCGGCACACGCCGCCCGGCGACGTAGTACTCGGCCGCGTCCGTCGTGCGGCTCATGATGCCGATGCCGGCATACAGCGCGACGGTGGCGAGCAGGAAGATGAAGCCGATCCAGTTGCGCGGCAATCCCATCTGCTCGAGGATCGCCAGCACGATGATGAAGGTCAGGAAGCCGCCGGTGTACCAGCCGTACACCTTGTTCAGCTGTTTCCTGAACGCGCGGTTCGCATCGGCACTGCTGCCGGTGGCGTGCTCGAAACTCATGCCAGCCATGTCATTCCCCCTCGGCGACGCCGTGTTCCTGGTCCAGCTTGTTCATGTAACGAGCGTAGAACCAGATGATCAGGACATAGACGACCAGCGAGCCCTGGGATGCCACCCAGAAGCTGAACGGCCAGCCGAAGAAGTTGAAATTCAGGTCGCGGGCGAAGTACCCGACCACATAGGTCACCACGAACCAGATCGCCAGCAGGATCGAGGTGATCCGCAGGTTCTTCCGCCAGTACTGGTGGTGCCTCTCGCTGAGTTGCTGCATCTGAAAAGCCTCCAACGTCGTTCTCTTCCGGGTTCGGCCCGGCCCTCTACCAACCAAACTACTCCTGCGCCGCCAGCCCGGTCTCGCGCTCGAGCTGCGCGGCGACCTTGGGCTCGAAGCCCTTCAGGTGGCGGATGATCTTGCGTGCCGCGTCCGGGTCCTGCCGGTCCACGTGCACGCGGGCCAGCTGGTACCAGCCGTAGGGACTCATGGGTTGCAGTTCGGTGTTGCGCTTCAGCGCGGCGACGGCGTCGTCGAAGCGGTGCAGGCGGATCAGCGTCAGCCCGAGGCCGTACCAGGCGCGGTCGAGCCGGTCGTCCAGCGCGACGGCGCGGCGGAACGCCGTCTCCGCGGCATCGAGCCGGTCGTCCTGCTCGAGCAGGAAGGCGAGGTTGAACCAGTCGGCCGCGCTGCGCTGCGGGTGCGCCGCGACCAGCGCCTCGTAGTCGGCCACCGCCGCGGCGCGCGCCCCGCGCTGCGCGCGCAGGTGGGCGCGGCTGGCCAGCGCGTACGCGTCGCCGGGGAACTGCGCCAGCAGGGCGTCGAACACCGCCTCGGCGGCCGCGTGCCGGCCGAACACCAGCAGCGCGAGCGCGCGCAGCTTCTGCACCGCATAGGCGGCGCCCGAGCGGGTCGTCAGCGGCATTGTTCGATCCCGATGCGCACGCACAGGTCGATGCGCTCGAAGGTGACCACCGCGTAGACCACCAGCAGCATGAAGAAGGTGGCGAAGGGAACGTGCCGGTCCGCCACCTGGCGCGGCGTCAGCTTGCGCATCACCAGCGTGAACGGCTTCGAGAGCAGGCGCAGCAGCTGGTAGAAGACATTCGTCTCGCGCCGCGGCCCGGCCAGCACGTACAGCAGCCCCTGGCCGAGCAGGGCCAGGAGCGGGATGAAGAGGAGCAGTTGCAGCAGGGTCAGGAAGGTCAGCATCGAGGGCGCCGCAGCGACCGGAGTCTCGGCCGTCACTTTCGCTTCCGGCGGCTTACACGTTTCTGACAATCCTGACGCCCCCGCTCGCTTCCCCCCTCCGGGCAAACCCGAACCCGGGCCCTGCAAGGTCTGCCAGGATCGCCCCGGCACCCCCCATGCGAAAATGCGCGCCTTTCGAACCGGCGACGCACCATGGACATCGAACGCATCAACCAGATCGGCAACACCCTGGCCGACCTGACCTCGCGCACCGACGCGCTGCGGAGGTATCTTTGACTACGACCGCAAGGCGCTCCGCCTGAACGAGGTCAACGCCGCGCTGGAGAACCCGAACGTCTGGAACGAGCCCAAGCGGGCGCAGGAGCTGGGGCGCGAGAAGAAGTCGCTCGAGACGGTGGTCGACACGATCCGCCACCTCGACACCAACCTCGCGGACAACTCCGAGCTGTACGAGATGGTCAAGGCGGAGGGCGACACCGACAGCCTGGCCGCCATCGAGTCGGAGACCGGGAAGCTGGAGGAGGTGGTCGAACAGCTCGAGTTCCGCCGCATGTTCAACAACCCGGCGGACCCGTCCAACTGCTTCATCGACATCCAGGCCGGTGCCGGCGGCACCGAGGCCTGCGACTGGGCGGCGATGCTGCTGCGCCAGTACCTCAAGTACTGCGAGCGCAAGGGCTTCAAGACCGAGGTGATGGAAGAGACCGAGGGCGACGTGGCCGGCATCCGCAGCGCGACGATCAAGGTCGAGGGCGAGTACGCGTTCGGCCTGCTGCGCACCGAGACCGGCGTGCACCGGCTGGTGCGCAAGAGCCCGTTCGACAGCTCGGGCGGCCGCCACACCTCGTTCGCGAGCCTGTTCGTCTACCCGGAGGTGGACGACTCGATCGAGATCGAGATCAACCCGGCCGACGTGCGCACCGACACCTTCCGCGCCAGCGGCGCCGGCGGCCAGCACATCAACAAGACCGACTCGGCGGTGCGGCTGACGCACATCCCGACCGGCATCGTCGTGCAGTGCCAGAACGACCGCAGCCAGCACCGCAACCGCGACGAGGCCTGGCAGATGCTGCGCTCGCGCCTGTACGAGCACGAGATGCGCAAGCAGATGGAGGCGCAGCAGAAGCTCGAGGACAGCAAGACCGACGTCGGCTGGGGCCACCAGATCCGCAGTTACGTGCTCGACCAGAGCCGCATCAAGGACCTGCGCACCAACGTCGAGATCAGCAACACGCAGAAGGTGCTGGACGGCGATCTGGACGCCTTCATCGAAGCGAGCCTCAAGCAAGGTGTCTGACTCTCCTCCCCCCGAAGCGCCTGCGGCGCCGCCCCCCCGGGGGGGCGACGCCGGTGGGCCGGCGGTGCCGGATCCGCGGCGTCCGCCCGGAGGGACCTCGGTCCAGGCGCTGCTGTTCGACCTGGACGGCACGCTGATCGACAGCATGCCGCACCACCACGACGCCTGGGTCGAGTGGCACGCCCGGCGCGGGCTGACGATCGACGCCGACGCCTTCTTCGAGCGCACCGCCGGGCGCAGCAACGCCGAGATCCTGGCCGAGATGTACCCGGCCGCGAGCCCTGGCGAGATCGACGCGCTGGCCGACGAGAAGGAGGCCATCTACCGCGAGATCGCGGCGCGCCGGCTGGCGCTGATCGCCGGCACGCAGCGTTTCGTCGCGCAGGCCCAGGCGGCCGGGCTGCGTTTGGCGGTCTGCACCGCCTCGACGCCCGAGAACATGGCGCTCGCGTTCGGCCGCTTCCCGATCCGTGAGTGGGTCGAGACGGTGGTCAGCCCGGCGGACCGGGCCTCCGCACCGCAGCCGGAACGGCACCCCGGCGAGCCGCTGCGCGGCAAGCCGCACCCGGACATCTTTCTCGAGGCGGCCGCGCGGCTCGGCGTCGCGCCGGCGCGCTGCATCGTGTTCGAGGATGCGCCGCTGGGCGTGGAGGCGGCGCGCCGCGCCGGGATGGACGCGGTCGCGCTGACGACCACGCTCGGCGCCGGCGCGTTCGCCGCCTTCCCGAACCGCCTGCTGACGGTGCCGGACTTCGCCGGTCTCGAACTCCCTTCCCTGATCCACACGAGAGAACAACACCATGCGTGAAGGCATCGCCCAGGTCGTGCGCCGCGAGGACTACCGCGCACCGGCCTTCTGGATCCGCGCCGTCGACCTGACCTTCGACCTGGACCCGGCGCGCACCATCGTCGCCAGCCGCCTGAAGCTGCAGCGCAATGCCGAGCGCAGCGGCGAGCCGCTGGTGCTGCACGGCGAGGGCATCACGCTGCTGCGTGTGCTGGCCGACGGGCAGAGCGTCTCGTTCCGCCACGAAGGCCCGCTGCTGGTGATCGACAACCCGCCAGCGGGCGACGCGGAGGGCTGCTTCACGCTGGAGATGCGCAACACCTGCGCGCCGGCGGAGAACAGCGAGCTGTCGGGCCTGTACACGTCGGGCGGTGGTTTCTTCACGCAGTGCGAGGCGGAGGGCTTTCGCCGCATCACCTACTTCCTCGACCGGCCCGACGTGATGGCGGTGTATACCGTCACGCTGCGCGCCAACAAGGCGCAGTACCCGGTGCTGCTGTCCAACGGCAACCTCGTCGAACAGGGCGACCTCGACAACGGCCGCCACTTCGCCCGCTGGCACGATCCGTACCCGAAGCCGAGCTACCTGTTCGCGCTGGTGGCGGCGGACCTGGTCGCACGCGAGCAGCACGTGCGCACGCGCTCCGGCCGGGACCACCTGCTGCAGGTCTGGGTGCGCCGCGGCGACCTCGAGAAGACCGAGCACGCGATGAACTCGCTGATCGCTTCGGTGATCTGGGACGAGGCGCGCTTCGGCCTGAAGCTCGACCTCGAGCGCTTCATGATCGTCGCGGTCGGCGACTTCAACATGGGCGCGATGGAGAACAAGGGCCTGAACATCTTCAACACGAAGTACGTGCTGGCCAATCCCGCCACCGCCACCGACGGCGACTACGCGGCGATCGAGAGCGTGGTCGGCCACGAGTACTTCCACAACTGGACCGGCAACCGCATCACCTGCCGCGACTGGTTCCAGCTCAGCCTGAAGGAGGGCCTGACGGTCTTCCGCGACCAGGAATTCAGCCAGGACATGGCGGGCACGCCGACGGCGCGCGCCGTCAAGCGCATCGAGGACGTGCGCCTGCTGCGCGAACGCCAGTACCCGGAGGACGCCGGTCCGATGGCGCACCCGGTGCGGCCCGACCAGTACCTCGCGATCGACAACTTCTACACCTCCACCGTCTACGAGAAGGGCGCGGAGGTGGTGCGCATGATGCAGACGCTGGTCGGCCGCGAGGGCTTCGCGAAGGGCATGGCGCTGTACTTCGAGCGCCACGACGGCCAGGCCGTCACCTGCGAGGACTTCGCGCAGGCGATCGCCGACGCGAACCCCGACAGCGCGCTGGCCCGTCTGCTGCCGCAGTTCAAGCGCTGGTACAGCCAGGCCGGCACGCCGCGCGTCACCGCGCGCGGCCGCTACGACGCCGAGGGCCGCAGCTACACGCTCGCGCTCGAGCAGCACGGCGCGGCCCTGCCGGGCCAGGCCGCGGCGCAGCCCTTCGTCGTGCCGCTCGCGATGGGGCTGCTGGCGCGCGACGGGCGTGCGCTGCCGCTGCGGCTGGAAGGCGAGACCGGCGGCGACGCCCCGACCGAGCGCGTGCTGGTGCTCGACGAGGCGAAGTCCTTCTTCACCTTCGTCGACGTCGACACCGAGCCGGTGCCCTCGCTGCTGCGCCACTTCTCGGCGCCGGTCGCGCTCGACGACGGCGTCGCGGACGCCGACCTGCTGGTGCTGCTCGGCCACGACAGCGACGCCTTCAACCGCTGGGAGGCCGGCCAGCGCCTGGCGCTGAACCGCCTGCTCGCCGCCGCGCAGGCCGACGCCCCGGCGCCGCTGGACGAGGCCTTCGTCGAGGCGATGCGCGCCGTGCTGCGCCACCCGACGCTGGACCCCGCCTTCAAGGCCCTCGTGCTGACGCCGCCGAGCGAGAACTTCATCGCCGAGCAGCTGCAGGTGGTGGACCCGCAGAAGATCCACGCCGCACGCGATTCGATGCAGCTGCAGCTGGCGCGCGCACTGGCCGACGACTGGGCCTGGGCCTGGGAGGCGCACCAGGTGCACGGCGGCTACCGGGCCGATCCGCACTCGTCGGGGCAGCGCGCGCTGGCCAACCTGGCGCTGGCGATGCTGTGCCTGGACGCGACGGCGCGCGGCGACGTGCTCTGGCAGGGCAAGGCCTACCAGCGCTTCAAGGACGCCGGCAACATGACCGACCGCGAAGGCGCGCTGTGGGCGCTGATGGCCGCGCATTCGGAGATGGCCGACCTGGCGCTGAAGCGTTTCCACGACCTGTTCCGCGACGAGCCGCTGGTGATCGACAAGTGGTTCCAGCTGCAGGCCACCGCGCCGGAGCGCGACGGCCGCGTGTTCGCGCGCGCGAAGGCGCTGATGAAGCACCGGGACTTCACGCTCGCCAACCCGAACCGCGCGCGCAGCCTGGTGCGCGCGCTGTGCGCCGAGAACCCGGCCGCGTTCCACCGCGCCGACGCGGCGGGCTACGTGTTCTGGGCCGACCGCGTGCTCGAGCTGGACGCGATCAACCCGCAGCTGGCCTCGCGCGTGGCGCGCGCGATGGACCGCTGGAGCCACCTCGCCGAACCGTACCGCAGCGCGGCGCGCGAGGCGATCAGCCGCGTCGCCGCGCGCGACGAACTCTCCGACGACGTGCGCGAGGTGGTCGGCCGCGCGCTCGAGCACAGCTGAACCCTCACACCATGGCCAGACGCATCAGCCTCACCCAGTACCTCGTCGAGCAGCAGCGCGAGCACGGCCACATCCCGGCCGAGCTGCGCCTGCTGATCGAGGTCGTCGCGCGGGCCTGCAAGACCATCGCGATCTCCGTCAACAAGGGCGCGCTCGGCGAGGTGCTGGGCAGCGCCGGCACCGAGAACATCCAGGGCGAGGTGCAGAAGAAGCTCGACATCATCGCCAACGAGGTGCTGATCGAGGCCAACGAATGGGGCGGCCACCTCGCGGCGATGGCCAGCGAGGAGATGGACTCGATCCACCTGGTGCCGAACCGCTATCCGCAGGGCGAGTACCTGCTGCTGTTCGATCCGCTGGACGGCTCGTCCAACATCGACGTGAACGTCAGCATCGGGACGATCTTCTCGGTGCTGCGCAAGGTGGGCCACCACCGCGGCATCAGCGAGCAGGACTTCCTGCAGGCCGGGCGCGCGCAGGCGGCCGCCGGCTACTGCATCTTCGGCCCGCAGAGCATGCTGGTGCTGACGGTCGGCGAAGGCGTCGCGGTGTTCACGCTGGACCGCGAGATGGGTTCCTGGGTGCTCACCGCCGACCGCGTGCAGGTCCCGGCGGACACGCGCGAGTTCGCGATCAACATGTCGAACATGCGCCACTGGGCCGCGCCGATGCGCCGCTACGTCGACGAGTGCCTGGCCGGCCAGGAAGGCCCGCGCGGCAAGGACTTCAACATGCGCTGGGTCGCCAGCATGGTGGCCGACGTGCACCGCATCCTGACGCGCGGCGGTATCTTCATGTACCCCTGGGACAAGCGCGAGCCCGACAAGCCCGGCAAGCTGCGCCTGCTGTACGAGGCCAACCCGATGAGCTTCATCGTCGAGCAGGCCGGCGGCATGGCCACCGACGGCCGGCAGCGCATCCTCGACATCGTGCCGACCACGCTGCACCAGCGCGTCAGCGTGATGCTGGGCTCGCGGAACGAGGTGGAACGCGTCACCGCGTACCACCGCGAGGCCGGCTGAGGGGGCTACTCGAGCTGGATGCGCGCGGCCGCGATGATGCCGGCCCAGCGCTCGATCTCGCCGCTCAGGAAGCCCGCGAACTCGGCCGGGCCGCGCGCGTCGACCCGGAAGCCCATGCCGCGCACCCGCTCGGCCACGTCCGGCAGGTTCATGATCGCCACCGCCTCGGCGCCGAGCTTGGCGACGATCGGATCGGGCGTCGAGGCCGGCGCCATGATGGCCGTCCAGTTCTCCACCTGCAGTTGCGGCAGGCCCGCCTCGGCGGCGGTCGGCACGTCCGGCAGCTGCGGGTGGCGCGCCGGCCCGGTCACGGCCAGCGCACGCAGCTTGCCGGACTTCACGTGCGCGATGCTCTCCGGGAAGTTGGAGAAGACCACGTCGAGCTGGCCGCCGATCAGGTCGGTCATGCTCGGCGCGCCGCCCTTGTAGGGCACGTGCTGCATCTGCACCTTCTGCGTGTCGGCGAACAGTGCCTGCGTCAGGTGCGGCGGCGTGCCGTTGCCCGACGAGCCGACGTTCAGCACCCGTGCGTGGGACTGCGCGACCAGATCCTTGACGTCCCTGATCGGGCTGGCCGCGGGCACGACGATCAGCATCGGCGAGCCGGCCAGCAGCGCGACCGGCCGCAGGTCGCGCCGGAAGTCGAAGCTCGCCTTGCCCTTGTAGAGCGTCACGTTAGCGGCGTGGGTCAGCGTGATCGCGAGCAGCGTGTAGCCGTCCCCCGCCGCCTTGGCCACCAGGTCGGCGCCGATCTGCGCCCCGCCGCCCGGCTTGTTCTCGATCACCACGTTGGCGTTCCAGCGCGTGCCCAGCCGTTCGCCGACCAGGCGCGCCATCACGTCGGTCAGCCCGCCCGGCGCGAACGGCACGATGTAGCGCAGCGGCGTGCCCGGCTTCGGGTAATCGGCCTGGGCCCAGGCGGCGGTGGGGAACAGCAGGGCCAGCGCCTGCAGCAGCTCGCGTCGTTGCATGGGTCTCGTCTCCAAGAGGCTGCGCATGCTGCCGGCGGGGGCGGCGCCGCGCAACCGATATCGTTATGCGGTCCCCGCGCGGTTCTCCTTCAGGCGCGCCATGCGGCCAGCAGCGCGTCGGGCACCTCCAGGCCCTCGGCCTCGGCACGGCGGCGCAACGCCTCGCGCCGCGCGCCGGGCAGGCGCACCCCCTCGTCGCTCAGCATCTCGGCCAACAGCACCTCGATGCGGTCGAGGTAGCGCTCGCGGCCGGCCAGCGCGTCCGGATCGATCAGCACGAAGGCCTGCCCGATGCCCGGGCGGTTGCCCGCGTCGACGAAGAAGCTGGAGGCCTCGAAGCCGAAGTTCGCGCCGATCAGCGCGCTGACCAGCAGCTCGACCACCAGCGCCAGCATCGCGCCCTTGCTCGAGGTGGCCGCGCCGACCGGCAGCATCGAGCCCTCCAGCCCGGCCTGCGGATCGGTGGTCGGCCGGCCCTCGCGGTCCAGCGCCCAGCCGGCCGGGATGGCGCGGCCCTCCTTCGCCGCGACCATCAGCTTGCCGCGCGCGACCTCGCTCAGGCTCAGGTCGATCAGCAAAGGATCGCCGGCGCCCTCGGGCGCGCCCGGCTTCACGCGGCGCGGGAACACGGCGGCCACGGGGTCGGTGCCGAAGATCGCATGCCGGCCGCCGGCGGCCGGCATCGCGGCCGGCGAGTTCGCGAAACCCAGCCCGACGAGGCCCGCGGCCGCGGCCGGCCGCAGGTGATCGACGATCACGCCCGCGTGGTGGCTGCCGGCGACGCCGGCGAACGCGATGCCCTGCGCCGGCGCCAGCGCGATCGCCTCGCGCACCGCCAGTTCGCAGGCCGGGAAGGCCAGGCCCGCGTGCGCGTCGACCAGCAGCGCGCCGCCGCGGCGGCGCACGACCTCGGGCTGCGCCCGGCCGTCCGCGCGGCCGTTGCGCAGGTGCGTGGTGTATTGCGCGACGCGGCTCAGGCCATGCGAGCCCAGGCCCTGCGCCTCGGCCAGCACCAGCGCCCGCGCAGTGCTCTCGGCCATCGCCGTGCCGGCCCCGGCGCGCTCCAGCGCGGCGGCCACCTCCGCCCGCAGGTCCGCGAGCGAGAGCCTCATGCCAGCGCCTCCAGCACACGGGTTGCGATCAGCTCGCTGACGCGCTGGTTCGACTCCGCGGTCAGGCCCGCGATGTGCGGCGTCAGCACCAGGTTCGGGCAACCCGCGAAGTGCGCCGCCTGCGGCAGCGGTTCGGCATCGAACACGTCGATCGCCGCGCCGCCCAGCCGCCCGGCCCGCAGCGCGGCCGCGAGCGCCGGCTCGTCGACGATGCCGCCGCGCGCCGTGTTGATCAGGATCGCCCCAGGCTTCATCGCCGCGATGCGCGCGGCGTCGAACAGGCCGCGCGTCGACTCGACGAGCGGCACATGCAGGCTGACCACGTCGCTGGTGGTGATCACCTCCTCCAGCCCGGCACAGCGCACGCCGGCCGCGGCGAACGCGGGGTGGTCGTCGTCCATCATCGCGTCGAACGCGGCCACCTGCATGCCCAGGCCGCGCGCCAGCGACGCGGTCAGCTGGCCGATGCCGCCGAAGCCGATCAGCCCGAGCGTGCGGCCGCCGATCTCCCGCCCATCGGACAGCGCCGCACGCGGCCAGCGGCCCGCGGCCACCTCCGCCGTCGACGCGTAGGCGCCGCGCAGCAGCAGCAGCGCGGTGGCGACCACGTACTCGGCCACCGAGCGCGCATTCGCGCCCGTCGCCGGGATGACCGTCAGGCCGTGCGCCGCGCAGCCGGCGACGTCGATGTTGTCCAGCCCCACGCCGAGGCGGCCCACCACGCGGCAGCGCACGAGCGCCTCCAGCAGCGCACCGCGCACCTGCGTGCGGTTGCGCACGATCAGCGCCTCGCAGCCTGCCGCTTCGGCGAGCAGGCGCGGCGCGTCGTCCACCAGTGCCGCGTCGTACAGCACGTCGTGGCGGGCCCGCAGCGCGGCCACCGCCGGCTCGTCCATGAACTCGGTGACGACGATGCGGGCCATCGCTCAGGCGCTCTCGTACAGGCGCGTCAGCACGAACTCGCGGTGGCCCAGCGCCTCGGCGGCCGTCAGGCGGCCGTTGGCCGTGCGCAGCATGCACTCGAGCAGCCGGTCGCCGGCCTGGTCGAGCGTGATCTCGCGCTGCAGCAGGCCCGAGCTGTCGACGTCGATGTGCTCGCTCATCAGCCGCACGGTGCGCGGGTTGGCGCAGATCTTGATGACCGGCAGGATCGGGTTGCCGATCACGTTGCCCTGCCCGGTCGGGAAGAAGTGCACCGCGTAGCCGGAGGCCGCGCACAGCGTGACCATCTCCGCCGCCGCCGACGACGAGTCCATGAACCACAGGCCCGGGTGCGTCGGCATCTCGGCCTTGTCGATCACGCCGTCGACCGTGCACTTCTTGCCGATCTTCTGGATGTTGCCGAGCGCCTTCTCCTCGATCGTGGTCAGGCCGCCGGCGATGTTGCCCTTGGTCGGCTGGCTCTCGCTGAGGTCGGTCGTCTTGTGGCGGTTGATCATGTCCTGGTAGCGGTTGAACATGAACATGAAGCGCTCGCGCACCGCGTCGCTCGCGCAGCGCGCCGCGACGATCTGCTCGCCGCCGGTGATCTCGCTGGTCTCGCCGAAGCACAGATAGTTGCCCAGCGGATGCAGCTTGTCGAAGGCGTTGCCGACCGTCGGGTTCGCGCCGCAGCCGCTGGTGGTGTCGCTCTCGCCGCACTTGGTGGAGACCCAGAGCTCGGAGATCGGGCAGGCCTCGCGCTGCTTCTCGCTGGCCCACTGCACGTACTCGCGCGCCGCCTTGCTGGCCTTCATGATCGTGGCATGGTCACCATGGCCCTCGATGCCGAAGCCCGTGACCGGCTTGCCGGTCGCCGCGATGCCGTCGACCACCTTCTGGGTCCAGCCGTCCTCGATGCCGATCACGACGACCGCCGCCACGTTCGGATTGCAGCCGGTGCCGATCAGCGTGCGGAAGTGCAGGTCCAGGTCGGCGCCGAACTGCAGGCGGCCGTACGGATGCGGGATCGCCAGCGCGCCCTTGATGTTGTGCGCCACGGCTTCGGCGGCGGCGTTCGACAGGTCGTCCAGCGGCAGGATGACGACGTGATTGCGTACCCCGACGCGGCCGTTCTCGCGCCGGTAGCCGAGGAAGGTGGTGTCTTTCGAGATGATGCTCATGCGAGTCCTTTGATCCCGGTGCCCGGGGGTGTCACCACCGCTTGGTCTTGATGTTGTGCACGTGCGCGTGCTCGCCGACCTTGATCGGCGCGACGACCTTGCCCATGTCGATGCCGTACTTGATGACGGTGTCGCCCGGGGCCATGTCCTTCAGCGCGACCTTGTGGCCGATCGGGATGTCCTGGCGCGCGTCGATCGTGATCATCCGATCCTCGTCCATGATCCAGCCGTTCAGCGACATGCCGGCCTTGACGCCCTCGACGACGACCACCGCCACGGTGTCCTGCGCGTCGTGCAACACGAAGTGATTCATGCTCGTCCTGCTCCTTGTTCCGCCGGCCCCGGCGGGCGGCGTGGGACGGGATGCTCGATGCCGCGCCGGCACTTGTCAAACGAGTCATATAGATGACTTGCATGAATGACGCGGGACGGCAGAATGCGCCGCCATGCCCGACAGCGCCGCGCCGTTCCGACCCATCGCCCCCGAGGCCGCCGGCATGCCGCTGTACCGCGTCGTCAAGCGTGCGCTGCTGCGGGCGATCGAGGGCGGCGAGCTGCCGCCCGGCGAGGCGCTGCCGGCCGAGCCGGCGCTAGCCGGCGCGTTCGGCGTGGCGATCGGCACGCTGCGGCACGCGGTCGACGAGCTGGTGGCCGAACACATCCTGGTGCGCCGCCAGGGGCGCGGCACCTTCGTCGCGACGCACGACGCGGACCGCTTCCTGTTCCAGTTCTTCCACGTCGAGCGCAGCGACGGCCTGCGCGAGGTGCCGCTGGTCGAGCTGCTGTCCTTCGCGCGCGAGCGGCTCGACGACGAGGCGGCCGCCACGGCGCTCGCGCTGAAGGCGGGCGAGCCGGTGTTCCGCTTCGAGAACCGGCTGCACCTGCAGGGCCGGCCGGTCGTGCACGACCAGATCACGCTGCCGGCCCTGCTGTTCAAGGGCCTGACGGAGAAGCGCCTGCGCGAACGGCCCGGCACGATCTACCGGCTCTGGCAGACCGACTTCGGCATCACCGTCGTGCGCGCGCTGGAGCGGGCCCGCGCCGTCGCGGCCGAGCGCCACGTGGCGCGTGTGCTCGGCATGGCGCCCGGCGCCCCGGTGATGCAGGTGCGGCGCAGTGCGCTGACCTTCGGCGACAAGCCGGTCGAGTACCGCGTCTCGACCATCCACACCGCGGTGCACGAGTACGTGCAGACGCTGTCGCGGCCGGCATGACCGGCGCGCTGCGCCACGCCGCCGGGCTGTTGCCGGGCAGCGCGCTTGCCGGGGTCGTCGCGCTGGCCGCGACCTTCGTCGCGCAGCTGCATGGCGGGCCGCAGCTGCTGTACGCGCTGTTCTTCGGCATCGCCTTCCACTACCTCAGCCAGGAGGCGCGCACCAAGGCCGGCGTGGAGTTCTGCGCACGCCAGGTGCTGCGCCTCGGTGTCGGCCTGCTCGGCGCGCGCATCACGGCGGCGCAGATCGTCGCGCTCGGCGGCTTCACCGCCGCGGTGGTGATCGCGGCGGTGCTCGGCACGCTGGCCTGCGGCACGCTGCTCGCCCGCCGCTTCGGCATGACGCGTGCACAGGGCGTGCTGTCAGGCGGCGCGGTGGCGATCTGCGGCGCGTCGGCCGCGCTGGCCATCGCCGCCGTGCTGCCGCGCGAGAGACACGGCGACCGCTTCACGCTGATGGTCGTGATCAGCGTGACCGTGATGTCCACCGCGGCGATGGTGCTGTACCCGCTGCTGGCGCGCGCGCTGTCCCTGCCGCCCGAACTGGCCGGCCTGTTCATCGGCGGCACGATCCACGACGTGGCCCAGGTCGTCGGCGCCGGCTACACGCTGGGCACGCAGACCGGCGACATCGCCACCATCGTGAAGCTGTTCCGCGTCGCGCTGCTGGCCGCGGTGGTGCTCGGCGTCAGCCTGGCCTTCCGCGCCGAGCGCGAGCGCGGCGAGCCGGTACACGCCGCGCGCCAGCCGCTGGTGCCCTGGTTCCTGTGGCTGTTCGCGGTGCTGGTGGCCGTCAACTCGGCGGGCGCCCTGCCCGCCGCGCTGCAGCAGGCGATGGGCTGGACCTCGCGCGCCTGCCTGGTGCTGGCGATCGCCGCGCTCGGCATGAAGACGAGCTTCATGCAGCTGACCCAGGCGGGCTGGCGGCCCATCGTGCTGATCCTGGTCGAGACCGTGTGGATGGCGGCGCTGGTGCTGGGGGCGATCCTCTGGTGGCGCTGAACGGCACCCGGGGCGCCCCTGGCGGACGCTGCCGCGCGATGGCGTGCAACGGACCGAGCCGGCCCGGTGAGTGGTGCCGGCTGACCGCATCCTGGCCCGCTATAATCCGCAGGTTCCGCCGGTGTAGCTCAGTTGGTAGAGCAGCGCATTCGTAATGCGAAGGTCGGGAGTTCGACTCTCTTCACCGGCACCAATCGAAGGCCAGGGCCCGCCACCGAGCGGGCCCTGCGCTTTGGTGGCCGCCAATCGCTCCACGACAATCCTTCGAAACGCTGTGCGAACTGACGGCCGGCAGGCGGATTCGGCAGTGCGTGCAAGGATCAGGGCCAAGGGCCGAGAATACGTGGCCGGCAACACTGCCCCGGCGACCGACCTGCTTCGTTCCGATGCCCGACACCCCTGAGAATCCCGAGACGGCTCCAGGACCGGCGCACCATGCGACGCCCAGCACGGCGACCGAGGCGGCGCCAGCTGCCCCGGCTGCAGCTGTTGTCGCACCGGCGCCGCGGCCGGAACCCTGCGTGGCCGACACTGCGCGCCTGCTGGCCGAGCACTTCCCGGCACTGTTCGGTGCGGGTGTGATCGAGCCGATCAAGCTTCGCATCCAGGTCGACATTCATCAACGCGCGCCGGGAGTCTTCACCAGGAAGGCACTCTCGGTCTTCCTGCAGCGCCACACCACCGCGACCGCCTGCCTGCGGGCCCTGGTGGCCGAGGGCGCGACACGCATCGACCTCGACGGCCAGCCGGTCGGCGAAATTGCCACCGAGCACCGCGAAGCTGCAGGCCTGGAACTCGAGCGGCCCCGCGCCTTCGTCGAAGCAAAGAAACTCGCGGGGCGCGAGGCGGCCCGGGCTGCGCGTCATGACACCCGGGAGTCGCGGTCCGCTTCGCGAGCGACCGGCGAGCGGCCTGTCACTCGTGACGCGCGCTCGGTGCAGCCCGGTACCTCCGATCGCCCGGAGCGCTCTGCGCAGCCATCTCGCCCCGGCCAAGCGCCACGTCGCTCCCGACCGCCCCCGCCTGGCGTGCAACGAGGCCCCGGCCGGCCCGGCGATACGGGTTCGGGTGCGCCCCGGCGCCCGCACAAGCCTCTGCCGGAGCGGAACCTTGCCCGTGCACACGAACAAGAACCCGCGAGCGCGCCGGCCCTGCCGCTGACTCCCGAGCAGGCCGCCGAGGCCGAGGCTCGCCACCAGCGTGCCATGCTGCTGCGCAGCTTCGAGCAGCCCCGTGTCGAAAGCGAACTTCGGGACCTTGAAGGGGCTGAGCGAGGGGGCGCTGGATGCGCTCCTGACCCTGGCGCGGCAGGAGCGCGGCTCACGATGATGCCCGCATCGCCGCTGCTGTCGGACCCATTCCTATCGGGTCCGTTCACCATCCGGGCCGCCCTGGCAATGCGACCCGTGATGTCACGCATCGAAACTCATCGGGCCACACCCAAGGCATGATCTTCGGCGGTGTCGCCCAGGCGGCTCCGGCGAAGGCGACCTTTCCCAAGTGACCGTAGGACCACGGCGAATGGCGGTTCAGGAGCACGTCGAACTTCTTGCGCGAGGCGCCGAAGCCTGGAACGCCTGGCGCGCCGCGCACCCTTCGGTCGTTCCGGATCTTGCAGACGCGGACCTGCGCTCGCTCGCCCTCGGCCGGATGAACCTGAGTCGCGCCACTCTCACCGGGGCGAATCTCGAAGGTGCCGGCGTCAAGGACACCGACTTCGCCGGCGCGCGGCTCCTGCGGACCAACCTCCGCGGCAGCAACCTGATGGGGACCAGCTTCAAGGATGCTGACCTGACCGGAGCCGTCCTCAAGGGCGCCAACGTGCTGCAGTGCAATTTCGTCCGTGCCGACTTGTCGTGGACGGACCTCACCGACGCGAACTTGTCCTCCGTGAGCTTCACGGCGGCCATCCTCCTGGGAGCCGATTTGCGCGGGTCCGACATCGCGGACTCCGACTTCTCCGGTGCCAGCCTCGTCGGCACCTACTTCGGCGGGGGCAGCATCGCGCGTTGCACATTCCGCCGCGCCTTGATGGGTCCCACGGCAGGCAGCGTCATCCAGCTGACCGATTCGACCATGGAAGACGTGTCGATCATCACAGGCAACAGCCTCAGCGGCATGAAGTTGCCCGGACTTGCCGCGCCCGGTGCCAACCTGCGCGGCGTGAAGATGGTCGACGCCGACTTCAGTGACTCGAATCTGAGCGGCGCCGATCTCAGCGGCACGAATCTGAGCGGCGCGAACCTCAGGGGCTCGAACCTGAGCGGCACTGACTTCAGTGGTTCGAACCTGAGCGGCGCAGATCTCAGCGACTCGAACCTGAGCGGAGCTCACCTCCGTGGCGCGAACCTGAGCGGCGCCAAGCTCAGTGACTCGAACTTGATGGACGCCGATCTTGGCCGAGCCGATCTGGGCGCAGCGGATGTACGGGAAACCAACCTGGCACGGACGTGCCTCGAGCGAGCGAACCTCGCCGGCGCCAAGGTCTCGGATGCCAATCTCAGAGAAGCCAAGCTGCACGGCTGCAACCTCGACGGAGCGGACCTGAGCGGCACGACCCTCGTGGGCGCCGATCTGAGCCACGCGTCGCTCGTGAAGACAAACCTGGCGGACGCGAATCTGCGTGGATGCCGGGTGTTCGGCGCGTCCACCTGGGACGCCAACCTGGATGGCGCCGTTCAGGCGGATCTCGTCATCTCCGAGCAAGGACATCCGGTCGTCACCGTTGGCAACCTCGAGATCGCCCAGTTCTTGCATCTGCTGCTGAACAACCAGAAGATCCGTTCAGCGATCGACACCATCACTTCGAAGGTCGTCTTGATACTCGGGCGGTTCACGCCCGAACGGAAGGCCGTGCTGGATGCGATCCGTGCGGAGCTGGGGCGGCGTGACTACCTGCCCGTGGTGTTCGACTTCGACAAGCCGAGTTCGCGGGACATCACGGAGACCGTGTCGACGCTGGCTCATCTTTCGAGGTTCGTGATCGCGGACATCACCGACGCGAAGAGCATCCCGCAGGAGCTTGCAGTGATCGTTCCGGCCCTGCCCTCGGTGCCGGTGCAGCCCATCCTTCAGGTGGCGCAGGCGGAGTACGGGATGTTCGAGCACTTCAAGCGCTATCCGTGGGTGCTAGGGGTGCACTGCTATGCGGGTGTCGAGGATTTGGTGCTCGACCTGCCGGACAGAGTCGTCGCGCCGTCGGAGGCGAAAGCCAGGCTGCTTGCAGGGCGCTGGCCGGCCTGAGTGGAACTGGGGCGGCTGCGGCGGGTCGCGCCGCCACACCGGTGCGACATTCGTTCCGCGGGTTGACCGTCCTCGAGCGCTCGAGCGCGAAGGCCCGATCGCTCCCCGCTCCCCGCGCCACCAGCGGGTCCAACCACGACGGCTGCCCCGCGGCTTTCGGCAAGCAGTCGGGCGAGCGGATGGACAAGGCGCCGGCGGGACACTTCCATCGGGTGATGTTTCCCGCGCCTGCCCGCCGCCCGCGGCGTCGGAGAGGCGCCCGCGCCGCGTCAGCCGGCATCGGCCGTCGCCGTGCGGTGGCGCCGATGCAGCCCTTCGGCCAGCGCCGCGACCCGCGCCCGCAGCGCCGCCGGCTCGATCACCTCGGCCTCGCCGCCGAAACCCAGGATGCGGCGCGCGCCCTGGTCGACGGATTCCAGCGGCAGCAGGATCTCCTGCCATCCGGTTGACCGGGGTTCCGGGCCCTGCCCCTGCGGGAGCGCGACGAAGCGATCGCGCCCGTGCGCCAGCCAGCCCAGCGCGCGCGGCGACACGAGTACCCGGGCCTGCAGCGGGCACAGTTCCGCTTCGAACCGGGCCGCCGACTCGCGCCAGTAGCGCGCCAGGTCGAAGTCGCGCGGGCGCCTGAACGCGCCGCCGCCGGGCGCCAGCGCCTGCATGCTCGACAGGCGATAGGTGCGGGCTTCGCTGCGGCCGACCGGCCGTGCGGTGACGTACCAGGCACCGGCCTTCAGGACCAGGCCCAGCGGCTCCAGCTCGCGCCACGTGGTGCGCTCCCAGCTCGCATAACGCACGCGGATGCGCCGGGCGCGCCAGACGGCATCGGCCACGTCGCGCAGCAGCGCCGGCGCGTCCGGCGTCCGGTACCAGTCCACCGGGTCGATGTGCAGGCGGTCCGCCACCCGCGCCGCCTGTTCGCGCAAGGGCGCCGGCAGGCTGGCCACGAGCTTCAGGCGCGCCGACACGGCCGCCTCGCCGAGCCCCAGCTCGGTGGCCGGGCCGGGAATGCCGGCCAGCAGCAGCGCGTGGGCCTCGGGCTCGGTCATGCCGGTGAGCTCGGTGCTCCAGCCCGGCTGCAGCCGGAAGCCGCCCTGGCGGCCGCGCTCGGCCCACAGCGGCACGCCCGCGGCGGACAACTGGTCGACATCGCGCAGGATGGTCCGCTCCGACACCTCGAGGGCTTGCGCCAGCGCCGCCGCCGTCAGCCGCTCGTGCGACTGCAGCAGCATCAGGATGGACAGCAGGCGGCTGGCTTTCATGACATGGCGAGGTGGCCCGAAATCATGACACACACTGTCGTCTTTGAAATGCCAGCATGCCGCCCTGTCCCACTTCGACCCCCCGACCATGCATGCCGGCCCCGCCCGAACCCCCAGTGCCGTCCACGACTTCGACTTCCTCGTCGGCACCTGGTCCACGCGCCAGCGGCGGCTCAGGAAGCGCCTGCAGGACTGCGACAAGTGGGAGGAGTTCTCCGCCACCAGCACCGTGCAGCGGCTGCCCGGCGGCGTCGCCAACTTCGACACCCTGGTCGCCGAGGCCTGGCGGCCGGGCTGGGTGGGCATGTCGTGGCGGGTCTTCAATCCGGCGACCAATCTGTGGAGCATCCACTGGGTGACCAACGAGGGCGGCGGCATCGATGCCGAAACAGGCCGCCTGGATCCGCCCGTCGTCGGCCGCTTCGACGGCGACGAAGGCCTCTTCGAAGGCGACGACCAGATCGATGGGCGCCCGATCCGCGTGCGCTATCGCTGGACGCGGCGAGGCCCCGACGCGGCACGTTGGGAGCAGGCCTTCTCGATCGACGCGGGCCGGACCTGGGAGGTCAACTGGGTGATGGAGTTCGAGCGCATGAAGTCGGTCGCCGTCGTGCCGATGGAGGCCCCGCTTGCTGTCGACGGCGACAGCGGCGTGGTCGAACTCCGCCAGTACACGCTGCACCCCGGGCGGCGCGATGAACTGATCGAGCTGTTCGACCGCGAGTTCGTCGAGACGCAGGAGGCGCAGGGCGTGGCGGTGATGGGCCAGTTCCGCGACCTGGACGTGGCCGAGCGCTTCGTCTGGCTGCGCGGCTTCCCCGACATGGAACACCGCGCCGGCAGCCTCGCCGCGTTCTACGACGGCCCGGTGTGGCAGCGGCATCGTGACGCCGCCAACGCGACGATGGTCGATTCGGACGACGTGCGGCTGCTGCGACCGGCCTGGCCGGGCGCCGGCATCGCCATGCACGGACGACTGCGGCCGACAGGCGCAGTGCGCATGGCGCTGCCCGGCGTTCTCGCGGTGTTCGTGTTCACGCTGCGCGAAACGGCGGAGCCGGAACTTCTGCGCCGGTGCCGTGACTCGGTCGGACCGGCGCTGGTTCGCGGCGCGGCCGAGGTGCTGGGCTGGTACGTGACCGAGACCGCGCCCAACAACTTCCCGCGGCTGCCGGTGCGGCAGGGCGAGCAGGTGCTCGTGGGCTTCGCGATGTTCGCCGGCCCCGACACGCTGCAGGCACTGCTGGGCAGCCCGGCATGGGCGCGCGACGTCGTGTCGCCGCTGAATCGCTGGCTGGCCGGGCCGCCGCAGTGCCTTCGCCTGGCCGCGACAGCCCGCTCGGCCCTGCACGGTTAGGCGCGGACCGACCCCGGCGCGTGGCGCCGCGCCGGGCCGTATCTCGGGAAATCCCGCAGTTTGGTTGTTATACCAACTGGTTGACATACCAACTTTATCGGCCGATCATGGCGGCAGATCAACACGCGCCCCGCCGTCCGCGGAGGCGCCCACCGCCGGAGACAACCCATGAAGCCTTGCCCCCGTGGCGGCGCCGCCGCGCTGAGCGCCGCCCTCGCCTTCGCCTCCTTCGGTGCCACCGCGCAGCCGGTCCGGATCGGCATCGTCGGCCCGTTCTCGGGTCCCTTCGCGCACTACGGCACGCTGTTCCGCAACGGCGCGGAGGCCTACCTCGCGTCGCAGGGCGGCAAGCTGGCCGGCAAGGAGGTCGAACTGATCTACCGCGACAGCGGCGGCCCCAATCCGGGCCAGGCGAAGACGCTCGCCCAGGAGCTGATCGTCAAGGACAAGGTGGACTACCTCGGCGGCTTCGTGTTCACGCCGAACGCCTTCGCCGTCGCGCCGCTGATCCAGCAGTCGCAGACGCCGACGGTGATCTTCAACGCCGCGACCTCGGCGATCACCGAGAAGAGCGAGTTCTTCGTCCGCACCAGCTACACGCTCTGGCAGGTGACCGTTCCGCTGGCGCAGTGGGCGGCGAAGAACAACCTCCGCAAGGTGGTGACCGCGGTGACCGACTACGGCCCGGGCCTCGACGCGGAGGCCGCCTGGAAGAGCGAGTTCGCCAAACAGGGCGGCACCGTGGTCGAGTCGATCCGCATGCCGATCGCGACGACCGACTTCGCGCCCTTCGTGCAACGCATCAAGGCGAGCGGCGCGCAGGCGGTCTACACCTTCCTGCCCGGCGGGCCGCCCAACCTCGGCTTCGTGAAGGCCTACACCGAGAACGGCCTCGCCAAGGCCGGCATCAAGTTCCTCGGCACGGCCGAGATGGACGAGTTCGACCTGCAGAAGTTCGGCGACTCGGCGCTCGGCCTGACCACCGCGTTCCACTACTCGGCCGCCCACGACTCGCCCGCGAACCGCAAGTTCGTCGAGGCCCTGACCCGGCGCGACCCGAACGCCGTCGCCAACTACGCGTCGGTCGGCGCCTGGGACGGCATGGCCGTCATCCACCGGATGATCGAGGCGACCGGCGGCCAGAAGGACGGCCTGAAGGCGATCGCCGCGGCACGCACGCTGCAATGGGAGAGCCCGCGCGGACCGGTGCGCATCGACCCGAAGACGCGCCACATCGTGCAGAACGTCTACCTGCGCAAGGTCGAGAAGGCCGGCGCGCAGCTGATCAACAAGGAAGAACAGAACTTCGGGCCGCAGGCCGATCACGGCCTCGAGAAGTGACCCGCCCTTCCGGAATCCGGCAATGCAGCTGCTGGCCAATGTGCTGATCGACGGGCTCGCCTACGGCATGGTGCTCTTCATCATCGCCGTGGGGCTGTCGGTGACGCTCGGCCTGATGCGCTTCGTGAACCTCGCCCACGGCGCCTTCGCGATGGTGGGCGGCTACGCGGCGGCGCTGCTGACGCGCGAGGCGCAGTGGAGCTTCTGGCTGGCCGTGCCGCTGGCACTGGTGCTCACCGCCGCGCTCGGTGCGCTGCTCGAGGCGCTGGTGCTGCGTCACCTCTACCGGCGCAGCGAGCTCGAGCAGGTGCTGTTCACGATCGGGCTGACCTTCTTCCTGATCGCGCTGACGAATGCGCTGGCCGGTCCGCAGGTGCAGCTGATCGTGCTGCCGCCGCTGCTGGCGCAGCCGGTCGACCTCGGCTTCCGCACGCTGCCGGCGCAGCGCCTGCTGGTGATCGTCGCGGGGCTCGCGGTGGCCGCCGGTGCCGCCTGGACGGTGACCCGCACCCGCTTCGGGATCTGGCTGCGCGCGGCGGTCGACCACCCGGACAGCGCGGCGACGCTCGGCATCCCGATCCGCACCGTGCAATGCGCCAGCTTCGCCGCGGGCGCGGCGCTGGCCGCGCTGGGCGGCGTGCTCGGCGCCGAACTGATGCCGCTGGAGCCGTACTACGCGCTGAAGTACCTGGTACTGGTGCTGGTGGTGGTGGCCGTCGGCGGCATGGGCAGCCTGCCGGGCTCGCTGCTGGCGGCCGTCGTGCTCGGCACGGTGGAGACGGCGAGCAAGTACCTCGCCTCCGACTGGGGCAGCCTGTTCTTCTTCCTCGCGATGGCCGCCCTGCTGGCCTGGCGGCCGGACGGGTTGCTGCGGCGATGAGCACCGGCGACTCCCTGGCGCCGCGCGCGGCGCCGCCCTGGCGCGCACCGCTGGTCGTGCTCGCACTCGGACTCGGGGCGGCGTGGCTGCTGCCGGACCAGCTCGGCCTGCTGACGCGCATCGCGATCGCGGCGCTGTTCGTGCTGTCGCTCGACCTCGTCGTCGGCGTGGCCGGGCTCGCCACGCTGGGCCACGCCGCGCTGTTCGGCGCCGGCGCCTACGCGGCCGGGATCTTCGCGCTGCACGCGCACGGCGACCCGCTGGCGGGGCTGGCGGCCGGCACGGCGGCCGGCGCGCTGCTGGCGCTGGTCAGCGGAGCCTTCCTGCTGCGCTACCGCGGCTTCACCTTCCTGATGCTGACTGTCGCGGTGGCGCAGATCCTCGCCGGCCTCGCGCAGAAGGCACGCGACTGGACCGGCGGCGACGACGGGTTGTCCGGCTTCACGATGAACCCGCTGCTCGGCCGCTTCGCGTTCGACCTCGAGGGCCGGACGGCGGCGCTGTATGCGCTCGTCGTCCTGGCGGCCGGCTACTACGTGGCGCGGCGCATCGTCGACTCGCCCTTCGGCCTGGCCGTGCGCGGCATCCACGAGAACCGCGCCCGCATGGCCGCGCTCGGCACGCCGGTCACGGCCCGCCTGCTCGCGATGTACGTGTTCGCGGGCGCACTGGCCGGTGCCGCCGGCGCCCTGTCGGCGCAGACGAATGCGATCGTCGCGCTGGACAGTCTCTCGTTCGCGCTCTCGGCGGAGGCGCTGGTGATGCTGATCCTCGGCGGTGCCGGCCGGCTGCACGGTGCGCTGGTCGGCGCGCTGCTGTTCACGCTGCTGCACCACACCGCCGCGTCGATCAACCCGTACCACTGGCTGTTCGTGGTCGGCGCCGCGCTGATGGCGGTGGTGCTGGTGCCGCCGGCGACGCTCTGGCGGCGACTGCAGGCGCGCCTGGGAGCCCGGCCATGAGCCGGCCGGTGCTGGAGACCCGCACGCTCGACAAGCGCTACGGCGGGCTGCATGTCACCCGCCAGGTCTCGCTGCAGATGCAGGCGGGCGACCGGCTCGCGCTGATCGGCCCGAACGGCGCCGGCAAGACCACGCTGGTCAACCAGATCAGCGGCACCGTCACGCCCACCTCGGGCAGCGTGTGGCTGGCGGGCGAGGACGTCACGCGCCGCACGCAGGCCCAGCGGGTGCGCGCCGGCCTCGCCCGCACCTTCCAGATCACCACGCTGGCACCGCACCTGCCGGTGCAGCGTCAGGTGGAGCTGGCGCTGTTCGAGCGCGAAGGCCTCACCGGCGCCTTCTGGCGCAGCATCGACGCCTACCCCGCGCTGGCCGCCGAGGCGCGCGGCCTGCTCGGCCAGCTCGGCCTCGGCGCGCATGCCGGCTGGCCCACGGAGCGCCTGGCCTACGGCGAGCAGCGCCTCGTCGAGCTGGCGCTGGCACTGGCACTGCGCCCGCGGGTGCTGCTGCTGGACGAGCCGATGGCCGGCGTGCCGCAGGGCGAGGGCGCTCGGCTGCTCGCCGCACTCGATGCGCTGCCGCCGGCGCTGGCCGTGCTGATCATCGAGCACGACATGGGCCTGGTGTTCCGCTTCGCGCGCCGCATCGTCGTGCTCGCCGAGGGCGCGGTGATCGCCGACGGCACGCCCGACGAGATCCGCGGCGACCCGCGCGTGCGCGCCGCCTACCTGGGACAGTGAGCATGACCGCCCCGCTGCTCGAACTGCAGGCCGTGGTCGCGGGCTACGGGCCGGTGACCGTGCTGAACGGGCTGAGCCTGGCCGTGGCGCCGCGCGAGAAGCTGGCCGTGATCGGCCGCAACGGCGTCGGCAAGACCACCACGCTGGCCGCGGTGATGGGCCTGGCGCAGCTGCGCAGCGGCCGCATCGTCTTCGACGGCGAGGACCTGGCCGGCCTGGCGCCGCACCGGCGCGCCGCGCGCGGTCTCGGCCTGGTGCCGCAGACGCGCGACATCTTCCCCTCGCTGACCGTCGAGGAGAACCTCGTCGCCGGCCTGAAACGCCGGCCGCGCCGCGCGCTCGACGAGGCCTACGCGCTGTTCCCGCGCCTCGCGGAGCGGCGTCGCAACGGCGGCGCGCAGCTCTCCGGCGGCGAGCAGCAGATGCTCTCGGTGGCGCGCGCGCTGCTCGGCCAGCCGCGGCTGCTGCTGCTCGACGAGCCGCTCGAGGGCCTGGCACCGCTGATCCGCCAGGAACTGCTCGCCGCCTTCGCACGCATGAGCCGCGAGCACGGCATCACTGTCGTGATCGTCGAGCAGCAGGTGCAGGAAGCGCTGGGTTATGCCGATCGGGCCCTGGTGCTGGACCACGGCACCGTCGTGCACGACGCCGCGGCGCAGGCGCTGCGAAACGACCCCGCCACGCTGGAGCGCCTGGTCGGCGTGGCGGTGCATTGATCACGCGAGAAAGGCAGGACGAGCCATGAACGAGACGCTGGACATCCCCGAGCTGGACCTCGACCCCTACGCCGAGCAGCACCTGCTCGACCCCTACCCGATGCACGCGCGCCTGCGCGAGGCCGGGCCGGTGGTGAGGCTGAAGCCCTATCCGGGGGTGGTGGCCTGCGCCCGCCACGAGCAGGTGCACGCGGTGTTCAACGATCACGCCACCTTCATCTCGGGCGCGGGGGTCGGGCTGACCAACTTCGATCTCGAGACACCGTTCCGCCCGAAGAGCCTGATCCTCGAGGCCGACCCGCCGCTGCACACGCAGACGCGGGCGGTGCTGTCGCGCATCCTGAGCCCGAAGGCGGTGACGGCGATCCGCGCCACCTTCACCGAAGTGGCCGAGGCGCTGGTCGAGCGCTGCGTCGCCAAGGGCAGCATCGACGGCATCCACGACCTGGCGCAGGTCTACCCGCTGAAGGTGTTTCCCGATGCGGTGGGCGTCGAGGAGCACGGCCGCGAGAACCTGCTGATCTACGGCGACATGGTCTTCAACTCGATGGGCCCGCGCAACGCGCTGCTGGCCCGGTCCGCCGAGCGCATGGTCCCGGTGACCGAATGGATCATGGCGCACTGCCGGCGCGAGCACCTGCGCCCGGGCGCCTTTGGCGACCAGATCTACCAGGCCGCCGATGCCGGCGAGATCACGCACGAGCAGGCGCCGCTGCTGGTGCGCTCGTTCCTGTCGGCCGGCGTGGACACCACCATCAACGGCATCGGCAACGCGCTGTTCGCGCTCGCGCACCACCCCGGCGAGTACGCCAAGCTGCACGCCGACCCGGCGCTCGCCCGGCCCGCCTTCGAGGAGGCGCTGCGCTGGGAATCGACGGCGCAAACCTTCTACCGCACCGCGGTGCGCGACTGCAAGATCGCCGGCGTGCCGGTGGCCGCCAACATCAAGGTGCTGTGCATGCTGGCCGCGGCGAACCGCGACCCGCGAAAGTGGCCGAACCCGGACCGCTACGATATCGGGCGGCGGCCGAGCGGCCACGTGGCGTTCGGGGCCGGCATCCACGGCTGCGTGGGCCAGGCGGTGGCGCGGCTGGAGGGCGAGGTGGTGCTGACGGCGCTCGCGAAGCGGGTGCGGCGCATCGAGGTCGCCGGGCCGCACACCCGCCGGCTGAACAACACGCTGCGCGCGCTCGACACACTGCCCCTTCGACTCATTCCGGCCTGATTCCTGCCAATCCGATCACCATGCCCGACATCACCTTCATCCTGG
The DNA here is from genome assembly GCA_019635485.1 of Piscinibacter sp. GTDB lineage: Bacteria > Pseudomonadota > Gammaproteobacteria > Burkholderiales > Burkholderiaceae_C > Piscinibacter. Next base: position 14,520 of record JAHBZL010000015.1, on the reverse strand, counting down.
CCGACGGCAGCGAGCACGGGCTCGAGGCGCCGGAGGGCGTCAGCGTCATGGCCGCCGCCACCGGCGCCGGCGTGCCCGGCATCGTCGCCGAATGCGGCGGCTCGGCGATGTGCGCCACTTGCCACGTCTACGTCGACGAGGCCTGGGCGGACCGGTTGCCGGCGCCGCTGGCCAACGAACTCGAGATGCTCGAGTGCACCGCCGCCGAGCGGGCGCCGACCAGCCGCCTGTCGTGCCAGATCAAGCTCACCGCCGAGCTGCAGGGGCTGGTGGTGCGCATCCCGGACCGGCAGCAGTAGATGGCCACCGGAGCGCGCGCCAAGGCCGGCCCGGCTGCGCCGCCGCCCGACGAGGCGGCGCCGACCAATGTCGACCTGGAACGCTACGTTCCGGCCTTCCTGACCTGGATCGCCAACAAGCTCTCGCGCGGCGCCTCGCAGCACTACCTGAACGTCTTCGACGTCGGCATCGAGACCTGGCGCTGCCTGGTGCTGCTGGCGATCCACGGCTCGATCTCGGCGCAGCAGGTCTCGCGCATCATCGGCATGGACAAGGCCTCGGTGAGCCGCTGCTTCAAGAGCATGCAGGCCAAGGGCCTGATCGCGATGAGCCTGGACGCCGACGACGGCCGCCTGCGCATCGCCACGCTGACGAAGAAGGGCCGCACGCTGCACGACCAGATCCTCGGCATCGCGCTGGAACGCGAGCGCGCCTTCCTCTCGGTGCTGGACGCCGGTGAGGTCGAGACCCTGATCGGCCTGCTGAAGCGGCTGCACGAGAACCTGCCGGCGGTGGAGACCGCCACTGCGCGCTACGTCGGGCAGCGCTTCCCGAATGCGGCCCGGCGCCGCACCCGTCCGGAGGCCGGCGATGGCGACGAGTGACCTGTCCGACGCGATCGTGATCGTCGGCGGCGGGCACGCCGGCGCCGCGCTGTGCGCGCTGCTGGCCGGCGCGGGCCTCGGTGCGCGCACGCACCTGGTCTGCGCCGAGGCCGAGCTGCCCTACCAGCGGCCGCCGCTGTCCAAGGCCTTCCTGAAGAACGCGGGCGACACGCTGCAGGCGCATCGCAACGAGGCCTGGTACGCCGAGCAGGGCATCACGCTGCATCGCGGCGACCCGGCGCTCGAAATCGACCGGGTACGCCGGGTCGTCAGGCTGGGTTCGGGCACCGCCTTGCCGTACGCCTGGCTGGTGCTGGCCACCGGCGCGGTGGCACGCACGCTGCCCGGGCTGCCGGCGACGCTGGCCAACGTGGCGGTGCTGCGCAGTGCAGCGGATGCCCATCGGCTGCGGCAGCAACTGGCCGACGCCGCGAGCGTCACCGTGCTCGGCGGCGGCTTCATCGGGCTGGAGGTCGCCGCCACCGCGCAGGCCCTGGGCAAACGCGTGACGGTGCTCGAGGCCGCACCGCGCCTTCTGCAGCGTTCGCTGTCGCCGGAGCTGGCCGAACATGTGCTGGCCACCCATCGCGCGGCCGGCATCGACGTGCGCGTCGGCGTGCAGGCGGGCGGCTTCGAACTCGCCGGCGAGCGGCTGGCCGCGCTGCAGGTGGACGGACGGCGCGAGTCGGTGGACCTGCTCGTGATGGGCATCGGTGCCGCGCCCGAGACCGGGCTGGCCGAGGCCGCCGGCCTGGTCTGCAGCAACGGCGTCGTGGTCGACGCGAACCTGCGCAGCTCGGACCCCGCCATCCTCGCGATCGGCGACGCGGCCAGCTTCCCGGAACCGGGTGGCGACCGCCGGCTGCGGCTGGAGTCGGTGCAGAACGCCAACGACCAGGCGCGCACCGCCCTGGCCACGATCCAGGGGACGCCCGAACCGTACCGCGCCCTGCCGTGGTTCTGGTCGGAACAGGGGTCGATGCGCCTGCAGATGGCCGGGCTGATGCCGGCCGACGGCACCCGGCTGCGGCGGCCCGGCGCCACGCCGGCAAGCTTCTCGCTGCTGCACTACCGGGGCGACCGGCTGACCTGCGTGGAGAGCGTGAACGCGCCGCTCGACCACATGATGGCGCGCAAGCTTCTCGAGGCCGGCCGCAGCCCGGCCCCGGAACTCGCCTGCGATCCGGCCGTGCCGCTCAAGCAGCACCTGTAGCGGACGACGCGGCCGGGCCCTCGGCCGAGCCGTCGGCTGGCGCGTGCACGTCGCCAGCGGCGAGGTCGCGCAAGGTCATGCCGTCGATGGACGTGCGGGCCGCCTGCTGCACACGCGCCAGCACCTGATCGACGGCGCCGGTCGGCATCGACAGGCCGGGCGACAGGAAACCCCCCTCCCCCGCGGCGCGGACGGTCTCGAGCAGTTCGTCGACCCGGATCGCCGCCGGATCGCGCGCCAGCAGGTAGCGTGGCGGATCGGCGCCGTCACGGACCAGGTAGCCGCCCCGTTCGAGGGCCTCGAGCACCGTCGTCAGCACATGCGACGGCACGCCCAGTTCACGCGTCAGCTCGACCAGTGACGGCAGCGGGCTGCCCTGCGCGAAGCGCTGCGCAACCAACGCGGCGGCGGCCAGCGCCGTGCGCTCGCGCATGCGGTTGCTCAGCCGCGGTTCGCCCCCCTGCGCGTACAGGTACTCCGGATGCTGCGCGTAGAAGGCCACGCTGGCGCCGAACAGCAGCACCAGCCAGCTCACGTAGAGCCAGATCATGAACAGCACGAGGATCGCGAAGCCCGAGTAGATCGCGGCGTAGTTGCCCGACCTGGCGATGAAGGTCGCGAAGGCCCAGCCGGCGGTCTGCCAGCCGATGCCGCCCGCCGCCCCGCCCAGCAACGCCGGCCCGAGGCGGACGCGCGTGTTCGGAATGAACAGGTAGACGAACGTGAATGCGGCGATCACGAGCAGGTAGGGCATGAGCCGGCTCAGCGCCTGCACCACGCGGCCGAAGGCATCGATGGCCAGCAGGTCGCGCACCGTCTCGATGCTCATCACGGTGGCCGTGATGCCGAGCGCCGAGAAGACGAGGATCGGGCCGACCAGCAGCACGCTGAGGTAGCGGCTGAACCGTTCGCCGATCGATCGCGGCCGCGGCACGTGCCAGATGAAGTTGAGCGATTCCTCGATCTTCTGCACCAGCGACACCGCGGTGTACAGCAGCAGCGCCAGCCCGACCGCGCCGAGCACGCCGACGTTCATGTTCTGGATGAAGTCGATGACGCGCCGCACGATCTCGTCGCCCTTCTCGCCCAGCGGCGCGAGGAAGCTCTGCAGCATCGGCCGGACCTGGTTGGCCACGCCGAAGGCCTTCAGCACCGAGAAGCTCAGTGCGAGCAGCGGAACGATCGACAGCAGCGTGGTGTAGACCAGGCCCATGGCACGCAGCGTCAGCTGCCCGCCGGCCAGGTCGCGGCCCAGGCTGGACAGGGTGCGCGCCACGCGCAGGGACCCGGACTGCCAGCCGCCCCGCGCCCAGTCGTGCTCGCCCCAGACCAGCCGGTGCAGCCGGGCCAGACGTCGATCGCGCGCCGGTCCGCTCACCGACGGAGGCTTGTCAGCGCCTGCGGTCAGTGCGCGATCCAGGCCCAGGCCTGTTCACGCTCCGCGCTCGGGAAATGGCGGCAATCGACCGATGAGATCGCGTCGAAGAACTTCGTGGCCACCTTCTGGAGCTTGCCGTCGCCGACGACGGCGGCGCGTTCGATGTCGCGGGCATGCTTCAGGTCGAACTTCAGGTCCTCCCACAGGGCCCCGAAGTCGCCGTACGGCGCGGTCTGCACCTCGAACAGCACGCGGATGCGGCCTTCGGCCTGGATCGCCCGCTCGAGTTCCTGTGCGAGACCGCGTGCCTCGTCCCGGCTGAGCCGGCTCGTGATGGTGTATCCGCGCTCCTTGGCGGTGCTGCGCTCGCTCATCTGGTACATGCTGAGCTCCTTTGCCTCGAGTTGTGACCGAGGCAGGGTCGACCTTCCCCCGCCCGGCGGGTTCCCCGCGCGGCCCGGAGGGTCACCCGGCGCGCAGGCGAGCCACTGCCGGCTCACCGCTCACCACCCCGGCGGATCCGGCACGTAGCCGGACTGCGGGAACGGGCGCGGCCACGGCCGCGGGTCGCGGCGCGGGATCACGCCGGCGCGCTCCAGGTTCTCGCGGCTGTCGTATCGCAGGCTGACCAGTTCGAGCGGTTCGCGGCTGCTGCGCACGAACTGCGTGCGCGACGAATACGAGGTCTCGCGCTCGCCGTGACCGGTGCCGAGCCGGCTGCTCGACTCGTTCTGCGCCCGGCGTTCGGCCTCGGCCGGCGCCTCCGCGCGCGCGGACCCGGCCGCATCGGCGCTGCCCGGCGGCGCGGCCGCCGGCGCCGCCTTCCCGGTCAGGCCCGACAGCGCACCCTCGCGGCGCGACTCGTACGGGAACGGCCGGGGCGGCGGCGCTGCGGGGCGTTCGGCGAACACCGCCACGCCGATCACGCCGACGTCCAGCGGCCGGCCGGTGCGCGCGGCGTAAGAATCGGGCAGCGCGGTGAACTCGAAGGCCGCCACCTCGGCGTCGCTCTTGCGCCAGCCGGTGATTTCCGCGCTCTGCCAGGGCTCCAGCACATAGCCGGACTGGCCCCAGGACGCGGTCTGGCCGGTCACGATGTTGACCCCGTCCACCGCCATCACGGCGAGCACGCGGCCGCCGGTGCGGTTGGCGACGCGGATCGCGTAGCGCACGCCGGGATGCCCGGCGATGTAGCGCGTGCCGCGCTGCGTGTAGACGGTCAGCGGCACGCCGCTGTCGCGGTCGATCACGTCGACGTCGACCAGGCGGCCGATCGCGTGGGCAGGCGGGATGCAGACGGCGGCCGCGGCGGCCAGCAGCCAGGAGGAGAGTCGTCGTGTCATGCGGACCTCGGTGGCGGGTGGAGACGCGGTTGACACGCGCGGCGGCGGGCCGGAGGGTGAAGCGTTACAACTGCGTTCCGACCCGGTTCCCATGCCCGGTTCCCGTGGAACCCTCGGCGGTGGTCGGAGGGGGTCAGCGCGGCGCCGCCGCGAGCAGCCTGGCCATCAGCGCGGCCATCGCGGATGTGTCGAGCCCGGCGGCCGCCAGCGTCTGCCAGGTGGAGAACTGAACGGCCAGGCGTGCCGCGGCCGCGAGCGCCGCATCGCCCGCGCAGGCCGGCCAGGCGGAAGCCAGCGCGTCGGCGTAGCGGCGCAGGTAATCGTCCACCGCGCGCATCGGCTCGTGCAGCGCGGGCACCGCGTCGACGTCGCGGTACGACGCCGCCCACATGCCGGCGGTGGCTTCGTAGTAGGCGTACAGCGCGCGCAACGCCGGTGCGAGGGCCCGCACGGTAGGGGCGGGCCCGGGCAACCCGGGCAGTGGATGACGCTCGAGCCAGCCCGACGTGCAGGCCTGGAACAGAGCCGTCTCGTCCGGGAAGTAGCGGTAGACCGTCAGCCGCTGCACGCCGGCGCGCTCGGCCACGGCGCTGATGCTGGTGCCGCGCGGCCCGAGTTCCTCGTGCAGCGCCATCGTCGCCTCGACGATGCGCTGCCGCGTGTCCTGCTGCTGCTCGGCGCGCTTTCTCAGCGTGTACTTGCGCTTCTCCATTTCGATAATCATTAACGTTCACTCAAATCTTGACACGCCCGGCAGGCATCGTCTAGAGTCAATTTAGAAGAACACATGTGTTCTTTCAAATTGATGGTGCCTCGGCACCGCTTCCCTTCCCTCCCGACGAGATCCCACCCATGCAGACTCCCACCTTCTTCGCCCCCCGCCCCCTCGACGCCGACACCTGGCAGCTGGGCGGCTGGCTGCCCGTGCCGGGCCTCGGCGTGCTGCCGGTCAACGCCTACCTCATCAAGGCCCCGCAACCGGTCCTGATCGACACGGGCGCCGCCGCCTGGCGCGACGACTTCCTGGCCGCCCTCGCCCGCGTCATCGATCCCGCCGCGCTGCGCTGGATCTGGATCACCCACATGGACGCCGACCACGTCGGCAACCTGCAGGCCGTGCTGGCACGGGCGCCGCAGGCGCGGGTCGTCACGACCTTTCTCGGTCTGGGCAAGATGGGCTTGCTGGGCCTGCCGCAGGAGCGCGCCTGGCTGCTCAACCCCGGCCAGACGCTGGACGTCGGCGACCGCGGCCTGACGGCGCTGGTGCCGCCCATCTTCGACGCCCCGGAAACGACGGCGCTGCTGGACGGCAGGACCCGCACGCTGTTCAGCGCCGACGCCTTCGGCGCCGTGCTGCCCGAGGTGGCGGAGAACGAGGCGTCGATCACGGACGCGGCGCTGCGCGACGGCATGCGGCTGTGGGCCAGCGTCGACGCCCCGTGGCTGGCCCTGGCCGGGCGTTCGCTCTGGCACGCGGCGCTGGCGCGCGTGCAGGCACTGCGGCCGGACCGGGTGTTGTCCAGCCACCTGCCGCCGTCGCGCGACCTCGACGGCCGGCTGCTCGCCGCGCTGGCCGGCGCGATCGACATGCCGCCGTTCGTGGGCCCCGACCAGCAGGCGCTGCAGGCGGCACTGGCCGCGGCAGCCTGAACCCGCTCGTGCGGCGCGGACGGAGCGCCGTCAGGCCCGGCCGGCCAGGCGCTGCGCCCGCGCGACGAGCCGCTGCGCATTGCGGTAGGTCGGCACCTCGACCCACAGGCCGTCGACCAGTGCCCGGTCTTCCCCGCGCGCGCGTGCCGCCTCGAACGCCGCGATGAGCGCGCGGGCCCGGTCCACCTCGTCGGCACCCGGCGTCAGCGCATCGTTCAGCGGCCGGGCGTGTTCGGGGCGCACGAGCGACTTGCAGCGGTAGCCGAGCCGACGCGCATGCCGTGCCTCCCGCACCGCGCCCTCGACGTCGGCAAAGGTGTAGGGCGCGTCGATCGGTTCGATGCGTGCCGCGCGGCATTCGAGCAGGAAGCGCCGCCGCGCATGCTCCAGCTCGGTCGCCTCGGGTTGGCGCTCGGCGCACAGATCGGCGGCCAGGTCCTCGGCCCCGAGCAGCGCGCAGCGGATGCGCGGGCTGGCCGCCGCGATCAGGCGCACGTCGACGACGCCGAGGGCGGTCTCGCACACCGGCAGGATCTCGGTGACGCCGGCCGCGAGGCCGAGCACGGCCTCCCAGTGTGTCAGCGCGGCGTGCAGCACGTGCATCTGCGCGGCGCTCGACGCCATCGGCAAGGCGATCATGTCAGGGTGCGCCGGCATCGCCGCCGCCAGGTCGAGCGGCCCGTCGGCGTCGAGCTGGTTGATCCGCACGACCGTGATGCGGCCCGCGGCGCGCCAGCGCTGCAGCAGTTCCGGCAGCCCACGGCGGGCCTCGTCGCGGCGCGCCGGCGGCGTGAAGTCCTCGAGGTCGACGATCAGCGCATCGGCGCCGCTGGCGGCCATCGACTCGTGCGCCCGCGTGTCGGCGCCGCCGCCGAACAGCCAGGTCCGCCGCAGATCGGGATCGATCACCATCGTTGCCTGCCTCCCGGCTCCACCCGAAGCCTCGCACGGGATCGTACGGCGGCGCGGTGCAGAATGCCCCCGCGCGCCACCAGGACCCGAGATGACGATCCCGATGGATGACTTCGTGCTCAGTCTCGAGCACGCGGACCCGCCCGCGGTGCCCGTTGCGCTGCGCGCGGTGTGGCATGGGCTGCGGGGGGAGTGGCAGCCGGCCCACGAGCTGGCGCAGGCCCAGGACGACGCCGACGGCGCCTGGGTGCATGCCTGGCTGCACCGCCTCGAGGGCGACCTCGGCAATGCCGACTACTGGTACCGGCGCGCCGACCGGCCCGCGCAGCGCGGCGAGCTGCGGGCCGAGGGGCTGGACATCGCGCGGGCGCTGCTGCGTTCGCCACCCAGGGCCTGAGGCGCGGCGTGAAGGCCCTGCCCGCGTTCATCGAAGGGTACGGCGAGGTCCGTCCGTTCACGGGCCGCACCGAGCGGCCACCGACCGCGCCGCGCGCGGCGGTCGAACGCCGGGTTGCGCGCCCCGGTGGCCAAAAGCTGCTCGCCGGCCTGCCCGAAGCCTTCGACGCCTGTGGCCTGCGCGACGGGGCGGTGCTGTCGTTCCACCACCACCTGCGCAACGGCGACGCGGTGCTCAACCGTGTGCTCGACGCCGCGGCGGAGCATGGCCTGCAGAGCCTCACCGTGGCGGCGAGTTCGATCTTCCCGGTCCACGCGCCGCTGGTGCGGCACATCGAGCGCGGCGTGGTGTCCCGGATCGTCACGTCCTACGTCTCGGGTCCGGTGGCGGATGCCATCGCGGCCGGCCGGCTGCCGACGCCGGTCGTGATGCAGACACACGGCGGCCGCGCGATGTCCATCGAGACCGGCCGCCTCCTCATCGACGCGGCCTTCGTCGCGGCCCCCACGGCCGACGCGCAGGGCAACCTGGCCGGTGCCGTGGGTCCCGCCGCCTGCGGCCCGCTCGGCTACGCGATGGTCGACGCGGCCCATGCCCGCCATGTGGTCGCGGTCACGGACCACTTCGTCGACTTCCCGGCGCTGCCCATCGACATCCCGCAGGGCGAGGTCGACTTCGTGGTCCGGGTGAATTCGATCGGCGACGCGGCGGGCATCCCGTCCGGCACCACGCGCCCGACCGACGATCCGGTCGGGCTGCACATCGCGTCGCTCGCGGCGCGGGCCATCGAGGCGTCCGGCCTGCTCGGGCCGGACTTCTCGTTCCAGACCGGGGCCGGCGGCATCTCGCTGGCCGTCGCGCGCGATCTCGCGCAGGTGATGGCGGCGCAGCGGGTCCAGGGCAGCTTCGCCGCCGGCGGCGTCACGGGCGCGCTGTGCGAGATGCTCGAGGCGGGCCTGTTCCGATCGATCTTCGACGTGCAGTGCTTCGACCTGCAGGCCGTGCGCTCGTACCGCGACGACCCGCGCCACGTGTCGATGTCGGCCTCGGTGTACGCCAATCCGTTCGGCCGCGGCGCGCTGGTCGACCAGCTCAAGACCATGGTGCTGGGGGCGGCCGAAATCGACCTCGACTTCAACGTCAACGTCACCATGGGCGCGAACGGCCGCATCCTCGGCGGCTCCGGCGGCCATGCGGACACCGCGGACGGTGCCGAGCTGGCCCTGGTGACCACCCGGCTGGGCTCGGCGGCCGGGCCCAAGCTCGTGCGCGAGGTGGCCTGCGTCACGACGCCCGGATCCACCATCGACCTCGTCGTCACCGAGGCCGGCATCGCCGTCCCGCCGCGCCGCCGCGACCTGGCGGAGCGCCTCGCGCGGGCGGGCCTGCCGCTCAAGCCCCTCGAGGAACTGCAGCGGCTGGCCGAGCGGCAGCATCCCTGCGCGCCAGCCGCGCCGCGCGAAGGCCGCATCGTCGGGGTCGTCGAATACCGCGATGGCAGCGTGATCGACCTGCTGCGCGCGGCCTGAGCGGTCGGTGCACGCCGCCGGCTACCATGCCCGAACGACCCGGCAGCGAAGGAGACCGACGAATGACACGCAAGGTTCTGGTCACGGGCGGCACCAGCGGCATCGGCCAGGGCATCGCGCGGGCCTTCGCGCAGGCGGGCGACGAGGTCGTCGCCACCGGCGTGACGGCGCGCGAGAGCGAGGCCGCACCGGCGCATCCGCGCATCGCCTACCGCGTGCTCGACGTCGGCGACGGCCAGGCCGTGAGCGAACTGGCGGCCGGGCTCGGCGAGCTCGACGTGGTCGTCAACTGCGCCGGCATCATCCAGCGCGGCGCCGAACTCGAACCCGAGGCGTTCGCGCGCACGGTCGACATCAACCTGGTCGGCACGATGCGCGTCTGCGCCGCGACGCGGCCGCTGCTGCGCGCGCGCCGCGGCTGCATCGTCAACACGGCCTCGATGCTCAGCTTCTTCGGCGGCGGCCTGGTGCCGGGCTACAGCGCCAGCAAGGGCGGCGTCGCCCAGCTCACCAAGAGCCTGGCGATCGCGTATGCCGAGGACGGGATCCGCGTCAACGCGGTCGCGCCCGGCTGGATCGCGACGCCGCTGACGCAGGCGCTGCAGGACGACCCGGCGCGCGCCGGGCCGATCCTCGCGCGCACGCCGCTCAAGCGCTGGGGCACGCCCGACGACATCGCCGGACCGGTGCTGTTCCTCGCCAGCGAGGCCGCCCGCTTCGTCACCGGCATCGTGCTGCCGGTGGACGGCGGCTACCTGATCGCCTGACCTTCACAGCACCACGCCACCCACCATGAGCTCACCCGCCCCGAACGATGCCGACCTCGGCGACAAGTGGCAGCCCTACCGCCACCCGATGCCGCCGGAGTCGCCGCCGGAACTCGTCGTCCCGGACGTGGTGCCGAAGGACGAGCGGATCTGGGTGCCGGTGGACGACAACGTCTGGTTCCGCCCGCTGTGCCTCTCCGCCTCGCGCGGCTACTGGATGAACCTGCTGCGGGTGCGTCGCGCCGGGGTGCTCTCGCGCCACCGCCATCCGCAGCCCGTGCACGGCTACGTGATCAAGGGGCGCTGGCGCTACCTGGAACATGCCTGGGTCGCCACCGAAGGGGGCTACGTCTACGAGGCGCCCGGCGAGACGCACACGCTGGTCGTCGACCCCGACGTCGAGGAGATGATCACGCTGTTCCAGGTCAACGGCGCGATGATCTACGTCGACCCGGACGGCCGCTGCACCGGCTACGACGACGTCTTCACGCGCATCGACAAGTGCCGCGCGCACTACAGCGCGATCGGTCTCGGCGCCGGTTACGTGGACCAGTTCATCCGCTGATCCCCCGGCTCATCCCGCACTCCCGTGGCTGCGCCGCCCATCCTCAACGCCAGCCAGGACCCGCGCCTGCTGCGTCGCCTGCTGCGTGCGAAGGACCGCATGGACGCCGCCTCGCACGAGGCCTGGCCGGTGCCGCGCCTGGCGCGGGTGAGCGGCGTCTCGGAAGCCCACTTCGCGCGCTCGTTCAAGCAGGCGTTCGGCCTGCCGCCGCACCGCTACCTGCTGACGCGGCGCATCGAGCGGGCCTGCGCGCTGCTGCGCGACACCGAACTGCCCGTCACCGAAATCGCGCTGCGCACCGGCTGGGAGAGCCTGGGCACTTTCGGGCGCACCTTCCGCGACGTCACCGGCGCGAGCCCGACCGCGCTGCGGACCCGCCTGCGCGAGGCGGCCCCGTCGCTCGGCGGCGTGCCCGCCTGCATCGTCAGCGCGGCGCACCGGCCCGATCTGCGGACCGCAGTTTCGGAGAAGCGCCGCCGCGAGGCGACCGGTATAACCCGCTCCGCAACCACGGAGGTCCGATGAGCCCAGCTATCCAGGTGGTCGGTCTGTACGTCCTCGATCAGGACGAGGCCCTCGAGTTCTATGTCGGGAAGCTCGGCTTCCGTGTCCACACCGACGTGCGCAACGGCGACTACCGCTGGCTCACGGTGCAGCACCCGGACCAGCCGGTGTTCCAGCTCGGCCTGTTCGCGCCCGGGCCGCCGGTGCACGACCCGGCGACGGCGCAGACCCTGCGTGCGATGGTGGCCAAGGGCGCGATGCCGCCGCTGGTGCTGACCGTCGACGACTGCCGCGCGGCCTGCGAGCGTCTGAGCGCGCTTGGCGTGGAGTTCACGCAGGAGCCCGTCGAGCGCTACGGGACCGTCGACGCGGGCTTCCGGGACCCGTCCGGCAACGGCTGGAAGATGATCGAGCAGCGCCGCGCGTAGGACCCGCCATGCCGTCGAAGTCCACCCAGCAGACCCCCTCTGCCTCCGCGCTGATCGATGCGCGCATCGCCGAACTCGCCGACTGGCGCGGCGCGCTGCTCGCCCGGCTGCGCGCGCTGGTGCGGGCCGCCGAGCCGGGCATCGTCGAGGAGTGGAAGTGGCGCACACCGGTCTGGTCGCACCACGGCATCCTCTGCACCGGCGAGTCCTACCGGCAGGTGGTCAAGATGACCTTCGCCCGCGGCGCCGCGCTGCCCGACCCGGCCGGGCTGTTCAATTCCAGCCTGGACGGCAACGTGCGGCGCGCGATCGACTTCCGCGAGGGCGAGGCGATCGACGAAGCCGCGTTGACGGCGCTCGTGCAGGCCGCCGCGGCGCTGAACCGCGCGCCGCCGCCACGCCGCTGACCTCGCGCGGCCCGCGGAGCGCGGCGGCCTCCGCGCCGGGCGAACGGCGCCGCGCCGCAGTCAGGCCCGCTCGAAGCGGTCCAGGTTCATCACCTTGGTCCAGGCCGCCACGAAGTCCCGCACGAAGTCCGCCTGCGCGTCGCTGCTGGCATAGACCTCCGCCACCGCGCGCAGTTGCGCGTTCGATCCGAACACCAGGTCGGCCACCGTGCCGGTCCACTTCAACGCATTCGTCTGGCGGTCGCGTCCCTCGAGCACGCCGTCGCCCGAGGCGGCGCGCTGCCACGCCGTGCCCATGTCCAGCAGGTTGACGAAGAAATCGTTGGTCAGCGTCTCCGGGCGCTGCGTGAACACGCCGTGCCGGCTGGCACCGACGTTGGCGTTCAGCACACGCAGGCCGCCGACCAGCACGGTCATCTCCGGCGCGGTCAGCGTCAGCAGCTGCGCCTTGTCGATCAGCAGCTCCGCGGTCCAGGCCTCCAGGCCCTTCTTCACGTAGTTGCGGAAGCCGTCGGCCTTCGGCTCGAGCACGGCATACGCCTCCACGTCGGTCTGATCCTGCGAGGCGTCCATGCGCCCCGGCGTGAACGGCACCGTCACGTCGTGACCGGCCTTCTTCGCCGCCGCCTCGACGGCTGCGCCACCGGCCAGCACGATCAGGTCCGCCAGCGAGATCTGCTTGCCGCCGGTCTGCACGCCGTTGAAGGCCTTGCGCACGCCCTCGAGCGTCGCGAGGATCTTGCCCAGCTCGGCCGGCTGGTTGACCTCCCACTCCTTGGCCGGCGCCAGGCGGATGCGGGCGCCGTTCGCGCCGCCGCGCTTGTCGCTGCCGCGGAAGGTGGAGGCCGAGGCCCAGGCCGTGCGCACCAGCTGCCCGATGGTCAGGCCCGAGGCGAGCACCTTCTCCTTCAGCGCGGCCACGTCGCGCGCGTCGACCAGCGGATGGGCCGGCGCCGGGATCGGGTCCTGCCAGATCAGTTCTTCCTTCGGCACCAGCTTGCCGAGGTAGCGGGCGCGCGGGCCCATGTCGCGGTGCGTGAGCTTGAACCAGGCGCGCGCGAACGCGTCGGCGAACTGCTCGGGGTGGGCCAGGAAGCGGCGCGCGATCTTCTCGTACGCGGGGTCGAAACGAAGCGACAGGTCGGTGGTCAGCATCGCCGGCGCGTGGCGCTTGCCGGCGTCGTGTGCGTCGGGCACCGTGCCGGCGCCGGCACCGTTCTTCGGCACCCACTGGTGCGCGCCGGCCGGGCTCTTCGTCAGCTCCCATTCATAGCCGAACAGGTTCTCGAGGAAGTTGTTGCTCCACGCCGTCGGCGTGCGCGTCCAGGTGACCTCCAGGCCGCTGGTGATCGCGTCGCCGCCCTTGCCGGTGCCGAAACGGCTGCTCCAGCCCAGGCCCTGCGCCTCGATGCCGGCCGCCTCGGGTTCGGCGCCCACCAGCTTGGCGTCGCCGGCGCCGTGGGTCTTGCCGAAGGTGTGGCCACCGGCGATCAGCGCGACGGTCTCCTCGTCGTTCATCGCCATGCGGGCGAAGGTCTCGCGGATGTCGCGCGCCGCGGCGACCGGGTCCGGGTTGCCGTTCGGACCCTCGGGATTCACGTAGATCAGGCCCATCTGCACGGCCGCGAGCGGGTTCTCGAGCTCGCGGTCGCCGCTGTAGCGCTTGTCGCCCAGCCAGGTGTCCTCGGAGCCCCAGTAGGTGTCGCTCTCCGGTTCCCAGATGTCGGGGCGGCCGCCGGCGAAGCCGAAGGTCTTGAAGCCCATCGATTCGAGCGCGACGTTGCCGGCCAGGATCATCAGGTCGGCCCACGAGATGCTGCGGCCGTACTTCTGCTTGATCGGCCACAGCAGGCGGCGCGCCTTGTCGAGGTTGACGTTGTCCGGCCAGCTGTTCAGCGGCGCGAAGCGCTGTGCGCCGCCGCCCGCGCCGCCGCGGCCGTCGGCCACGCGGTAGGTGCCGGCGCTGTGCCAGGCCATCCGGATGAACAGCGGCCCGTAGTGGCCGAAGTCGGCCGGCCACCAGTCCTGCGAGTCCGTCATCAGCGCATGCAGGTCACGCACCACGGCGTCGAGGTCCAGCGACTCGAAGGCCTTCGCGTAGTCGAAGGTCTCGCCCATCGGGTTGGACAGCGCCGAGTGCTGGTGCAGCACCGACAGGTTGAGCTGGTTCGGCCACCACTGCGAGTTGCCGCGGGCGCCGGCCCGGGTGGCCGCGCTGCCCGAGAACGGGCACTTCGAGTCGCTGGACATGCTGGTCTCCTGCATCGGGTTCGGAAGGTGGACAAAGTCTAGGGAGCCCCCTCCCACCGGGCAACGACAGCCTGTCAATGACGGTGATAGGCAGCGGGTACCGGCCCCGCCGGTACCCCTGCGCTCGTCGTGGAGAAAAGTCGGGGACCGCCGCCTGCCGTTCCGCGCGACAGGAACCTCAGGCGCGCGCTTCGAGCCGGAAGCGCCCGACCAGCTGCGCGAGCTGCACCGCCTGGTCCTTCAGGCTCTCGGCCGCCGCGGTCGACTGTTCGACCAGTGCGGCGTTCTGCTGT
>JAHBZL010000014.1 GCA_019635485.1 Piscinibacter sp. | reverse complement strand
CCTGCTCCTGCTCCTGCTCCTGCTCCTGCTCCTGCCGCGGCCTCCACCTGCGGGCTGCCGGATTTCGTCGCCAGCGCGATGGCGCGCATCAACCAGTGGCGGGCCTCGGGGGCGACCTGCGGATCCCGCGGGGCCTTCGCGCCGGCGCCGGCGCTGACGTGGAACGCGCTGCTGACGCAGGCCGCGGACGGCCACTCGCTGGACATGGTGGCCAACAACTTCTTCTCGCACACCGGCTCGGGCGGCAGCACGCTGGGCAGCCGCGTCAGTGCGACGGGCTACCTGTGGCGCAGCCTGGGCGAGAACATCGCGGCGGGGCAGTCCGGCATCAACCAGGTGGTCGACGGCTGGATCGCCAGCGAAGGCCACTGCGTCAACCTGCTCAACCCGGCGTTCCGCGAGGTCGGCCTGGCCTGTGTCAGCGGCACGGCCGCCACCCAGTACCGCACCTACTGGACGATGGACCTCGGCCAGCCGCGCTGACTACGCCGTTTCCGCGCCGGCGATCACACCGCCGCCGAGACACACCTCGCCGTCGTACAGCACGGCCGACTGGCCGGGCGTGACGGCCCATTGCGGCGCGGCGAAGTCGAGCGCGAAGCTGCCGTTCGCGCCACCGGCCAGGCGGCAGGCCGCGTCGCTCTGCCGGTAGCGGGTCTTCGCGGCGAAGCCGCCGGCGGCGGGGGCGTGGCCGGCGATCCAGCTGGCGTCGTCGGCGCGCAGCGTCGGCGAGAGCAGCCAGGGATGGTCGTGGCCCTGCACGACGTAGAGCGTGTTGCTCGCCATGTCCTTGCGCGCCACGAACCAGGGCTCGTGCTCGCTGCCGCCGCGCGCCGCGCCGCGTTCCTTCAGCCCGCCGATGCCGATGCCCTTGCGCTGCCCCAGCGTGTAGAACGACAGGCCCACGTGCTCGCCGATCGTGCGGCCGCGGTCGTCCCGGATCGGGCCGGGCGTGTTGGCGAGGTAGCGATTCAGGAACTCGCGGAACGGCCGCTCGCCGATGAAGCAGATGCCGGTCGAGTCCTTCTTGCGCGCGTTCGGCAGGCCGATCTCGGCGGCGATGCGGCGCACCTCGGTCTTGGCCAGCTCGCCGACCGGGAACCAGGTGCGCGCCAGCTGCTCCTGCGTCAGGCGGTGCAGGAAGTAGCTCTGGTCCTTCAGCGGGTCCAGCCCCTTGAGCAGCTCGTAGCCGGCCGCGCCTTGCCGCACCCGCGCGTAGTGGCCGGTGGCGATCTTCTCGGCGCCCAGGCGCAGCGCGTGGTCGAGGAAGGCCTTGAACTTGATCTCGGCATTGCACAGCACGTCCGGGTTCGGCGTGCGGCCGGCCTGGTACTCGCGCAGGAACTCGGCGAACACGCGGTCCTTGTAGTCGGCCGCGAAGTTGACGTGCTCGAGCTCGACACCCAGCACGTCGGCCACCGCCGCCGCGTCCAGGAAGTCCTGCCGCGACGAGCAGTACTCGCTGTCGTCGTCGTCCTCCCAGTTCTTCATGAAGATCGCGACCACCTCGTGCCCCTGCTGCTTCAGCAGGTGGGCGGTGACCGCGGAGTCGACCCCGCCGGAGAGCCCGACGACGACCCGTTGCCGCTTGTCCATGGGCGGAATTATCCCGCCCGGGCCCTGCCCCTTGCCCGCACCATGGAACCCCGGCCCTGGCCCGCTCAGGTGCCGGATTTGATTTCCGGTGTGACCAGCGACGGGTCGGCGTGGACGAGGTCGAGCGGGAAGCGCCGGCCCGCCGCATGGTCCTCGATGCAGCGCAGCACCAGCGCGCTGCGGTGGCGGGCCTGGCTGGCCCGCACCTCGGCCGGCGTCATCCACAGCGTACGCACGATGCCCTCGTCGAGCGCACGGGTCGGGTCGGGCTCGCCGACCGCCCCGCCGAAGGCGAAACGCACGTAGGTCACGTCCTCGCCGCGGGCCGGGCGCTGGAAGCGCGACAGGTACACGCCGACCAGGTGCTCGGGCACGAACACCCGGGCGGTCTCCTCGAGCGCCTCGCGTGCCACGCCCTGCTGCGGGCTCTCGCCGGGGTCGAGGTGGCCGGCCGGGTTGTTCAGGCGCAAGCCTTCCGGCGTCTCCTCCTCGACCAGCAGGTAGCGGCCGTCGCGCTCGATGATCGCGGCGACGGTGACGCTCGGGCTCCAGCGGGCGGGCATGGCCGGATCGTACCCGCGCCGGCATTGTGTAAGCTCGCGCGTTCGACCATCCGGGGCTGAGGAGACAAGAATGCAGATTGGCGTACCGCTCGAGACGGCGGCGGGCGAGAAGCGCGTCGCGACCGTGCCCGACGTGGTCGGAAAGCTCGTCAAGCTCGGCTTCTCGGTCGCCGTGCAGCGCGGCGCCGGCGAGGCCGCGAACTTCGGCGACGACGCCTACCGCGCGGCCGGGGCGCAGGTCGTGGACAGCGCGGCCGAGCTCTGGTCCGGCAGCGACATCGTCTTCAAGGTGCGGCCGCCGAGCGCGGAGGAGGTCGGCCTGCTGCGCGAAGGCGGCACGCTGATCGGCTTCGTGTGGCCGGCGCAGAACCCGGAGCTGATGCAGCAGCTGGCCGCCCGCCGGGCCACCGTGCTCGCGATCGACTCGCTGCCGCGCCAGCTGTCGCGCGCGCAGAAGATGGACGCGCTGACCTCGATGGCCGGCGTCAGCGGCTACCGCGCGGTGATCGAGGCCGCCAATGCGTTCGGGCGCTTCTTCAACGGCCAGGTCACGGCCGCGGGCAAGATCCCGCCGGCCAAGGTGTTCATCGCCGGCGCCGGCGTGGCCGGGCTGGCCGCGATCGGCACCGCGGCCGGGCTGGGCGCGATCGTGCGCGCCAACGACACGCGCGCCGAGGTGGCCGACCAGGTCGTCTCGCTGGGCGGCGAGTTCGTCAAGGTCGACTACGAGGAGGAAGGCTCGGGCGGCGGCGGCTACGCCAAGGTGATGAGCGAGGGCTTCCAGCAGGCGCAGCGCGCGATGTATGCGCAGCAGGCGCAGGAGTGCGACATCATCATCACGACCGCGCTGATCCCGGGCAAGCCGGCGCCGAAGCTGATCACCGCCGAGATGGTGCAGAGCATGAAGCCGGGCAGCGTGATCGTCGACATGGCGGCCGAGCAGGGCGGCAACTGCGAGCTGACCGAACCCGGGAAGGCGGTGGTCAAGCATGGCGTGACCATCGTCGGCTACACCGACCTGGCGAGCCGGCTGGCCAAGCAGTCGTCGACGCTGTACTCGAACAACCTGCTGCGCCTGACCGAGGAGCTGTGCAAGACCAAGGACGGCGTCGTCAACGTCAACATGGAAGACGACGCGATCCGCGGCCTCACGGTGATCAAGGACGGCAGCATCACCTGGCCGCCGCCGCCGCTGAAGCTGCCGGCGCCGCCGCCGGCCAAGCCGGCCGCCGCGGTCGCGGCGCCGAAGGGCCACGGGCATGGCGCCGGCGAGCCGATGTCCGCCAGGTCGCTGGCGCTGGTGTTCGGCCTCGGCGCGCTTGCGCTGCTGGTGGTCGGCCTGTTCGCGCCGGCCTCGTTCCTGTCGCACTTCACGGTGTTCGTGCTGGCCTGCTTCATCGGCTACATGGTGATCTGGAACGTCACGCCCTCGCTGCATACGCCGCTGATGAGCGTCACCAACGCGATCTCGTCGATCATCGCGATCGGCGCGCTGATCCAGATCGCGCCGCCGCTGGCCGGCGACAGCGCCGACCGGCCGTCGCTGCTGATCCTCGGCATGGCCGTCGTCGCGCTCGCGCTCACGGCGATCAACATGTTCGGCGGCTTCGCGGTGACGCGGCGCATGCTGGCGATGTTCCGCAAGTGAGGAGGCGGCCATGACAGCAAGCCTCGCCACCGTCGCCTACATCGGCGCCACCATCCTCTTCATCCTCAGCCTGGGCGGCCTGTCCAACCCCGAGACCGCGCGCCGCGGCAACGTGTTCGGCATCGTCGGCATGACGCTGGCGGTGCTGGCCACGGTGCTCGGCCCGCGGGTCACGCCGGCTGGCTACGCCTGGATCATCGGCGCGCTGGTCGTCGGCGGCAGCATCGGCCTCTTCGCGGCGAAGAAGGTGCAGATGACGCAGATGCCGGAGCTGGTCGCGCTGATGCACAGCCTGGTCGGCCTGGCCGCCTGCCTGGTCGGCTTCGCGAGCTATGTCGACACCTCGACCGTGTTCCCGACCGAGGCCGAGAAGGCCATTCACGAGATCGAGGTCTACATCGGCATCCTGATCGGCGCCGTCACGTTCTCCGGCTCGGTGATCGCGTTCGGCAAGCTCTCCGGCAAGATCGGCGGCAAGCCCATGCTGCTGCCCGGCCGGCACTGGATCAACCTGCTCGGGCTGCTGATCGTGATCTGGTTCGGGCGCGTCTTCCTGCATGCCGAGACCGTGCAGGCCGGCATGCTGGCGCTGCTCGTGATGACGGTGATCGCGCTGCTGTTCGGCGTGCACATGGTGATGGCGATCGGCGGCGCGGACATGCCGGTGGTCGTCTCGATGCTCAACAGCTACTCGGGCTGGGCCGCGGCCGCCACCGGCTTCATGCTCAGCAACGACCTGCTGATCGTCGTCGGCGCGCTGGTCGGCTCGTCGGGCGCGATCCTGTCGTACATCATGTGCCGGGCGATGAACCGCAACTTCATCAGCGTCATCGCGGGCGGCTTCGGCACCGGCGGCGGCGCGCCGGCGCCGGCCGCGGGCGGCGCGGCCCAGCCCGCCGGCGAGGTGACGCCGATCAGCGCGGTGGAGACCGCCGAGCTGCTGCGCGAGGCCAAGAGCGTGGTCATCGTGCCCGGTTACGGCATGGCGGTGGCGCAGGCCCAGCACGTGGTGTGCGAGATCACGAAGAAGCTGCGCGAGAAGGGCGTGACCGTGCGCTTCGGCATCCACCCGGTCGCGGGCCGCATGCCGGGCCACATGAACGTGCTGCTCGCCGAGGCGAAGGTGCCGTACGACATCGTGCTCGAGATGGACGAGATCAACGAGGACTTCCCCGACACCGACGTGTCGATGGTGATCGGCGCGAACGACATCGTGAACCCGGCCGCGCAGGAGGATCCGACCAGCCCGATCGCCGGCATGCCGGTGCTGGAGGTCTGGAAGGCGCGGACGTCCGTCGTGATGAAGCGCAGCATGGCCTCCGGCTACGCCGGGGTCGACAACCCGCTCTTCTACAAGGACAACAACCGCATGCTGTTCGGCGACGCGAAGAAGATGCTCGACGAGGTGCTGGCCGCGCTGAACGCCTGAACCCGCGGGGCCTCAGCCGGCGTGGGCCCGCCGGCGCCGCTCCGCCCACTGGAACAGCGGCCCGGTGCCCAGCAGCACCGCGACGTAGCGCGTGACGTGGAAGGCCGTCACGGTCGGCACGCCGAGCTGCAGCACCTTGGCGGTGATGCACATCTCGGCCATGCCGCCTGGCACCGTACCCAGCAGCACCGTGGCCCAGGGCCGGGCCGCAGCGCTGGCCAGCAGCCACGCGAAGCCGGCGGAACCGGCCAGCAGGGCCAGCGTGCCCAGCGCCACCGCCGCCAGCCAGCGCGGCGCGCGGTGCACGAAGTCGGGCGTGAAGCGCTGCCCGAGCGCGCAGCCGATCAGCAGTTGCGCCGCGTCGCTGAACGGGCGCGGCCACGCCGACAGCTCGACGCCGCTGCCGGTCAGCAACAGGGCGACGGCCAGTGAGCCCAGCACCCAGGCGTTCGGCACGTGCCAGCGGCGCAGCAGCAGCGAACCGGCCAGCGTCAGCGCGGCCAGCAGCGCGAGCCCGGCGGGGTGCACTTCGGCCGGGCCGGGCGGCGGCGGTGCGAGGCCGTGCAGGCCGGCCCATTGCAGGCCGAAGGGCACGCCCAGCACGACGATCAGCACCCGCAGTGAATGCGCCGCGGCGATGCCGTCGATGCGCCCGCCGTGGCGCTCGCCCAGCACGGCCATCTCGGAGGCACCGCCGATCGCGGCGGCGAACCACGCGGTGGCACGCTCCTGCGCCGTCGCGGCACCGGACACGGCGGCCAGCCAGCGGTAGAACAGCCAGCCCATCAGCATCGCCCACGCGATGCCGGCCAGCAGCGCCGGCGCCAGCCCCGCGACCGCGGCCAGCACGCCGGGCGTGAAGTACAGGCCGAGCGCGGTACCAATCGACCACTGGCCGGCGTGGCGCAGCGCGGCCGGGCAGTGCACCGGCAGCCCGAGCACGCCGCCCAGCCCGACGATCAGCAGCGGGCCGGTCATCCACGGCAGCGGCGCGTGCAGCCGCTCGAAGAGCAGCGCCGCCGCCAGCGCGGCCGCCAGCGTGGCGGCCGCGTGGGCGATGCGGCGCGACGGCAGGACTACAGCACGTGGCTGCACTGGGCTTCGGGGGTGCGCGTGTCCATGTTGCGCCCGCGGTTCAGGTGGTCGTCGATCTCGGCGGCGGCCCCGATCATGCGGCCGTAGAGGAACACGGTGAAGGCCGCATTCTCCAGGTCGCGCACGCTCAGCGCGCCGCGCCGGTGTTCGTCCCACAGCAGCGCCAGCAGCAGCGCGGCGATCACCGCATCGACGTTGACGCAGAACACATAGGGCGTGGCGCCGGCGTCGTAGAGCGCCTGCACCAGCTCGCGGTAGTAGGCGTGGAAGACGTTGTACTGCCCGTTCTCGGCCAGGTGGCGCGCCACGAAGCGCTCGCGCGGGTCGTGGTTGACCGGCTTGCCCTTGAACACCGGGTGGTGCACGCCGGGCAGCGCCCGCAGCTCGCTGCCGGCCTCCTTCGCGCTGCGCTTCTCGGCCTTGTAGCGCTTCGCGAACGCGGTGGCCATCGCCTTCAAGTCCAGGCCGTGGTTCGGGTCGGTCGGGTCCTTCAGGTCCAGGCCCTTGAACTGCTCGAGCAGGAAGGCCATGCCCTCGAAGCCGTTGCCGCCGTGGCTGTAGCCGGTGTGCGTCAGGAAGCCGACCATCGCCTTGTTGATCTGCACCCGGCCGGGCGTCTGCGGCCCGTCGGCCGAGACCGCGCCCTTGGCGCCCTGCAGCGAGATCGCGCCCGGCCCGTTGGAGATCAGCAGGCCGACCAGGATCTGCAGCGGCAGCGCCTGCTCCGGCGTCGGCTTGCGGCCGGTCATCGCCAGATAACACAGGTCGGCCATGCTCCACTGCCCGAAGCGCTCGGCGCGCGAGATGCCGCACAGCGAGCCGCTCTGGTGGTGCCGGCCGGGGATGGTGGCGCCGACCATCACGCCGTACAGGCGCAGGTACCAGGGCAGCGTCTCGGCGGTCAGGCGGCTGATGCGCTTGCGCACCAGCGGGCCCCAGGCGATGGTCGTCGCGATCGCGGCCAGCACCGCGTCGCGTGACAGCGGCGCGTCGAGCCGCGCCAGGAAATCGAGGAACACCGACTTGGCGCCGCGTTCGCGCACCGCCGCCAGCATCGCCGCGGCGCGCGGGTCGTCGCGCTCGTCGTCGCGCGCCACGAACAGCGCGCGCGTGGCCGCGTCGACGCGGATGCCGCTGTGGTCGAAGTCGACGTGGTGGCCTTCCTTCAGCGTCGAGCCGACGAACAGGTCGATCAGCGCGCGCGAGCAGGCGAGCGCACGTTGCACGCGCTGCGGGCCGACGATCGCCACCGCCGCGGCCATCACCGTGTTGGGCGAGTTGCCGGCCTCGCGCGCCGCGTCGGCGGCGACCAGGATCGGGTCGCCGACCAGGTTGACCTCGGCGGCCACGGCGATGTCGAGCATCGCGCGGTCGTTCGGGCCCGCCGCCTCATGCACCAGCGGCAGCGCGAAGTTGGCCTGCAGCGGCTGCAGCGCCAGCTCGAGCACCGAGTGGCCGTGCACCGAGGTGACCTGGGTGGTCGGGTCCATCACCGAGGCGCCCGACTTGTCCTTCATGTTCTGGCGTGCGACCACCGCGCCGACCTGCCGGCCCAGCTCGGCGATCTGCACCGCGTAGGGCTCGGGCGCGGTCACCGGCGCGAGCGCCAGCTCGGCCGGCAGCGCCAGGCCCTGGTCGTTGGCCAGCCAGGGCTTGAGCGTCAGGCTGCCGCGCGGCGCGAAGTCGGGCTTCGCGCCCGACAGCGCCATCACCGCGCTCAGCGCCGCCGGGATGTGCGCGATGTTCGTCACCACCGCCCCCTGCTTCGAGACCACCGGCCGCTCGGGCGTGAAGATCGCGTCGACGCCGAAGGCCTCCATGAACCAGCGTTCCTTGTCGGCCGCGCTGTCGCCCGAGCCGGCCATCGCGCCGGCATGGCCGACCGCGCGCGTCAGCTTGGACTTCCAGCGCCCGACCACGCAGGCCACCACCGGCTTGCCCCAGGCTATGCCGTGCTCGTAGTAGCCGCCGGGTTCGCAGTACAGCACCGCGGCGCGCGAGCGGCCGTCGTGGCGCAGCGCATGCGCGAAGTCGCGCGCCGCGTAGTGGATGTAGACGTCCTTGCCCGAGGACACCAGCGTGGTCGTGCCCCAGCCCTCGGTGGCGAGGTACTGCGCGATGGTGGTGGTGAAGCCGCCGGAGTTGGAGAACACCGCGACGGTGCCCTGCAGCAGCGTCTCTTCCGGATGGTCGCCGCCGAGCGCGCCGCCGATGCGCACGCGGCTCCACGAGTCGGCCACGCCCAGGCAGTTGCCGCCGATCACGTCGACGCCGGCACCTTGCGCCATCGCGCGGATCTCGCGTGCGTCGTGCACCGCGATCTTCTCGGTGACGATGACGATCCTCTTCAGCGCGCCACCGTTCACGCGGATCAGTTCGGCCACGCCGTCGCGCACGCCCGAGGGCGGCAGGTAGACCACGCCGGTGTCGAACGCGTGCCCGGCCTCCAGGCCTTCGCGCACGTTGTTGAACACCGGGATGTCGCCGAGCGCGGTCTTCAGGGCCTGGCCGCCGCGTCCCGGCGAGGTGCCGAACACGACGTTGCCGCCCGAGAACACGTGGCTGGTCGGCGTCACCTGCCGGCTTTCGCCGCCCAGGATGTTGAGCACGCAGACGCGGTTGCCGCGCGTGGCGACGTCGGCCAGCGAGCCGATGCCGAGGTAGTAGGGGAAGCCGTCGAGGCCTTTGGCATGCATGTCGGTTCTCCTCAGGCGGCGTCGCGGAGGCCGATCTGGCGCGCGATCAACGCACGGCCGCCGGCCTTCATCCAGTCGTCGACCTTCTTCGCGTAGTTGACGACCTCGCTGATCGCGCTGTCGAAGCCGAAGAAGCGGTAGGGCAGGCCGAGCGCCTCGCAGGTGTCGGCCAGCGCGCCGAAGCCGCGCACCAGATTCGGCCCGCCGCGCCCGACCACCACGTACAGCGGCGTCGGGCCGTGCGTCGCGAAGTGCTCGCGCAGCGCATCGCCGATGGCGCGCAGCGTCTCGTGGATGTCGGTGTTGTTCGACTTGCCGCCGATCACGAACAGCACGTTGCTCTGGGCCAGGAAGTGGCGGTAGCAGATGCGCGCCACCTGCTTCATCTTCTCGTACGGCGGGTTGCCGCCGAAGTCCGAGCTGATGCTGGCGGCCTCGCCGAGCACCTCGGTGACGAGGCTGTTGGCGCCGCCGCCGAAGGTCGGCGCGAGGATCGTGCCGCGCTCGTTGATCACGAACACGTCCGACTGGCCCTGGTGCGTGCGCAGCTGGTTCACCTCCTGCTCGAAGGCGCCGACGTCGGCGGCGAACAGGTGGTCCGGCAGGCCGAGGCGCGCGACACGCGGGTCGTCGCGGTCGAAGCCGCACTTGAAGTCGCAGGCCACCGGCGTCAGGCGGCCGCCGGCGTCGGCGCGCATGCGGATCGGGTTCAGCTCGAGCGCCGTCATGCCGTAGTGGTGCATCAGCTCCCACAGCTTGGGCAGGTGCTGCACCAGCGGCGAGACGATCTCGCGCGGCGCGCCGATGTCCGACAGCGCGTTGGCGACGACGAAGGCCTTCAGCCCGGTCAGCGCGTCGAACGGGATGGTCGCGACCTCGGAGCGCGGCAGCTCCTCGATGTCGACGCCGCCGCGGTGCGTCAGCGTCAGCGTCGGCGCGCGGAAGCGCGTGTCGTCGGTGATCGAGAAATAGACCTCGTGCTCGGCCGGCACGCCGCCCTCGAAGGTGACGCCGTTGGCCTTGGCGACGGCATGGCCGTGGCGGTGCTCGACGAAGTAGAGCCGCTCCTTCTCGGCCAGCGCCTGGGCCAGCGTGGTGGCGCGGCCGATCAGGCCGGACTTGCCCTTCTTGCCGACGCCGCCGCGGAACAGCGGCTTGACGAACACCTGGCCGTGGCGGTGGATCAGCGCGCTGATCTGGTCTTCGGACGCGTCCGGGCCGAGCACTTCGGCGGTGGGGAAGTCCACCAGCCGCAGTAGCCGGGCACCGTGCAGCATGCCGGTGATCTGCATGGGAATCTCCTGGAAGTGGGGGAATCAGTGCGCGGCCGCGACGGTCGGGCGGCGGCGGCGGGCCAGCAGGCGCAGCAGCGGCGGCACCGTCACCATCGCCGCGGCGAGCAGCCACAGGCCCTTGGAGATCGGGCTCTCGACGAGGATGCCGAGTTCGCCGTTGGTGATCGACAGCGCGCGGCGCAGGTTCTGCTCCATCATGTCGCCGAGCACGAAGCCGAGGATCAGCGGCGCCATCGGCACACCCTGCTTGCGCAGCAGGAAGGCGACGACGCCGAAGCCGGACATCAGCAGCAGGTCGAAGGTGGTGGCGTGCACCGAGTAGACGCCGACCGCGCTGATCGCCAGGATCGCCGGCACCAGCAGCCAGTTCGGGGTGCGCAGCATGCGCGTGAACACGCTGACCAGCGGGATGTTGATGACCAGCAGCATCAGGTTGGCGATGAACAGCGAGGCGATCAGGCCCCACACCAGCGTCGGGTTCTGCTGGAACAGCGCCGGGCCGGGCGTGATGTTGTAGAGCGAGAGCGCGCCCACCATCACCGCCGTGGTGCCCGAGCCGGGCACGCCCAGCGTCAGCATCGGCACGAACGAGCCGGCCGCCGAGGCGTTGTTGGCCGCCTCGGGCGCCGCGACGCCGCGGATGTCGCCGTTGCCGAAGTCGCCGTCGGCGCCGGCGAGGCGCTTCTCCATCGAGTAGGTCATCGCGCTGGCGATGGTCGCGCCGGCACCGGGCAGCACGCCGACGACGAAGCCGACCAGCGCCGAGCGCAGCGTGCCCCACCAGGTCTGCGCCATCTCCTTCAGGTTGAACAGCGCACGGCCGGTGGCCTTGATCACGCCGTCGCTGGTGTGGTGCTGCTCGAGCATCAGCAGGATCTCGCTGACCGAGAACACACCGATCACGACGACGATGAACTGGATGCCGTCGGACAGGTGCACGTCGCCGCCGGTGAAGCGGTACACGCCGGAGTTGGAGTCCAGCCCGACGGTGGACAGCGACAGCCCGAGCACCGCGGCCAGCGCGGCCTTCATCGGCGCGTCGCCCATCAGCCCGGTGATGCAGGCGAAGGCGAAGCACATCAGCGCGAAGTACTCGGCCGGCCCGAAGGCGAGTGCCCAGCGCGCCAGCAGCGGCGCGAACAGCACGATGCCGATGGTGGCGACCAGCGAGCCGATGAACGAGCTCCAGGCCGAGATCGACAGCGCCACGCCGCCGCGCCCCTGGCGCGCCATCGGGTAGCCGTCCATCGCGGTCATGATCGCGCCGGCATCGCCCGGCACGTTCAGCAGGATCGACGAGATGCGCCCGCCGAACTCGCAGCCCATGTAGACCGCGGCGAGCAGGATCAGCGCGGTCTCGGGCGGCAGCTTGAGCGCGAAGGCGAGCGGCATCAGGATCGCGACGCCGTTGATCGGGCCCAGGCCAGGCAGCATGCCGACGATGGTGCCGATCAGGCCGCCGAGCGCGGCCATCGCGAGGTTGGCAGGCGTCAGCGCGACGCCGAAGCCGGCCAGCAGATACTGAAGCGTGTCCATGTCAGTACCGCCCGGCCGTCCGAAGGGACTGACGCGCCCCCGCGGGGGGAAGCGAACGAAGTGAGCGTGGGGGTTTCATTCAACGGCCTCCGAGCAGGAACGACAGCACGCCGGTGGGCAGCACCACGTCGAGCAGCTTGTCGAACATCAGGTAGAGCACGATGCCCAGGCCGGCGCCGCCGGCCAGCGCCTGCGTCCAGCGCCCGCCGAAGGCCAGGCCCACCGGCAGCGCCATCAGCGTGGTGGCGAGCGTGAAGCCGAGCCACTCGAACAGCAGTGCGTAGGCGAACACGGCGGCGGCCGCGAGGCCCAGCGTCTTCAGCGAGGCCAGGCCGAGCCCGCTGCCGTGCGGGCCGGGGCGCAGCACCAGCCAGGCGCCGCCGGCGGCCAGCAGGCCCGACAGCAGCAGCGGGAAGGCGCGCGGGCCGACGGGTTCGTACGAGATCGGGGCGGCGTAGTCCTGCGCGGCCCAGGCCATGCCTGCGGCCACGACCACGCACGCCGCACCCAGGATGCGGTCGCTCATGGAGCGTCTCCTCGGAGGGCCGGGCAGCTGCCCGGCCGGGCTGACGGGTTTACTTCGCGACGTTCAGGCCGAACTCGCCGGCCAGCGTGCGGTAGGAGGCGACGCGCTGCTTGACGTAGGCGTCGAGCTCGCTGCCGGTCTTGGCGAACGGGAACAGACCGCGCTCGGCGCGCAGCTTCTCGAAGGCCGGGGTGGCCATCATCTTGTTGAAGGTGTCGGTCCAGACCTTGTAGTCGGCGTCGCTGACCTTCGGGCCGAGGTAGTAGCCGCGGATGATCGGCCACTCGATGTCGTAGCCCTGCTCCTTGGCGGTCGGCACCTTGGCGAGGCTGCCTTCCAGGCGCTTGTCGGCCAGCACGGCGAGCAGGCGGATCTTCGCGCCGGCCTTGATCTGCTCCTCGGCCTCGGAGGCGTCACCCGAGTACACCTGCACGTGGCCGCCCTGCAGCGCCGTCAGGGCCTCGCCGCCACCTTCGAAAGCGACGAAGCGCATCGTCTTCGGGCTCAGCCCGGCGGCCTTGGCGGTCAGCGCGGCCTTCATCCAGTCCTGGCTGCCGACCGTGCCGCCGGCGCCGAACACCACCTTGGTCGGGTCCGCCTTCACCGCGGCGACCAGGTCGGCGAGGGTCTTGAACGGCGAGTTCTCGGCCACGATCACCGCCCCGAAGTCGGCGCCGATCGCGGCCAGCCAGCGCACGTCGTTCTCGTTGTAGCGGCCGAACTTGCCCTGGGCCAGGTTCAGCAGCGAGCCGCCGGAGAAGGCGACGATGGTGTTCGCCTCGGCCGGGCGCTGCGCGACGATCGCGTTGTAGGCCACCGCCCCGATGCCGCCGGGCATGTAGGAGATGCGCATCGGGTCGGGGATGTACTTGCCGTCCATCAGGGCACTCTGGGCCAGCTTGCAGGTCAGGTCGAAGCCGCCGCCGGGCTTGGCCGGTGCGATGCATTCGGTCTTGTCGAGCGGGCCCGCCAGGGCCAGCGACGTGGCGAGCGAGAGGGCGGCGGCGAGGGGGGTGCGCAAGTTCATCATGTCTCCTGTTCGAGGGTCGGATCCCGGCGTTCCGGGAGCGTGGAGGCACGATATCGAGGCCCGACTTTCAGCCGGCTTTCAGCGAATTCGCCCAATAACGAGGGTTAACCCGAGGGTTTGCGGGCGGGGGCGGTGCTTCCCGGCAGGATGATCCAGGCTGCCAGGCCACGCCCGCCGGGACCGGCCGCGAGCTCGAACCGGCCGCCATGGCGCTCGGCGATCGAGCGCACGATCGCCAGCCCCAGCCCGGAGCCCGGCTGGCCGGCATTGCTGGCACGGAAGAAGCGCTCGCCGGCCCGTGCGAGCTCGTCGGCCGGGATGCCGGGGCCGTCGTCGACGACGCCGAGGCGCAGCATGCCGTCCTCGGACATGACGCGCACCGTCACCTGGCCGCCGCGCGGCGTGTAGCGGATCGCGTTGTGCAGCAGGTTGGCCAGGGCCTCGCGCAGCAGCCCGGCGTGCACCGGCGCGCGCAACGGACCCGGCGCGGCATCCAGGCCCAGGTCAACACCGCGCTCGGCGGCCTCCTTCCACCAGCGGCGTGCCATGTCCTCGGCGAAGGCGACCAGGTCGACCGGCTCGGTGACGAGCTCGGCCGCGTCGGCATGCGCCAGCACCAGCATCTGGTTGGTCTGGCGGATCGCCTCGTCGAGCTGGTCCTTGACCGCGTGCAGTGCCCCGCGCAGCCCCGCCGGGTCCGACTCGCGCAGCGCGAAGCCCACCTGCGTGGCGAGTGTCGCCAGCGGCGTGCGCAGCTGGTGCGAGGCATCGTCGATGAAGCGCCGGCGCGCCTCGGTCATGCGCTGCGTGCGCTCGACGTGGCCGTTGATCGCGTCCACCAGCGGGCGCACGTCGGCCGGCACCGCGGTGGCGGCGACCGGCCGCAGATCCTGCGGCGAGCGCGCCTCGACCTCGGCGCGCAGGCGCGCCAGCGGGCGCAGCGCCCAGGCCACCGCGGCCGCCAGCAGCAGGCCGGCCACCAGCACCAGCGCCAGGTCGCGTCCGAGCGCCTGCAGCACCAGGGAGCGCGTGAACTGCTCGCGCGAGCCGAGGGTTTCGGCGACCTGGATGACGACGCGTTGACGCTGCGTCTGGCCGGCCAGCGGCCGGTCGAGCAGGCGCGTGTAGCTGCCCAGGCGCACCGGCGTGCCGAAGTAGGCCGTGTCGGCGAACTGCGGCTGCCCGAGCTGCAGCGGCCGCGCCGGCGGCGGCAGCGCGGTGTCGCCGATCTCGACCAGGCCGTCCTCCGTGGCGATGCGGTAGAAGACCGAGCCGCTCGCGGTGAGCTGGAAGAACTCGAGCATGCGGTAGGGCAGCTCGACGCCCAGGCCGCCGCTGGCAGTCGAGATGTTGGCGTCGATCGACTTGATCGCGCCGAGCAGCGAGCGGTCGTAGGCGGCGTTCGACGCATCGACCGCGGTGCGCCAGGTCAGCCACAGCTCGGCGCCGACCACCAGCAGCATGCCCGGCAGCAGCACCGTCAGCAGCGTGCGGCGCAGGCTCAGGCGATGCCAGGCCTCCAGATTCAAGCGCTGCTTTCGAGGACGTAGCCGAGCCCGCGCAGCGTGCGGATCGTCACCGGGCTGGCCTGCAGCCGCTTGCGCAGCCGGTGCACCAGCACCTCGACGACATCGGGCTGCACGTCCTGCTCGTCGGAGAACACACGATCGAGGATCTCCTGCTTGGACAGCGGCTCGCCGCTGCGCTGGATCAGCGCACGCAGCACGCCGTGTTCGCGCGGCGTCAGCGCGAGCGGCTCGTGGCCGAGCGTGAACTGCTTGCCGGCGCTGTCGTAGGCCAGCGGCCCGCAGGCGAAGCGCGGCCGGTCGCTGCCGCGCGCGCGCCGGATCAGCGCCACCAGGCGCGCCTCCAGTTCGGGCAGCTCGAAGGGTTTGGCGAGGAAGTCGTCGGCGCCCTCGTGCAGCGTGCTGACACGTTCGATGAGCGAATCGCGCGCGGTCAGGATCAGCACCGGCAGGCGCTGGCCGGCCTCGCGCAGGTCGGCCAGCACGTCGTGCCCGCCGACGCCGGGCAGGCCGAGGTCGAGCACCAGCGCGTCGTAGGCGGTGGCCTTCAGGCTGCGCCGCACCATGCGGCCGTCGTCGACCCAGTCGACCTGGAAGCCGCTCTGCGCCAGCGCGCGCACCAGCCAGTGCGCCAGCTCGGGTTCGTCTTCGGCCAGCAGGATGCGCATGCTCGGGTCGGACAGATCGGTCCCCGCCGAGTATTCGACCCGGGCGGCGGCCGCGGCAGCGAGTTTTCACCCATGCGGCCGCGGTCCGTCACAGCCCGGCCGGCAGCTGCGCGCGCCGCGGCAGGCCCTCGATGTCGCCGACCACCTGGATCGCCTGGGCGCCGATCCAGTTGGCGCGCGCCAGCGTGGCCGGCCAGTCGAGCCCTTCGAGGCGACCGCTGAGCACGCCGACCGCGAACGCGTCGCCGGCGCCGACGGTGTCGACGACCTGCTCGACGCGGACCCCCGGCACACGGCCCTCGCCCTCGGCGCTGCTCCAGTAGGCGCCCTCGGCGCCGAGCTTGACGACCACCGCCGCCGCGCCGCGTTCCCGGTAGAACGCGGCGATCTGCTCCGGCGTGTCGAGCCCGGTCAGCGTGCGGCCCTCGGCGATTCCGGGCAGTACCCAGTCGGCCAGGCCGGCCAGCCGGTTCAGGTGCTCGGCCATCGCCTCGCGGCTCGGCCACAGGCGCGGGCGCAGGTTGGGGTCGAACGAGACGGTGCGCCCGGCCGCGCGCATCAGCCGCATCGCGCGTTCCACCAGCGCGGCGCAGGACGGCGACAGTGCCGGCGTGATGCCGGTGACGTGCAGGTGGCGGGCAGCGAGGAAGCGCGGCTCGTCGAGGTCCGCGCGCGACAGCGCGCTGGCCGCGGAACCGCGCCGGAAGTACTCGACCACCGGGTCGGCACCGGCCAGCGCGCGGGACTTCAGCATGAAGCCGGTCGGGCGCGCGGGATCCTCGGCGACCGCGCTGCAGTCCACCCCCTCGGCGGCGAGCGTCGCGCGGATGCGGGCGCCGAACGAGTCGGCGCCGAGCCGGCTGACCCAGGCGACCTTCAGGCCCAGGCGCGCCAGGCCGACCGCGACGTTGGTCTCCGCTCCGCCGACGATGGCGGTGAAGCTGGCCGCGTCCTGCAGCGCGCCGGGCTCGTTGGCGGCGAACGAGATCATGGTCTCGCCGACGGTGATGACGTCGAGTTCGGGGGCATCCATGCCGCAAGCCTAACCTGCGGGCGGCCGGGCGGCGGCCCTCAGCGCAGCGGGATCGGCGTGCCGCGGTCCACCGCCACCGCGGTGAGGCTGTTCTGAGGGGAGCCTTCGATGACGCGGTCGGAATAGGTCAGGTAGACCAGCGTGTGGCGCGCCGGGTCGACCATGCGCACGACGCGCAGCTTCTTGAAGACCAGCGAGATGCGCTCGGAGAACATCTCCTCCTGGCGGGGCAGCGGCTTCGGGAAGCTGATCGGGCCCACCTGGCGGCAGGCGATCGAGGCTTCGGCCTTGTCCTCGGCCAGGCCGAGGCCGCCCTTGATGCCGCCGGTCTTGGCGCGCGAGACGTAGCAGGTGACGCCGCCGACGCCCGGATCGTCATGCGCCTCGACGACGATCTTGTGGTCGGGGCCGATCCACTTGAAGACCGTGTCCACCTCGCCGATCGGCTCGGCGCGCGAGCAGGAGGCGGTCAGGGTGGCCAGAACGGCCAGCGGCAGGAGCAGGAATCGGTTCATCGCGGCCTCCGTGGACACGGGGCCGAGACTAACCGAGCGTCAGACGATCGATCGCGCCACCGAGACGAGCACGATCGCGCCGGCGATGCACAGCACCAGCGCCCAGTTCGGCAGCGAACCCTTGGGCGCCGGCAGGGGGCGGTGACGATTCTTGTCGTTCATGTGAATTCCGGTCACCTCGGCGGGCCCCAGATGGGGACAACTCGGCAAATCCGGCCCTTCGAATCTGGATTGAGCTTCCCAGTGCGAACTTCGTGCCAGGGTTAGCATGGACGGCCATGAGCGCTGCGCCCCCGCCCGCCGAGCCCTTCCTCGACGCCGTCGACAAGTGGAACCGCCGCTTTGCCGGCGACGATTTCGCCTTCGGCACCGCGCCGAACGACTGGCTGCGGGAGCGCGCCGGCGCGCTCCCGCCGGGCGGGCGCGTGCTGTGCGTGGCCGACGGCGAGGGCCGCAACAGCGTCTGGCTGGCCGGGCAGGGGCACACGGTGGACGCCTTCGACATCTCGCCGGTCGGGGTGGCCAAGGCGCGCCGCTTCGCGCAGCAGCGGGGCGCGGACGTGCGTTACGCCGTGGCCGACGGCGACGCGCTCGCCTGGCCGGCGGGGCTGTACGACGGCGTCGTGGCGATCTTCATCCAGTACGCGACACCGGCGCAGCGCGCGCGCCTGTTCGCCGCGATGCGGCGCAGCCTGCGCCCGGGGGGCGTGCTGATGCTGCTGGGCTACACCCCGCGGCAGATCGTGCTGCGCACCGGCGGGCCGGGCATCGACACGCATCTGTACACCGAGGCGCTGCTGCGCAAGGCCTTCGCCGGTATGGCCATCGAGCGGCTGGACGAGTTCGAGACCGTGCTGGCCGAAGGCAGCTCGCACGTCGGCCCCTCGGCGCTGATCGGGCTGGTCGCGCGCCAGCCCTGAGCGTGTGGGAGGCCGCGGCGCTACATCACCGCGCCGAGCTGCCAGGGCACGAACTCGTTCTGGCCGTAGCCGTGCAACTCGCTCTTGGTGGGGCGGCCGGAGGCGGTCTCGAGCATCAGGCGGAAGATGCGCTCGCCGAGTTCGTCGATGCTGGCCGTGCCGTCCACCACGTCGCCGCAGTTGATGTCGATGTCCTCTTCCTGCTTCAGCCACAGCGCGGTGTTGGTCGACAGCTTCAGCGACGGCGAGGGCGCGCAGCCGTAGGCCGAGCCGCGGCCGGTGGTGAAGCAGATCAGGTTCGCGCCGCCGGCGACCTGGCCGGTGGCGGAGACCGGGTCGTAGCCCGGCGTGTCCATGAACACCAGGCCCTTCGCGGTGACGGGCTGCGCGTACTCGTAGACCTCGACCAGGTTGGTGGTGCCGCTCTTGGCGATCGCGCCCAGGCTCTTCTCGAGGATGGTGGTCAGCCCGCCGGCCTTGTTGCCGGCCGAGGGGTTGTTGTCCATCTCGCCGCCGTTGCGCGCGGTGTAGTCCTCCCACCAGCGCAGCCGGGCGATCAGCTTGTCGGCCACCGCCTGGCTGACCGCGCGGCGCGTCAGCAGGTGCTCGCCGCCGTAGACCTCGGGCGATTCGGACAGGATCGCCGTACCGCCGTGGCGCACCAGCCGGTCCACCGCGGCGCCCAGCGCCGGGTTGGCACTGATGCCGGAATAGCCGTCCGAGCCGCCGCACTGCAGGCCGACCGTGATGTGGCTGGCCGGCACCGGCACGCGCTCGACGCGGTTCGCCTCCTCGAGCATCCACTCGATCAGCTCGATGCCCTTGGCGACCGTCTTCCTCGTGCCGCCGCTGTCCTGGATGCTGAAGGTCTGCAGCTGCGGCCCGGCCGCGAGACCCTCCTGCTCGAGCAGGCCGTCGATCTGGTTCGTCTCGCAGCCCAGGCCGACCATCAGCACGCCCGCGAAGTTGGCGTGGCGCGCGTAGCCGCCCAGCGTGCGGCGCAGGATCTGCAGCGGCTCTCCGGCGCTGTCGGTCGCGCAGCCGGCGCCGTGCGTCAGCGCGACCACGCCGTCGACGTTCGGGAAGCGC
This sequence comes from Piscinibacter sp., assembly GCA_019635485.1. Taxonomy (GTDB): domain Bacteria; phylum Pseudomonadota; class Gammaproteobacteria; order Burkholderiales; family Burkholderiaceae_C; genus Piscinibacter. The sequence goes on along the minus strand of JAHBZL010000014.1, from coordinate 95,421 downwards.
TCCAGCGCCTTCGGGTTCACGTCGCGCCGGAAGTGGTCGGCGATCGCACGCGCCGCAGTCGCGGAGCAGTTCACCGAGGTCAGCACCCCGAGGTAGTTGCGCGTCGCGACGCGCCCGTCCGGCCGGACGATGCCCTGGAAGGTGGCCGGCACCGGTGCGTAGTCCGTCGGGTGGGTGCCGGTGCCGACCGCGTAGTCGCGCGCGAAGCTGGCGAACTCGAGGTTGTGCGTGTGCACGTGCTGGCCGGGGGCGATGTCGACCTTCGCGGTGCCGATGATCTGGTTGTAGCGCCGCACCGGCTGCCCGGCGCGGATCGCGCGCACCGCCACCTTGTGCCCGGGCGGGACCAGGCCGGCGACGGTGACGCCCTCGCCCTCCAGCCGCAGCCCGCCGACGAGCTGCTGCTTCGCGATGACGACGTCGTCGGCCGGGTGGATGCGGATGACGGGAGCGGCCGCGTTCATGGCTGGCAGGCCTGCACCGCGAGCGCGCGCCAGGTCGGGAGGGGCATCGTGGATCTCCGGATCGCGTTCAGCCGTCGATCAGCGCCGGATCCCAGGCGTGCACCGTCTGGGTCTGCTCGCCGAGCTTCTCGATGCCCAGGCGCATCGTGTCGCCGGCCTTCAGGTAGACCGGTGCCGGCTTGACGCCCATGCCGACGCCGGGCGGCGTGCCGGTGGAGATCAGGTCGCCCGGGTAGAGCGTCATGAAGCGGCTGACGTAGCTGACCAGCTGCGCGACGCCGAAGATCATCGTCTTCGTGCTGCCCTTCTGGTACCGGTGCCCGTTGACTTCCAAAAACATCGACAGGTTCTGCGGGTCGCCGACCTCGTCGGCGGTCACCAGCCACGGGCCGACCGGGCCGAAGGTGTCGCAGCCCTTGCCCTTGTCCCAGGTGCCGCCGCGCTCGATCTGGTACTCGCGCTCGGAGACGTCGTTGACGACGCAGTAGCCCGCCACGTGCGCCAGCGCGTCGGCCTCCGACACGTAGCGTGCCTTGCTGCCGATCACCACGCCGAGTTCGACCTCCCAGTCGCCCTTCACCGAGCCCTGCGGCAGCACCACCGGGTCGTTCGGCCCGGTGCGCGCGCTGATCGGCTTCATGAACAGGATCGGCTCCTTCGGGATCGGCAGGTTCGATTCCGCCGCATGGTCGGCATAGTTCAGGCCGATGCAGAGGAATTTCTCGCAGCCGCTCCACGGCGGCGCGATGCGCCCCGGGGCCTCGACCAGCGGCAGCGTGGACGGGTCGATCGCGCGCAGCCGCTCCAGCCCCTTGGGCGTCAGCACATGGGCGGTGATGTCGGCCAGCACGCCGGACAGGTCGCGCACGCCGCCGTCGCCATCGAGCAGGGCCGGTTTCTCGGCGCCCTTGGCGCCGTATCGCATCAGCTTCATGAAGTTCCTCTAGTTGCTCCAGCCGCCGTCGATCAGCTGCACGGTGCCGGTGGTGAATGATGACTCGTCGCCGGCCAGGTAGACGGCCAGCGCCGCGATCTCCTCGGCGCGGCCGAGGCGACCCATCGGCTGGCGGCCGACGAACGCCGCCTCGACCTGCTCCGGCGACTGCCCGCTGGCGCGGGCCTGCGCCGCGATGCGCGCGCGCAGCGACGGCGATTCGACGGTGCCGGGACAGATCGCGTTGCAGCGGATGCCGCGCGTGACGAAGTCCGCCGCGACCGATTTCGTCAACCCGACCACGGCGGCCTTGGTGGTGCCGTAGACGAAGCGGTTCGGCACGCCCTTGGTGCTGCCCGCGGCCGACGCCACGTTGACGATCGAGCCGCCGCCGCGCGCCAGCATGCCGGGCAGGAAGGCCTTGATCGTGCGGTACATCGAGCGCACGTTCAGGTCGAACGCGAGCATCCAGTCGTCCTCGCTGCAGTCGAGCACGCTGCCGGCATGCACGATGCCGGCGCCGTTGAAGAGCACGTCGACCGGGCCGACCTGCGCCGCCAGCGCGGCGATCGCGGCGCCGTCGAGCACGTCCAGCCGGTGCAGCGTCGCGCCGGCCAGGCCGGCGAGCAAGGCCTCGTCGCGGTCGGTCGCGATCACGCGCGCGCCCTCGCGCACGAAGGCCTCGGCGGTGGCGCGGCCGATGCCCTGGCCGGCGGCGGTCACGACGGCCGTCTTGCCGGCGAGTCGTCCAGTCATGGCGGGAACTCCAGGGGTCACAGGCCGAGCGTGCGGGGCAGCCACAGGCCGATCGAGGGAATGTAGGTCAGCAGGATCAGGCTGCCCAGCAGCGGCAGCAGCCAGGGCAGGATCGCCACCGTGGTGCGCTCGACGCTCAGCTTGGCCACCCGTGCCAGCACGAACAGCACCATGCCCATCGGCGGGTGCAGCAGCCCGATCATCAGGTTCAGCACCATCACGAGCCCGAAGTGCACCGGGTCGATGCCGAGCTGGCGTGCGATCGGCAGCAGGATCGGCACGAGGATGGTGATCGCCGCCGTCGGCTCGAGGAAGCAGCCGACGAACAGCATCAGCAGGTTGGCCATCAGCAGGAACAGCCAGGGCTCCTTGGTGACCGCCAGCACCCACTGCGCGATCTGCGCGGTGACGCCGGTGGCGGTCAGCATCCAGCCGAAGATCGACGCGGCGGCGACGATGAACATCACCGTGGCGGTGGTCTCGACCGAGTCCAGGCACACCTTGACGAACATCTTCCAGCTCATCGTCCGGTACCAGAACAGGCCCAGCACCATGGCCCAGACGCAGGCGGCGATCGCGCCCTCGGTGGGGGTGAACAGGCCGGTGGTCATGCCGCCGATCAGCAGCACCGGCGTCATGATCGGCAGCACCGCCTGGAAGCGGAAGAAGCGGTCGGCGGCGAACAGCAGCACCAGCGCGACCGCCACCGTCAGCTGCACCGGCGCGCCGGCCTGCACGAGGCCGTAGACGCCCAGCGGCCAGGCCGCCACCACGGCGGTCTCGAGCATCGCCTTGCCGAAGCGCGCGCCGGAGAAGCGGATGTCGCCGCCCCAGCCGTTCTTGTGCGCGAACCAGGCCACGGTGGCCATCATCAGCAGCGCCAGCAGCAGGCCCGGCAGGATGCCGGCCAGGAACAGCGCGCCGACCGAGACGTTGGCCATCATCGCGTAGATCACGAACGGCAGCGACGGCGGGATGATCGGCCCGAGCGTGGCCGAGGCCGCCGTCACGCCGACCGCGAACTCGGCGGCGTAGCCGTGGTCGCGCATCGCCTTGATCTCGATCGTGCCCAGGCCGGCGGCATCGGCGATCGCGGTGCCGCTCATGCCGGCGAACACCACCGAGCCGACCACGTTGACGTGGCCGAGGCCGCCCTTCAGCCAGCCGACCAGCGCAAGCGCGAAGTTGTAGATGCGGTTCGTGATGCCGGCGTTGTTCATCAGGTTGCCGGCCAGGATGAAAAACGGCACCGCCAGCAGCGGGAAGCTGTCGATGCCGCCGATCATGCGGTGCACGACGGTGAACGGCGGCAGGTCGCCGCTGATCAGGATGTACAGCAGCGACGAGCCGGCCATCGCGATCGACACCGGCACGCCGATGATCATCAGCACGAGAAACAGGATCTTGAGCATGGTGGGCAGCCGCGGTCAGCGGTCCGACATCTGGGTTTCGGGCCGCTCGAGCACGCTGTAGCCGCGTTGCCAGTGCACCCGCGCCACCCAGATCGAGCGCAGCGTCATCGCCGCCAGGCCGAACAGGCACACCCCGTAGACGAGGTTCATCGGCAGGTCGACGATCGTCATCTGCAGGTTGCCGAGCTTGCCCATCATCTGCACGGTCAGCACGGACAGCGTGGCGAAGAAGGCCACGCGCAGCAGGTCCACGCCGCGCGACAGCCACAGCGCCGCGCCGCGCGGCAGGTAGCGGTACAGGAAGTCGACCTGGATGTGGTTGTTCTTCGCGACCCCGATCGACGCGCCGACGAACACGGTGCCGATCAGCAGGTAGCGCGCGATCTCCTCGGTCCAGGCGGCGGAGTCGTTCATCACGTAGCGCGTGAAGAACTGGATGAACACCACCGCCCCCAGGATCCAGAACAGCAGCAGCGCGACCCAGCCTTCGGCGGGCGTGTCGGACAGGTCGACCTCGTCGTCGACGACGTGGAACTCCCCGTCGTCGCCCATCAGTTTCGGGGCGGGTTCGTGTTCGGTGCTCATCGGGGCAGCGTGGCGGAGGTCGGGCAGGCGGCCTCGGGCGGCGGGCGAACGGCCCGCCGCCCGCGGCCGGGGGGTGTCACTGGATGGCCTGCAGCCGCTCGTACTGCGACTTGTCCCAGGTCGCATCCGGCCCGGTGTGGAAGGCCTTGAACTTGGCGCCGAAGGCGGCCCGGTCGGACTTGATGACGGTCTTCTTGTACTTGGTGACGAAGTCGTCCGCCAGACGCTGCTCGGCGGCGGCGATGTCGTCGGTGCACTTGGCGGCCGCCTCCCGGAAGATCGCCTCGAAGGCCTTCTTGTCGGCGTCGGACAGCTTGGCCCAGGTCTGACCGCTGACGATCGTCAGCAGCATCTCGGTGATGTGGCCGGTCAGGTTGATGTGGCTCTGCACTTCGTAGAACTTCTTCGCCTCGATGGTCGGCAGCGGGTTCTCCTGCGCGTCGACCGTCTTGTTCTGCAGCGCGAGGTAGACCTCGGCGAAGGCGATCGGCGTCGCGTTGGCGCCCAGCACCTTCGGGTACGCGGCATACAGCGGCGCGTCCGGCACGCGCAGCTTGAGCCCGACCATGTCCTCCGGCTTGACGATCGGCTTGTTGGCGGTGGTGTGGCGCACGCCGTAGTACGTGACGGCCAGCGGCTTGTTGCCGCCCTTCTTGTAGTAGGCCTCCATCAGCTCCGACAGCAGCGGGCTGCTGGAGTACTTCTTCCAGTGGTCGAAGTCGCGGAACATGAACGGCGCGCCGCCGATGGCCAGCGGCGGGTAGGTGCGCGCGGCGAAGGCCTGGCCGGTGTAGATCACGTCGACCGTGCCCAGCGTCAGGCCCTGGTTGATGTCGGTCTCCTTGCCGAGCTGCGAGGCCGGGAACACCTGCATCTCGTAGCGCCCCTCGGTGCGCTTCTTGATCTCGTCAGCGGCCCACAGCGCCCACTTGTGGTAGGCCTCGCTGGTCTCGTACACGTGCGCGAACTTGAGCTTGGTCTGCGCGAGGGCCGGGCCGGCCAGCGCCAGCACCGCGGCGGCGACGAGGGTCTTCAGGGCGAGTCGTTTCATGTGCAGTCTCCTCTCGGGTGGCTTCTCAGGGGAACGGCCTCTTCGGGGGCCGCGACAAGGAACCTCGGCCGGAGCGTCCGGCCGCCGGGTCTAGCCGGTCGGGGCGGCGGCCGCGAGCTCCTCGACCTGCGGCCAGGAGTCGGCGAAGCGGTCGTGCGAACGCTGCAGATGGCGCTGCATCGCGGCGCGCGCGGCTTCCGGGTCGTGCGCGGCGAGCGCCTTGACGACGGCGCGGTGCTCGGCGACCGCCTTGCGCCAGCTCGCCGCGTCCTCGAAGTGGTGGCCGAACTTCTCGAACAGCGGGCTGTTGCGCATGTCGTACAGCTGCGTGACCATGCGCAGCAAGGGGCCGTTGTCGGCCGCCTGCGCGATCAGCAGATGGAACAGCCGGTCGCCGGCGATCGGCATCGCGCCGGCCGCGATCTCGTCCTCCATGCGCACCAGCGCGCCGCGCAACTCACGCAGCAGCTCGGGGCTCGCGCTGCGGGCGACGATCGCCGCCAGTTCGCCCTCGACGAGCTGGCGGGCGCGGATGATCTCGAACAGGCCGAACTCCTCCACCTGCGCCGCGGCAAGGCCGCGCGCGCTCGGCTCGCGCGCGACCACGTGCACGCCGGAGCCGACACGCACCTCGACCAGCCCCTCGACCTCGAGCGCGATCAGCGCCTCGCGCACCGAGGGGCGCGACACGCCGAGCTGCACCGCCAGGTCGCGCTCGGCCGGCAGGCGCGAGCCGACCGCGTACTCGCCCTGGCGGATCAGCGTGCGCAGCTGCTCGGCGATCTGGCGGTACAGCCGGCGGGGTTCGATGGTGTGGAGCGGCATGCGCTGACCGGTACAGTGGTCTGACCTTTGGGCCATCGACTGTAGGCCGCGGCCCCGGTGGCGCTCAGCGTGGTTTCCCTAGGCAGCGGCGTCGCGGGCGCGGCCGCGCGGCGTTCGCGCACCGGTGCCGTGCGTCGACGCCGGGAATACCCGGTTGCGCCGGCCGGCCCGTATCGAAAAACCCTAACGGGCTGCCGCTGCCGCTCGGTCAGAATCGGCCGCTGGTGGACGGAGAACCGTGGCGATGGAAAAGATCTGGTTGAAGCACTACCCCGCCGGGGTGCCGGCGAACATCGACGTCGAGCAGTACCCGTCGCTGGTGGCGCTGATCGAGGAGAGCCTGAAGAAGTACGCCGCGCTGCCGGCCTACAAGTTCATGGGCAAGTCGATCAGCTTCGCGCAGGTCGACGAGGCGTCGCGGGCACTGGCGGCCTATCTGCAGTCGCTCGGGCTCGAGAAGGGCGACCGCATCGCCGCGATGATGCCCAACGTGCCGCAGTACCCGGTGACGGTCGCGGCGATCCTGCGGGCCGGCTTCGTGGTGGTCAACGTCAACCCGCTGTACACGCCGCGCGAGCTGGAGCACCAGCTGAAGGATTCCGGCGCCAAGGCGATCGTGATCCTGGAGAACTTCGCGCACACGCTGCAGCAGGTGCTGCCGGCGGTGCCGACCAAGAAGGTCATCCTCACCGCGCTGGGCGACATGCTGGGGTTCCCCAAGTCGCTGATCGTCAACTACGTGGTGCGCAACGTGAAGAAGATGGTGCCGGCCTACGAGCTGCCGGGCGCCGTCCGCTTCGGCGATGCGCTGTCGCAGGGCCGCGGCAAGACCTTCAAGCCGGCCCAGGCCGGGCCGGACGACATCGCGGTGCTGCAGTACACCGGCGGCACGACCGGCGTCAGCAAGGGGGCCGTGCTGCTGCACCGCAACCTGGTGGCCAACATCCTGCAGGCCGAGGCCTGGTACCAGCCGGCGCTGAAGAAGATTCCGCCCGGCGAGCAGATCTTCACCGTCTGCGCGCTGCCGATCTATCACATCTTCGGCTTCAACACGAACATGATGCTGTCCATGCGCATGGGCGGCTGCAACATCCTGATCGCCAACCCGCGCGACCTGCCGGCGATGTTCAAGGACCTGGCGCGCGAGAAGTTCCACTCCTTCCCGGCCGTCAACACGCTGTTCAACGCGATGGCGAACCACGCCGAGTTCGGCTCGGTGGACTGGAGCAGCCTGGTGATCTCGGTGGGCGGCGGCATGGCGGTGCAGAGCGCCACCGCCAAGCTGTGGCTGGAGAAGACCGGCTGCCCGATCGTCGAGGGCTACGGGCTGTCGGAGACGTCGCCGTCGGCGACCTGCAACCCGGTGGACAGCAGCGCCTACAGCGGCAACATCGGCCTGCCGATGCCGAACACCGAGCTGACGCTGCTGGACGACGACGGCAAGGAAGTGCCGCCCGGCATGCCCGGCGAGATCGCGATCAAGGGCCCGCAGGTGATGGCCGGCTACTGGCAGCGCCCCGACGAGACCGCCAAGGTGATGACGGCGGACGGCTTCTTCCGCTCGGGCGACATCGGCGTCGTCGACGAGCGCGGCTACTTCCGCATCGTCGACCGCAAGAAGGACATGATCCTGGTCAGCGGCTTCAACGTCTACCCGAACGAGGTCGAGGACGTGGTGACGCAGATGGACGGCATCCTCGAGTGCGCGGCAGTCGGCGTGCCGGACGAGAAGGCCGGCGAGGCCGTCAAGCTGGTGATCGTCAAGAAGAACCCGGCCGTCACCGAGGCCGACGTGCGGGCCTACTGCGAGGCGCACCTGACCGGCTACAAGCGCCCGAAGGTGGTCGAGTTCCGCACCGAGCTGCCGAAGACGCCGGTCGGCAAGATCCTGCGCCGCGAGTTGCGCGCCAAGGGCTGAACGCCAGCGCGGGGATGGCAAGATCGCGGCTCTGAAAGGAGTCCCGGTTGAGCCGTACCGCGATCGTCAGCGCGATGCATGAGGAGCTGCGCGCGCTGCTGCCGATGCTGGAGCGCCCGCAGCAGGCCGAGTTCGCCGGCCGCCGTTTCCACCTCGGCCAGATGTGCGGCCAGCCGGTGGTGCTGGTGCTGTCGGGCATCGGCAAGGTCGCCGCCGCCACCACCGCGGCGCTGCTGCTGCACGAGGTCGAGGTCGAGCGCATCGTCTTCACCGGCGCGGCGGGCGGGCTGGGCGCGGGGGTGCGGGTCGGCGACGCGGTGGTGGCGCGCGAGCTGCTGCAGCACGACATGGACGCCTCGCCGCTGTTCCCGCGCTTCGAGGTGCCGCTGACCGGCCGCTCGCGCTTTCCGACCGACCCGGCGCTGAGCGACGCGCTGGCCGCGGCCGCGCTGCACTGCCTGAACCATGCGGCGCAGCGCATCGGCGAGGCGCATCTGGCCGACTTCGGCATCGACAGTCCGCTGCTGCACGAAGGCCTGGTGATCAGCGGCGACCGCTTCGTCGCCACCGCGCCGGAAAGCGCGGCGCTGCGCGAGGCGCTGCCGGACGCGCTGGCGGTCGAGATGGAAGGCGCGGCGCTGGCTCAGGTGTGCGCCGACTTCGAGGCCCGCTTTGCCGTCGTGCGCACCGTCTCGGACCGGGCCGACGACAGCGCGCATGTCGACTTCGGGCGTTTCATCGCCGAGGTCGCGAGCGTCTACACGCGCGAGATCATCGGCACCTGGCTCGATGGCGGTGCGGCCGGAAGTTGAGCAGTGAACGAACTCCGCCACCCCCCGCTGAACCTGCCAGAACGCGGCCACTCGTCGTTGCAAATGCTCGCCATGGCACGAAGAGCCATGGCTGTGCTTTGCGCCTGGATTGGCCGCGTTCTGCCGTCGGCCCGCTCGGGCGCGCCGGGTTCATTCACAGCTTGAGGCGGCGCCGCCTCGGGCACACTGCGCTCCCGTGCCGCCGCGATTCCATGTTCCGCTGCCCCTGCACGAGGGGGCGAACCTCGACCTGCCCGACGGTGCCGCGCGCCACGTGCAGGTGCTGCGCCTGCAGCCGGGGGACGCGCTGACGCTGTTCGACGGCAGCGGCGGCGAGTGGGCCGCGCAGGTGCTGCAGATCGGCCGCCAGTCGGTGCAGGTGCGGCTGGGCGCGTTCGACGCCGTCTCGCGCGAGCTCGCGCTGCCGGTCACGCTGGCGCTCGGCATGCCCGCCAACGACCGCATGGACACGCTGGTCGAGAAGGCCTGCGAGCTCGGCGTGGCGGCAATCCAGCCGCTGGTCTGCGCACGCTCGGTGCTGCGCCTGGCCGGCGAGCGGGCGCAGAAGAAGGTGCAGCACTGGCGCGCCGTCGCGGCTGCGGCCGGCGAGCAGAGCGGCCGCACGCGGCTGCCCGTCGTCGAGGCCGTGCGTCCGCTGGCGGACTGGCTGGCCGCGCTGCCGCCGGCCGTTGCCGGGGCGCAGCGGCTGCTGCTCAGCCCGGGGGCGGTCGGGTTCGAACCGCTGCGTGGCTCCGGTGAGGTGCTGGCGCTGAGCGGGCCCGAGGGCGGCCTGACCGACGCCGAGGAGCAGGCGGCGCGCGCCTGTGGTTTCGTCTCCGTCTCGCTCGGGCCGCGCGTGCTGCGTGCGGACACCGCCCCGCTGGCCCTGCTGGCGCACCTGGCCCTCGGGCTCGAAAGCCGCCGTTGAACCTGCCGCTCGCGCTGCTGACCCTGTGCCAGGGCCTGCTCCTGATCAACAACGTCACGTTCATCGCGATCAACGGGCTGGTCGGGCTCAGCCTCGCGCCGCAGCCCTGGATGGCGACGCTGCCGGTGGCCGGCTACGTGGCCGGCGCTGCGCTGGCCGCGCCGCTCGTCGCGCGCCACCAGCGAGCGTTCGGCCGCCAGCGTGCGTTCCAGCTCGGCGTGCTGGTCGCGATGGCGAGCACCGCCACCTGCGCCTGGGCGGCGTGGCGGCAGGACTTCTGGCTGCTCGTGCTCGGCACGCTGGTGGCCGGCTACTACAACGCCAACGCCGGCCTGTACCGCTTCGCGGCCATGGAACTGGTGGGCCCGGAGCACAAGGAACGCGCCATCTCGTGGGTGCTGGCCGGCGGCATCCTCGGCGCGGTGGTCGGGCCGAACCTGGCCACGGCGACGCGCGGTCTGTTCACGGTCGCGTTCGTCGGCGCCTATGCGGCGCTGGTGCTGGTCGCGCTGCTGGCGCTGGTCACGCTCGCCTTCATCCGCTTCCCGCCGCTGCCGCTGCCCGATGCGGCGCGGCCGGGCCGGCCTTTGTCCGAGCTGGCGCGCCAGCCGGTGTTCATCGTCGCCGTGGCCAGCTGCGCGCTCGGCTACGGCGTGATGAACCTGCTGATGGCCGCGACGCCGATCGCGATGGCGCAATGCAGCCATCCCTTCGGCGCCGCGGCGCAGGTGATCCAGTGGCACGTGCTCGGCATGTTCGTGCCCAGCTTCTTCACCGGCGCGCTGATCAAGCGCTTCGGCTGCCTGCCGGTGATGGGTGTCGGCGTGCTGCTGAACGCGCTGTGCATCGCAGTGGCGCTCAGCGGCGTCGAGGTGGCGCAGTTCCTCGCGGCGCTGGTCGCGCTGGGCATCGGCTGGAACTTCCTCTTCATCGGCGGCACGACGCTGTTCACGCAGTCCTACCGCCCCGAGGAGAAGACCGGTGCGCAGGCGGCCATGGACGGCACCGTGATGGCGACGATGACGCTGACTTCGCTGGGCTCCGGCGCGCTCGTCACGACCAGCGGCTGGACCTGGCTGAACCTGGGGTCGATCGTGCCGGTGGTGCTGATCGCCGTGGGCTTGCTGTGGCTGGCGGCGCAGCGCCGGCGCGCGGCCGTGGCCTGAAGCGCGGGCAGCTGTCGCCCGGCGCAGAATGGCGCCGAAATCACTCGAAGGAGTTCACCATGGGTCTGCTCGATTCCGTCATCGGTGCCCTCGGCCAGCCGTCCGGGGGCGGCGGCGCGGGCCAGGGCGAGCTGCTGCGCGCCGTGCTCGCGATGCTGGCGCAGGGCCAGGGCGGCGGCCTCGCCGACCTGGTCGGCCGGCTGCAGCGCGGCGGCCTGGGCGACGCGGTGGGTTCGTGGGTCGGAACGGGCCAGAACATGCCCGTCTCGCCCGACGCGCTGGGCGGCGCGCTGGGCGATGACCTGCTCGCCGGCCTGGCGCAGCGCAGCGGGATCGACGCGGGCGCGCTGCTCGGCCCGCTCGCGCAGCTGCTGCCGCAGGTGGTGGACCAGCTGACGCCGCACGGCCGTCTGCCGGAGGGCGGGGCCGACGCGATGCCGGATCTGGGCGACCTGCTCGCGCGCCTGGGCGGCCGCTGAGCCGCAGTCGACGCTAGCGCTCGCGCGCCGAGCCGGCGACCAGGTCGAAGCGGAACAGCCGGCACTCGATCGGCCCGTTCCACAGCGGCACGCGGCGCGATGCCTTCAGGCGCATCGCGCCGGGCAGCTTCATGTCCGGGCTCAGCACCCAGGCGGTCCAGCCTGCCGGGTGGGTCGTGTAGGCGCGTTTCCAGTGGGCGGCCAGGCGGGCGAAGAAGTCGGTCGGCAGCGCCTTGTTGTCGCCCTCGTGGCGCGCCGCGGCCTTGCCGGCGACCTCGATGCGCTCGCCGTAGGGCGGGTTGATCAGCAGCGTGCCGGGCAGTCCGGCCGGCAGCCCGGGGGCCGGCCGCTCCAGCGCATCGCCGCCGTGGAACTCGATGGCGCCCTCGACGCCGGCGCGCTGCGCGTTGCGGCGCGCGAAGTCGACCATGCGGAACGAGACGTCGCTCGCGACGATCGGCACGGCCGCCTCGTGCACGCGCGCGCGCGCCTCGTTCTTCTGGCGCTGCCACGCGGCGCGCAGATCCGGCGTGCCGAACGGCAGCAGCCGCTCGAACGCGAAGCGGCGCTGCAGCCCCGGTGCGATGCCGCAGGCGATCTGTGCCGCCTCGATCACGATCGTGCCCGAGCCGCAGCAGGGGTCGTGCAGCGCGCCACCTGCCTCGGGCGTGCCGCGCCAGCCGGCCGCCGCGAGCAGTGCCGCGGCCAGCGTCTCCTTCAGCGGCGCGTCGCCCTTGTCCTCGCGCCAGCCGCGCTTGAACAGCGCCTCGCCGGAGCTGTCGACGTACAGCGTCGCGTGCTCGGGGCCGACGTGCAGCAGCAGCGGCAGGTCGGGCGCGCGTGTGTCGACGTTCGGGCGCTCGCCGTGCGTTTCACGCAGCCGGTCGCAGACCGCGTCCTTCACGCGCAGCGCCGCGAAGTTCAGGCTCCTCAGCGGGCTGCGCTGTGCGGTCGTGTCGACCCGCAGCGTGTGGCGCGGCGTGATCCACTGGGTCCAGTCGACGCTGCGGGCCAGCGCATAGAGGTCGTGCTCGTCGCGGTAGGGGCCGTGCGCGACCTCGATCAGCACGCGCTGCGCGAGCCGCGAGCCCAGGTTCAGCGCCATCGCGTCGGCCGGCTCGGCGTCCAGCGCGACGCCGCCGCGCTGCGCCTGCGGCGCGCGCCCCGGCAGCAGGCGGCCGACCTCCTCGGCCAGCAGCGCCTCGACGCCGGCCGCGCAGGGCAGGAACAGCCTCATCGCGCCGAGCGCTGGGCCGCCCCGAGTGAGGCGCGCGCCCCCTCGGGGGGCAGCGAACGAAGCGAGCGTGGGGGCAGCACGATTACATCGCCTTCCGCAGGTTGGCCGGGGCGATCTTCAGGGCCTCGCGGTACTTCGCGACCGTGCGCCGCGCGACCTGGATGCCCTGCTCCTCGAGCATCTGCGAGAGCTGGCTGTCCGACAGCGGCTTGGCCGCGTCCTCCGCGGCGATCAGCTGCTTGATCAGCGCGCGCACCGCGGTGCTCGACGCGTTGCCGCCGGCATCGGTGTTCAGCGACGAGCCGAAGAAGTACTTCAGCTCGAAGGTGCCGAACGGCGTGGCCATGTACTTGGCGGTGGTGACGCGCGAGATGGTCGATTCATGCAGCCCGAGCTCGTCGGCGATCTCGCGCAGCACGAGCGGCTTCATCGCGATCTCGCCATGCGTGAAGAAGCTCTTCTGGCGCTCGACGATCGCCTGCGAGACGCGCTGGATGGTGTCGAAGCGCTGCAGGATGTTCTTCATGAACCAGCGCGCTTCCTGCAGCCGGGCATTCAGCCCGGCACCGGCGCCGTTCATGCCGCCGCCGCGGCCCTGGCGGATCGCGTTGGCATAGAGGTCGTTGATGCGCAGGCGCGGCATCACGTCCGGGTTCAGCACGACCTTCCAGCTGCGCCCGGACTTCTGCACGATTACGTCCGGCACGATGATGTTGGCCTCGGCACGCGCGAACGGACGCCCGGGCTTGGGCTCGCAGGCGACGATCAGCGTCTGCGCCTGCTTCAGCAGGTCCTCGTCGGCGCCGGTGGCGGCCATCAGCTTCTTCAGGTCGCGCCGCGCGAGCAGATCCAGGTGCTGCTTGCAGATGATGATCGCCACCGCCTGCGCCTCGTCGCGCGGCTGCGCGCGCAGCTGCAGGCACAGGCACTCGGGCAGGTCGGCCGCGCCGACACCGGTCGGCTCCATGCTCTGCAGGAAGCGCAGGCCGCAGCGCAGCCGGTCGATCAGTTCCTCGAGCTCCAGCGGGTCGGCGTCGGGGCCGAGCAGCTGCGCGGCGATCTCCTCCAGCGGATCGGCCAGGTAGCCATCGTCGTTCAGCGACTCGATCAGCACCATCACCGCGGCGGCGTCCTCGGCGGACAGGCGCATGCCGAGCAGCTGCTGGCGCAGGTGGTCCTGCAGCGTCGGCATCGCGCTGTCGCGCTCCTGGCCGTCGAAGTCCTCGCCGTCGGCGCCGGTCGCCGTGCCCTTGGCGGGCGTTTCGCCGATGCCGTCGAAGTCGTCGCGCTCGGTGCCGTTCTCCCAGTCGTCGCGCTCGGTGGTGCCGAGCTCGGCGGCATCCAGGCCCGGGGCGTCGTCGCCGGCGTCACTGCTGGACGATTCGACGGCCCGCTCGGACTCCTGCTCGCCGGCGCGTTCGGCCGGCGATGTGCGCTCGGCCAGCGGCTCGAACGGCGCCGGCGCTTCCTCGTCGACTTCGAGGAAGGGGTTCTGCTCCAGCATCTGCTCGACCTCCTGGTGGAGTTCGAGCGTCGACAGCTGCAGCAGGCGGATCGACTGCTGCAGCTGCGGCGTCAGCGCGAGATGCTGCGAGAGGCGGACCTGGAGCGAAGGTTTCATCGCCGGGTCCTGCGCGCGGCCGCGCAACCGCCGCGGAGGGTCGGGACACCGGAGGTGGACCGGGGGGTCGTCATGTCACATCCGGAAGTGTTCGCCGAGGTAGACCTTGCGCACGTCGGCGTTCTCGACGATCTCGGCCGGCGTGCCCTCGGCAAGCACGGTGCCTTCGCTGATGATGTAGGCGCGGTCGCAGATGCCCAGCGTCTCGCGCACGTTGTGGTCGGTGATCAGCACGCCGATGCCGCGTGCCTTCAGGAAGCTGATGATGCGCTGGATCTCCAGCACCGCGATCGGGTCGACGCCGGCGAACGGCTCGTCCAGCAGGATGAAACGCGGCTGCGTCGCCAGCGCACGCGCGATCTCGACGCGGCGCCGCTCGCCGCCGGACAGCGCCGGCGCCGGCGCATGGCGCAGCTTGTCGATCGACAGGTCGTGCAGCAGCGAATCGAGCAACTGCTCGATCTGCCCGTCGCGCAGCGGCTTGCCGTCGCTGCCGATCTGCAGCTCGAGCACCGCGCGGATGTTCTCCTCGACCGTCAGCTTGCGGAAGATCGACGCTTCCTGCGGCAGGTAGGACAGGCCGAGCCGGGAGCGCTGGTGGATCGGCAGCCGCTCGACGCGCCGGCCCTCGATGCTGATCTGCCCGGCGTCGGCGCGCACCAGGCCGACGATCATGTAGAAGCTGGTCGTCTTGCCCGCGCCGTTCGGGCCGAGCAGGCCCACCACCTCGCCGCTGTCGACCGCGAGCCGCACGTCCTTGACGACCTTGCGCACGCCGTAGGACTTCTGCAGGCCCACCGCTTCGAGGCGGTGGGTGCGGACGGCGGAAGCCGCGCTGCTGGCCGGCACGGCGCTCATTTCTTCTCGCCCAGTGCCGGGCTCGTGCGCAGCGGCAACGCGGCGGCCGAGGCTGCGGAGGCCGCTTCGGCCGCGGCGGCGGTGCCCTCCCGCGGCGTCAGCACCGCGCGCACGCGGCCGCCGGGGTTGGTGGGCGTGGCGGCGGCGCCGCCGGAGACGCTGAACACCTCGGTGATGCCGTCGTAGGTGACCAGGTTGCCGGCGATCTCGTCGGCCACGCCGCTGCCGCGCGTGCGCCGGACCGCGGCGTTGTTGACGAAGCGGATCGTGTCGGTACGGCCGTCGTATTCCAGGCGCTCGGCCTCGCCCTCGATGTACTCGTCCACGCCGTCGCGCTTCTGGCGGAAGGTGGCCGGCTTGTTCGGGGCACCGTAGGCGACGGCGTTGTGGTAGCCGTCCGGCGACTCGCGCACCTCGATGCGGTTGGCGCGGATCGTCATCGTTCCCTTGGTGACGACCACGTTGCCGTTGAACTCCACGTACTGCTTCAGCAGGTCGATGCGGCCGGGCTGGTCGGCCTCGACGTTCAGCGGCTTGAAGCGGTCGGCCTTCTCGGCCGCTGCCGGGCCGCCGGCCAGCAGCGCGAGGACGGCCAGCGATCCAGCGGCCACGCGCTGCAAGGCTGGTGTCAGGAAAGCAAGGCTGCAGTTCTTCATAAAGGCATGAAACTTGCAGACCATTCTAGCGCGCTGCTCCGACGGTTTTCCGTCAAAGCGGGCAGGCCCGGCCGGTTGGTCCGGGGGCAGTGCGCAATGCGACCGGCCCGGACCGGTCGGGACACCGGAAGGGCGGTTGCAGACCGACCCGGCGGGGCGCGGCGAGGACGGCCGTCAGCCCTTGCGGGCGGCGGCGATCAGGTAGTCGGCCACCTGCAGCGAGCGCTCCGGGGAGCCGGCCAACGTGCCGGAGGTGTAGAAGCGGCCCTGGATGCCGATCGCCGGCACGCCGTCGATCTTGTAGGCCTCGGACAGCTGCCTGGCCTGGCGCGCCTTGGTCTGCACCGAGAAGGAGTTGAAGAGCTCGGTGAACTTGGCGCCGTCGACGCCGTTCTTGCCCATGAAGGCGGCGATGTCGGCCACCTTGTCCAGGCGCATGCGCTCGGTGTGGATCGCGTAGAACACCTTGCGGTGCATCGCCTGCACCTGCCCCATCGCCTCCAGGGCGTAGTAGATGCGCTGGTGGGCGCCGAACGGCTCCTCGCGGAATGCCACCGGCACGCGGTGGAACACCACGTCGGCCGGCAGCCGCTTGACCCAGGCCTCGAGGGCCGGCTCGAAGGCATTGCAGTGCGGGCAGCCGTACCAGAAGAACTCGATCACCTCCACCTTGCCGGCCGGAGCATTGGCCGGCACCGGCTGGCTCAGGCGCACGTAGTGGGTGCCCTCGATCGGCCCGCCCTGCGCGAGTGCCGGCAGTGCGGCGCTGGACAGCAAGGCGGCGGTGAACTCGCGGCGGCGCAGTGTTTTCATTCTTTCCTCGGTAGGGGCAGCCGGCAGAGTCCGGCCGCCGCAGGAAGTTCAGTCAGGCCGGGCTACTTTTGCACGCGTACCAGCGCCGACTCGACGCCCACGCCGGCCAGCTTGTCCTTGGCGCCGTCGGCGTCGTTCTTTCGATCGAACGGGCCGATGCGCACCCGGTACATCGTCTTGCCGGCCTGCTCGCGCTCGGTCACCTTCGCCTCGTAGCCCATCATCGCCAGCCGGGCGCGTTGCTGTTCGGCGTCGTCCGGGCGCGTGAACGCCCCGGCCTGCACGAAGTACAGGAACGGATCGGCCGCCGGTGTCGGCTGCGGCCGCGGCGCGGGCACGGCGCCCGGCGCCGGGACCTGGCCGGAGAGGATGGCGGCCGGATCGCGCCCCGGGGGCGCCGTCGTGACAGGCGCCGCCGGCGTGGGCGTCGGCGCGGTCGCCGGAGGGTTGCTGAGCGCCGGCACCGTGCCGCTGGCCGCGCGTGCGGCCGGCTTGCCGGCCAGCGGGGCGTTCGGATCCCAGTTCTTGTTGCGCTCGATCTCGGCCGCGTCCTGCTCGGCCGTGCGCTGCGGCACCTTGTTGACGAACGGCACCGGCACCTTGGTGACGTACAGGGCCACCGCCAGCGCCAGCGCCAGCCCGATCAGCAGGCCGACGATCAGCCCCATGGCAAAACCGCCGCGTTGACTTCTCATGCTGTCTCCAGGACCGGTTGCTCGCGGTCCATGCGTTCGGGGGCGCCGACGCCGAGCACGGCCAGCGCATTGCGCAGCACCTGGCGGGTGGCGGCCAGCAGCGCCAGGCGGGCACGCGCCAGGGCCGCGTCCTCGACCAGGAAGCGTTCGCTCGCGTAGTAGCTGTGGAACGCGCCGGCGAGGTCGCGCAGGTAGAAGGCGACGTCGTGCGGCGCCAGCCCCGCGGCGGCGCCGGCCAGCACGTTCGGGAACTCGGCCAGGCGCAGCATCAGCGCGGCCTCGGTCGGCGCGGTCAGCCGCGCCAGATCGGCCTCGCGCAGCGTGGCGGCGTCGCCGCCCTGCTCGGCGTACTGCGCGAGCACCGAGCAGATGCGTGCGTGCGCGTACTGCACGTAGAAGACCGGGTTCTCGTCGTTGCGCTTGAGCGCCAGGTCGACGTCGAACACGAACTCGGTGTCGGCCTTGCGGCTGAGCATGAAGAAGCGCACCGCGTCGCGGCCGGTCCAGTCGACCAGGTCGCGCAAGGTCACGTAGCTGCCGGCGCGCTTGGAGATCTTGACCTCCTGGCCGCCCTTCATCACGGTGACCATCTTGTGCAGCACGTAGTCGGGGTAGCCGGGCGGCACGCCCATGCCGGCCGCCTGCACGCCGGCGCGCACGCGCGCGATCGTGCCGTGGTGGTCACCGCCCTGGATGTTGATCGCCTTGGCGAAGCCGCGCTCGTACTTGACCAGGTGGTAGGCCACGTCCGGCACGAAGTAGGTGTACTGCGTGCCGTCCGCCGCGGCGGCGCCGTCCGGCGGCGCGGACTTGCGCATCACGCGGTCCTTGTCGTCGCCGTAGTCGGTGGTGCGCAGCCACAGCGCGCCATCCTTCTCGTAGGTCTTGCCGGACTCGACCAGGCGGCGCACGGCGTCCTCGACGCGGCCGTCGGCATACAGGCTGGACTCGAGGAAGTAGTGATCGAAGCGCACGCCCAGCGCCTGCAGGTCCAGGTCCTGTTCGCGGCGCAGGTAGGCGACCGCGAACTGGCGGATGCCGTCCAGGTCGTCCGGGTCGCCCGAGGCGGTGAAGGCGCGGTCGCCGGCGTGCACCGTGCGCCCGGCGAGGAAGTCGGCCGCCACGTCGGCGATGTACTCGCCGTTGTAGGCCGACTCGGGCCAGCCCGGCTCGCCCGGCTTCAGGCCCTTCAGGCGCGCCTGCACCGAGCTCGCCAGCGTGGCGATCTGCACGCCGGCGTCGTTGTAATAGAACTCGCGCGTCACCCGCGCGCCCTGCCACTCGAGCAGGTTGCAGATCGCGTCGCCCAGGCAGGCCTGGCGCGTGTGCCCGGTGTGCAGCGGGCCGGTCGGGTTGGCGGAGACGAACTCGACCAGCACGGAGGGGCCGGCCCCCGCGGCGCGGCCGAAATCGTCGCCGCCGGCCAGCACCTCGCCGACCACCGCCTGGCGCGCCGCGTCGCGCAGCTTCAGGTTCACGAAGCCCGGCCCGGCGATGTCGAGCGACTCGACCCAGCGCTGCACGGCCGCCTGCCGCTGCAGCGCAGCCACCAGGGCCTGGGCCACTTCACGCGGGTTCTTCTTCAGGGTGCGCGCCAGCTGCAACGCCGCCGTGCAGGCGAGGTCGCCGTGCGCGGCCTGCTTGGGGGATTCGAATGCGGCAGCCAGCGCGGCGCCCGGGCTGACCTCGGCGATCGCCGCGGCCAGTGCGGCCAGCAGCTCCTGTCGGGCTTGGATCATGGGCGAATTCTACGGGCCGCCCCCGGACTCCCCGGGCGGGCCACCAGTGTCACAACCGGTTGCAACTCGGGGCCAGGGTGCGGCGCACGATTGGCCGCGAATCGGGCCCCTTTTCCGCGCAGCCGGGAGCAGCGGGCGTGCCAAGATCGTCGGGCCCGCCTTCGTGCCGCCGGCCCGCCATGTCCTTCATCAGCTCCACCCTTCGCCCCGAGGATATGGCCCTGCCCTTGTCCGACCAGCCGGCCATGATCGGCAAGTACCGCGTGCTGCGCCGGCTCGGCGACGGGGCGACCAGCGAGGTCTTCCTCTGCCACGACGACTTCCTGGATCGCGACGTCGCGATCAAGAAGGTGCGCCCGCTGGCCGTCGCCGATGGCCGCGAGAACCGCTACTTCGAGCGCTTCTTCGCCGCCGAGGCTGCGCTGGTGGGCCGCCTGAAGCACCCGAACGTGGTGCAGATCTACGACGCGGTGGCCGACCCGGTCGAGCCCTACCTGGTGATGGAGTACGTCAACGGCGCGACACTGCGGCCGTACTGCCGTGCCGACCAGCTGCTGTCGCTGGAGCTGATCGTCGAGATCGGCTTCAAGTGCGCAATGGCGCTCGGCTACGTCTACCGCCAGGGCCTGATCCACCGCGACGTCAAGCCCGCCAACCTGCTGGTGACGCTGGGCGGCGGCACGATCACCGACGTCAAGGTGAGCGATTTCGGCAGCGTGCTGAACCTGGCGTCGGACGTGACGCAGGTCTATCGCGTCGGCTCGCTCGCCTACATGTCGCCCGAGCAGCTCGACGGCGCGGCGCTCGACTGCCGGGCCGACATCTATTCGCTCGGCGCGGTGCTCTATCACCTGATCGCCGGACGGCCGCCGTTCGACGCGCAGGTGCAGTCGGCGATGATGCAGCAGATCTACCAGCAGCAGCCGGCGCCGCTGCACCACCTGCGCTCGGGCGTCGCGCCGACGGTCGACGCGGTGATCCAGCGCGCGCTGGCCAAGGACCCTGCGGGTCGCTACCGCGACTGGGACGAGTTCGCCCAGGCGCTCTCCGGCCTGATCACGCACCAGCACGTGCCGCGCGGGCAGCTGCAGGGCGTGCTCGACTCGGAGCGCTTCAACCTGCTGCGCAGCCTGGACTTCTTCAGCGGCTTCGGCGATGTCGAGCTGTGGGAGGTCGTGCACCGCGCCCGGTGGCAGCGCTTCGACTTCGGCCACGCGCTGTACCGCAAGGGCGAGGAGGGGCGCACCTTCCACATCATCGCCAAGGGCGAGCTGGAGGTGTTCCGCGACGGCCAGAAGGTCGCCCAGCTCGGCGCCGGTACCTCGGTGGGCGAGATGGCCTACCTCGCGCCCAGCCCGGACCTGCGCCAGCACAGCACCGACGTGATCGTCACCGAGACGGCCACGACGATCTCCTTCACGCCCGAGACACTGGCCCAGGTCAGCCCGGGCTGCCGGCACCATTTCGACGAGGCTTTCATCCGCGTGCTGGTACGGCGGCTGCACGCCGCGCACGAGGCGCTGGCCCATCCGCGCCGGATCCTCTGACGGCCGGCGCGCCGGCAGCGCGCAAGACTCCGACCGCGAACTGAGGCGCGGGCGCCACAGCCTGTGCACCAATCGGCGTGCCGGCGCGTTGCGTGGCTTGCCGGCGGCGGGGCACGAGGCTCCAATCCGCAGCGGCAATCGTGCCCCGCACAGGAGAAGGAGATCCCGATGAAACAGCTGATCACCGCGCTGGCCCTGGCCGCCGCCGGCTTCGCCACGTCCGCCCAGGCCGCCGACGCGGCCGCCAGCGCGCCCAAGGCCATGACCGCTCAGCAGAGCAAGATGGCCCAGTGCAATCAGGAAGCCGGCGACAAGAAGGGCGACGAGCGCAAGGCGTTCATGAAGAGCTGCCTGTCGAACAAGCGCAAGGCGCAGCAGGAGCGCATGACCGCCTGCAACAAGGAAGCCGGCGCCAAGAAGGGTGACGAGCGCAAGGCCTTCATGAAGCAGTGCCTGAGCACCGGCGCCTGAGTCAACGCCCGAGCAGGCCGCGCGCCAGCAGCACGGCGGCCAGCGGGATGATCAGCATCAAGTGCGAGGCGATCATCACGCTGCGCCGGGTGGCGCGCACCTCGGCTTCGGCCGGCAGGGACCCGTCGCGCGCGAGCCGGTCGCGCCAATGCGCGTAGCGCCGGGTCGGCCCGACCGCCATCGCGAGCATCGCGAGCGTCAGGCCCAGCTTCAGGTGCAGCAGCGGCTGCGCCCAGGTCCAGTCCGGACCCTTCGCGCCGAACTGCGCGCGCGCCGCGCCGCTGGCCAGCACCAGGCCCAGCGCGACGAGATAGATCGCATTGACGCGGGCGAGCCGCTGCACGGCCGCCGCGTTCAGCCACTCGGGCCGGCACAGGGCCGCCTGGCTGGCCACGAACACCACCGCCGTCAGGATCGCGGCGAAGTGCAGGTAGGCGAGCAGTGCGTCGAGGATCATCGGGTCTTCCGGCGGTCGAGTGGCACCTTGGCTCAGGCCGCCTTCGGCAATGCGCGCCAGTAGGCCGTGTCGCCGTAGGTGTGCTTCAGGAAGTCGATCCACAGCCGCACGCGCAGCGCCAGGTGGCGAGCGTGCGGGAACACGGCGTAGATGCCGTTCGGCGGGGCGGCGAACTCGTCCAGCACCGTGACCAGCACCCCGGAGGCGATCTCCTGCTCGACCTCCCAGGTCGAGCGCCACGCGATGCCCAGCCCGGCGGTGCACCAGTCGTGCAGCACCTGGCCGTCGCTGCAGTCGAGCCGGCCGCTCGGGCGCAGGTGCGTGACCGCGCCGTCGATCTGGAAGGCCCAGCCGCGCGTCTGGCTGGCGTCCGAGCTGAGCGTCAGGCACTCGTGGCGCAGCAGCTCGTTCGGGTGCCGCGGCGTGCCGGCGCGCTTCAGGTAGGCCGGCGTGGCGACGCACAGGCGCCGGTTGTCCGCCATGCGCACGCTGATCAGGCTGCTGTCGGGCAGGTCGCCGACGCGCACCGCGCAGTCGTAGCCCTCGTTGACGATGTCGACCACGCGGTCGCTCAGGTTCAGCGAGACATTGACGTCCGGGTGCTGCGCAATGAAGCGCGGCACCAGTGGCGCGACGTGGCGGCGGCCGAAGCCGGCCGGGGCCGTGACCCGCAGGTAGCCGCTCGCCTTCACGCCGCCGGCGCTGACGCTGGCCTCGGCGCTGGCCAGGTCCGCCAGCAGGCGCTGGCAGTCTTCGAGGAAGGCGCTGCCCTCGTGCGTCAGGGTGATCTTGCGCGTCGTGCGCACCAGCAGCTTGACGCCCAGCCGCTCCTCGAGCGCGTCGATGCGCCGGCCGATCACCGCCGGGGCCACGCCTTCGGCGTGCGCTGCCGCCGTCAGACTGCCCCGGGCCGCGACCGATACGAACGATTCGATCTGCTTAAGCCGGTCCATGGCGCGCGATTATGCGCGCCGAAGTCAACAATCAGGCCTTGGGCGGCTGCCGGGCCGCATCCTCGCGCACATGCTTGATGAAGTAGCGCAGGTAGTAGCCGCCCATGCCGAGCATGAAGGCGAGCACCGCGAGGCTCAGCAGGCCGACATCGGTGGTGAACAGTTCTGTCAGGGCGCGCATGGCGATCCTCCTTCGTGTTGACCGGCGTTCATTGGGCGCCGGCGCGCGCCACGGGTTGTTGGCTTACCTCAAGGGGTATGCGGATCGGTCATCCTGTCGCCATCTTTGCGTCCAGGTCATCGATCCCCGCCGATCCAGCCACTGAATGTCGGGGCCGGGGTGGAATAGAGTCCGACCATGGACGCCCCACTGCGGCCGCGCGCCGTTCTCTTCGATGCCTACGGCACGCTGTTCGATGTCTACAGCGTGGGCCTGCTGGCCGAGCAGCTGTTCCCCGGCCAGGGCGAACGCCTCGCCCAGCTGTGGCGCGACAAGCAGATCGAATACACCCGGCTGACCTCCATGAGCGGGCGCTACCGCCCGTTCTGGGAGCTGACCCGGGCCGGATTGCGCTACGCGGCGCTGCGCCTGCAGCTCCCGCTCGACGGCGCGGCCGAGGACCGGCTGATGAACCAGTACCGGCACCTGTCGGCGTTCCCCGAGAACCGCGATGTGCTGGCCGAGCTGAAGGCGCGCGGCGTGCGCGCCGGCATCCTCAGCAACGGCGACCCGGAAATGCTGGGGGTCGCCGTCCGCAGCGCCGGGTTCGCGGACCTGCTCGATCCGGTGCTGTCGGTGCACGAGCTGCAGCGCTACAAGACCGACCCGGCGACCTACCGGCTCGGCACCGAATCGCTCGGCCGGCCTCCGGGCGAGATCCTGTTCGTCTCCAGCAACTGCTGGGACGCGATCGGCGCCACCTGGTACGGCTACACCACGCTGTGGGTGAACCGCGCCGGGCTGCCCGTCGAGCAGCTCGATACCCTGCCCACGCGCATCGGCACCAGCCTGCGCGACGTGCTCGAGTTCTTTCCTGCCTGAATCCCCGCGAGGACCGACCATGACCGACCGCACCACCTGCCATCGCCTGCACGTGGCGACGCCGCTGTACCGCTTCATCGAGGACGAGGTGCTGCCCGGCACCGGCGTGACGAGCGAGGCCTTCTGGGACGGCTTCGACGCGATCGTCGCCGACCTGGCGCCGAAAAACGCCGCGCTGCTGGCCGAACGCGACCGGCTGCAGTCCGAGCTCGACGCCTGGCACCGCGCGCACCCGGGCCCGATCACGAAGCCCCGCGCCTACCGCCAGTTCCTCGAGCAGATCGGCTACCTGGTGCCGGCGCCGAAGAAGGTGAAGGCGACGACGAAGAACGTCGACGCCGAGCTCGCGCTGCAGGCCGGCCCGCAGCTGGTGGTGCCGATCACCAACGCGCGCTACGCGCTGAACGCCGCCAACGCGCGCTGGGGTTCGCTGTACGACGCGCTGTACGGCACCGACGCGCTGCCCGAGACCGGTGGCGCGGCCCGCGGCCCGGGCTACAACGAGGTGCGCGGCGCCAAGGTGATCGAGTACGCACGTTACGTGCTGGACCGCTGCGTGCCGCTGAAGAAGGGTTCGCACATCGATTCCACCGCCTACCGCGTGGTCGACAACAACCTGGCGGTGACGCTGAAGAACGGCACGACCGTCGGCCTGAAGAACCCGGCGCAGTTCGTCGGCTTCCAGGGCGAGGCCGACGCGCCGTCGTCGGTGCTGATGTCGCACCACGGCCTGCACCTGGACCTGCGCATCGACCGCACGCACTCGATCGGCGCGACCGACCCGGCCGGCGTCGCCGACCTGGTGCTCGAGGCGGCGCTGTCCACCATCCTGGACCTGGAGGACTCGGTCGCGGTGGTCGACGGCCAGGACAAGGTGCTCGCCTACGGCAACTGGCTGGGCATCGTCCAGGGCACGCTGACCGAGGAGGTCAGCAAGGGCGGGCGCAGCTTCACGCGTGGCCTCAACCCGGACCGCCGCTACACCGGCCCGCGCGGCGAGGACGTTGTGCTGCACGGCCGCTCGCTGCTGTTCGTGCGCAACGTCGGCCACCTGATGACCAACCCGGCGATCCTCTGGGACGGCGCCGACGGCGCGCAGCGCGAGATTCCCGAAGGCATCATGGACGCGGTGGTCACGACGACGATCGCGCTGCACGACCTGCAGCGCCACGGGCGAGGCGGCATCGTCAACTCGCGCACCGGCTCGGTCTACATCGTCAAGCCCAAGATGCACGGCCCGGCCGAGGTGGCCTTCGCGGCCGAGCTGTTCACGCGCGTGGAGCAGCTGCTCGGCCTGCCGGACAGCACGGTGAAGCTGGGCATCATGGACGAGGAGCGCCGCACCAGCGTCAACCTGAAGGCCTGCATCGCCGCCGCGGCGTCGCGCGTGGCCTTCATCAACACCGGCTTCCTCGACCGCACCGGCGACGAGATGCATACCGCGATGCTGGCCGGGCCGATGCTGCGCAAGGGCGACATGAAGTCCAGCGCCTGGATCCAGGCCTACGAGCGCAACAACGTGCTGGTGGGCCTGGCGTGCGGCCTGCGCGGCAAGGCGCAGATCGGCAAGGGCATGTGGGCGATGCCGGACCTGATGGCGGCGATGCTGCAGCAGAAGATCGCGCACCCGCTGGCCGGCGCCAACACCGCATGGGTGCCGAGCCCGACCGCCGCCACGCTGCATGCGCTGCACTACCACCAGGTCGACGTGTTCAAGGTGCAGAAGGCGCTCGAGAAGATCGACGCGGAGGCCGAGCGCGAGACGCTGCTGGCCGGGCTGCTGTCGATCCCGGTCGTGAAGGCCGCGAAGTGGAAGGACGCCGAGCGCCAGCAGGAGCTGGACAACAACGCCCAGGGCATCCTCGGCTACGTGGTGCGCTGGGTCGACCAGGGCGTGGGCTGCTCCAAGGTGCCGGACATCCACAACGTCGGCCTGATGGAGGACCGTGCGACGCTGCGCATCAGCAGCCAGCACATCGCGAACTGGCTGCACCACGGCGTGGTGACCGCCGAGCAGGTGCACGCCACCTTCCGCCGCATGGCCGAGGTGGTGGACCAGCAGAACGCCGGTGACCCGCTGTACCAGCCGATGGCCGGGAACTGGACCACCAGCCGCGCCTACCAGGCCGCGCTGGACCTGGTGTTCAAGGGCAAGGAGCAGCCCAGCGGCTACACCGAACCCCTGCTGCACGAGGCGCGGCTGGCCGTGAAGACGGCGACCCCCGTGCCGCTCGCGACGGCCGCCTGAGCGATCAGGTCGGGGTCGGGGTCCCGGCCATCCGGTCGTACTTGAGGAAGTACTGGCGCGCGAAGGCAACGAGCTGCGCCTCGCTCGGGTGGTCGACCGTCTCGTAGCCGACGATGCGCTGCGCCGTTTCGGGCCGGTGCTTCTCGGCGTAGTGGCGGAAATCCGCCACGCCGGTGTGCGGGCCGGCGACGAGCACCTCGTTGATGCCGGCCAGCGCGGCGCAGACCTCGCCGAAGAACTCGTGCTGCGTGCGCACCGTGCTGCCGTGCTGCGCCGTGTGGTGGCTGTGCGTCTTGACCTTCTGCGCCTGCACGTGCTCGGCATCGAACTGCAGCACCTGGGCCTTCTGGTGGTCGATCCAGACGACGGCGTGGAACAGGCTCATGCGATTCATCCTCGTTCAAGTGGGCTTCGATCGCATCGTCGCTGCGGCCGGGGCGGCGCGCCTTGAGGCCGGTCAATCGGGTCCGTCGGCGCGCACAATCTGCGCCGTCATGCCCGCGGCCAGCCACATCGCCCTGTTCGACACGCCGATCGGCACCTGCGGCATCGCCTGGAACTCGATCGGCGTGCGCGGCCTGCGCCTGCCCGGCAGCGACCGCGAGCGCACGCTGGCCGGCCTGCGCCGCCGCCACCCCGCCGCGCTCGAGCAGGTGCCGCCGCCGCGGGTGCAGGCGGCCATCGACGCGATCGTCGCGCTGCTGCACTGGACACCCAACGACCTGAGCGGGATCCCGCTCGACATGGACGGCGTGCCGGTGTTCCATCGTCGTGTCTACGACGTGGCGCGCGGCATCCCGCCCGGGCAGACGCTGAGCTATGGCGAGGTGGCGCGCCGCCTCGGCGAGCCGGAGGCGGCGCGCGCCGTCGGCCAGGCGCTGGGCGCGAACCGCTTCGCGATCATCGTGCCGTGCCACCGCGTGCTGGCGGCGGGCGGGCGCGCCGGCGGCTTTTCGGCGCCGGGCGGGGTGGACACCAAGCGGCGCCTGCTGGAGATCGAGCAGGCCCGCATCGGCAACCAGCCCGGGCTGTTCGACGCGCGCTGACGCCGGGCGCCGCCGGTCACAGCTGCAGCGCCTGCGCCAGGTGCGTGTAGGTGACCGCGATGCGCCGCAGGTGGCGCGCCTCCGGGTGGGTCAGCAGCCACAGCTCGGTCTCGGCCTCGTCGAGGGCGTCGGTCAGCGGCACGACGTCGCTGCGGCGTGAGGCCAGGAACATCGGCACGACGCCCACGCCGAGCCCGAGCGCCGTGAGCTCCAGCAGCGACTGGATGCTGCCGACCCGGTAGCGCGGCACCACCTTCGGGAAGTGGCGCTTGCGCCAGACCACCGAGGGGTGCTCGGGCAGCGCGTCGTCCACGGCGATCCAGTCGACGCGGCCGGCCTGCACGTCGGCCCACTTCGGTGCGCCGCGCCGCTTCGCGGCGTACAGCGCCACGCGGATCGGCCCGAGGTGGCGCCCCACGAGGTGCTGGGGCGGGCGCTTGGTCGCGCGCACCGCCACGTCGGCATCGCGCCGCGTCAGGCTGGCGAGCTCGTTGCCGGCGTGCAGGTCGAAGTTCAGCAGCGGGTGCGTCTGGCGCAGCTCGAGCAGCGCCGGCGCGATCAGCCCGTGCAGGATCGTGTCGGTGGTCGTGATGCGCACCGTCCCGGAGACCTGGGTCGGCGCCTGCGCGAGCGCCGAGCGCGCCGATTCGAGCGCCACCTCCATCTCCTCGGCGTGCGCGGCCAGCTGCGTGGCCAGCTCGTTGGGCAGGTAACCCGAGCGCGTGCGCTCGAACAGGGGCCGGCCCAGGTGGCGCTCCAGGCGCTGCAGGCTGCGGAACACCGTCGAGGCGTCGACGCCGAGGCGCTCGCCGGCGCCGCCGAGCGTCGAGCCGCGGGTCAGCGCGAGCACGACCTCGAGGTCGGCCGGGTTGATCGCGTATTGCGTTTCTGCAATGGATGATTGCTTCACTGTCTATTCCTTTGGCAAGGATGCAAGCCTAGAGTGTGCCCGTCATCCCCTCGTCTTCCAAGGAGCCTTCGATGAAATCGTCCCATTCCACCGTCAATCCGATGCCGACGGACGTCGGCATCACGCTGCTGCGCGTCAGCCTGGGCGTGATGTGGATCGCCCACGCGCTGCTCAAGCTGTTCGTCTTCACGCTGCCCGGCACGGCGCGCTTCTTCGAGAGCGTCGGCATCCCCGGCATGCTGGCCTACCCGGTGTTCGGTGTGGAGCTGATCGGCGGCCTCGCGCTGGTGCTGGGCTTTTACGCCCGCCAGGTCTCGCTGGCGCTCGTGCCGTTGATGCTCGCCGCGGCCAGCGTGCACCTGCCCAACGGCTGGGTCTTCACCAGCGCCGGCGGCGGCTGGGAGTACCCGGCGTTCCTGGCCGTCGCCTCGGTCGCGCTGTGGCTGCTCGGCGACGGCGCCGCGGCGCTGCGGCGCAGCTCGTTGCTGGTCCTTCCGGCGCACCGCGCCTGACCCCTCCACTTCAACCCTGAAAGAAAACCGACATGAAGCTCTATTACTCCCCCGGCGCCTGCTCGCTGGCCGTGCACATCGCGCTGCGCGAGCTCGGCCAGCCCTTCGACGGCGTGGCCGTCGACCTGGCCACGCACCGCCTGAAGGACGGCGGCGACTTCTACGCCATCTCGCCGCGCGGCTACGTGCCGGTGCTCGAGTTCGACGACGGCGCCCGCCACACCGAGGTCGCCGCGCTGCTGCAGTTCGTCGCCGACCGCGATCCGGCGCAGGCGCTGATCGGTCCCGTCGGCAGCCCGCGCCGGCTGCCCGTCACCGAGGCGCTGGCGTTCGTCGCCACCGAACTGCACAAGGTGTTCAGCCCCTGGCTGTGGCACAAGGAAACGGCCGACTCGACACGCGCTGCCGTGCGCGCCAGGCTGGCCGAGCGCTTCGCCGAACTCGATCGGCTGCTGGCCGGGCAGGACTTCATCGCGGGAGCCTATAGCGTGGCGGACGCCTATGCGTTCGCGATCCTGAACTGGGTCAACTTCCTGGCCATTCCGATCACGGCCTACCCGGCCCTGCAGGCCTACCTGGCGCGCGTGGCGGCCCGCCCGGCGGTGCAGGCTGCGCTGCGGGCCGAAGGGCTGCTGAAGTGAGCGCGGTGCCGATCCTCGTCTCGCACCGGCTGTGCCCGTACGTGCAGCGGGCGGCGATCGTGCTGGCCGAGAAGGGCGTGGCCTTCGAGCGCCGCGACGTCGACCTCGCGGCCAAGCCGGACTGGTTCCTGCGCCTGTCGCCCACCGGCAAGACGCCGATGCTGCTGGTGGACGGGGAGGCGCTGTTCGAGTCGGCGGCGATCTGCGAATACCTCGACGAGACCGCGCTGCCGCGGCTGCACCCGGCCAACGCGGTGCAGCGTGCGCGCCATCGCGGCTGGATCGAGTACGGCTCGGGCCTGCTGAACCTGATCGGCGCGTTCTACAGCGCGCCCGACGAAGACGCTCTGCGGCAGCGCGCGCAGGAGGTCCACGCACGCTTCGCGACCCTGGAGTCCGTGCTCGGCGAGGGTCCGTACTTCGACGGCGCCTTCAGTCTCGTCGACGCGGTGTTCGGCCCGGTGTTCCGCTACTTCGACGTGTTCGAGGCGATCGGCGACTTCGGCTTCTTCGACGGACTGCCGAAGGTGGCCGCGTGGCGTCGCGCGCTGGCCGACCGGCCGTCGGTGCGCGGTGCCGCGGATCCGCGCTACCCCGAACTGCTGCACGCCTTCCTGCGGCGGCGCGACAGCGCGCTCGGGCGACGCCTTTGCGCTGTCGATGCGGAGGCGTGATTCCGTCTGGCTTCCGATGGCGTGAGACAGACGGGCCGCTCCCGGCCCGTGGCTGAGAGGGCCTCAATTCGATCTGTCTCGTTGACGTGGCTTCAGTCCGGAGGCGGTCGGCAAGCCGTGTCGAAAGAGGCCGCAGCCGTGCGTCCGACGGGATCCTTTCCGATGACGGCGACTCCGCAACGTCGATTGCCCGCGGAACACCTCGGTGTCGCCGGCCGCGCCCTGCCTAGAATGCAGCGCACGCCATGAACCTGTCCGCCGACCAACTCCCCGACCGCTGCGACGTGATCGTCGTCGGGGCCGGTCCGGCCGGCAGCGCGGCGGCCACGCTGCTGGCGCGTGCCGGGCTCGATGTCGTGCTGGTCGACCAGCACGCGTTCCCGCGCGACAAGGTGTGCGGCGACGGCCTGATCCCGGATGCGCACCGTGCGCTGGCCCGGCTCGGCGTGCTGCACGAGGTGATGGCCCGCGCGCGGCGCGCGCGCCACGTCGGCTGCATCGGGCCGCGCGGCGGCCGCGTGGACGTACCCGGCACGCTGGCCGTGCTGGCGCGCCGCGAACTGGATCTGATCGTCTGCCGCAACGCCGTCGACGCCGGTGCGCGCATGTTCGCGCCGCTGCGCTTCGTCGGCACGCTCGAGGAAAGCGGGCGCGTCGCCGGCGCGCGCCTGCAGCACGACGGCGGAACCCGCGAGATGCGTTGCCGCTGGCTGGTGCTGGCCAGCGGCGCGGTGCCGCAGGCGCTGCTCGCGGCCGGCGTCTGCGAGCGCCAGACGCCCAGTGGCGTCGCGCTGCGCGGGCACCTGAAGAACGACGCGCTGGCCGGCCGGCTCGACGCGCTCGAGCTGGTCTGGCACCGCGACCTGCGCCCCGGCTATGGCTGGATCTTTCCCGGTCCCGACGGCGTGTTCAACGTCGGCGTCGGCATCGTCGACAGCCACAACGAGGCGCGCAACGGCCGGCTGGTCAAGCGCGAGGGCAACCTGCGCGAGCTGTTCGACGCGTTCGTGCGCCACTACGCGCCGGCGCGCGAGCTGGTCGAGGGCGGGCAATGGGTCGCCCCGCTGAAGGGGGCGCCGCTGCGCTGCACGCTCGAGGGCGCGCGTTTCACGCGCCCCGGGCTGCTGGTGACGGGCGAGGCGGCCGGCAGCACCTACTCGTTCAGCGGCGAGGGCATCGGCAAGGCCCTCGAGACGGGCATGCTCGCCGCGCGCGCGATCGCGGCCGGCGGCGACGACGCGGCGGTGCGCGCGGCGTACGAGGTCTCGCTGGCCGAGCTCAAGCCGCGCTTCGACCTCTACGCCAAGGCCAACCGCGTGAACCGCCACCCGTGGCTCGCGGACCTGCTGATCTGGCGCGCCCGGCGCAGCCCGCGCGTGCGCGAGCGCATGGGCAGCGTGCTCGAGGAGACCGGCAACCCGGGGCAGCTGGTCACGGTCAAGGGCCTCGTGCGACTCTTCACCGAATGACATGGCGCGCGCGGTGCCACCTTGCCACGACCCGCGCCGACCGCGCTGACCGACCATGTGCCAGCTGCTCGGACTGAACGCCAACACGCCGACCGACGTCGTGTTCAGCTTCACCGGCTTCGCGACGCGGGCCGAGGAGCATCGGGACGGCTTCGGCATCGCCTTCTTCGAGGGGCGCGGCGTGCGCCTGTTCGTCGATGCCCAGAGCGCCCGCTGCTCCCCGGTGGCGGAGATGGTGCGGCGCTACCCGATCCGCAGCGACAACATCCTCGCGCACATCCGCAAGGCCACGCAGGGCCGCGTGGCGCTGGAGAATACCCATCCGTTCCAGCGTGAGCTGTGGGGGCGCTACTGGGTGTTCGCGCACAACGGCGACCTGAAGGACTTCGCGCCGCCCCTGCACGCCTCGTTCCGGCCGGTCGGCGACACGGACAGCGAACACGCCTTCTGCTGGCTGATGCAGGAGCTGGCCAAGGCGCATGCCGCCGTGCCGAGCGTGGCCGAGCTGAGCGCGACGCTGCGCGAGCTGGCGTTGCCGATCGCCGGGCGCGGCAGTTTCAACTTCCTGCTCTCCAACGGCCAGGCGCTGTGGGCGCACTGCTCGACGCGGCTCGCCTACATCGAGCGCGCGCACCCGTTCCGGCGCGCGCGGCTGGCCGACGAGGACCTGAGCATCGACTTCTCGGCCGTGACCGCCGCGACCGACCGGGTCGCCGTCGTGGTCACCGAGCCGCTGACCACCGACGAGACCTGGACCGCGCTTGCCCCCGGCGAGCTGGCCGTGTTCCAGGACGGCCACCGACTCGCGCTGCACTGACCCACCCATGACCCGACCGGCGACCCCGATCCCCCGCTTCGACACCTTTCCGCGTCACGAGGCGCTGACCCGGCTGCTGTTCGACTATGCCGACGCGCACCCGGACCTGGTCGAGGTGTCCTCGATCGGCAAGAGCCACGAGGGTCGCGACATCTGGGTCGCGACGCTCACCAACCGCGCCACCGGCGCGGCGCCGGACAAGCCGGCCTTCTGGGCCGACGGCAACATCCACGCGGCCGAACTGACCGCCTGCATCGCGGTGCTGCTCTACCTGCACCGGCTCGTGACCGGTTACGGCAGCGACGCGGCGATCACGCAGCTGCTGGACACGCGCACCCTCTACCTGTGCCCGCGCCTGTGCCCGGACGGCGCCGAGCTGGCGCTCGCCGACCGGCCGCGCCACATCCGCTCGTCGACGCGCCACTGGCCGTTCGACGAGGAGCCGGTCGACGGCCTGACGGTGGAGGACATCGACGGCGACGGCCGCGTGCTGACGATGCGCATCCCGGATCCGCACGGCACGTACAAGAAGTGCCCGCAGGACCCGCGGCTCATGGTCCCGCGCGAGCCCGGCGAGTTCGGCGGCGAGTACTACCGGCTGCTGCCCGAAGGCACGCTGAAGGACTGGAACGGGCTGACCACGCGCGTCAACCGCGACGTCGAGGGCCTGGACCTGAACCGCAACTTCCCGTCCCACTGGCGCCAGGAGTACGAGCAGGTCGGCGCGGGACCGTACCCGACCAGCGAACCCGAGGTGCGGGCGATGGTGGACTTCGTGGTCGCGCACCCGAACATCGGCGCGGCGGTCAGCTTCCACACGCACAGCGGCGTGATCCTGCGCCCGATGGGCACGCAGAGCGACGACGACATGATCCCGGAGGACCTGTGGTCCTACAAGCGCTTCTCGGCGCTGGGCGAGAAGCTGACCGGCTACCCCGTGGTCAGCATCTGGCACGACTTCAAGTACCACCCGAAGGAGACCATCGGCGGCACGCAGGACTGGCTGTACGAGCACCTCGGCGCGCTGTTCTGGGTGGTCGAGCTGTGGTCGCCGAACCAGGCCGCGGACATCAAGGACTACAAGTGGATCGACTGGTTCCGCGAGCACCCGGTCGAGGACGACCTCAAGCTGCTGAAGTGGAGCGACGAACAGTGCGATGGGCGCGCGCACGTCGACTGGCGGCCGTTCAGGCATCCGCAGCTCGGGCCGGTCGAGATCGGCGGCTGGGACAAGCTGAACTACTGGCGCAATCCGCCGCCGGCGCTGCGTGAGCGCGAGGCGGCGCGTTTCCCGGCCTGGTTGACGCAGGTCGCGCTGTCGCTGCCGCGGCTCGAACTGCTGCGCACCGAGGTGCGGGCCCTCGGACCCGACACCTGGCGCGTGCGCATGGCGGTCGCCAACAGCGGCTGGCTGCCGGCCTACGTCACGCAGCGCGCGTTGCAGCGCAAGGTGGTGCGTGGGGTGATGTTCGAGATCCACCTGCCCGACGGCGACGGCGCGGTCACGCTGCTGGCCGGCAAGCAGCGCATCGAGGGCCCGCAGCTCGAGGGCCACGCCCCGAAAGCCTCGCAGATCGCCTTCCTCCCCAACCGCGAGGTGACCGGCGACCGGGCCGTGGCCGAATGGGTCGTGCGCGCACCGGCCGGCACGCGGCTCGCGCTGACCGCGCGTGCCGACCGCGCCGGTGCGGTGCGCACCGAGGTCAGTCTCGACTGACTCTTCGGTGCCGGATCCGTCCCCGCCGGGGGCGGAAGTTTTCACGGGAATTTGTGCCGCGTTTTGGGATAAATCGCCCAAAGACCTGCTGACGCCATTTATTCGCCCCCCTAGGATGCAATCAGATACAGACGGACACATGGTGTCGCGTCGAGTCCGATGGGCAACACCACAGAAGGCGCACGCGCGCCCAGGGAGCGAAGTCAATGTCTCGTCCGATCGCCTTCATCGTGCTGCTGGAGCGGCGCTGGCAGCCGCTGACGTGGTTGCTGGCCGTCGGGGCCGCCGTGCTCGCGCTGCTGGTGGCGGCGCCCGCCGAGGCGCAACCGATCAGCGAACGGACGCGGGCCAAGATCGCGCGCGACTTCGACCGCGAGTCGAGTTCGGTGCGCGCGCCGCGTGAACGCTGGGCGCGTGACGTGCGCGGCGTGCGGCACGTGCAGGCGATCGTCGTCACCGACGGCAGCGACCCGGACTTCGCCGACCTGCGCGCGCAGGTGCTGCGCCTGGGCGGTTCGGTGCATGCGCGGCATGACGCGATGAATGCGCTGACGGTGCAGCTGCCGGCCGCGCGCCTGGCCGCGATCGCGCAGCGTCCCGACGTGCTGGGCGTGTCGCCGAACCGCAAGGTGCAGCGCAGCGCGAGCACGCTCGAATCCGCCTCCGGCGTGCTGACCAGCCGCGTGCGCACCTACGCGGCGGGCAGCTACAACGGGCTGGACGGCAGCGGCGTCGGCATCGCGGTGCTCGATTCCGGCGTCATGAAGATCCACCGCGACTTCAGCGACGGCGCCGGCGGCTCGCGCGTGCGCCGCAACGTCAACCTGCGCAATGCCAACCTGGCGAGCTGGACGATCGGCGTCGACAGCACGACCGGCCCGGTGCCCGGCAGCCTGGCACTGATGAGCTACGAAAGTGCGATCGCGGCCGACAACGCCGGCACGCAGGATCCCTATGGGCACGGCACGCACGTCGCCTCGGTGGCGGCCGGCCGCGGCTTCGGCTTCTACAGCGCGCCGGACCACACCGGCATCGCGCCGGGCGCCGACGTGTACGACGTGCGCGTGCTCGACGGCAACGGCGAGGGCACGCTCACCGATGCGCTGGAAGGCATCGCCTGGGTCATCTACCACGCCCGCGAATACAACATCCGCGTGATGAACCTGAGCCTCGCGACCGCGTCGACCGACAGCTGGCGCATCGACCCGCTGTGCGTCGCAGTGCGCAGCGCCAGCGCGGCCGGCATCACCGTCGTGGTCGCGGCCGGCAACTTCGGGCTGGCCGCCAACGGCGCCGAGGTCTACGGGGCGATCGCGTCGCCGGGCAACGACCCGAGCGTCATCACCGTCGGCGCCGTGAACCTGAAGGGCACGGCCGGCCGCAACGACGACGTCGTCAACAACTTCAGCTCGCGCGGCCCGACGCGCGGCGCGTGGGTCGATGCCTCGGGCGTGCGCCGCCCGGACAACCTGCTCAAGCCGGACCTCGTCGCGCCCGGCAACCGCATCGTCGCCGCGGCCGCCACGTCCACCGGCTACTACCCCAGCTGGAACGCGCTGGCGGCGTCGAACTACAGCGCGCTGGTCGCGCCGGTCGGCGTCACGCAGTACTACACCGAGTCGGTGATGATGATGAGCGGCACCTCGACGGCCGCACCGGTCGTCGCCGGCACGGTGGCGCTGATGCTGCAGGCCAATCCCGGCCTGACGCCGCCGCTGATCAAGGCCATGCTGCAGTACAGCGCGCAGCCGATGGCCGGGGCGAACCTGCTGGAGCAGGGCGCCGGGCTGCTGAACGTCGATGGCGCGATCGCGCTGGCGAAGGCGCTGCGCACCGACATCGCCGGCGAGGTCGAAGCCGGCCGGATGAGCGCCGGCACCTCGCTGCTGCGCAGCGGCGCGAGCATGCCGACCCCCAGCTCGACGCTGCACGGCAACGCCGCCGGCTGGTCGCGCATGGTGTTCGCCGGCGGCAACCGCATCCTCAGCGGCAGCGCGCTGCTCACCAAGTTCCAGCCCGTCTGGGATCACCGCCTGGTCTGGGCCGGCGGCATCGTGCGCAAGCGCACCCCCGTCTACTGGAGCGCAACGTATGGCCAGCCGGGCAACACGTTCGTGCGCACCTTCACCGAGACCACCCCGGGCAACCAGACGCTGATCACCTCCGGCGTGGTCGACGGCGGATCGCTGGCCGGCGTCAGTTCGCGCATCGGCCGCACCGGCGTGTTCATCCCAACCGGCACGCTGTCGGGCTGGCTCGCCAGCGGCAGCGGGACCTCGCTCAGCCAGGGCCTGGTGCTCAGCGAGGGCCTCGTGCTCAGCGAGGGTCTCGTGCTCAGCGAGGGCCTGGTGCTCAGCGAGGGCCTGGTGCTCAGCGAGGGTCTCGTGCTGAGCGAGGGCCTGGTGCTCAGCGAGGGTCTGGTGCTGAGCGAAACGGGCGTCTCGCTGCTGCAGTACGCCACCCAGGGGGCGCTGGACGGCGAACCCTGAGACCACCGCCCGATCGTCACCGCGCGCACCGCTTCCGGAGACTACCGATGTCCGCCACCATCACCCCGTCGCTCGAAGACCCCGGCGTGCCCGCCGGCCCCTGGCGGCGGCTGCATGCCGCGCTGATGCCGGACTACAACCGGCAGGCGACCGTCTACTGGTGGGCCATGGTGCTGCTCGGCGCGGCGATCCTGCTGTACTCCGCGGTGTCGCTGCGCCATCTGTCGCACGCGGCGGTGCTGCAGACGCTGGCCGGCGCGCTCGTCGCCACGCTGGCCGGTTTCTTCCCGGTGCGCCTGCCGCGCTCGAAGAACTCGTTCGTGGCCGGCGAGGTGTTCATCTTCCTCGTGCTGCTGATGCACGGCCCGGCCGCCGCCGCACTGGCGGCCGCCGGCGAGGCCCTGGTCGGCTCCTGGCGCACGTCCAGGCGCTGGACCAGCCGCATCGCCAGCCCGGCGATGGCCGCGGTCGCGATGTTCGGGGCCGGCACGCTGCTGCACGCCAGCATCGCGGCGCTGCAGGCACGCGGGCTGTACAGCGACGGTGCGCTGCTGCTCGCGGCGATGGCGTTCTCGATCGTCTACTTCGTCGTCAACACCGTGCTGGTCACGCTGGTGATCTACCTGAAGCGCAACCAGCGCCCGGCGCTGCGCGAGCTGTTCGGCAGCTTCGGCTGGATCGCCACCACCTACGCCGGCAGCGCCTCGGTGGCCTGCCTGCTGACACTGACGGTGGCGCAGTCCGGTCCCGGCGTGCTGATGGCGGTGGTCCCGATCGTCGGCCTGATGCTCGCGACGCTGCACTTCTTCTTCCGCCAGCAGTCGGCCGACGAGGCCGTGCGGCGCAGCCGCGTCGAGGCTGCCGAGCGCGAGGCGCAGCAGGCGGCGCGCCACCTGCGCGAGCTGCGCGAGAGCGAGCAGCGCTTCCACAGCGCCTTCGCGCATGCGTCGATCGGCATGGCGCTGGTCGGCCCGGACGGCACGCTGCGCCAGGTCAACCGCGCGCTGCGCACGCTGCTGGGCCAGGAGGAGGCCGACATGCTCGGCCGCCGGCTCGGCGAATTCACGAGTGCCGAGGATGCACCGGGGCTGATCGAGCAGCTCGGCCGCGTCGCGGCGCGGCACGACGAATCGATCGCGCTGGAGATGCGCTGCCGGCATCGCGACGGCGCCGACGTGTGGGTGGCGCTGAACGCCAGCCTGCTCGGCGACACCGACGGCGAGGCCGCCACGCTGATCGTGCAGGTGCAGGACATCAGCGCGCGCCGGCTGGCCGAGCAGCGCCTGCAGCACATCGCCTTCCACGACAACCTGACCGGCCTGCCGAACCGCGCGCATTTCCACGAACACCTGGCGCGCGCCGTCAACACGCACCGGGCGGACCCGGCGTTCCGCTTCGCGGTGATGTTCCTCGACTTCGACCGGTTCAAGCTGATCAACGACAGCATGGGCCATGGCGCCGGCGACGAGTTCCTGGTGCAGGTGTCGCGGCGGATCCGCGTGCACGTGCGGCCGGGCGACGTCGTGGCGCGCCTGGGCGGCGACGAGTTCGCCGTGCTGTGCCTGAACATCGACCGCGACGCCAGCGCGGTGCACCTGGCCGACCGGCTGCAGCAGGCGCTGCGCCAGCCGGTGCTGATCAGCGGCACCGAGATCACCAGCAGCGCGAGCATCGGCATCACCACCAGCAGCATCGGCTACCGGTTGCCGGAAGAGGTGCTGCGCGACGCCGACATCGCGATGTACCAGGCCAAGGCGGCCGGCAAGGCGCGCCATGCGGTGTTCGACGCCGGGCTGCACCAGCAGGTCACCGACCGCGTGCTGCTCGAAGGCGAACTGCGCCGCGCGCTGGATGCCGGTCGCCTGACGGTCGCCTACCAGCCGCTGCACGAGCTCGCCACCGGCCGCCTCGCCGGCTTCGAGGCGCTGGCGCGCTGGCGCCATTCGACGCTCGGCGACATCAGCCCGGCCACCTTCATCCCGATCGCCGAGGAGTCGGCGCTGATCGCGCCGCTGACCGACCTGGTGCTGGACCGCGCCTGCCGCCAGCTGCGCCAGTGGCACGCACGCGGGCCGCAGTTCCAGCACCTGCGCATGCAGGTCAACGTGTCGGGCAACGACCTCGCGCACCGGGGCTTCGCGAACCGCGTGACGCGTGCCATCGTCGGCGCACGTCTGACGCCCGAGCAGGTGACGCTCGAGCTGACCGAGAACGTGCTGATGGAGCAGGTCGAGGGCACCATCAGCCAGCTGGCCGAACTGCGCGAGCTGGGCGTCGGCTTGAGCGTGGACGACTTCGGCACCGGCTACTCGTCGCTGTCCTACCTGTCCAGCCTGCCGATCGACAGCCTGAAGATCGATGCCTCGTTCGTGCGCGGCATGCAGGTCGGCTCGAAGGAGTCCGAGGTCGTGCGCGCGATCGTCTCGCTCGGCGCCTCGCTGGGCAAGCAGGTCATCGCCGAAGGCATCGAGACCGAATCGCAGCTGTCGCAGCTGCGCGAGATGGGCTGCGAATCCGGGCAGGGCTTCCACCTGTCGCGTCCGATGGACGCGAGCCAGGTCGACGAGCTGCTCGACCGGATCGAGCAGCGCAGCGGCGGCGCGTCGCTGCCGCTCGCGGCCTGACGCGGCGGCCGGGGCCTCGGCCCCGCGCCGACACATCGAGGAACAGCGCCGGGCCGATCTGAGCCCACAATGCGGGCCCGCCCCAGCGACCCGCCCGCATGCAGCTCCACGTCAACGGCTCCCTGCGCGAACTGCCCGACGAGGCGGTGGCGCCGGACATGCCGCTGCTGTGGGCGTTGCGCGACGTGCTGCAGCTGACCGGCACCAAGTTCGGCTGCGGCGTGGCCGCCTGCGGCGCCTGCACCGTGCACGTGGACGGCCAGGCGCAGCGCAGCTGCGTGCTGCCGCTGTCGGCCGTGGCCGGCCGCACGGTGCGCACGATCGAGGCGCTCGGCAGCGCGGCGCAGCCGCACCCGCTGCAGCGGGCCTGGATCGCCGAGCAGGTGCCGCAATGCGGCTACTGCCAGAGCGGCATGCTGATGGCCGCGGCCGCGCTGCTGGAGCGTGAGCCGGACCCGACCGACGCCGACATCGATGCGGCGATCACGAACCTGTGCCGCTGCGGCACCTACCCGCGCATCCGCGCCGCGATCCACGCCGCGGCCGACGAACTGCGCGCGGCCGCGAAGCGCCGATGAAACGACGCAGCCTGCTGCTCAGCGGGGCGGGCGTGGCCGGGGCGCTGCTGGTCGGCTGGGGGGTGCTGCCGCCGCGCGGCCGCATCGGCCGGCCCGCCACGCTGGCCGATGCGCAGGACCGCATCGTGCTGAACGGCTGGATCCGCATCACGCCGGCCGGCCGCGTCGTGCTGGCGATGAACCGCAGCGAGATGGGCCAGGGCGTGCACACGGCGCTCGCGATGCTGGTGGCCGAGGAACTCGACATCGGGCTCGCGAAGATCGACCTCGAGGACGCCGGGGCGGATTCGCTGTACGGCAACGTCGCCGCGCTGCTGGGTGGCCTGCCGGAGCATCCGCGCGACGCCGAACCGGGCCACGAGACCGCCACCGTGCTGGCCGGGCGCTGGGTGGTCGCGAAGCTGGCACGCGAGCTCGGCCTGAGCCTGACCGGCGGCTCCGCCAGCGTGGCGGACGCCTGGGAGCCGCTGCGCCTCGCCGCGGCGACGGCGCGCGCGCGCCTGGTCGGCGCCGCCTCGCTGCAGTGGAAGCTCCCGGTCGACGAGCTGGAAGTGCGCGACGGGGTGGTGAGCCACCCGGGCACCGTGCAGCGGGCGGACTTCGGCGCGCTGGCCCGTGAAGCGGCGGCGACGCCGCCGGGCGACGTGCGCCTGAAGAGCCCGGAGCAGTGGTCGTTGCTGGGCCGCACGCAGCCGCGTGTGGACGTGCCGCGCAAGGTCGACGGTTCGGCGGTGTTCGGGCTGGACGTGCGCCTGCCCGGCCAGCTGTACGCGGTCGTGCGCCACGCGCCGCAGCTCGGCGGCAGCCCGGGGCGCTTCGATGTCGACGCGGCGCTGCGCCAGCCGGGCGTGTCGCGCGTGGTCCGGCTGATGCCCTTCGCCGGTTCCACCCCGGCCGTCGCGGTGGTCGGGCGCAGCACCTGGCACGCCCGGCGCGGCGCCGACGCGCTGGACATCGAGTGGCGCGGCCCGCCGGCCGGCACGCTGGACAGCACGCGGATCGCCGA
Source organism: Piscinibacter sp. (assembly GCA_019635485.1). Taxonomy (GTDB): domain Bacteria; phylum Pseudomonadota; class Gammaproteobacteria; order Burkholderiales; family Burkholderiaceae_C; genus Piscinibacter. Next base: position 55,271 of record JAHBZL010000014.1, on the reverse strand, counting down.
ATCGCTGGCACAACGCGCCCGCGCCGCCGCGCTCGCCGACGAGGGCTTCGCCTTCACCGCGCGCGGCGATGCGGACGATGCGCTGGCACGGGCCGAGCGCCGCGTCGAGCGCCTGTACCAGGCACCGTACCTGGCCCACGCGACGCTGGAGCCGCCGAACTGCACCGCGCGGGTCGCCGACGGCGGCGTCGAACTGTGGGCACCGACGCAGGTGCCGAGCTTCGCGCGCGCCCTGGCCGCGCGCGTGGCCGGCGTGCCCGAAGAACGCGTCACGCTGCACGTGACCTACCTCGGCGGCGGCTTCGGGCGCCGCCTCGAGACCGACGTGATCGGCCAGGCGGTGCGCATCGCGCTCGAATGCGGCGGCGCGCCGGTGCAGCTCGTCTGGCCGCGCGAGGAGGACCTGACGCACGACTTCTACCGGCCGGCCGCCGCCGCGCTGATGCAGGCCGGGCTGGACCGCGACGGGCGCCTGCAGGTGCTGCGCTTCACCAGCGCCGGCGACGCGCTGACGCCGCGCTTCCTGGAGCGCAACGCGCCGGCGCTGGCGCTGCCCGTCGACCTGCCCGACAAGACCGCCGACGAGGGCCTGTTCGACCTGCCGTATGCGGTGCCGCATCAGCGCATGGCGCACGCGGCGACGCACAGCGGCGTGCCGATCGGCAACTGGCGCGCCGTCGGCCATTCGCACAACGCGTTCTTCAGCGAGTGTTTCATCGACGAGCTGGCGGCCGAGGCGAACCAGGATCCGGTGGCCTTCCGCCTCGGGCTGCTGGAGGACATGCCGCGCCACGCCGCGGTGCTCACGCTGGCCGCCGAGAAGGCCGGCTGGGGCCGCACGCGGCCGCCCGGCGTGGCGCGCGGCGTGGCGCTGCACGAGTGTTTCGGCAGCATCGTCGCGCAGGTCGTCGAGGCCAGCCTCGACGCCGGCCGGCCGCGTGTGCGCCGGGTCGTCGTGGCCGCCGACGTCGGCACCGTCGTCAACCCGGGCATCGTGGCGCAGCAGATGGAGAGTGCCGTCGTGTTCGCGCTTTCCGCCGCGCTCTACGGCCGCATCGACATCGTCGCCAGCCGGGTGCAGCAGACCAACTTCCCGAACCATCCGATCCTGACCCTGGCCGAGACGCCGCGCATCGAGACGCACCTCGTGCCGAGCACGCGGCCGCCCGGCGGGGTCGGCGAGCCAGGCCTGCCGCCGCTCGCGCCGGCGCTGGCCAATGCGCTGTTCGTGCTGACGGGTCGCCGGCTGCGCGAGCTGCCGCTGACGGTCTGAGCCGGGCGGACAAACGTCGCAGGCCGGTTCAGCGGCCGGCGGTGACAGGGGCTGCGGCGCCGTCCCCGGCGGGCGCGCGCAGCGCCAGCAGCGCGAGCAACGCCGCCGATCCGATCGCCGCGGTGACCCACAGGGCACCGGACTGCAACCGGTCCAGCGCGATGCCGAAGACGAACGGCGCCAGCGCCTGCGCCACCCGCGCCGGCACCATCAACCAGCCCTGTCGGGCCCCATAGCCGCTGCTGCCGAACAGCACGAGCGGCAACGTGCCCTTGGCGATGGTCAGGATGCCGTTGCCGGCGCCGTGCAACACGCCGAACAGCGGCGCCAGTGTCGGACCGCCGACGAGCAGCAGGCCCACGCCGATCGGGTGCAGCGCCGCCGCCAGGCGCGCCGACAGCAGCGGGTGGACCCGGCGCAGCCATCCGAACTCCAGCACCCGGCCCGCCACCTGGGCCGGGCCGATCAGGCTGCCCACGAGCAGCGCCGTCGCCGCGGTGGCACCGGTCGCCAGGATCAGCCTCGGCAGGTGCGCCGCCATCGCCGTCGAGATGAACCACGTCGTCGCGAACACGAACGAGAGGATCGCCATCGCGCGCCAGGACGGTGGCTCTTGTCGGGCTTCCGATTCGGGCGCCGCCGCCGCGGCCGGGTCGGCGCCGGGGTGGCCGTGTTCCGCCTTCGGCAGCAGCGCATTGAGCGGCAGGCCGAGCACCAGGTGCAGCGCGGCCCAGGAGAAGCAGGCGATGCGCCATCCGTGCCGGCTCTCGAGGTAGGTCGAGAGTGGCCAACCCACGGTGCTGGCGAAGCCGGCGATCAGCGTGATGCCGGTGATGCTGGTCCGCGCGTCCTTGCCGTAGAGCCGCACCAGCGACGCAAACGCCGCCTCGTACAGCCCGCTGCCCATGCCGATGCCGAGCATGAGCCAGGCCGCGAACAGTCCGACGGGCCCCTGCGACAGGCCGAGCCCGCACAGGCCGGCGGCGAACAGCACGCTCGTGGCCATCAGTACCGGCCGCCCGCCGAGCCGGTCTATGGCGGCACCGGCCCTCGGCCCGATCAGCGCCGAGACGATCAGCGCGGCGCTGAAGGCCGCGAACACGGTCGGTTCGGACGTGCCGAGGTCGCGCGCCATCGGCGCGGCGAGGATCGCCGGCAGGTAGTACGTGGACGCCCAGGCGAGCGTCTGCGCCGTGCCCAGTCGCGCCACCGTGCCGGCGCGGCGGCTCGGCATCAGCAGCAGGCGCTCGTGGCGGTACGGGCCGGGGCCGGAGCGCTGGCGGGCGTGCCGCAGCCACAACCCGCCTGCCCTTCGGCCTTCTTCTGTTCGTCCAGGGCGCAGCAGGCCGATGCATTGGCCGTCGCCGGCCCGCCGCAGCAAGAAGTTGGCGCCTTGGTCGCGGCCGTGACCGCTGCGGCCGGCTTCGGCTCCGCCGCTGTGTCGCAGCCGCCGTTCCCGCAACCCGACGCGGCAGCGGCGGACGCGAGCGCGGAGGAGGGCGCCGTCCCGCAGCACGCGGCGTCCGCAAGGCCTTCGGTCGTGCTGCCGCTGGCACTGCAGACACCGGTCTCGGGCAGGTCGAGTTCGACCCGGTCGGCCGCGGCGAGGTCGCCGGCGATCGCTGCGACCACCGAGCGCACCTGCTCGAAGCCGGTGGCCATCAGGAAGGTCGGCGCGCGGCCGTAGCTCTTCACGCCCACCGTGTAGAGCCCGGGCTCGGGGTGGCCGAGTTCGCGGTGCCCGTGCGGGCGCACCGTGCCGCAGCTGTGCAGGTTCGGATCGATCAGCGGGCCCAGTGCCTCGTTGGACTCGAGCCACGGATCGAGCTTCACCCGCAGTTCGCCCGTCAGTCCGAGGTCCGGGCGCTGACCGGTGGCGCAGATGATCTCGTCGATGCCGTCGATGGCCTGCTCGCGGCCCTCGGCGTCGACGCCGCGCGCGCTCAGCCGGCCGTCGCGCTGGTCGATGTGCGTGATGCGCAGCCCGGCGTGGAACTGCAGGCCGCCCGAATCCCGCAGCCGGCGCAACGACGTGCCGAGCGCGCCGCGCGCCGGCAAGGCGTCGGCATCGCCGCCGCCGAACACGCGCGTCAGCGCCGGCGAGCGCACCGACCACACCAGTTGCGTTCCCGGCGCCTGGCCGGCGAGCTCGGCAAGGTAGAGCAGCGCGTTGGCGGCCGAGTGGCCGGCCCCCACCACGAGCGTGCGCTTGCCGGCATAGCGGCCGCGCTGCGCGCCGAGGACGTCGGGGATGCCGTAGAAGATGCGCTCCGCCAGCCCGCGCTCGCCGATCGCCGGCAGGCCGCTGGCGCCGACCGGGTTCGGGTGGTTCCAGGTGCCGGTGGCATCGATGACCGCGCGGGCCTTGAACTCGACGATCTCGCCGCGGTGCTCGGCGCGGATCACGAAGGGTGCGTTCGCGCGTCCGGCGCTCTTCACCTTGTCGAAGCCTTCGCGGGTGACCGCCAGCACTCGGGTGTCCAGCTGGAGCGCGGCGGCAACCTGCGGCAAGGCCGCGAAGGGCGCGAGCACCCGCGCCACGACCTCGCCCGCCAGGGGCAGCGCCTGCGGGTCGGGGGCGCGCCAGCCCGTCGGCTCGAGCAGCCTGGCCATCGCCGCGTCGATGTCGTAGCGCCACGGCGAGAACAGCCGCACGTGGCCGTAGTCATCGAGGTTGGCGCCGACGGTCGAGGCCGCCTCCAGGATGAAGAACGGCATGCCGCGCTCGACCAGCCGGGCTGCAGCGGCCAACCCCACCGGGCCCGCGCCGAGCACGGCGACCGGGAGACGGTCCAGGAGGGTGGCCTTTGGCGGCTCGGTCGGTTGGGCCGGCCGCAGTGAGATCGTGGGCATGGTGGTTCCCAAGGAAGATGACGGGCGTGGAGCGGGTCAGCACCCGCAGGTGTCGGAGGTCTGCGAGGAGGGCACCTTGGCCGGGCCTGCGCAGCAGCTTTCGGTGAGATAGGCGAGCAGCGCGTTCATCTGGTCGTAGCCCGCCCGGTACATGACGAATCGGCCGGCCTGGGACTGGCTGACCAGTCCCGCAGCGGCCAGCTCCTTGAGGTGGAAGGCGAGGTTCGTCGGCCCCACGCCGACGGCCTCGGCCAGGGCCTTCTGCGCCAGCCCGTCGTGACCGGCGACGACGAGCGCCCGGAACGCCTCCAGCCGGACCGGGTGGGCGAGTGCGGACAGGGCTTGAACAACGGCTTCGCGATCCATGAATTCAAGAATACTTGAATCAAATGGGGTGCGCAAGCCCCGCTCCCCTTCCACCCATCATGTCCTTGTCATGATTCAATCCAATAATTCACGAAACCTTTGAAGATCATGGACGACGAGTTGGCCACCCGCTCCCTCGGTGCGCTGTCCCAGCTGCATCGCCTGAAGGCTTTTCGTGCGCTGGTGGTGGCCGGCCAGGAGGGCCTGACCCCGGGCGTGCTGAGCGAGCAGCTCGGCATCTCGCCGGCCTCCATGTCCTTCCACCTCAAGGAGTTGCTGATCGCGGGCCTGGTGAGCCAGACGCGCGACGGCCGCAACCTGATCTACCGCGCCTCGTTCGAGCGCATGAACGAGCTGCTCGCCTTCCTGACCTCGAACTGCTGCGAGGGCCGGCCCTGCGAGCTCGAGAACCCGTCCTGTCACTGCTGAGAGCATCCGATGGCCGACAAGACCTGCAACGTCCTGTTCATCTGCACCGGCAATTCCGCACGCTCGATCCTCGCGAGGCAGCCGATGACGGCCCCTTGGGGCGTGCCCGACCCTGCCGCCGTGGAAGGTCCCGATGCCGCCATCGGCCAGGCCTTCCTCGACACCTTCGTGACGCTGAAGCGGCGCATCGAGCTGATGCTGTCGCTGCCGCTGGCCAGCCTGGACCGCCTGGCGATCCAGCGCGAGATCAGGAACATCGGGAACCGCTGACGCCATGACGATCCATGTGCTGATCCTCTGCACCCACAACTCGGCGCGCAGCGTGCTGGGCGAAGGCATGCTCAACCACTGGGCCCGCCGGCTCGGCCGGGACGTGCAGGCGCACAGCGCAGGCAGCGCGCCGAGCGGCCGTGTCAATCCGTACGCGATCGAGGCGCTGCGCCACGCCGGCGTCGACACGGGGGGCTGCCGCAGCAAGAGCTGGGACGAGTTCAGCCGGGACGGCGCGCCGCCGCTGGCCATCGTCATCACCGTGTGCGACAGCGCGGCCGCGGAGTCCTGCCCGGTCTTCTTCGGCGGCACGGGCGGCCCGCCGGTCAAGGTGCATTGGGGCTATCCGGATCCGTCCCACGCCGAGGGCGGCGACGACGGCAAGCGGCGTGCGTTCGAACTGACGCGCCAGGCCATCGGCTACCGCATGCTGCAACTGCTGGCGCTGCCCCTGGAGACGATGGACCGCGCGGCGCTGCAACAGGCCCTGACCGAGATCGGCCGGAGCTGACATGACCGCCACCATCTTGCCCGCCCGTCGCGAGTCCCCGGCGCCGATGAGCGTCTTCGAGCGCTACCTGACCCTCTGGGTCTTCCTCTGCATCGTCGCCGGCATCGCGCTGGGCCGGCTGCTCCCGGGCCCGTTCCAGGCGATCGGCCGCATGGAGATCGCCCAGGTCAACCTCCCGGTCGGCGCGCTGATCTGGGTGATGATCATCCCGATGCTGCTGAAGATCGACTTCGGCGCGCTGCACCAGGTCGGGCAGCATTGGCGCGGCATCGGCGTCACGCTGTTCGTCAACTGGGCGGTCAAGCCGTTCTCGATGGCGCTGCTGGGCTGGATCTTCATCCGCCACGTCTTCGCGCCCTACCTGCCGGCCGGCCAGGCGGACAGCTACATCGCCGGCCTGATCCTGCTGGCCGCCGCCCCCTGCACGGCGATGGTGTTCGTGTGGAGCCGGCTGACCAACGGGCACCCGCTGTTCACGCTCAGCCAGGTGGCGCTGAACGACACGATCATGGTGTTCGCCTTCGCGCCGATCGTCGCGCTGCTGCTCGGCCTGTCGTCCATCACCGTGCCGTGGGACACGCTGCTGACCTCGGTCGTGCTCTACATCGTGATCCCGGTGCTGATCGCGCAGGCGGCGCGCCGGGTGCTGCTGGCCAAGGGCCAGGCCGCATTCGACGCCGCGCTCGCGAAGATCGGGCCGTGGTCGGTCACCGCGCTGCTGGCCACGCTGGTGCTGCTGTTCGCCTTCCAGGGCGAGGCGATCCTGAAGCAGCCGCTGGTGATCGCGATGCTGGCCGTGCCGATCCTCATCCAGGTGTTCTTCAATGCCGCGCTGGCCTACGGGCTGAACCGCCAGGTCGGCGAGTCGCACGACGTGGCCTGCCCGTCGGCGCTGATCGGCGCCAGCAACTTCTTCGAGCTGGCGGTGGCGGCGGCGATCAGCCTGTTCGGCTTCGAGTCCGGCGCGGCACTGGCGACGGTGGTCGGCGTGCTGATCGAAGTGCCGGTGATGCTGCTGGTCGTGCGCGTCGTCAACCGCACCAGGCCGTGGTACGAGGCCCGGGCGCGCTGACCCGGCGGGGCCTTGAGTGGCGTCAAGAGGCATCCCGGCGGTCCGCAGGAACATGGGCATGTCCCCCTGAAGGAGGCGCGATGAGCCGACTCGAGATCTTCGAACCCGCGATGTGCTGCCCGACCGGCGTCTGCGGTGCCAGCGTCGACCCGGCGCTGGTGCAGTTCAATGCCGACCTGCAGGCCCTGGGCCGCTCCGGCGTCGAGGTCGTGCGCCACAGCCTGAGCCACGATGCCAAGGCCTTCGCTGCCAACGCGGACGTGCTGAGGGAAATGGACGCGGGAATGGACCGGCTGCCCATCGTGACCGTCGACGGGCGCGTCGTGTCCACCGGCATCTACCCGTCCCGGGCGCAGCTGATGCACAAGCTCGGCCTGGACACTCCGGGCGCCGAGGCGCCGGCGGGCGAGGCGGGCGCCTGCGGCTGCGCGCCGGGCAAGTGCTGCTGACCCGTGGCGGCGCTGAGGGCATGCGGCTTCCCGACATCGAGACGCGGTTCGCCTTCTTCACCGGCAAGGGTGGCGTCGGCAAGACCTCGCTGGCCTGCGCCAGCGCGTGCGGGCTGGCCGAGCGGGGCCGGCGCGTGCTGCTGGTCAGCACCGACCCGGCGTCCAACCTCGACGAGGTGCTCGAGACACCGTTGACCACGCTGCCGACCGCCGTGGCCGGCGTCCCCGGACTGAGCGCGTTGAACGTCGACCCGGAGGCGGCGGCCGCGGCCTACCGCGAGCGCATGGTGGGGCCCTACCGCGGCGTGCTGCCGGCCGCAGCGATCCGCAGCATGGAGGAGCAGTTCTCCGGCGGCTGCACGGTCGAGATCGCGGCCTTCGACGCCTTCGCCGAACTGCTCGCCGGCAACGACGTGACGCAGGCGTTCGAGCATGTCGTGTTCGACACCGCGCCCACCGGCCACACGCTGCGGCTGCTGTCCCTGCCGTCGGCGTGGAACGACTTCCTCGCGACCAACACGACGGGCACCTCGTGCCTCGGGCCGCTGGCCGGCCTGGAGAAGAACCGCAGCACCTACGCCGCGGCGGTGCATGCGCTGGCCGACCGGGAACTGACCACCGTGGTGCTGGTCGCGCGCCCGGAAGTCTCGGCGCTGAGAGAGGCCGACCGCACCCGCCACGAGCTGGCGGACCTCGGCGTGCGCCGCCAGGTCCTCGCGCTGAACGGCCTCTTCGCGGCGGCTTCGGCGGACCCGGTGGCGCGTGCGATGGAGAAGCGGCAGTCGGCGGCGGTGCGGCAGATGCCGGCCGGCCTGGCCGCCCTGCCACGCAGCGAGATCGGGTTCATCCCCCGCGGCCTGGTCGGTCTGGCCTCGCTGCGGGCGTTCCTCCATCCGGAGCACGTGGCCTCCACCGGGCCCGCCGCGGCAATGCCCGCGGCGCTTCCCGACGGGCTCGCGCCCCTCGTCGACGACATCGAGGCCGCCGGGCACGGCCTGGTGATGACCATGGGCAAGGGTGGCGTCGGCAAGACCACGGTCGCCGCGGCCGTCGCCGTGACGCTCGCCGGGCGCGGCCACCGCGTGCTGCTGTCCACCACCGACCCCGCCGCCCACCTGACCTGGGCCCTGGCCGAGCAGGTGCCCGACCTGTCCGTCGCCCGCATCGATCCGGTCGCCGAGGCCGAACGCTACCGGCACGAGGTGATGGGCGGGGTCGGCGCCGACCTGGACGCGCAGGCGCGGGCGATGCTCGAGGAAGATCTGCGCTCGCCCTGCACCGAGGAGATCGCGGTCTTCCGCGCGTTCGCACAGACGGTCGACCAGGCCGAGGACACGTTCGTGGTGCTGGACACCGCGCCGACCGGCCACACCATCCTGCTGATGGACTCGGCCGAGGCCTACCACCGCGAGGTGAGTCGCACCCAGGGCGACACGCCGGCGTCCGTGCGCCGGCTGCTGCCCCGGCTGCGCGATCCGTCCTTCACGCGCGTGCTCATCGTCACGCTGGCCGAGGCGACGCCCGTCCACGAGGCGGAACGCCTCCAGGCCGACCTGCAGCGCGCCGGCATCGAGCCCTTCGCATGGGTCATCAACCAGAGCCTGCTGGCAAGCGGGACGCGTGACCCCGTGCTGGCGCAACGCGGCGCGTACGAGGCACCGTTCATCGCGCAGGTGACGCGCGTGTCCGCCCGGCGGGCCGCACTGATCCCCTGGCAGCTCGACGCACCGGTGGGCCGGGCCGGGTTGGCCGGTCTGGCGGCGCGCGGCCGCAGCGAGGCGGAGCGCGCGGCCTGACGCCGCGGCAACCCGGCCGCCGGTACGTGTCCGCGAGGCCGGCGATCCGGCCTCAGGCCCGTGCCGAAGTGCGCCGAAGGTAGCGCGCCAGCGTCTCGCGCAGCCGGGCCGCGTCGATCGGCTTGGTCAGGAAGTCGTTCATGCCGCTGGCGAGCGCCTCGTCGCGTTCGCCCACCAGCGCGGCGGCGGTCAGCGCGATGATCGGCAGCGTGCCGGCGTCGAAGCGCTCGCGCAGCTCGCGCACCGCGGCGTGGCCGCTCATCACCGGCATGTGCACGTCCATCAGCACCAGGTCGAACGGGGCGCCGGATTCCGCCGCGGCGCGCACCGCCTCGACCGCCTGCGCGCCGTCGCTGGCCTGGGCCACACGCAGGCCCCATTGCTCGAGCATCGCGACGACGATCAGCATGTTGACCGGGTTGTCCTCGGCCACCAGCACGCGTGCGGCCGGCAGCGGCGCACCTTCGCCGGCGGCCGGAGCCTGCGCGGCCGGGTCCTCGGTCACCGGCGCCAGCGGCAGCTCGGCCCAGAACACGCTGCCGCGACCGGCGTGGCTGTCGACGCCGACCGTGCCGCCCATCAGCGCCGCCAGTTCGCGGCAGATCGACAGGCCGAGCCCGGTGCCGCCGTAGCGGCGCGTGATCGACTCGTCGGCCTGCGTGAACGGCATGAACAGGCGCTGCTGGGTCGCCTCGTCGATGCCCGGGCCGCTGTCGTGCACCGCCAGGCGCACCCGCCCGCCATCGGCCCCGGCCTCGATGCGGACGCGGCCACGTTCGGTGAACTTGAGCGCGTTGGCGACGAAGTTGGTCAGGATCTGGCGCACGCGCAGCGGGTCGCCGCGCACCTGCGCCGGCACGGCGTCGTCGATCTGCAGCTCCAGCTGCAGGCCCTTGGCCTCGGCCAGCGAGCGGTACGCGTGGTGCACCGAGCCGATCGTCTCGCGCAGCGCGAACGGCAGGTCCTCCAGCGTGATGTGGCCGGCCTCGACCTTGGACAGGTCCAGGATGTCCGAGATGATGCCGGCCAGGCTCTGCGCGCTGTCGACCATCTGCGCCAGGTACTGCTGGCGGCGCGCCTCGTTCTGCCCTTGCTGCATCGCCAGCCGCGCCAGCCCCAGCAGGCCGTTCAGCGGCGTGCGGATCTCGTGGCTGGTATTGGCGAGGAAGGCGCTCTTGGCGCGGCTCGCGGCCTCGGCAGCGTCGCGCGCATCGGCCAGCGCCTGGCGGGTCTGGCGCCGTTCGGTCACGTCCTCGGCGGTCCAGATCGTGCCCCCGCCGATCGGGTTGGCCGGGTCGACCGACTGCGCCTGCAGCCGGCACCAGAACAGGCTGCCGTCGCGCCGGCGCAGCTGCGTCTCGCGATCGAAGGCGTGCCGCCGGCGCAGGGTGGTCACGGCCTCGCGGCGCATCTGCTGGAACTGGGCCGCATCGGGCCACAGCGCCGAGAGCGCCGCGCCGCGCAGCTCCTCCTCGCTCCAGCCGAACATCTCGCGGTGGCGCGTGTTGATGCGCACGATGCGCTGGCCGCGCACGAACGCGATCGCCAGCGACACGGTGTTCAGGATCGCCTCGACCTCCAGGCGCGACTGTTCGCTGGCGCTGACGTCGCGTGCCGTCAGCACCATCAGGCGCTGACCCTCGAAGGCGATGCGCGCGGCCGACACCAGCATCGGCACGCGGCTGCCGTCGCGGCGGCGGAACACCAGCGGCAGGCCTTCGGCGCTGCCACGATCGCGCACGCGGGCGGCGAGGCGCTCGCGGTCGGCCGGGTCGTTCCACGTGCCGAGTTCGATCGACGTCCGCCCGATCGCCTCGGCGCGGCTCCAGCCGAAGATCTCGCTGAAGCGCTGGTTCACCAGCAGGAAGCGGCCGCTCTCGAGGTCCGACAGCGTCAGCACGTCCGGGCTGGTGGCGATCAGGTGCGACAGCAGCGCCTCGGAGCGGCGCAGCGCCGCCTCGGTGGCCTTGCGCGCGGTGATGTCGACGTAGATCGTCAGCAGCGCCGATCCGCCGCTGCCCGCCACACACACCGCGGTGGCCTGCACCGCGACGGGCCGGCCGGCCAGCGAATGCATCTGGTAGTCCACCACCGGGAGCGCCTCGCCGACCGCGAGCTGCTCGGACTGCGCGATGCGCTCGCGCAGCAGCGTGCGCTGCTCGGGGGCCTCGAAGTGATCGAGCAGATGCGCGCCCTTCATGGCCGGCGCGTCGCGGTAGCCGAACAGCCGGGCCGCGGCCTCGTTCGCGTCCAGCACGGTGCCGCGGCGGTGCAGCACCAGGGCCGAGGGCGAGCGCGCGAACAGCGCGCGGTAGCGCGACTCGCTCGCGGCCACCGCCTGCTGCGCGCGCACCTGCGCCGTGACGTCGCGCCCGACGCCCCAGTAGCCGAGGAAGATGCCGGCCGCATCGAAGCGCGGCTCGCCGCTGAAGCTGATGTGGCGCCAGCGGCCCTGCGCATCGGCGCGCGACAGCAGCAGGTTCGCGAACGGCCGGTGCGCCTCCAGGTCGGCGCGGTGCGCGTCCGCCTGCTCGTCGCTCAGCCCCAGCAGGCCGTCCTCCCAGGGCGTGCGGCCGAGCAGGCGCTGCGTCTCGGGCCGGTCGACCTCCGCGCGGCTGTCCGAGACGTGGGTGAAGCGGAACTGCTCGTCCTGCTCCCAGTACCAGTCGACCGCGATGCCCAGCAGGCCGCGGAAGCGCCGCTCGCGCTCCGCCGCGTCGCGCAGCGCCTGGCGCAGCACGCGCTGGATCAGCAGCCCGCCGGCCGCGCCGCAGCCGATCACCAGCCAGTGGAACGGCAGCAGCAGCGCGAGCGCGGTCTCGTGTGGGTGACTGCCGGGCAGGCCGTTCACATGGGCCACGCCGAGCGCGCCGATGGCCAGCGCCGCGCCACCCGCGAGCCCCAGCCCGAGGCGTGCGCCGGCCGCGGCGCACAACAGGCAGACCATCAATCCGAACAGGCCCAGCGCTGGATGGTGCAGGCCCTCGCCCAGCAGCACGCTGGCGGTGGTGATCAGCAGGACCGCCAGCAGCGCCACGACGAACAGCGCACGATCGACCGGGAAGCGGTCCGTCGCGCTGCGCCGCCACGCCCAGGCCGAGCCCGCGGCGAACGCCAGCAGGCACAGCGCCAGCGCGGCCCGCGGCGCGGCCTGCAGCGGCACCGGCAGCAGAGCGATGAGCAGTGCCGCCGCGGCGCCGCCAGCCCCGGCCAGGCCGAAGAACAGGCGGCCGATCAAGCGCGGCACCGCCGGCGCGGGCTCGGCCGGCGAGGGGCGGGCGGTGGCGGTCATCCTGCGAGGCGGGTGGCGGTGCGGCCGGCGCGCGGCGGCGCGATGTTACGCCGCCAGCGCGGCGACCAGCGCATCGTGCAGGCGGCGCGCATCGATCGGCTTGGTCAGGAAGCCGCTCATGCCGCTGTCGAGCGCCTGCTCGCGTTCGGAGGTCAGTGCCGCGGCGGTCAGCGCGATGATGGGCAGCCGGGCGCCGGCCGCGCCGGCGCGCAGCCGGCGCGTCGCCTCGTAGCCGCTCATCACCGGCATCTGGACGTCCATCAGCACCGCGTCGAACGGCTGTCCCGCCGCAGCGGCCTGTTCGACCGCGGCCACCGCCTGCGCGCCGTCCACGGCCTGGGCCACCTCGATGCCCCACTGTTCGAGCATCGCCACCGCGATCGTCATGTTGACCGGGTTGTCCTCGGCCATCAGCACGCGCGCGCCCCGCAGCGGACCGCCGTCGAAGACGCCGAAGCCCGAGGGCTCGGCCGGGATCGCGGCGGCCGGCAGCGGCAGTTCGGCCCAGAAGCGGCTGCCGGCCCCCGGCGCGCTGTCGACGCCGACATGGCCCTGCATCAGCGTGGCCAGCTCGCGGCAAATCGACAGGCCCAGCCCGCTGCCGCCGTAGCGGCGCGTGGTGGACTGGTCGGCCTGCATGAACGGGTGGAACAGGCGCGCCTGGACATCCGGCGCGATGCCCAGGCCGCTGTCGTGCACCTCGAAGCGCAGCCGGTCGCCCGTGTGCGGCGCGACGCGCAGCCCGACCTCGCCGTGCGGCGTGAACTTGAGTGCGTTGTTCAGGTAGTTGCCGAGGATCTGGCGCAGGCGCACCGGATCGCCCTGCACCCAGACCGGCACGCCGGGCGCGATCTCCAGCGTGAAGGCGAGGCCACGCGCGTCGGCCAGCGTGCGGTAGACCTGCGCGAGCGAGCCCAGCAGCTCGTGCAGGTCGAACGCGACCGACTCGATGTCGAGCTTGCCGGCCTCGATCTTCGACAGGTCGAGCACGTCCGAGATCACCGCCGACAGGGCTTCGGCGCTGTCGGCGATCTGGTCCAGGTAACGGCGCCGGCGCTCCTCGTCGAGATCGGGCCGGCGCGCCAGCCGTGCCAGGCCGACCAGGCCGTTCAGCGGCGTGCGGATCTCGTGGCTGGTGTTGGCCAGGAAGGCGCTCTTCGCCTCGCTGGCCGCCTCGGCGTCGTCGCGCGCCTTGGCCAGCGCCTGCTCGGTGCGGCGCCGCTCCGTGATGTCCTCGATGATCCAGATCGTGCCGCCGCCCATCGGGTGCGCCGGGTCGACGGCCTTGGCCAGCAGGCGGCACCAGAAGGTGGTCGCGCCGTCGCGCCGCGCCAGTTCGCGCACGAACTCGACCGATTCGCCGCGTGCCAGCGCCGGCCCGATCAGCGCACCGACCTCGGCATACTCGGCGTCGCTGGCCCAGACGGCCCGCCCCGGCTGGCCGGTCAGGGTGCCGATCGGCCAGCCGAGCATGCGCTCGAGGGCCGGGTTGGCCTGCACGAAGACGCGCTCGCGCGTGAAGGCGATGCCCAGCGAGGCGTTGGCCAGCACCGCCTCGTGCGCCAGCCGCGTGCGCTCGGCGGCGCTGACGTCGCGCCCGTTCAGCACGATGTAGTTGCCGCCCTCCATCTCGAAGCGCGCCGCCGAGACGAGCAGCACGAAGCGGTGATCGTCGCGCGAGCGGAACTCGATCGGCAGGTCCTTGACCGCGCCGTCCTCGCGCAGCCGGCGCACGAACTCGTCGCGATGGGCCGCGTCCCCCCAGACGCCGAGCTCCAGCGAGGTGCGGCCGATCGCCTCGGCGGCGCTGTAGCCGCTGTAGCGCACGAACGCGTCGTTGACCATCACGTAGCGGCCGCTGTCCATGTCGGTCAGCGTGATCAGGTCCGGGCTGGTCGTCACCAGGTGCGACAGCATGGCCTCGGAACGGCGCAGCGCGTCGGCAGCGGCCACGTTGTCGCTGACGTCGCGCGTGACGCCCCAGTAGCCGAGGAAGGAGCCGTCCCCGGCGAAGCGAGGCTCGCCGCTGACGAGTTCGTGGCGCGGGCCTTCGGGCAGGTCCCAGTGCACCGGCAGGTTGCGGAACGGCCGCCGTGCCTCCAGGTCGGCGCGGTGCGTGGCGAGGGTGCACGCATCCATCCGCAGGCCGGGCGCCTCCCAGGGCGGCAGGCCGGGCCGGGCGACCGGCACGAAACGGCCGTCGGCCTGGGGCCGCCAGACCGTCGTCACGCGGTAGCCGGGGTCCATCTCCCAGTACAGGTCGGCGGCGATGCCGAGCAGCGCCTGGAAGCGCAGCTCGCGCTCGCGGGTCGCGCCGAGGTAGTGGCGGAACAGCTTGGCCACCACCAGGCCGCCGACGAGGCCGACGACCAGCAGCACCAGCTGGTTGACCAGCCGCCGCGCGACCGACAGTTCGGCCAACGCGCTGGCGCCGGCGATCCAGCCTTCGTGCTCCGACCAGGCCAGCAGCGCCAGCACGGCGACGCTGCCGAGCGCGACACCCAGGCCCTGCCGCAGCGTGACGGTCGCGCCGATCAGGAAGGTGAAGACGGCGAAGAAGCCGATCGCCGGCAGGTTGATGCCTGCGCCGTTGGCCAGCGCCGAACCGCCGATCAGCAGGATCCCGGACAGGCACAGGGCGGCGATGCCGCGATCGCCGCCCCAGGCCGGGCGGTGCAGCGCCACCGCGCCGTAGACCCCGGCGAGCGCGAAGGCGAGCGAGAGCCCCCAGCGCCAGGCCGGGGCCAGCGCGGCATTGCTCGCGACCAGCAGCGCGGCCACTCCGCCCAGTGCGGCGAAGGTCCGGAACAGGTAGCGCTGGACGAGGATGCGGGCCTCGTCGCGAGGATCGGCAAGTACGGAGGACACGTCGGGCAGGGGTCCGGAGCGGCCGCCGCGCGGCCGGCCGCCAGTCCTGCACTTATCGGCCGGTACCGGTGGAGGTTTATCCCTGTGCGGCGGCCAGGGCCGCGCGCGTCGCCAATGCTGCCTCGCGGGCGGCGGCGGCAAACTCGTTGCCGCGGCTGGCGTAAAGGATGGCGCGGGAGGAATTCACGATCACCGGGCCGCTGCTGCGTTCGGCCGTGCCGCGCCAGCCGGCGCGCACCGTGGCCGCCGCGTCGCCGCCCTGCGCGCCGACGCCCGGGATCAGCAGCGGCAGCGCCGGCGCGATCGCGCGCACGCGCTCGATCTCGGCCGGGAAGGTCGCGCCGACCACCAGCCCGAGCTGGCCGCTGCGGTTCCACGGCCCGGCGGCCAGCCGCGCGACCTGCTCGTACAGCAGGTCGCCGGTCACGAGGCGCTGCGCCTGCAGGTCGGCGCCGCCCGGGTTGGAGGTGCGGCACAGCAGGAACAGGCCCTTCTCCTCGTAGGCCAGCCAGGGTTCGATCGAGTCGAAGCCCATGTAGGGCGAGAGCGTCACCGCGTCGGCCTGGTAGCGCTCGAAGGCCTCGAGCGCGTACTGCTGCGCGGTGCTGCCGATGTCGCCGCGCTTGGCGTCGAGGATCACCGGCACGTCGGGCGCGGCCTTGCGGATGTAGGCGAGCAGCCGCTCCAGCTGGTCCTCGGCACGCTGCGCGGCGAAGTAGGCCACCTGCGGCTTGTAGGCGATCACGAGGTCGCGCGTGGCATCGACGATCGTGGCGCAGAAGTCGAAGATGCGTGCCGGTTCGTGCTGCCAGGCGCCCGGGAACTTGGACGGCTCGGGATCCAGTCCGACGCACAGCAGCGAGCGGTTCGCGCGCTCGGCGGCGTGCAGCTTGTCGGTGAATCGCATGCCGCGCGACCTCAGCGGAAGCGCTTGGCCAGCGCGGCGGCTGCGCCGGTGTAGGCGGCCGGGGTCAGCGCCAGCAGGCGCACCTTCTCGGACTCCGGCAGCGGCAGACCGTCGACGAAGGCGCGGATCGCCTCCGGCGTGATCGCCTTGCCGCGCGTCAGCTCCTTCAGCCGCTCGTACGGGTTCGGCAGGCCGTGGCGGCGCATCACGGTCTGGATCGGCTCGGCCAGCACCTCCCAGGCGCCGTCCAGGTCGGCCTGCAGCGCCTCGCGGTTGACCTCCAGCTTGTCCAGCCCGCGCAGCAGCGAGTCGTGGCCGAGCACGGCGTAGCCGAGCGCGACGCCCATGTTGCGCAGCACCGTGCTGTCGGTCAGGTCGCGCTGCCAGCGGCTGATCGGCAGCTTCTGCGCCAGGTGCGTCAGCAGCGCGTTGGCCAGCCCGTAGTTGCCTTCGGCGTTCTCGAAGTCGATCGGGTTGACCTTGTGCGGCATCGTCGAGCTGCCGATCTCGCCGGCCTTGGTCTTCTGCCTGAAGTAGCCCAGGCTGATGTAGCCCCAGGCGTCGCGCGACCAGTCGATCAGGATCGTGTTGCAGCGGGTCACCGCGTCGAACAGCTCGGCCATCCAGTCGTGCGGCTCGATCTGGATCGTGTAGGGGTTGAAACTCAGGCCGAGCTGCTGCTCGATCACGCGGCGGCTGAAGGCCTCCCAGTCGAAATCGGGGTAGGCGGCCAGGTGCGCGTTGTAGTTGCCGACCGCGCCGTTCATCTTCGCCAGCAGCTTGACCTCGGCGATGCGCGCGCGGGCGGTCGCCAGCCGCGCGGCGACGTTGGCGATCTCCTTGCCGACGGTCGTCGGGCTCGCGGTCTGGCCGTGCGTGCGGGCCAGCATCGGCACCTCGGCGAGCTCGTGTGCGAGCGCCGTCAGCCGGGCCAGCAGCCGGTCCAGCGCGGGCAGCAGCACGTCCTGGCGCGCCGCCTTCAGCATCAGCCCGTGGCTGGTGTTGTTGATGTCCTCGCTGGTGCACGCGAAGTGCACGAACTCGCCGGCGGCCTTCAGCTCGATGTGGTGGTCGAGGCGGTCCTTCAGCCAGTACTCGACCGCCTTGACATCGTGGTTGGTGGTGCGCTCGATGTCCTTGATGGCCTGCGCGTCGGCCTCCGAGAAGCGCAGCACCAGGCCGCGCAGCAGCCCGCGCGCCGCCTCGGACAGCGGCTTGAACTCGGCGAAGCCGGCGTCCGACAGCGCGATGAACCACTCGACCTCGACCTGCACGCGGCGATGCATCAGCCCGAATTCGGACAGCAGCGGGCGCAGCGGCGCGAGCCGGGCGGCATAGCGGCCGTCCAGCGGCGAGAGGGCGGTGAGGGCGGACAGGTGCATTGGCACGGATTCTAGGTGGCCGGGCGGTGCCTCCCGTTGCGCATCGCCCCGCTCACTGCTGCACCAGCTCGACGCGCCGGTTGCGTGCCCGCCCGGCCTCGTCGCCGTTGCCGGCCAGCGGCGCGTAGCCGGCCACGCCGGCCGAGCCGAGCCGCTTCGGGTCGATCCTGTAGCCCTTGACCAGCGCGTCGGCCACGGCCTGGGCGCGCTGGCGCGAGAGTGCGAGGTTGGCCTCCAGCGCACCCTGGTTGTCGGTGTGGCCGACGACGAAGACCTTCAGCGCCGGGTTGCCCTGCATCAGCCGGGCCATCTCGTCGAGCTGCGCGCGGGACTCGGGCTTGATCTCCGCCTTGCCGGTGTCGAAGAAGATGCCGTACAGCGCGATGCGTCCCTGGGCCTGCAGGCCCTTGGCGAGGGCAGCGGCGTCCACGGTCACCATGCCGGTGTCCATCGCCTTGGGTTCGATCACCTGCACCAGTGTGGCCACATGCTTGTCGCGCAGCGCCTGGACGGCGCTGCGCGCCGACAGCACCACCACGTGCAGGGTGTGGCCGGCGGCGTCCAGGGTGCCGTACCAGTAGCGCATGTCGTCGCGTGCCTGGAACTCGTCGGTCAGCGTCTTGCCGTCCCAGCCTTCCAGCTTGCCGGCGGCGAGCTGTCTGGGTGGCTGGCGCAGCGGATTGAAGTCGCGCGCTCCGCAGCCGGCGCCGGCGCAGGCGTCGATCTTCTTCGCGCCGGCGCGCGCCAGCGCGTCCTCGTAATTGCGCTGGACCTCGGCCAGCCCGCGCCCGGCCGGGCCGAGGTAGAAGAGGCGGCTGAGCTTGCCGTCCACCCGCGCGGTGGCGGTCTCGCCGCTGGGCAGCGTCAGCTCGTCGTAGCCGCGCAGATCCTGTCCCACCAGCCAGGAGCCGGCGTAGCGGCTGATCACCGGATGGTCACGGGCGCCTGCGGCGTCGGGCGGCATCTGGGCGCTGGCGGCCCCACCGCATGCGAACGCCAGGCCAGCCAGCCAGCGTCGGATCGTCAAGTCCGTTCTCCCTGAGGATTGCCGAAGGGGCGGCAGTCTAGCCAACCCCGATTGACGCGTGCGGAATGCCTCTTGCTTAATGAAACCGCCCGATTCGAACCCCCGAGAACCCCCACAGGAGCCGCCCATGCCCTTCTCCCGCCGCACCCTTGCCCTGACTGCCGCCGCCCTCGCCGTCGCCTCGGCCGGCGCATTCGCGCAGGCCAAGCTCAAGGTCGCCGCGATCTACACCGTGCCGGTCGAGCAGCAGTGGGTGAGCCGGATCGACAAGGCGCTGAAGGCGGCCGTCGCGCGTGGCGAGATCGAGTACGTGTTCAGCGAGAACGTCAGCAACGCCGACTACGAGCGCGTGATGCGCGGCTACGCGGAGAAGGGAAACCAGCTGGTCGTCGGTGAATCCTTCGCCGTCGAGGCCGCGGCGCGCAAGGTCGCCAAGGACTACCCGAAGGTCGCCTTCCTGATGGGCAGCTCGGGCAAGCCGCAGGCACCGAACTTCGGCGTGTTCGACAACTACATCCAGGAACCGGCCTACCTGACCGGCATGATCGCCGGCGGCATGAGCAAGTCCAACAAGATCGGCATGGTCGGCGGCTACCCGATCCCGGAGGTGAACCGCCTGATGAACGCCTTCATGGCCGGCGCGAAGGAGGTCAACCCGAAGGTCGAGTTCATGGTCAGCTTCATCAACAGCTGGTTCGACCCGCCCAAGGCCAAGGAGGCCGCCTTCGCGATGATCGACAAGGGCGCCGACGTGATGTACGCGGAGCGCTTCGGCGTCAGCGACGCGGCCAAGGAGCGCAAGGTGCTGGCAATCGGCAACGTGATCAACACGCAGGACAAGTACCCCGAGACGGTGGTCGCCTCGGCGCTGTGGAACATGGAGCCGACCATCGACCTGGCGATCAAGTCGGTGAAGGAAGGCAAGTTCAAGGCCGACGACTACGGCATGTACTCGACGATGAAACACAAGGGCAGCGAACTCGCGCCGCTGGGCAGTTTCGAAGGCAAGGTGCCGGCGGACCTGGTGGCCAAGGTGAAGGCCAGGGAGGCGGCGATCCGCGACGGCAAGTTCGCCGTCAAGGTGGACGACAACCAGCCCAAGCCCACGGCGAAGTGAGCCTGCGGGCCGAGCGCCGGGCCGCTCCCAAGCCGGCCCGCATCCCCCCGGGGGATCGGCCGATGTACCCATCGGCCGAGGGGCGGACATGACCGTCCTGCGCCTGCGCGGCATCACCAAGCGCTTCGGCGCGCTGGTGGCCAACGATGCCATCTCGCTGGACCTGGCGCGCGGCGAGGTGCTC
The DNA here is from genome assembly GCA_019635485.1 of Piscinibacter sp. GTDB lineage: Bacteria > Pseudomonadota > Gammaproteobacteria > Burkholderiales > Burkholderiaceae_C > Piscinibacter. The sequence goes on along the minus strand of JAHBZL010000014.1, from coordinate 35,475 downwards.
GCGCTGCTGGGCGAGAACGGCGCCGGCAAGAGCACGCTGATGGCGATCCTGTTCGGCCACTACGTGGCCGACGCGGGCCGCATCGAGGTGTTCGGCGCGCCGCTGCCGCCGGGCAGTCCGAAGGCCGCGCTGGCGGCCGGCATCGGCATGGTGCACCAGCACTTCACGCTGGCCGACAACCTCTCGGTGCTGGACAACGTGATGCTCGGCACCGAGCCGCTCTGGCAGCCGTTCTCGCGCCGCGCCGCGGCCCGCGCCCGGCTGCTCGCCGCGGCGCAGCGCTTCGGGCTGCAGGTCGACCCGGACGCCCGTGTCGGCACGCTGTCGGTCGGCGAGCGCCAGCGGGTCGAGATCCTGAAGGCGCTGACGCGCGGCGCACGTATCCTGATCCTCGACGAGCCGACCGCCGTGCTGACGCCGCAGGAGAGCGAGTCGCTGTTCGCCACGCTGCGCCGGCTGGTCGACGACGGCCTCGCGGTGATCTTCATCAGCCACAAGCTCGACGAGGTGCTCGCGGTGTCGCAGCGCATCGCGGTGCTGCGCGGCGGCCGGCTGGTGGCGGAGCTGCCGGCCGAGGGTGCGGACCGCGCGCTGCTCGCCGAGGCGATGGTCGGGCGCGCCGTCGCCCCGGCGCGCAAGCGCAGCGCCGCGCCCGGCGAGGTGGTCTGCGAGCTGCAGGGCGCGAGCGCGCCGCCGGCGCTGCAGCGCGCCGACCTGGCGCTGCGCCGTGGCGAGGTGTTCGCGGTGGCCGGCGTGGCCGGCAACGGCCAGCAGGCGCTGGCCGAGCTGCTGTGCGGCGAGCGCGCCCCGGCGGCCGGCACGCTGCGCCTGCTCGGCCGGGCCGTCGCGCCGCGGCCGCGTGCCTTCGTCGCGGCCGGCGTCGCGCGCATTCCCGAGGACCGGCATGCCGTCGGCGTGGTCGGCGACCTGCCGGTGTGGGAGAACGCGGTGCTCGAGCGCTACGCGGCGCCGGCCTTCGCGACCCGCGGGCTGGTGCGGCGCGAGCGTGCGCTGGCGCATGCGCGTGCGCTCGTCGAGCGCTTCGACGTGCGCGGCACCGAGGCGGCCGGGCTCGCGACGCCGACGCGCGCGCTGTCGGGCGGCAACATGCAGAAGCTGATCCTGGGCCGGGCCCTGATGCCGCTCCCCGGGCCCGCGGGCGCCGGCGGGCAGGACGTGCCGCCGCTGATCGTCGCCAACCAGCCGACCTGGGGGCTGGACGTCGGCGCGGTGGCCTACGTGCACCAGCAGCTGCTCGACGCCTGCGCGGCCGGTGCCGCGGTGCTGCTGATCAGCGAGGACCTGGACGAGATCTTCGCGCTGGCCGACCGCATCGCGGTGATGCACCGCGGCACGCTCGGCGCGCCGCGCGCCGTCGGCGACTGGACGCTGGCGCAGATCGGCCTCGCGATGGCCGGCGGGGAGGGCCATGCGGCTCGAGCGGCGTGAGCGCACGCCGCGCGCGCTGCTGCTCGGCGCGCCGGCCGGGGCGCTGCTGTTCACGCTGGCCGTGACCTCGCTGCTGGTCGCCTGGGCCGGTGCGCCGGTCGGGCGGGCCTATGCGCTGCTGCTCGAAGGCGGCTTCGGTTCGCGCTTCGCGTGGACCGAGACGCTGACCCGCGCGACGCCGCTGATCTTCACCGGCCTGGCCGCCGCGGTGGCGTTCCGCGCGCGGCTGTTCAACATCGGCGGCGAGGGCCAGCTCTACGCCGGCGCGCTGGCCGCCGTGGCGGTCGGCGGGCTGCACGGCGGCAGCGGCTTCGACGCGTCGCCCTGGTTGCTGCTGCCGCTGATGATGCTGGCGGCGGCCGCGGCCGGCGCGCTGCTGCTGCTCGGGCCCGCGCTCGCGAAGAGCCGGCTCGGCGTCGACGAGGTGGTGACGACGCTGCTGCTGAACTTCATCGTGCTGCTGGGGGTCTCGGCGCTGCTCGACGGGCCGATGAAGGACCCCGCCGCGATGGGCTGGCCGCAGAGCGTCGCGATCCAGGACGCGCTGCAGCTGGACCGGCTGATCGAACGCAGCCGCGCGCACAGCGGCCTGCTCGGCGCGCTGGCCGCCGCGCTGCTGCTGTGGGGGCTGCTCGGCCGCACCACGCTCGGCTTCGAGATCCGCGCGGTCGGCGCGAACGCACGCGCCGCGGCGTTCGCCGGCCTGCCGGTCGCCGCCGTGCAGGTGAAGGTGGCGCTGCTGTCCGGGGCGATGGCCGGGCTGGCCGGCGCCGTCGAGGTGGCCGGCCGCGCCGGCTACGTGACGCTGGACATGGCCACCGGCGTCGGCTACTCCGGCATCGTGATCGCGATGCTGGCGGCGCTGCACCCGCTCGGCGTGGTCGCCGCCGCGGTGTTCGTCGCCGGGCTGCTGGTCGGCGCCGACAGCATGAGCCGCGCGGTCAACGTGCCGACCTACATCGCCGACGTGATCGTCGCGGTCGCGCTGCTCGCCGTGCTGGTCGCGACCATGCTGACGCAGTACCGGCTGCGCTGGAGGTGAGCGTGCTCGCGCAGACGCTGGACCTGCTCGCGACGGTGCCGTTCTGGGTCGCCGTGCTGCGCATCGCGACGCCGCTGGTGCTCGGCACGCTGGGCGTGCTGCTGTGCGAGCGCGCCGGCGTGCTGAACCTGGGCATCGAGGGCATCATGGTCGCCGGTGCCTTCGCCGGCTGGCTGGCGGTCTACCAGGGCGCGCCGCTGTGGGGCGGGGTGGCGGTGGCCGCGGCGGTCGGCGCGGCGTTCGGGCTGCTGCACGCGCTGCTCACCGTCGTGCTGGCGCTGTCGCAGCATGTCGCCGGCCTCGGCCTGACGCTGCTGGCCACGAGCCTGGCCAGCTATGCCTACCGGGTCAGCTTCCCGAAGGTCGACAGTCCGCCGACCATCGTGCCGTTCGCGCCGATGCAGGGCCTGGGCATCCCGGTGCTGGACCAGCAGACGCCGCTGACGCTGCTGGCGCTCGTGCTGGTGCCGGCGATCGCCTGGCTGCTCTACCGCACGCCGGCGGGCCTGGCGCTGCGCATGGTCGGCGAGAACCCGGCCGCCGCCGAGGGGCAGGGCCTGAGCGTGGCCGGCGTGCGCACGGCGGCGATCGTCGCCGGCTCGGCGCTGATGGGCGTGGCCGGCTCGTTCCTGACGCTGGCGGCCTTCAACGCGTTCTACTTCAACATGGTCAACGGGCGCGGCTGGGTCTGCGTCGCGCTGGTCGTGTTCGCGTCGTGGCGGCCCGGCAAGGCGCTGGCCGGGGCGCTGCTGTTCGGCTTCTTCGATGCGCTGCAGCTGCGCCTGCAGCAAAGCGGCGGCGGGGTGTTCGGCCTCGAGCTGCCCTACCAGGCCTACCTGATGCTGCCGTATGCGATGGCGATCGTCGCGCTGGTGGTCATGGCGCGCCGCGCGGCCTATCCTCAGGCCCTGATGAAGCCGTATCGCAAGGGGGAGCGTTAGCCTCCCCGTCCGGAGATCCGCATGAAGCCTTGGCAACGCCTGCTCGCCGCGCTGCTGCTGCTGGCGGCCGGCGGCGTGGCCACGGCGGCCACGCCGGTGCAGAGCCACGGGGCCTCGAAGCGGCTGCTGCTGCTGCTGCATTCGTTCGCCGGCGACGCGGCGCGCATGGCGCCGATCGCGCAGGCGCTGCTCGACGATCCGCAGGGCGCGGACACCGACGTGCTGGCGCCCGAGCTGCCGTTCGGCGTGTTCTCGACGGCCACGCCGGACGACGTGCTGGCGGGCCTGCTGGCCGACATCGATGCGGCCTGGGCGCAGCGCGAGGCGCGTGGCCAGCCCTACGAGGGCATCCTGCTGGTCGGCCACAGCCTGGGCAGCCTGTACGCGCGCAAGCTGTACGTCGCGGCCAGCGGCGAAACCGCCGAAGCGCCGTTCGAGCCGGGCCTGAAGCGGCGCCTCGAGGCCATCGGGGCGGCCTCGCTCGCCCAGCCGCGGCCCTGGGCGGCGGCCGTTCAGCGCGTCGTGCTGCTGGCCGGGCTGAACCGCGGCTGGACCGTCTCGCACCACATGTCGCTGACGCGCGGCGTCTGGATGTCGGCCGGCGTCTGGCTGGGCCGGCTGCTCGAGGCGACCACCGGGCGCCAGTTCATCGTGATGACGGCCCACCGCGGCGCGCCGTTCGTGACCCAGCTGCGCCTGCAGTGGCTGGCAATGCGCCAGCTGGCGCGCGACTCGGGCGGCCGGCTCGGCGCGGCGCGCGTCGTGCAGCTGCTGGGCACCACCGACGACCTGGTGCCGCCCAGCGACAACGTCGACCCGGTGACTGGCAGCGACTTCGGCTACCTCGAGGTGCCGCGCAGCGGGCACGCGGACGTCGTCCAGCTCGACGACGCGGAGGCCGGCCCCGGGCGGCGCGAGGTGGTGCTGTGCGCGCTGCTGGACGAGGCGCGCTGCCCGCAGGCGACGCGCCGCATCGGCCAGGTGCTGGACGAATCGCTGCGCGTGGACCCGCAGGTGACCGACGTGCTGTTCGTCGTGCACGGCATCCGCGACGAGGGCTACTGGACCGAGAAGGTCGCGCAGCGCGTGCTGGCCCGTGCGCGCGAGCGCGGCCTGGACGGGCGCTTCGCGGTCGAGACCTCGAGCTACGGCTACTTCCCGATGCTGTCCTTCCTGCGCCCGGGCGCGCGCCAGGAGAAGGTCGAGTGGCTGATGGACCGCTACACGACGGCCCGGGCGCGCTTCCCGAACGCGAAGCGCTTCTCGTTCGTCGGCCACAGCCACGGCACCTACCTGCTGGCCCGCGCGCTGTCGGACTACCCGGCGGTGCGTTTCCATCACGTCGTGTTCGCGGGCAGCGTGGTGCATCGCGACTACGCCTGGAACCAGGTGCCGCGCGAGCGCGCCTCGGGGGTGTTCAATTTCGTCGCCAGCGCCGACTGGGTCGTGGCCTTCTTCCCGAACGCGCTGCAGCAGATGCAGGTGCAGGACCTGGGCAGCGCCGGCCACGACGGCTTCGCGGCCGAGTCGCGCGCGGTCTGGCTGCCGGCGCCCGAGCAGTACGTCGTCGGCGGGCATTCGGCGGCGCTGGCCGAACCCTGGTGGGATGCGATCGCCGGCCTCGTGCTGGACGGGCGCTTCGAGCCGCCGCCGGGCGCCCGCCTCGCGCAGCAGCACGCCTGGTGGGTGGGCGCACCGGCGCAGGCCGCGCCGCTGATCTGGGTCGCGATCGCGCTGCTGCTGCTGTGGGGGCTGGTCCGGCTGCTGCGCTCGCCGATGCGCGAATGGAAGAAGACGCTGGCCGTGCTCGGCTACTGCGGGCTGGTGTGGCTGATCGTCACCGAGGTCTGATGCGCCCTGGCGTCGATCGCGCGAGGCGGTCGGGCCGTGGCTCCGAGGCAGGCCTCAAGCCCGCGTCTTCGAAGCCCGGCCCGGCCGGCTGGCGTACCAACGCGGGCGGACCGCCGAGGGGCGTGCCCCGAATGCGTCGCGGCACAGCGCTTCGACCGGGCGCAGGAGCCCCGACAGGAAGCCGACGAAGTCCTGGACGACGGCGTCGCGCCTGGACTCGGGCCTGATCAGCGCGCTGAACGGCGGCGAGTCGCTGCTCTCCCACTCCAGCAGCGCCGGCTGCAGCAGGCCGTCGCGAACGAACGGCCAGACCGACAGGTCGGCGAAGCGACCCACACCCTGCCCCAGCAGCACGGCCTGCAGCACATCGTCGCGGCTCGCGCAGGTGAGCCAACCGCCGACCGCGACTTCCTGGACGACGTCGCCGCGCGTGTGGCGCCACAGGTCGAGCACCGTGCCTTCCGGGCTGCGAACCAGTGGGCAGGCGTGATTCACCAGTTCGGAGGGTTGCGCCGGCACGCCGTGGCGGCGCCAGAAGGCCGGGCTGGCGCACACGATCAGCCGGCTTTGCGCCAGCGGCCGCTGCACGAGATCCACGCTGCCGGGCCAGCCCAGCGCCACCAGCACGTCGACGCCCCGCGCCGCCGCGTCCTTGACCGTGAGGAAGTCCAGGGTTCGCAGGTCGATGTGCACGTGGGGATGCCGTTCGTGCCAGTCGGCCAGCGCCGGGACCAGCAGCGCGCGCGACAGCAGGGGCGGTGCGCCGACGACCAGGGTGCGCGCCCGCCGTGCCCCGGGTGCGGCCATCGTGCGGTCCGCGTCGGCCAGCTGGGCCAGCAGCGGTGCGCAGTGTTCCAGGTATTGCGCACCGCGGGCCGTCAGCGTCAGGCCCTGGGTGCTGCGGTCGAGCAGCTTCACCCCCAGGTCACGCTCCAGCGCCGAGACGAGCTTCGTCACGGCAGGCACGCTGACGTCGAAGCGGCGGGCCGCGGCGGACAGGCTGCCTCCTTCGGCGGCGGCCACGAAGTAGTGCAGTGCGCGGAGCTTGTCCATGGTCGGTGAGCCGGCGGGCGTCTTAACCTTTGGTTCAGGCGCATTGTGCCCGGCACGTGCTTTCGCGCCGGTGAGCCGGTTCCTACAGTGCACCCATCGACACACGGGAGCACGCCATGAACGCCGTCATGCCGACCGCCGCCACCGCCGCACCCCGCGCGCGCAGCGTCTCGCTGCTGTCTGGCGCGTTCGCGCTCTTCAACAGCCTGCGCATCGTCGCCTACCTGCCCACGCTGCTGGCGATCCAGGCCAGCGGCCACGCCGACCAGCACTCCCTGTTCACCTGGCTGATCTTTGCGGGGGCCAATTCGACGATGGCGCTGTGGCTGCACGAGCAGAACGGTCGGCGCACGAACCGCGCCGTCGTCGTGAATGCGTTCAATGCCCTGATGTGCGGCGCCATCGCCGCGTCGATCGCCTGGTGGCGCTGGGTGCCGCCGGCGTTCAGCTTCGCCTCCATCCTCTGATGCCCGGGAGATTCTCATGCGCCACCTGATCCTTTCGCTTGCCCTCGCCGCGTTCGCGGCCTGCCCCGTGGCCGTGACGGCCCAGGGTGCTGCCGAGGCGAGCTTCCCGGTGAGGCCCCTTCGCCTGCTGGTGCCCGTGCCGGCCGGCGGGCCCAGCGACTTCATCGCCCGCCAGGTCGCGCAGCACCTGAGCACGTCGCTCGGCCAGCCGGTGGTCGTGGAGAACAAGCCCGGAGCCAACGGACTGGTCGCGGCGCGCGAGGCCCTGGCCGCGCCCGCCGACGGCCACACCATGCTCTACGCCCCGGGATCGATGATCGCCACGCCGCTGCTGGCCAGGGGATCAGGCCTGGACTGGTCGCAGGACCTCGCACCCCTGGGCAAGGTCGGCCGCGTGCCCTTTGCACTGGCGGTTCACCCCGGCGTGCCGGTCCAGCGCGTCGCCGAACTGGTCGATCAGGCGCGCCAGCAGCCCGGGGCCCTCAACGTGGCCACCAGCACGCCCAGCGAGGTGCTGGCCGCCGCGCAGTTCATGAAGGCAGCCGGCGTCCAGCTGACCCGCGTGCCGTACAAGGGCGGCACGCAGGCGCTGCCCGACCTGCTCGCGGGGCGTGTGCAGCTGATGTTCGGGCCGCTGTCGCTGCTGCAGCCGCAGGCGAAGGCCGGTGCGCTGCGCATCCTGGCCACGTTGGCGCCGCAGCGCCATGCTGCGCTGCCCGAGGTCCCCACGATGGCCGAGGCCGGACTGCCCGGCGTGGACGTTCCCACCTGGCAAGGCGTCTACACCTCGGCCAAGGTCCCGCCGGCGCTGCGTGCCCGGTTGGCGACCGACATCGCCGCGGCCGTGGCCCGGCCGGAGATGCGCGCGGAGCTCGATCGCCGCATGCTGGCGGCCGAGGGTGCCACGCCCCAGGACCTGGCCGCGACGATCACGCAGGACCTCGCCGCGTGGGCGGCCGTGGTCGACGAGTACAAGCTCAGCGCCGATTGACGACGTCCGAAGGCACCCATGCGCGTGCTCTTCTGCACCACGGGGGGTCTGGGCCACCTGCTGCCGCTGCGGCCCCTGGCCGAAGCGCTGCGTCGCCGCGGCCATGAGATCGCCTGGGTGACGGCACCCGACGCGCTGGCCGCACTGAAGGGATCCGGCTTCGATCTGTTTGCGGCAGGCCCCGGCTTCGAGGTCGGCCGGCGCCAGTTCCGTGCCGCGCACGCAGAGGCGGAACAACTCGCCGGCGAGCCATTGTCGGCGTACACGTTCCCGAGGCTGTTCGGCGCGGTGCTCGCGCCGGCCATGGTGGATGGGGTGGAGCAGGCCGCTCGCCGCTGGCGGCCCGACTTCGTGGTGCACGAGCCCGCGGCGCTGGCGGCGCCATTGGTGTGCCGGCAACTGGGTCTGCGCAGCCTGACGCATGGCTACGGCCTGCCGCCGCCCGGCCGATACATCGAAGACGCGATGCGCCGCTTCGGAGCGCACTGGCGCGCTCGCGGCCTGGCGGTCCCCGCCGACGGGGGCCTGTACCGGCACCTCTACCTGGACATCGCGCCCCGAAGCCTGCGGCCGTCGTGCGAGACGACGGAGGAGATGGCGTTCCGCTTCAACCCCCATCGACCCGACGCCGCGGACGCCTGCCTCCTGCCGGCCGGAGTCGGGACCCTGCTCCAGGGCGCCGCGAAGCGAGGGCCGCGGATCTACGTGACCTTCGGGACGGTCTTCAACCGCAGCCCCGCAATGATCGCGGCCGCAGGCGCCGCCGCCCGCCTGGGCGGGACGGTGGTCGTCACGGTCGGAGCCGATGGCGATCCCGCACCGTTCGCGGCGCTGGGAGGGCACGTGAGCGTGCATCGGTTCGTCGACCAGGCCGCCCTGCTGCCCCATTGCGACCTGGTGGTGTCGCACGGCGGCGCGGGGACCCTTCTCGGGGCGGCCGCTCACGGCGTGCCGCAGCTGATCCTGCCGCAGGCGGCCGACCACTTCCGTAACGCGCGAGCCCTCCTGTCGGTGAATGCCGGCCGCGCGGTCGAGCCCGAGCGTCAGGCCACCGAGGGGGTGATGGCGGCGATGGCGGACACGCTGAGCAGCCGCACGATCGGTGCGGCCGCCGGAGCGCTTGCGCGTGAGATGTCCGCCATGCCGGACCCGGCGGCCGCAGCCCGCAGGCTCGAGCGGTGGCAGGCGTCTCGTCGTTCCCGGTCCGAGTGAAGCTGCCGGGGTCCGCCCTTCGGCGATCAAGGCACGTTCGTCTGAGCCCATGCCGCGACGAAGCGGGAGAGCTTGTCGCCGTCGAGGCGGCCGTCGCTGCGCACGCCGCTGCAGATGTCCAGGCCGAACGGGCGCACGGTCGCGATGGCCTGCGCGACGTTGTCCGGCCGCAGGCCGCCGGCCAGGAACAGCGGCACGCCGATCGCGGCACGGATGCGCGCCGACAGCGCCCAGTCGTGCACGCGCCCGGTGCCGCCGAGTTCCTTGACCGCCAGCGTCGGGTTGCCGGAGTCGAGCAGCACCGCATCGACCAGCGGCGCGACGGCCACGGCTTCTTCCACCGAGCCGGCATCGGCGACGTGGATCACCTGCACCAGCCGGATGCCGGGCAGCGCCGTGCGCAGGCGCCTCAGCTCGGCGTGCGGCACATGGTCGACCAGCTGCAGCGTGCTGGTGCGGCAGCGGCGCTGCTGCTCGACGATCGCGTCGGCTTCCTGGCGCGATGTGAGCAGGAAGGTCTCGATCGTCGGCGGCACGCGGGTCGCGATCTCGGCGATCAGCGCCTCCTCGATCACGCCGGGCCCGCTCGGCATGGCCGACACCAGCCCGAGCGCCGAGGCGCCGTGCGCGATCGCGAGCTGCGCCTCCTCGACGCTGGAGATGCAGCAGACCTTCAGGGCGGGCAGGTGGGGCAGGCGCATGGGGTTCAGGCGACACTGTCGACGATCAGTGGCGCCGGATGGTAGCCGCCCTCCGACCCCCCATCCTCCACCCCTTCCTGCACCGACAGCGCCGCGGCGAGCGCCGGCTGCACCGCGGCCCAGTCGTCCTCGCCGGCGGCGTGCACGAGCAGCAGCGGCTCGCCGGCGCGCACCCTGCTGCCCAGCGGCCGGACCCGCGACACCCCGACCCGCGCATCGATCGGCGCGCCGGGCCGCGCGCGGCCGCCACCCAGCGCGATGATCGCGAGACCGAGGGCGCGCGTGTCCATCGCGGCCAGCACGCCGTCGCGCGGCGCCGGCAGCGGCCGCACCAGCGGCGCCGGGGCCGGCCGCCAGGCGAACACGTCGGCCGGGCCGCCCAGCCCGGCGACCATGCGCGCAAAGCGCTCCGCCGCGGCGCCGCTGTCCAGCGCGGCCCGCGCGCGGCGCTCGCCGTCTTCGACGCCGTCCGCGAGCCCGGCCAGGTCCAGCAGCTGCGCCGACAGCGCCAGCGTCAGCGCGAGCAGGCGCGGCTCGCGCGCCGCGCCGCGCAGCACGTCGAGGCACTCCTGCACCTCGAGCGCGTTGCCGGCCGTCGTGCCGAGGCACTGGTTCATGTCGGTGACCAGCGCGCGCGTCGGCAGTCCCGCGCCGCCGGCCACCTCGACCAGGCTGGCGGCCAGCGTGCGTGCCTCGTCCGGGGTCGCGCAGAACGCGCCGTTGCCCGCCTTCACGTCCATCACCAGCGCGTGCACGCCGGCGGCGAGCTTCTTGGACAGGATGCTGGCGGTGATCAGCGGCACCGACTCGACCGTCGCGGTGACGTCGCGGATCGCGTAGAGCCGCCGGTCCGCCGGCGCCACCCGGGCGCTCGCGCCGACGATGGCGCAGCCGGCGGTCCGCAGCACCTGCTGCAGCACGCGGCGCGGCGGCGCGACGCGGTAGCCGGGCAGCGCCTCGAGCTTGTCCAGCGTGCCCCCGGTGTGGCCGAGGCCGCGGCCCGAGACCATCGGCAGCACGCCGCCGCACGCGGCCACGATCGGTGCCAGCAGCAGGCTGACCTTGTCGCCGACACCGCCGGTGGAATGTTTGTCGACGACCGGGCCGGGCAGCGCGGCGCGCGACCAGTCCAGCACCGCGCCGGAGGCCGTCATCGCACGCGTCAGCGCCACCGTCTCGGCGCGGCCCATGCCGCGCAGGCAGATCGCCATCGCGAGCGCGGCGACCTGGCTGTCGCTCCACGAGCGGTCGACCAGGCCGCGCACGAAAGCCTCCACCTGCGCATCGCCGAGCGCCTGACCGAGGCGCTTGGCCCGGATGATCTCGGCCGGCAGCATCAGGGCCGCACCAGCGCCTCGCGCAGCGGCGCGAGGTAGGCCTCGAAGGACTGCAGGTCGTTGTGGGCCGCACCCGGCACCACCACCAGGCGTGCCGCAGGCTGCAGGCGGGCCAGCGCCTGCGCGTGCGCGAGCGGGATCAGCTCGTCGCGCTCGCCGTGCATCAGCAGCACCGGGCCACGCAGCCGCGCGATCCGCTCGTCGGTACGCAGCGGGTAACGCAGCAGCGCGGCCGGCACCCAGGGATAGTGGTGCGACGCCAGCGCCTGCATGCTCAGGTAGGGCGACACCAGCACCGTCAGGTCCGGCCCGATGCGCTCGGCCAGCGCGGCCGCCAGCCCCGTGCCCAGCGACCGACCGTAGACCACGACGCGCCGGCCGCGGTAGCGCGGCGCGACCTGCTCCCACACCGCCAGCACGTCGGCATGCAGCTGCGCCTCGCTCTCGATGCGGCCGGTGCTCTTGCCGTAGCCGCGGTAGTCGAGCATCACCAGGTCGTGGTTGGCGCGGCGGTAGAAGTCGGGGTTGACGAACCAGCTGCGCAGGTTGCCGGCGTTGCCGTGCAGGAAGAACACGACGCCGTCCGGGTCGGGCAGGCGCAGCTCGAGCACCGAGAGCTGCGCGCCGGGCACGGCGACCTGCCGTTCGTGCACGTCCGGCTCGGTGGCGAGCGCTTCCGCCGGGTCCAGCGGTGCGGGCAGGAACAGCAGCCGTTCCTGCGCCAGCCAGAGCGCGAGCAGCGCGGCCGCGTACAGCAGCAGCACGAGCAGGCCGCCGTGCAGGGCGACGCGGAGGGCGGCGGAGGACATCGGCCGGCCAGTCTACGCGGCCGGCGTGGCCCGCCCGGTCCGCCCTGTTGCACGCCGTTGACCGGCGGTTGACAAGGTGTTCCCGAGCGACGCCGCCGGTTCATGCCGCGTTGATGGGGTGGCGCGACAGTGGCGCCAATCCGTAAACGTCGGGAGTCCGCCATGCCGAACGACATCGCATCGCCAGACTACGAACTCTGCTTCCGCTCGCTGTTCAACGACGGGCGCGGCTGGGCCTTTCCTTGCGACGAGCACGGCCAGGTGGACCTGGACGCCCTCGGACGCCAGGCCCTGAACAACTACCTGTACGCCCGCTCGGTGATCGGCCGCGAGGTGGCGCTGCCGGCGGTGCGCGTGCGCTCCCACGCCTGGCGCGCGTAGGAGAGCGGTCCGCGCGGCGGCTCGATGCGGGCCGCCAGCGCACTGCGCGCGTCCAACCGCACCCAGCCGCCGCGGGCCAGTCGGTGGCTCTGCCCGGCCTGCAGAGGCACCGGGGTCTGCCAGACGCGGCCGGCCAGCCACTGCGGCGGTTCGTGCAGCAGGCCCTGGCCGCGCTCGAGGTGGATCCGGCTGCCGGCGGCGAGCCGTTGCCAGCCGACCTGGCCGGCCGCCAGGGTGAACAAGAGGGGGAAGGTGGGGCGGGTCGGCATGGTGTGGCAGCGGGTGTGGACGGGATGCGGTGAACTGTCGCGCCCGGCGCCCGGCCTGCCCAGGCACACGCCGGAACGATGTGGAGCGCAACAGGCGCACCGCCACGCGGCTGTTGCGGGAACAATCACGCCGATCTGTATCTGTTGCGCCGGCCCGCGCGTCGGCGAGGATGCTTGGCGATGACCCCGCTGTACCGCCAACTGGCCGAGCACTACCTCGGCGCGATCCGCGCCGGCACGCTGCGCAGCGGCGACCGGCTGCCGTCGGTGCGGCGGCTGATGAACGACCACGGCGTCAGCCTGGCGACGGCGCTGCAGGCCTGCCGGCACCTCGAGGACCAGGGCTGGCTCGAGGCGCGGCCGCGCTCCGGCTACTACGTGCGGACGGCGCGGCGCGGCCGGCTGCCGCCAGCGCAGGAGCCGGCCGAGCTGCGGCCGGACCCGGCGGCCTACGTCGGCATCCACGAGCGGATCTCGTCGATCCTGGAACGTGGCCAACGCGCCGCGGTGCAGGTCAATCTCTCGCTGGCGGTCGGCGCGCCGGCGCTGTACCCCACCACCGCCCTCCAGCGCAGCATGCAGGGCCACCTGCGCCGCACACCGGCGGTGCTGACGACCATGGCGCGCCGCCACGGCCACCCGGCGCTGCGCCAGGCACTCGCGCGGCACGCGCTGGCGCGCGGCATGCAGGTCGCGCCCGAGGAGCTGGTCGTCACGCACGGCTGCGTGGAGGCGGTCAACCTCGCGCTGCGGGCGGTCACGCGCCCCGGCGACACGGTGGCGATCGAGTCACCGACCTTCTACGGCGTGCTGCAGGTGCTCGAGAGCCTGGGCCTGCGCGCGCTCGAGATGCCGACCAGCCCGGCCACCGGCCTTTCGCTGGAGGCCCTCGAGTTCGTGCTGCGCGAGGGCGCGCCGGGCGGGCAGCGCCTGGCCGCCGTCGTGGTGATGCCGACGCTGCACAACCCGCTCGGCTGCACGATGCCCGATGCGCACAAGCAGCGCCTGGCGGCGCTGTGCAGCGAACACGACGTGGCGCTGGTCGAGGACGACATCTACGGCGAGATGGGCGATGCCGACTCGCCGATCCGGCCGGTCAAGGCCTTCGACCGCAGCGGCCACGTGATCCACTGCGGCTCGCTGAACAAGGTGCTCGCACCCGGGCTGCGGCTGGGCTGGATGGCGCCCGGGCGCTGGCAGGCGCGCGTCGAGATGCTCAAGTACGCGCAGAGCCGCTATGTCGAGGAGCTGCCGCAGCTGGTCGCGGCCGATTTCCTCGCCGGCAGCGGCTGGCCACGCCACCTGCGCCGGCTGCGCGCGGCGCTGCAGCGCCAGCGCCACCAGATGGCCGAGGCGGTGGCCGCGCATTTCCCGGCCGGGACGCGCTGCAACCTGCCGGACGGCGGCCTGCTGCTGTGGGTCCAGCTGCCCGGCGGGCTGTCTTCGGAGCGCCTGTTCGATGCCGCGCTGGCCGAGGGCATCAAGCTCGCCCCCGGCACGATGTTCTCGAACAGCGATCGCTTCGGCGACGGGCTGCGCCTGTGCTGCGGCCAGGTGCACGGCGCACCGGTCGAGGCGGCGCTGCGGCGTGTCGGCCAACTCGCGCGCGAACTGCTCGGCGCCTGATCGGGCCCACAATGCCGGCATGACGCTGCACGCCGCGCTGCTCACGCTGCACCTGCTGGCCGCCGCCTACTGGGTCGGCGGGATGGCGGTCGTGCAGACCGCGCTGCGGCCGGCCGTCGCCGAGGCGCTGGCCGAGCCGCCACAGCGGCTCGCGCTGATGCGGGCCTTCCTGCGCCGCTTCTTCGCCGGCGTGGTGGTGGCGCTGGCACTGCTGTGGGCCAGCGGGCTGGCGATGGTGGCGGCGGGCGGCGGCTGGGCCGCGCAGCCGCCGCGTGTGCACGCGATGGCCGCCCTCGCGCTGCTGATGACGCTCGTGTTCGGCTGGATCCGCGCTCGCCTCTACCCGCGGCTCGTGCGCGCCGTCGGTACGGATCCGGCGGCGGCCGGCGCGGCGCTGGCCGGCATCCGCCGGCTCGTGACGCTCAACCTCGCGCTGGGCGTCGCGGTGTTCGGCGTCGCGCTGATCGGGCGCGGGTTCTAGGTTTCCGCTAGCGCGTCGGCGCTTCCGGCACCGCCACCAGGTGCAGCAGCAGGGCGTGCGGCTTGCTCCGGTCGCTCAGCGCCGCATAGCGGGTCCACAGCGCATCGAGTTCGGCACGCAGGCGATCGCGCTCGCCGGCGTCGAGCCAGAGCCGGCCGCGGTAGTACAGGAAGTCGTCCGCCGGCGCACCGGGGCCGCCCGGAACGAGTTGCGTGGCCAGCCCGGCCGCGCCGGTGGATTCGATCACCAGGTCCAGCCAGCGCGCCTGGCGGGCGATCGCGCGGCCCAGTGCCCGGCGCGTCTGCGGGTGCCAGCGAGCGTCGACGTCATCGAACATCGCCTCGTGGCTGGCCAGCGGCGCGTCGGCCAGGCTCAGGCGCAGCCGGTCGGCGACGCAGCGGTATTGCGGTACGCGCCGGCCGCCGGCCAGCGCCTCGGGGCAGGGGCGGATCAGGCCGGTGTCCAGCAGGCGGCGGATCCAGTAGCTCATCGCGGTCTTCTGGATTCCGAGCGAGCGCGCCGCGTCGGCCAGCCCGGCCGGCTGGCCGAGGAACGGGCGCAGGTGGACACGCTTGGCCGGGTGCCAGAGCAGCGCCACCGCGGCGGGGTCGCTGACGTGCAGCTCGGCGGCCGGTGTCCAGGCGCCCGACGCGCCTCGCGGCGCCGTGCGGCCCATTCAGTACGCCGAGCCCGCGGCCGGCGCGGCGGGCGCGCCGCCGAGCACCGCCTCGATGTCGCCGAGCAGCCCGCTGGCGCCGAAACGGAAACGCGCCGGCACCAGGGCCGCCGCGCCCAGGTGGTGTTCGACGCGATCCAGGTAGGGCGCCGCGTCGGCGACGCTGCGGATGCCGCCGGCGGCCTTGAAGCCGACCCGGGTGCGTGCCGCCGGATCGGCCGCGATCACGCCGAGCAGCGTGTCGGCCGCCTCGAGCGTGGCGCTGACCGGTGTCTTGCCGGTGCTGGTCTTGAGGAAGTCCGCCCCTTCGGCGAGCGCGAGCCGCGCGGCCGCCTCGATCAGCGCGCGCTCGCGCAGCTCGCCGGTTTCGAGGATCACCTTCAGCACGCGGCCCTCGCCGGCGCGCCGTACCGCGCGCAGCAGCGCCGCGGCGCCGGCCGCGTCGCCGTCGCGCAGTGCGCGCCAGGGCAGCACGACGTCGATCTCCTGTGCATCGGCCGCGACGATTGCCGCGGTGTCGTGCAAGGCGCGCTCGATGTCGGTGCCGCCGTCCGGGAAATTGGCCACCGCCGCGATCGCGACCCCCGCCGGCGCATGCCCGCGGGCATGCGCCGCCAGGCGCGGCCAGACGCACAGCGCGGCCGGGCGGCCGTGCGGCCCGGCGGCACGTGCGCACAGCGCGTCGACCTGGGCCTCGGTGTCGTCGTCGTTCAGGCTGGTCAGGTCCAGGCAGGCCAGCGCGATGCGGGCGACGTCGGTCGGGGTGCGGGTCATCGGGGCGACTCCAGGGCGGCCGGCATCACGGGGCCAGGCCGGCGATCACGGCTTCGAGCAACGGCACCGCGCGCTGCGCGGCGCTGCGCGCGGTCTCCAGCGTGTGGGCGTGGCTGAGCGCCTCGTCCTCCAGCCCGCAGCCCATGTTGGTGGCGAGCGAGAACGCCAGCACACGCAGGCCCAGCCAGCGCGCCAGGATGGTCTCCGGCACGGTGCTCATGCCGACCGCCTGCGCGCCCAGCGCGACCAGCATGCGGATCTCCGCCGGGGTCTCGAACTGCGGCCCCAGCACCCAGGCGTAGACGCCCTCCTGCAGCGGCGTGCCGAGGCGCGCCGCGGCCGCGCGCGCCTGTTCGCGCAGCGCCGGGTCGTAGGCGTCGCGCAGGTCGACGAAGCGGGCGCTGCCGCTCGCCCCGACCAGCGGGGAACGCTGCGCGACGTTCAGGTGGTCGCTGATCAGCATCAGCGCGCCGGGGCGCAGGCCGCGGTCCAGGCTGCCGGCGGCATTGGTCTGCACGAGCACCTGCACGCCGGCCGCGGCCAGCGTCTGCAGCGCGCCCTTCATCGCCGCCGCATCGCCCTGTTCGTAGGCGTGCTTGCGGCCGGCCAGGACGGCCACCTCGTGCGGGCCGATGCGACCGAGCAGCAGCCGACCCGCATGGCCGTCGATCGCCAGCGTGGGGAAGGCCGGCAGCTCGGCGTAGGACAGCTCGACCGGATCGCGCACGCGCTCGGCCAGCGGGCCCCAGCCGGAGCCGAGCAGCACGGCGATGCGCGGCCGGCGGCCGGTCGCGGCGATCAGTTGCGCACCGCGCGCGACCGCGTCGTCGCCGGCTGCGCTCAACGGGGGTCTCCGAGGTGGTCCGGCCCGAAGCCGGCCGGCAGCAGCGCGCCGAGCGTGTGGCGTGCCGTGAACTGCGCGCCGTCCGCGGACCAGACCGGTGTGTCGTCGGCCGCGAACTCGCGCAGCTTCTGGCGGCAGCCGCCGCAGGGCGTGACCGGCGCCGGCGCCTCGCCGCAGACCACCGCGGCCCGCACGCGCGTGCCGCCGGCGAGCACCAGCGCGCCCAGCGCCACCGCTTCCGCGCACAGGCCCTGCGGGTAGGCCGCGTTCTCGACGTTGCAGCCGGCGTGGATGCGTCCCTGTTCGTCGAGCAGCGCCGCGCCGACCGCGAAGCGCGAATACGGCGCGTAGGCCCGGGCACGCGCCGCGCGGGCCGCCTCGGCGAGCTGCTGCATGCGGGCCTCGTCCGCCATCACCGTTCCTTGACGTAGGGAATGCCCAGCGCCCTGGGCGCGCGCGAGCGGCCGATGAAACCGGCCAGCAGCACCACCGTCAGCACATAGGGCAGCGCCTGGATCGCCTGCACCGGCACCGTGCCGATCAGCGGCAGCGGCGCGCCCTGCATGCGGATCGCCACCGCGTCGAGGAAGCCGAACAGCAGGCAGGCGAGCAGCGCACCCACGGGGTGCCACTTGCCGAAGATCATCGCCGCGATCGCCATGTAGCCGCGCCCCGCCGTCATGTGCGGCACGAACGACGGATTCTGCGCCAGCACCAGGTAGCTGCCGGCCAGCGCCGCCAGCACGCCATTGCCGGCCAGCGCGGTGTAGCGCAGGCGCACGATCGACACGCCGGCGGTGTCGACCATCGCCGGGTTCTCGCCGGCCGCGCGCAGCCGCAGCCCGAAGCGCGTGCGGTACAGCAGCCACCAGACCGCCGGCACCGCGAGCAGCGCGCCGTACACGAGCACGTTGTGGCCGAGCAGCCCGAGCGCGAGCGGCGTGCCGACCAGCGGCAGCTCACGCAGCGCCGCCGCCAGGCCGGTGAACTGCGGCCCGAGGCGCACGGCGTCGGGCAGCGCCGGCGTCTGCCCACCCTGGTGGAACCAGGCGATGCCGAGCACGACCGTCAGGCCGGCGGCCGTCATCGTGATCGCCATGCCCATCACGACCTGGTCGCCGCGGTGGCTGACACAGGCGTAGCCGTGCAGCATCGACAGCGCCAGGCCGACCGCCAGCGCCGCCAGCAGCGCCAGCGCCAGCGAACCGCTGACCGCGCCGACGCTGCCGGCCGCGAACGCGGCAAGCAGCATCTTGCCCTCCAGGCCGAGGTCGATGACGCCGGAGCGCTCGCTCAGCACGCCGGCCAGCGCGCACAGGATCAGCGGCGTCGCGACGCGCAGCGTCGACGCGATCAGCGTGCCGACGGCGATCTCATCCATGAGGGCCCCCTTTCAGGGCCTCGACCTCACCCATGGGCGCGCTTCCACAGCTTCGCGAAACCCGGCGCGGCGACCTGCGCCATCGCCCCGGAGAACAGCACGATCAGGCCCTGCAGCGTGTAGACCATGTCGCGGCTGAAGCCCTCGATCTCGAACGCCAGCTCGGCGCCGCCCTGGTAGAGCGCGCCGAACAGCAGCGACGCGAGCACGATGCCGACCGGGTGGTTGCGCCCGATCAGCGAGACGGCGATGCCGGCGAAGCCGGCGCCGACCACGTAGTCCAGCAGCAGCCGGCCGTGCACGCCGGCCACCTCGTTGACGCCGACCAGCCCGGCCAGTGCGCCGGACAGCGCCATCGCCAGCATGATCTGCGTGCGCGGCCGGATGCCGGCATAGCGCGCCGCCTCCGGCGCATGGCCGACGGTGCGGATCGCATAGCCCGCGCGCGTACGCCACAGCAGCAGCCAGACGCCGAAGGCCGCCGCAATGGCCAGCAGCAGGCTGATGTTCAGCGGCGAACGCGGCCAGTCGAGGCCGAACGCACCGAGCAGGTCGTGCATGCCGGGCAGCACCGCGCCCGGGCCGAAGGCACGGCTTTCCACCGTCATGTTGCCGGGTTCCTTCAGCACGTCGATCAGCAGCCAGGCGAGGAAGGCCGACGCGATGAAGTTGAACATGATGGTCGTGATCACGACGTGGCTGCCGCGCCAGGCCTGCAGCGCGGCCGGCACCGCGGCCCAGGCCGCGCCGGCCAGTGCGGCGGCCGCCACCATCGCCGGGATGACCACCCAGGGCGGGAAGCGGTCGCCCAGCCACAGCGCCGCGACCGCGGTGCCGATGCCGCCCAGCATCGCCTGCCCTTCGCCGCCGATGTTGAACAGCCCGCCATGGAAGGCCACCGCGACCGCCAGCCCGGTGAAGACGAAGGTGGTCGCGTAGTACAACGTGTAGCTGAGACCCAGCCGCGTGCCGAACGCGCCCTTGATCAGCAGCGTGAGCACCTGCAGCGGGTCCTGCCCGACGACCAGCACGACCAGGCCGCACACCAGCAGCGCGAGCGCCAGGTTGAAGGCCGGCAGGACCACCAGGTCCATCCAGCGCGGCAGCTCGATCGGCTGGCTCATCGGGCCCCCGCGGCGCTGCGGACCGTCCCGGCGCGCCCGGCCCTCAACGGACAGTTCGACACGCGGTGCCTCATGCGGCCAGCGCCGTGCCGCCCATCAGCCGACCGAGCGCCGCCTCGCTGGCCTCGCCGATCGGCAGCTCGCCGGCGATGCGCCCGCAGGCCATCACGAGCACGCGGTCGGCCAGCGCGAGGATCTCGTCGAGCTCGGAGGAGACCACCAGCACGGCGCCGCCAGCGTCGCGCAATGCGCGCAGGCGGCCGTGGATGAACTCGATCGCGCCGATGTCGACGCCGCGCGTCGGCTGGCCGACCAGCAGGATGCGCGGTGCCGGCAGCGCCTCGCGCGCCAGCACCAGCTTCTGCTGGTTGCCGCCGGAGAACTTCGCGCTGCGCAGCGCGGGGTCGCGCGGGCGCACGTCGTAGCCTTCCATCATCGCCACGGTGTCGGCATGCATGCGGGCACGGTCCATCAGCCCATGCCGCGCGTAACGCGGGCTGCGGTGGTAGCCGAGCACGGCCGATTCCCAGGCCGGGAACGGCAGCACGAGACCGCGCCGGTGGCGGTCCTCCGGCACATGGGCGAGCGCCAGTGCGCGAGCTTCGGCCGGATCCAGCCAGCGGGCGCGCTCGAAGCGGCGCGTGCCGATCTCCAGCACGCCGGCCTGCGGCACGAGCAGGCCGGCGAGCGCGTCCAGCAGCTCGCTCTGGCCGTTGCCGGCCACGCCGGCGATGCCGACGATCTCGCGCTCGCGCAATTCGAGCGACACGTCGGCGAGGCGGGTGACGCCCAGCACGTCGCGCCAGCTCAGCCCCTGCGCACGCAGCAGCACGGCGCCGGGCGCCTGGCCGGCCTCATCGCCGCGCCCGAGCTGCACGCAGCGGCCGACCATCGCCTCGGCGAGCGCGTCGATGCCGGTGGCGGCGATCGGGCAGTCCAGCACCACGGCGCCCTGGCGCATCACCGTCACCGCGTCGCACAGCGCCATGATCTCCTTGAGCTTGTGCGTGATCAGCAGCACCGTCGTCCCGCGTTCGCGCAACTGGCGCAGCGTCGCGAACAGCTGCTCGGTCTCCTGCGGCGTCAGCACCGCGGTCGGCTCGTCGAGGATGAGGATCCGCGCGCCACGCACCAGCGCCTTCAGGATCTCCAGGCGCTGGCGTTCGCCGACCGGCAGGTCCTCGACCGGCAGGTCCAGCCGCACCACCAGCCCGGTGTCGCGCATCAGCGCCTCGAGCGTCGCGCGCAGCTGCGCACGCGAGCGGTTCAGCCGCCAGTCCGGCTCGGCGCCGAGCAGGATGTTGTCCAGCGCGCTGAAGGTCTCGACCAGCATGAAGTGCTGGTGGACCATGCCGATGCCCAGCGCGATCGCGTCGCCGGAGTCGCGGATCTGCACGGCCTGGCCGTCGATCTCGATGGTGCCCGCGTCGGCCTCGTAGAAGCCGTACAGGATCGCCATCAGCGTGCTCTTGCCGGCACCGTTCTCGCCCACGATGCCGTGGATCGTGCCGGCCGCGACCGACAAGTCCACCTGCCGGTTCGCCTGGACGGCCCCGAATCGCTTGGAAATGCCGCGCATGACCACGGCCGCAGGCCCGTGGCCGTCAAGCGGCCGCCGCGGATCCGGCTGCGCCGGTCCGCTGGTGGCGCCCCCCTGGGGGGGAGCGCCGGAAGGCGCTCCGGGGGGGGTCAAAACTTGCAGGCGTTCTCGGCCATGTAGTCGGCGACCTTGATCTTGCCGGCGATGATGTCCGCCTTGGCCGCGTCGACCTTCTTCTTCATCTCGGCGCTGACCAGCTTCTCGTTGTACTGGTCCAGCGCGTAGTCCACGCCGCCTTCCTTCAGGCCCAGCGCGGTGAGGCCCGGCACGCTCTTGTTGGCGGCCTCGAACACCGCGTTGTCGACGCGCTTGACCATCGAGGTCAGCATCGTGCCCGGGTGCAGGTGGTTCTGGTTGCTGTCCACGCCGATCGCGAGCTTGCCGGCGTCCTTGGCGGCCTGGTAGACGCCCACGCCGGTGCCGCCGGCGGCGGCGAACACCACGTCCGCGCCCTTGGCGAACTGCGACTTCGCCAGCTCGCCGCCGCGCGCCGGGTCGCTCCACGCGGCCGGCGTGGTGCCGGTCATCGCGCTGAACACCTCGGCCTTCGGGTTCGCGAACCTGACGCCCTGCTCGTAGCCGCACTGGAAGCGCCGGATCAGCGGGATGTCCATGCCGCCGACGAAGCCGACCTTGCCGGTCTTGCTGGCGAGCGCGGCCATCATGCCGACCAGGAAGCTGCCTTCGTGCTCCTTGAAGACGACCGACTGCACGTTCGGCTTGTTGACGACCGCGTCGATGACGACGAACTGCTGCTTCGGGAACTCCTGCGACACCTTCTCGATGCTGCTGGCCTGCGAGAAGCCGATGCCGATCACCGGGTTCGCTCCGCGCCCGGCCATGCGGCGCATCGCCTGCTCGCGCTGCGCCTCGTTGGCGATCTCGAAGTCGAGGTAGCTCTTGCCGGTTTCCTTCTTCCAGCGTTCGGCGCCGCGGAAGGCGGCCTCGTTGAAGGACTTGTCGAACTTGCCGCCCATGTCGTAGACGATCGCCGGCTGGGCGACGGCAAGCGGTGCCAACGCGACGAGTGCGGCGAAGGCGAGCGGTCTGGCGAGCGGCATGGCAAGGTCTCCGGCAAAGCCCGGCGCAGGATAGCAAGACTCGCACCGGGCGCGCCAGCAAGGCCGCCCGGACTGCCCTAGCATCCGGCGATGCCCGACCCCGCCCGCCAGACGACCGCCGACCGCACCCGTGCGCTGCCCAAGGTGCTGCTGCACGAACACCTGGACGGCAGCCTGCGCGTGGCGACGCTGCTGGAGCTGCTGCACGCCCGCGGGCTGGACGCGCCGGCCGGCGATCCCGATGCGCTCGAGAGCTGGTTCGCCGACCGGGCGCACGCCGGCAGCCTGGTCGAGTACCTGCGCGGCTTCGCATTGACGGTCGCGGCGATGGCCTCGCTGCCGGCCATGGAGCGCGTCGCCTTCGAGGCCGCCGAGGACGCCCGCGCCGACGGCACGGTGCTGGCCGAGTTCCGCATCGCGCCGCTGCTGTTCGAACCGTTCGGCATCGCACCGGAGGCGGCCGTCGAGGCGCTGCTGGCCGGCCTCGCGCGCAGCGCGTTGCCGAGCGGGCTGATCCTGTGCGCGATGCGGCACGAGCCCGCGGACCGCAGCGAGCGGGTCGCGGCGCTCGCCGCGCGCTACCTCGGCCGCGGCGTCGTCGCCTTCGACCTGGCCGGTGCCGAGGCCGGGCACCCGCCCTCGGACCATGCCCGGGCGATCGGCCTCGCGCGCGAGGCCGGCGTCGGGCTGACGCTGCACGCCGGCGAGGCCGATGCCGGCGATCGGGTGCTCGAGGCGGCGCGGCTCGGCGCCTCGCGCATCGGCCACGGCGTGCGCGTCGTCGACCTGCTGCGCACGGCGCGGCGCGACGCGGTGCTGGACGAACTGCGCGAGCGCGGCGTGCATCTCGAGGTGTGCCCGACGAGCAACGTGCACACCGGCGCCGCCGCATCGGTCGCGGCGCATCCCATCGTGCCGCTGTGGCGGGCGGGCGTGAACCTGTCGTACCACACCGACAACCGGCTGATGTCGCAGGTCACGCACGGCAGCGAGGCGAAGGCCCTGCTCGACGAAGCGGGGCTGACCGAGGCCGACCTGCTGCGCATGGGCGAACTGGCACTTTCCGCCTCGTTTCTCGGCGAGACGGCCAAGGCGCCGGCGCGGGCGGCGTTCGCCGCCTGGCCAGCGGCCTGAGCGGGCGCTCAGCCGGCCGGCCGGCCCGCGGCGGCGCGCGGTGCGTGCAGTGACAGCGCGATGATCTCGCGCGCCCGGGCACGCGGTACGAGGTCGGCCAGCGTGTGCCGGTCCAGCGAGGCGAGGAAGGCCTGCCGGGCCTGGTCGAGCGCGTCGGCCAGGTGGCAGCCCGCGCTCAGCGGGCAGGTCGAGCCCTCGCCGAAACATTCCACCAAGGTCATGTCGTCCTCGATGCGGCGCACGACATCGCCCAGGCGGATCTGCGCCGGCTCGCGTGCCAGCCGCAGGCCGCCGTGGCGGCCGCGCTGCGTGTGCAGCAGATCCTCCTGCGCGAGCCGGTGCACCACCTTCATCAGGTGGTTCTCCGAGATGCCGTAGGCCTCGGCGATCTCGCGGATCGAGCTCAGCGCCTCGGCACCTTCGCGCAGGTGGCGGCTGGCCGCGAACATCAGGACGCGGATCGCGTAGTCGGTGTGCTGGGTCAGGCGCATGGCCGTCCTTGAAGATGCATCAACTTGACATCTATTGTAGCCTCGACATAAGATTCATCAACAATGAATCTTTAACCACGCGACCGCGCCGGACGGCGCTCGAGATCACCTCATGGACACCCGCACCTGGCTCTCCTTCGGAAACCGCACCATGGGCGCTTCCGGCACCACGATGCTGCTCGGCATCGCCGCCGCCTACCCGCTGGCACCGCATTTCGGGCTGGCGACGCAGATCGTCGCGCACCTGGCGATCGTCGTCGCCGCGGGTTTCTTCAAGCTCGGCTACGTGCTGCGGCTGGCCGCCCAGCACGAGCAGGCGAACGCCCGCGTGACTCAGCGGCAGGCGTTGGCCACCGTGTAGTCGAGCACCTTGAGCCGGCCGGCCACGATGTCGGCCCGCGCGGCCTCGACCTTCGTGCGCATCGCGGCCGTCACCAGCTTCGCGTTGTGCTCGTCCATCGCATAGTCGAGCGCGCCTTCCTTCAGGCCGAGCGCGGTGACGCCCGGCTTGACCCCGTCGAAGGCGGCCCGCACGGCGAGGTCGACACGCTTGACCATCGAGGTCAGGATGAAGCCGGGGTGCAGGTGGTTCTGGTTGCTGTCCACGCCGATCGCCAGCTTTCCCGCGTCGCGCGCCGCCTGCATGATGCCCAGCCCGGTGGTGCCGGCGGCGGCGAAGATCACGTCCGCGCCCTGGGCGATCTGCGCCTTGGTCAGCTCGGCGCCGCGCAGCGGATCGGTCCACGCCGCGGCGGTGTTGCCGGTCATCGCGGACAGCAGCTCGACCTTCGGATCGGCGTACTTCGCGCCCTGCTCGTAGCCGCACAGGAACTTGCGCACCAGCGGGATGTCCTGCCCGCCGACGAAGCCGATCCTGCCGGTCTTGCTGGCCAGTGCGGCCAGCATGCCGACCAGGAAGCTGCCCTCGTGCTCGCGGTAGACGAAGCTCTGCACGTTCGGCAGGTCGACCACCGCGTCGACGATCGCGAACTTCGCGGCCGGGAACTCGCGCGCCACCTTGGCGATGCTGGAGGCCTGCGAGAAGCCGATGCCGACGATGGGGTTCGCGCCGCGTTCGGCGAAGCGCCGCGCCGCCAGCTCGCGCTGCGCGGCGTTCGCGATCTCGAACTCCAGGTAGTCGTGCCCGGTCTGCTTCTTCCAGGCCTGTGCGCCTTCCCAGGCGGCCTGGTTGAAGGAGCGGTCGGCCTTGCCGCCCATCTCGAGGATCAGGGCGGGCTCGGCGTGCGCGCCGGCGAGCCAAGCCAGCATGGCGGCGAGTGCCATCAAGCGGACGCCGCGGATCCGGCTCTGCCGGTCCGCTGGCGGCGCCCCCTGGGGGGAGGCGGCCGGAGGCCGCTCCGGGGGGGTCAAAAAGTCGCCCTGAACTGCGCGCCCCAGGTGCGCGGCTCGTTGATGAAGCCGGTCAGGTTGTTGAAGTCGATGCCACCGACGATGCGGATCTGGTTCGTGATGTTGCGGCCGAACAGCGCCGCCTCGTACTTGCCGTTGCCCCACAGGTAACCCAGACGCACGCCGCCTTCCGTCAGCGCCTTGCCGGTGAATTCCTTGGACTCGTAGAGGAAGAAGTTGACCTTGCTGCGGTAGGCCCAGTCCGTCAGCACGTACCACTCGCCGTCGGGCGTCGGCTGGCTGTACTTGAGCATGAAGTTGACCGTGGTCTTCGGCGCCTGCGGCAGCGGGTTGCCGTCGATCAGCGCATAGGTCGTGCCGCCGATGGTCGTCGTCGGGTCCGTCACCGTGCACTGCGCGCACACGGCCACGGCGAGGCCGGGGTCCTTGATCTTGGTGTCGTTGTAGCCCACGCCCAGGCCCACCATCAGGCGGTCCGTCAGCAGCGCCTGCGCATCGA
Organism: Piscinibacter sp.; assembly: GCA_019635485.1. Taxonomy (GTDB): domain Bacteria; phylum Pseudomonadota; class Gammaproteobacteria; order Burkholderiales; family Burkholderiaceae_C; genus Piscinibacter. The sequence goes on along the minus strand of JAHBZL010000014.1, from coordinate 9,910 downwards.
GCTCGAAGCCCTGGCCGACCGCCTTCTCCGCGTTCAGCAGGATGTTCGCGTTCGACGCGCCGCCCACCGCGGTGAGTTGCAGGTCCTTCACGGTGTAGTGGAAGATGCCGAAGTTCACGCGCGCCCGGCCGCCGAGCAGGTCGGTCTTGATGCCCGCCTCGTAGGAGGTGTTCGTCTCCGCGCCGGCGACCGACTTGCCGTTGAAGGCTCCGGCACCCTGCACGCTGCTGCCGCGGAACCCGGTGGCGGCGCGCGCGTACAGGTTGGTGCCGGGCATCACGGTGTAGGTGCCGGACAGGTCCCAGTTGAACTTGCTGTCCTTCGGCGAGGCGGACAGGTCGCCGTCGGGCTCCTGGGCGGCGAGCTCCTCGATCGTGCACTTGCCCGACAGCACGCAGGGCACGAAGCCGCTGTTGGTGTAGGCCTCGACGTCGAACTTCTTCTTGTCGCTGGTGTAGCGGCCGCCGAGGCGGATCTTCGCGGCCGGCGTGACGGCGTAGTTCAGCGCGCCGAACACCGCGACGGCATTGTTCTTCTGGCGCACCTTCTCGTAGCCGTCCTGCGCGCCGCCGGCCAGCGAGTCGTAGCTGAAGCTCTCGATCTGGTAGTCCTCGTGGAAGAAGTACAGGCCGGTCTGCCAGGACAGCGGCGCGGCGTCGCTCGACTCCAGGCGGAACTCCTGCGTGATCTGCCGGTGCGACGGGATGCCGTCGGCCGTCTCGGAGGCAAACGGGATCAGCCCCGGCCCCGACTCGGGCAGGAACGAGGCGCCGAAGCCGCCGTCGATGTCGCCGCGGCTGTAGGTGCGCACCTGCTCGTAGCCGGTGATCGAGTGCAGCGACATGCCGCCCAGCCCGACGCGAACGCGCAGGCTGGCGCCGTAGTTCTGCAGCTCGGACTCGTTCTTGCCGTCGTAGGAGACCTTGGTCTCGTCGAAGCCGGCGACCAGGTTGTTGGTGCCCGGCTCGATGATGTTGGCGCGGAACAGGCGCGCGGAACCGCTGAAGTCGCGTGCGTGCACGCTGCCGAGCACGCTCAGGTCCTTGCTCGACTCGACCAGCAGCTGGAAGCGCAGCGCGCTGTCGCGGTAGCCCTCCAGGTGCTGGGTCGGGCCCGGGGCGTAGGTGTTCTCGACCCAGTCGTCACGCGTCTGGTTCAGCACCGACAGGCGCAGCGCCGAGCCGGGGGTCACCGGCAGGTTGACCGCGCCTTCCGCGTTCACCGTATTGAAGGTGCCGTACGACAGGCTGCCGTAGCCCTCGAACCGCTTGGTGGACGGCTTGACCGACTCGAACTTGACCACGCCGGCCGGCGTGTTGCGGCCGAACAGCGAACCCTGCGGGCCGCGCAGCACCTCGATGCGCTCGAGGTCGAAGGCCGGGAAGCCCTTCAGGATCGGGTTCTCCTGCACGACGTCGTCGTACACGAGCGAGACCGGCTGCGAGGCGTTGAGCCGGAAATCGGTGTTGCCGTAGCCGCGGATGTAGAAGCGCGGGAAGGCGCGGCCGAACGAGGACTCGATGTTCAGGCTCGGCACCCGGCCGGAGAGCATGCGCACGTCCTGCCCGCTGGTGTTCAGGATGTCGATCATCTCGGCGTTCAGCGTCGTCACCGAGTTCGGGATGTCCTGGACGTTCTCGGTGCGGCGCTCCGCGGTGACGTTGACCGTCGGCAGCTTGCCCATTTCCGAAGTCGTCTGCGCCGACGCACCGAAGTGCAGCGCGGCGAGGGCGGCCGCCGCTGCAATGCGGTGCATGCGATGCGTCGGCGGGGCAGGCAGGAGCGGAACGGCTGTCGGCATGAAGACTCCCTCGTGGATCCTGGGTTGAGAATGGCGGACGCCGGGTGCAAGCGGCATGCCACATGCACATCTTTGCGGCGCTGGTGTACCGTGACGGGTCACGACCTCCCCGGCCATGCTGAACCCGAAACAATCCGCGCGCTACCACGATCAGGGTTTTCTCGTACTGCCTGGGTTTCGGGACGCGGCGGCGCGCCAGGCGTTGCGCGAGCGGGCCGTCGCGATCGCCGCCGACTTCGTCGCCGCCGGCCCGGCCAGCGTGTTCACGACGCGCGACCAGGCCCGCACGGCGGACACGGCCTTCCTGGATTCCGCCGAAGGCATCCACTGCTTCTTCGAGGAAGAGGCCTTCGACGAACGCGGCGCGCTGGTGCGCCCGCAGGTCGACGCGATCAACAAGATCGGCCACGCGCTGCACGACCTCGACCCGGTGTTCGACCGCTTTTCGCGCGGTGCCGACATGGCGGCGCTGGCCGCCGATCTCGGCCTGCGCGCGCCGCAGGCCTGGCAGTCGATGGTGATCTGGAAGCCGCCCGGCATCGGCGGCGAAGTCGGCTGGCACCAGGACGCCGCCTTCCTGCTCACCGAGCCGGCCAGCGTGGTGGCGTTCTGGTTCGCGCTGGAGGACGCCGACCGCAACAACGGCTGCCTGTGGGTCGAACCCGGCGGCCACCGCGGGCCGCTGCGGCAGCGCTTCGTGCGCCGCGGCAACGCCGTGACGCTGGAGACCGTCGACGCAACGCCGTGGCCGTCGCTCGGCCAGGCGCTGCCGGTCGAGGTGGAGGCGGGTTCGCTGGTGGTGTTCGACGGCCGGTTGCCGCACTACAGCGGGCCGAACCGCTCGGCGCGCTCGCGCATGGCCTACACGCTGCACGTGACGGACGGCACGACGGCCTGGTCGGCGGACAACTGGCTGCGCCGCGAACGCCTGCCGCTGCGCGGGCTGGACTGAACTGCCAGGCAGGACGACCGGTCGCCCGGCGCACCGTTCCGGCGCTATGCTGTCCTGATGAGTTCCGAACCCGGCGCCCGCCACATCCGCCTGACCTCCCACCCCGGCCAGGGCGCCACCGGCGCGCCCTCCATCCACTGGGGGGCGGCCGACGCGCTCGAACGCGGACCGATCGTCGGCACGACCAGCAACCGCAGCCAGCGCAACGTGGTCGGCACGCACAGCGGCAGCTACGGCGTCTACCGCGCGCTGGCGGTCGCGGCCGGCAACCTGGTCAAAGGCCACCGCGCCGACCTGACGAACACCGCGCCGACCGACCTGATCGGCCCCTACGAGCAGTGGGGCGATCCGGAGAAGATCGTCTCGATCGACCCCTGGGGCGCGGCGGTGCAGACGGCGTTCGCCGATTACCTCGAGCAGGGCTACGACATCCGCCCGACCATCGCGGTGACCAAGGCGCACATCCACCTGCCGGAGATCCGCCAGGCGCTCGCCTTCCAGCGCCTGCAGGTGGACGGCAAGGTCCTGCTGGAGGACAGCTCCGCGGCCGTCACCAAGATCGCGATCGAGCCGGTCTGGTGGTTGCCGGGCGTCGCGAAGCGCTTCCAGGTCAGCGAGGCCGAACTGCGCCGCGCGCTGTTCGAGGAGACCGGCGGCATGTACCCGGAACTCGTGACGCGCAGCGACATCGAGGTCTTCCTGCCGCCGATCGGCGGGCAGACGCTGTACATCTTCGGCAACCCGCGGGATCTCGCCGACCCGGCCGTGACGCTGACCGCCCGCGTGCACGACGAGTGCAACGGCTCGGACGTGTTCGGCTCCGACATCTGCACCTGCCGCCCGTACCTGACGCATGCGATCGAGGAGTGCATCCAGGGCTCGCAGCAGGGCGGCGTCGGCCTGATCGCCTACAGCCGCAAGGAGGGCCGCGCGCTCGGCGAGGTCACCAAGTTCCTCGTCTACAACGCGCGCAAGCGCCAGGAGGGCGGCGACCGGGCCGACAAGTACTTCCTGCGGACCGAATGCGTCGCCGGCGTGCAGGACATGCGCTTCCAGGAGCTGATGCCCGACGTGCTGCACTGGCTCGGCATCCGCAGGATCCACCGGCTCGTCTCGATGAGCAACGACAAGTACGACGCGATCACCGGCAGCGGCATCGAGGTCGGCGAGCGCGTCAAGATCCCGGACGCGCTGGTGCCGGCCGACGCGAAGGTCGAGATCGAGGCCAAGATCGCGGCCGGCTACTTCACCGACGGGGCCGTGCCCGACGAGGCACGCCTCGCGGCCGTCAAGGGGCGCGGGCTTGAATGAGGCGCATGCGATCGACGCCGCGGTCCGCACGCTGCGCGACCCGGCGACGATCCGTGCGCGCTGCCGGGCGATCGCGTCGTACGTGGAGGCCGGCCGCTCGGCGCACTTCACGCTCGACCGCACGCGGCTCGACGAGGTCGCGCAGCGCATCGCGGCGCTGACGAGCAGCCGCTTCCCGGACCTGAAGATTCCGTACCACAGCCGCTGGCGCCACTTCGAGGCCGGCGGGGTGGACCGCAAGGCCGAGCTGGACCGCAGGCTGAACGGCCGCAGCCACATCGCCGCTGCGCGCACGCACATCGACCTGGCGTTGATCAGTGTGCTGTTGGACGCCGGCGCCGGCCCGGACTGGCGCTACCGCGAGGCGGAGAGCGGCCAGACCTTCACGCGTAGCGAAGGCCTCGCGGTGGCGAGCTTCCGCGCCTTCCTGGCCGGGCGCTTCTCGTCCGACCCCGGGGATCCGATCCGGGTCGATGCCGTCGCGCTGCTGAAACTCGACACGCGCGCGCTCGCCGACGTGTTCCAGGCCGGGCCGGACAATCCGCTGGTCGGGTTGGAGGGCCGCGTCGCGCTGCTGCACCGCCTCGGCGAGGCGCTGCGCGCGCGGCCGGAGGTCTTCACCTCCACCGGCCAGCCCGGCCACCTGTTCGACGCGCTGACCCATCATTCGCACGCGCCACGCCTGAACCACCACCGGCCGCTGCCGACGGCGATGCACCACGAGGTGGGGGCCGGGCGCATCCTCGGCGCGCTGCTCGAGTCGTTCAGCGGCATCTGGCCGAGCGGGCAGGTCTTCCACGGGATACCGGTGGGCGACGTGTGGCCGCACGAGGCGGCCGGCGGCGAGGGGCCGAGTGCGGGCTGGGTGCCGTTCCACAAGCTCAGCCAGTGGCTCGCCTATTCCCTGCTCGAACCCTTCGAGTGGGCCGGCGTGAAGGTGCACGGCCTGGACGACCTGACCGGCCTGCCCGAGTACCGCAACGGCGGCCTGCTGCTCGACGCCGGCGTGATCGTGCCGCGCGACGCTGCCTTCGCCGCACGGCCGCGCACGCCCGCCGAGCCCTGGGTGATCGAGTGGCGCGCGCTCACCGTGGCGCTGCTCGACGAACTCGCCCCGCGCGTGCGCGAACGGCTGGGCGCGCCGGCGCTGCCGCTGGCCTGCATGCTGGAGGGCGGCAGCTGGGCCGCCGGCCGGCAGATCGCCGCCGAGCGGCGGCCGGGCGGCGCGCCGCCGGTGACGATCGACAGCGACGGCACGGTCTTCTGAGCCGCAGCGGGGCAGGCTGCCCCGGCACGGCGCTTGCACCGGCGTGCCGCAGATGGACACGCCGCCCGCATCACCCCCCTTCGCATCGCCCGAGGTCCCGGCCGGCCAGGTGGCCGACGTCTGGCGCGACCGCCTCGCGCTGCTGCTGGAGTCCACCGGCGAGGGCATCTTCGGCATCGACATGGCCGGCCGCTGCATGTTCGTGAACCGCAGCGCCGCGCAGCAGCTGGGCTGGCCGGCCGAGCAGATCATCGGCCGCAACATGCACGCGCTGATCCACCACACGCATGCCGACGGGCGCCACTACCCGGAGTGCGACTGTCCCATCTTCAACGCCTTCCGGCGCGGGCTGCCTTGCCGCATCGACGACGAGGTACTGTGGCGCGCCGACGGCAGCGCGTTCCCGGCCGAGTACTCGAGCCACCCGATCGTCGAGGACGGGCAGGTGCAGGGCGCGGTGGTGACCTTCGTCGACATCGCCGAGCGCAAGCGCGCGCAGGAACTGCAGCGGGTGCGTGAACTGGCCCATCACCTCGAGTCGGTGCGCGAGGCCGAGCGCGCGCGCATCGCGCGCGAGATCCACGACGAGCTGGGCTCGCTGCTGGTGGCGCTGAAGATGGACGTCAACTGGCTCGGCAAGCGGGTGGCCGACCGGGCCGAGCTGGTCGCCAAATGCGGCGGCATGGGTCGCCTGATCGACACCGCGGTCGACAACGTCGGCCGCATCATCACCGACCTGCGGCCGAGCATCCTGGACCACCAGGGCCTGTGGGCCGCGCTGGAATGGCAGGCGCAGGAATTCGTCGACAGCGCCGAGTTCGACTGCGAGCTGCAAGTGCACGTCGCCGCCGGCGTCGCGTCGCCCGAGGGCGGCCTGGCGATCGCGGTGTTCCGCATCTTCCAGGAGATGCTCTCGAACGTCGCGCGGCACGCGCAGGCGCGCCGCGTGTCGATCCGCATCGCGGTGGACGACCCGCCGGGCCCGGTGCTGTACCTCGATGTGCGCGACGACGGCGTCGGCGCCGCACCGGCCGCGCTGAACGCCGCGCGCAGCTACGGCGTGATGGGCATGCGCGAGCGGGCCGCGCATTTCGGCGGCCGCCTGACGGTGGACAGCGCCCCCGGCGCCGGCACCCGCGTGCGGCTGGTGATGCCGCTGCCGGAGGGCGCGGCATCGTGATCCGCGTGCTGGTCTGCGACGACCACCTGATCGTGCGCCAGGGCATCAAGCAGATCCTGGCCGACGCGAGCGACATCGCGCTGGCCGGCGAGGCCGGCAACGGGCCCGAGGCGGTCGCGCTGGTGCGCGCCGGCGCGGCGGCGGACCAGATGCCCGACGTCGTGCTGCTGGACATCGCGATGCCGCAGCGCGACGGGCTGGACGTGCTCAAGCAATTGCGCGCCGAGTTCCCGAAGCTGCCGGTGCTGATGCTGTCGACCTACCCGGACCGGCAGTACGCGGTGCGCAGCCTCAAGCTCGGCGCGGCCGGCTACCTGAACAAGAGCGCCGACAGCGAGCAGATGATCGAGGCGATCCGGCGCGTGGCACGCGGCCGCCTGTTCGTCACGCCGCACGTGGCCGAGCTGCTGGCCGGCGCGATGGGCGCCGGTGCGCACGAGGAGCGGCCGCTGCACGAGCGCCTGTCGCACCGCGAGTACCAGGTGTTCCGGCTGCTCAGCCAGGGCGCGAGCGTCGGCGAGATCGCCGCGCAGCTCTCGCTGTCGCCCAACACGGTGAGCACCTACCGCGCGCGCATCCTCGAGAAGACCGGCGTGCGCAACGATGTCGAGCTGGCGCTGTACGCCGTGCGGCACGCCGACCTGCTGGCCTGATGCGGCTTCGTCGTCGATCGAAAGGGCTCGGAGCGGACGTCCGTCACGGCGTCGCGATCAGCGTGCGCAGCTGCGCCAGCGTGAACGGCTTGGCCAGCACGCCGGCGCCGTCCAGGCCGAGCGCGCGGACCTCCGCGAGCGCGGCGTCGAGGTCGGCCGCGCCGGCCCCGCTGCAGATGATCACGCGCGCCCGGCAGCCGAGAGTTGCCACCTGCCGCAGCACCTCGACGCCGCTGCCGCCCGGCAGCGTGAGGTCGATCGCCAGGTGCGTCGGCGCCCAGGGGGTCAGCGCCGCGAAGAATGCGGCCACGTCCAGGCACAACCGCGCCTCGAAGCCCGACGCCTGCGCGCCGAGCAGGAGAATCTGCCCGACGGTGGCGTCGTCGTCCAGGATCAGCAGCCTGCCGCGTGCCATGGGCCTCCCTGCGTTGCCCTGCGTGCCGCTTATCATGCCTGCAGCGCGGGGCAGGTCAGGATAGCAGCCGCGCGCGACGAGGCCGGAGGAGGACGCCCACCCGATGAGCATTCGTGCGCGGCTGCTGTGGATCGCGCTGATCGCCACGGCCGTGCCGGCCCTGCTGGTGCTGTGGCGCTTCGTCCAGGATCGCGACGCCGCCATCGCGCAGGACTCGAGGCGCCTGGCGGCCATCGCGCGGGACAAGGCCGACGAGCTGCGCGACCGCATCCAGGGCACGGCGCAGCTGCACTTCGGCCTGGCGCGAGCGCGTGACCTCGACACCGACGACCGCCTCGCCTGTTCGGCCTTCCTGTCCGAAGTGCGCGAGGCCTACCCGCAGTTCACCGGCATCCTGACGATCCGCCCGGACGGCCGGTTGTTCTGCGATTCGCTGCAGAGCGGGCGCGAACTGGACCTGAACAACCGCGACTACTTCCGCCGCGCCAAGGGCACGCGCGGCGAGGTCGTGCTGGAGCCGACCTTCGGGCGACTGACCGGCCTGGCGGTGCTGCAGATCGCCTACCCGGTGCGTTCGCCGCAGGGCGAACTGCGCTTCGTGCTGCTCGCGTCGCTGAACCTCGCCAAGATGGCCGAGCTCGCCAACGCGCAGGTGCCCGGGGCGCGCCTGCTGATCGTCGACGACAAGGGCCTGGTGCTGGCGACCACGCAGCCCGACGCCGCCGGCATGGGCGTAGGCACCTCGCTGGCCGGCACGCCGCTGGGAGAGTTCGCCGTCCAGCGCACGGCGTCGACAGCCGAGCTGGCGCTGCCCGACGGGCGGGCGTTCCAGTGGGCCGTGGCCGATCCCGGCGGCCCGGCGCCGTCGCGACTGCGCGTGCTGGCCGGCGCGGCGCGCGCCAGCCTGGTGGCGGAAGCGGACCGGCGCTTCATGCAGGACCTCGTGCTGCTCGCCGCGCTGGCGCTGGCGCTGTTCCTGGCGCTGTGGCTGCTCGCGGAGCTGGCGCTGCGCCGCCAGATCGGCAGCATCACCCGCGTCGCGCAGCGCCTGGCCGACGGCGACCTCGCGGCACGCATTCCGCCGCCGCTGCCGCGCGGCGAACTCGGCACGCTGATGTCGGTGCTGAACCGGACCGCGCAGTCGCTGGAGACGCAGCGCGACGACATCGCGCGCCTGAACGCACGCCTCACGCAGTCGCAGCGCCTGGAGGCGATCGGCCAGCTGACCGGCGGGGTGGCGCACGACTTCAACAACCTGCTGACGGTGGTGCTCGGCAATGCCGAGCTGCTGGCCGAGCAGAGTGCCGACGACCCGCTGAAGCAGCAGCTCGCGCAGATGATCGGCGCGGCCGCGCAGCGCGGCGCGGAGCTGACGAAGCAGCTGCTGGCGTTCGCGCGCAAGCAGGCACTGGCGCCGAGCGCCGTCGACGTGAACCAGCTGGTGGCCTCGATGGATCCGATGCTGCGCCGGACGCTGGGCGAGCACATCGAGATCGAGCTCGTTCGCGGTGCCGGCCTGTGGCCGGCGATGGTCGATGCGGGCCAGCTCGAGAACGCGCTGCTGAACCTGTGCCTGAACGCGCGCGACGCGATGCGCGACGGCGGGCGCCTGACGCTGGAGACCGCCAACGCGGCGCTGGACCGCAGCTATGCGGACACCCACCCCGACGTGACGCCCGGCCAGTACGTGCTGCTGGCGGTCTCCGACACCGGCAGCGGCATCGCGCCGGAGCACCTCGCGCGCGTGTTCGAACCGTTCTTCACGACCAAGGAGAAGGGCAAGGGCACCGGCCTCGGCCTGGCGATGGTGTACGGGTTCATGAAGCAGTCGGCCGGGCACGTCAGCATCTACTCGGAGGCGGGGCACGGCACGACCGTCAAGCTGTACCTGCCGCGCGCGGCGCGCGGCCAGGCGCATGCGGCCGACGAGCCCGAACTGCCCGCGGTCACCGGCGGCGCCGAGACCGTGCTGGTGGTGGAGGACGATGAGCTGGTGCGCCGCTACGCCTGTGCCGAGCTGCGCTCGCTCGGCTACCACGTGCTCGACGCGGAGAGCGGCGCGGCGGCGCTGCGCGTCGTCGAGCGGCGCGAGGACATCGATCTGCTGTTCACCGACGTGGTGATGCCCGGCGGCATCTCCGGGCGCGCGCTCGCCGATGCGGCACGCCGGCTGCGTCCCGGGCTGCGCGTGCTCTACACCTCGGGCTACTCCGAGAACGCCATCGTGCACCACGGCCGGCTCGACCCGGGCGTGATGCTGCTGGCCAAGCCCTACCGGCGCGCCGAACTGGCGCGCGCGATCCGCGCCGCCCTCGCGGGCTGATCCGATGC
>JAHBZL010000013.1 GCA_019635485.1 Piscinibacter sp. | reverse complement strand
ACCACTCGATGACAGCGATGACCACCACCTCCCTGGACATCCGCCGCGACGGCCCGGTGGCCCGCGTGTACCTGAACCGGCCCGAGGTGCGCAACGCCTTCAACGACGGCGTGATCGCCGAGCTGACGCAGGCTTTCACCGCGTTCGCCGACGACACAACGCTGCGCTGCGTCGTGCTCGGCGGCCACGGCAAGGCCTTCTGTGCCGGCGCGGATCTGGGCTGGATGCGCACGATGGCCGGGTATGCGTGGGAGGAGAACCGCGCCGACGCGCAGCGCCTCGCGGACATGCTGTGGGCCCTCTGGCGCTGCCCGGTGCCGGTGGTCGGCCGCATCCACGGCGACTGCTATGCCGGCGGTGTCGGCCTCGCGGCGGTGTGCGACGTGCTGGTCGCCTCCGACGCCGCGGGCTTCTGCCTCAGCGAGGCCCGGCTCGGGTTGCTGCCGGCGACCATCTCGCCCTACGTCGTGCGCGCGATGGGCGAGCAGGCGGCGCGGCGCTGGTTCATCACCGCCGAGCGCTTCGATGCCGCGCAGGCGCACGCGATGGGCTTCGTGCACGAGCTGTGCACGCCGGAGGCGCTCGACACGCGCGTCGACGAGATCGTCGCCACGCTGGTGGCCAACGGCCCGATGGCCGTGCGCGCCTGCAAGCGGCTGGTGCAGGACGTGGCCGGGCGGTCGATCGATGAAGCGCTGCGCGACGACACGGCGCGCCGCATCGCCGACATCCGCGCCAGCGACGAGGGGCGCGAAGGCGTGCAGGCCTTCCTGGGCAAGCGCACGCCGTCGTGGCGGGAGGCGGGATGACGCCGGTCGACCTCGACACCGCGCAGCTGCTCGCGATCGCCGCGGCACTCGGCTGGGCCAGCGGCCTGCGCCTGTACCTCGTCGTGTTCCTCACCGGCCTGGCGGGGACGCTGGGCTGGGTCGAGCTGCCGAACGGGCTGAAGCTGCTGCAGCAGCCGGTGATGCTGGGCGCGAGCGGCTTCATGCTGGCCGTGGAGTTCCTGGCCGACAAGATTCCCGGCGTCGACACGGTCTGGGACCTGCTGCACACGCTGGTGCGCATCCCGGCCGGCGCGGCGCTCGCGGCCGCGGTGTTCGGCGGTGACCACGCCACCTGGGCCACGGCGGCCGCCCTGCTGGGCGGCACGCTGGCCGCGACCAGCCACGTCGCGAAGGCGACCACGCGGGCCGCCGCCAACACCTCGCCCGAGCCGTTCTCCAACCTCGGGCTCTCGCTGCTCGGCGATGCCGGCGTGCCGGTGGCGCTTTGGCTGTCGTGGGAACACCCGGTGGTGTTCTTCGCAGTGCTGCTGGTGGCGGTGCTGCTGATGGTGACGCTGATCGTCGTGCTCGGGAAGTTCCTGCGCGCGCTGCTGCGCCGCGTGTCCACCTGGCTGAGTCCGCGTTCCGCCTGAGGAAATCCATGTTCTCCAAGATCCTGATCGCCAACCGCGGAGAGATCGCGTGCCGCGTCGCCGCCACCGCGCGCCGGCTCGGCATCCGCACCGTCGCCGTGTACTCCGAGGCGGACGCCGACGCACTGCACGTGCAGGCCTGCGACGAGGCGGTGCTGATCGGCGGCCCGGCGCCGCGCGACAGCTACCTGCGCGGCGAGCGCATCGTCGCGGCCGCGCTGGCCACCGGCGCGCAGGCCGTGCATCCCGGCTACGGCTTCCTGAGCGAGAACGAGGACTTTGCCCAGGCCTGCGCCGATGCCGGGCTGGCCTTCATCGGCCCGCCGCCGTCGGCGATCAAGGCGATGGGACTGAAGGCCGAATCCAAGCAGCTGATGGAGCGGGCCGGCGTGCCGCTGGTGCCGGGTTACCACGGCGCCGACCAGGACCCGGCACTGCTCGCGCGCGAGGCGGCGCGCATCGGCTTCCCGGTGCTGATCAAGGCCAGCGCGGGCGGCGGCGGCAAGGGCATGCGCATCGTCACGCAGGCCGACGAGTTCGCCGCCGCGCTCGCCTCCTGCCAGCGCGAGGCGCGCAACAGTTTCGGTGACGACGCGGTGCTGGTCGAGCGCTACGTCACGCGGCCGCGGCACATCGAGATCCAGGTGTTCGCGGACGCGCACGGCCACTGCGTCTACCTGTTCGAGCGCGACTGTTCGGTGCAGCGGCGCCACCAGAAGGTGCTCGAGGAGGCGCCGGCCCCCGGGCTCGGCGAGGCGCGCCGCGCCGAGATGGGGGCGGCTGCGGTGGCCGCGGCCCAGGCGGTCGGCTACGTCGGTGCCGGCACGGTGGAGTTCATCGCCGAGCCGACCGAGGACGGCGACCTGCGCTTCTTCTTCATGGAGATGAACACGCGGCTGCAGGTCGAGCACCCGGTCACCGAGGCGATCACCGGGCTCGACCTGGTCGAGTGGCAGCTGCGCGTGGCTGCCGGCGAGCCGCTGCCGCTGCGGCAGGACCAGCTACAGCGCCACGGCCACGCGATCGAGGCGCGCATCTGCGCCGAGAACCCGGACGCGCAGTTCCTGCCGGCCACCGGCACGCTGCAGGTGTACCGCACACCCGAGGCCACGGCATTCGAGCGTGGCTCGGTGCGCATCGACGCCGGCGTGCGCGAAGGCGACGCGATCTCGCCGCACTACGACTCGATGATCGCCAAGCTGATCGTGCACGGCGCCGACCGCGCACAGGCGCTGGCGCGGCTCGATGCGGCGCTGGCGCAGATGCACATCGTCGGCGTGCACAACAACGTGGCCTTCCTGCGCCGTGTCGTCGGAACGCGTTCGTTCGCGCAGCCCGACCTCGATACCGCGCTGATCGAGCGCGAGCGCGCCGCGCTGTTCGACGCGCCTCCGCTCGCGCTGCCGGTGGCCGCCGCCGGCGCGGTGGCGCATGCGCTCGCCGTCGAAGCCGCCGCGCAGGATGCCGACCCCTGGTCACGCCGCGACGCGTGGCGGCTGCACGGCGCGGCGCTGCGCCGTTTCGACCTCGAGGTGCACGGCGCGCACCAGGTGTTCACGCTCGAACGCTCGCACCGCGGAGAGCAGGTGCTGGTGCACGGCGGCGAACGCTGGCCGTTCGCCTGTGTCGCGCGCGGCGGCGCGCGCCACGACGTGACGCTGGGCGAGCGGCGCTGGTCGCTGGCGGTGCATGCCGTGGGCGAACGGCTCGGCGTGTTCGCCGCCGAAGGCTCGGCGCTGCTGACGCATGTCGACCCGATCGCGCATGCCGGCGAGGGCGCGGCCGAGGGCGGGCGCCTCAGTGCGCCGATGCCGGGCAAGGTGATCGCGCTGCTCGCGCGGCCCGGCGAGGCGGTCACGCAGGGTCAGCCGCTGGCCGTCATGGAGGCGATGAAGATGGAGCACACGCTGACGGCGCCGCGCGACGGTACCGTGGCGGAACTGCTCTACGCGGTGGGTGATCAGGTGCTCGAAGGCGCGGAACTGCTGCGCCTCGCGCCGATCGAGTGAGCCGGCCGGAGCGGCCCGCCGATGCGCGGTTCAGTGATGCTTCGGGGCAGCGGCGCGCTTGAGCCAGCTGGCCGGGCGCAACCAGCTCGAACCGGCCGCGGCAGCAGGCTCTTCGAGCTCGGGCGGACGCGAGACACCGAAGCCGGACGTGTCGCCCGCCCAGGCCGCCTCCTGCGGCGCGGGACGGGAGGGCGCCGTGGCAGCCTTGCCGTCGGCGAGTTCACCCAGCCGCAGCCGGCGCGCCATCGAGGCCAGCTCGGCGTTGCCCGAGGCCTCGCACACCCACATCGCCTCGCGCACATCGGCCCCACCCTTGAGCAGGCTTCCGATCTCGACGTGCTCGCCGTACTGGCGCAGCAGCGCAAAATGGATGCGGGTCGCGAGTCGCAGGCGGGTGCTGGTGTCCACGGGGGATCCTTCGAGGTGGTTGTATCTTCCTGTATCAGACCTGTTTCGACCATCCCTAGCTGAGGGGAAGCCTCCCCTCGGCGTGGCATACCGGTGAGACTTATTTCATGTTTCCTTCCGCGGTGACATTGGTGGACGTGGGCCCGCGCGACGGCCTGCAGAACGAGAAGCAGCCCGTCGGCACGGCGCACAAGATCGAACTCGTGCACCGGCTGCAGGCGGCCGGCCTGCGCGAGATCGAGGTGACCAGCTTCGTGAGCCCGAAATGGGTGCCGCAGATGGCCGACAACGCCGAGGTGATGGCCGGCCTGCAGCGCCGCGCCGGTGTGCGCTACTCGGTGCTGACCCCCAACCTGAAGGGTCTGGAGGCCGCGCTGCCGACCCGGCCCGACGAGATCGTCGTGTTCGGCGCGGCCAGCGAGGCGTTCAGCCAGCGCAACATCAACTGCTCGATCGCCGAATCGGTCGAGCGCTTCGCGCCGGTCGTGCGCGAGGCGCATGCACAGGGTCTCAAGGTGCGCGCGGCGATCTCCTGCGCGCTCGGCTGCCCGTACCAGGGCGAGGTGAGCGCCGACGAGGTCGAGAAGATCGTCGTGCTGATGAAGGGCATCGGCGTGGACCACTGCGGCATCGCGGACACGATCGGCGTCGGCACGCCGCGGCGCGTGCAGGCGGCGATGGAGCGGGCCCTGAAGCACTTCCCGCTCGACGAGGTCAGCGGCCATTTCCACGACACCTACGGCCAGGCGCTGGCCAACATCTACGCCTGCCTGGAGATGGGTCTGCATGTGTTCGATGCCAGCGTGGCCGGGCTCGGCGGCTGCCCCTACGCGAAGGGCGCCACAGGCAACGTCGCCACCGAGGACGTGGTCTTCATGCTCGACGGCCTGGGCATCGAGACCGGCGTCGATCTCGACGCGCTGGTCGATGCCGGGGCCTTCATCTCCGGCGTGCTCGACCGCGCGCCGGTCTCGCGTGCCGGCAAGGCGCTGCTTGCCAAGCGCGGGAAGGCGGCCGCATGAGAACGCCTTCGTTCGACGAGGGGCAGTCATGACCATCGATGACCGGCCCGAAGGCTTCCGCCGCGTCACCCAGGCGCTCGCCGAGCGCGGCCACCCGCACGTGCCGGTCTGGCTCGACGTGGCGGCGCGCACCTCGCAGGAAGCGGCCGATGCGCTGGGCATCGCGGTCGGCCAGATCGCCAAGAGCGTGATCTTCCGGCGCAAGACCGACGACGTGGCGGTGCTTGTCGTGACCTCGGGCGACCGGCGCGTCGACGAGAAGAAGGTCGCCGCGCAGGTGGGCGCGCTCGGGCGTGCCGATGCGGAGTTCGTCAAGGCGCGCACCGGCTTCACGATCGGCGGCGTCTCGCCGCTGGCGCACGCGACGCCGCCGGTCACGCTGATCGACCGCGAGCTGTTCCGCTTCGGCGAGATCTGGGCCGCGGCCGGTCATCCGAACGGCGTCTTCAAGCTGAGCCCCGCGCAGCTCGAGGCACTGACCGGCGCCCCGGTCGCGGACGTCGTGCAGCTGCCATGAGCCCCCCCGTGCCGTCGCCCTGCGTCAACGTCTGCCGCATGAACGCGGCGACCGGCTGGTGCGAGGGCTGCCTGCGCACGCTCGACGAGATCGCCGCCTGGTCCACGCTCGACGAGGCGGCCAAGCGCGCGGTGTGGAAGCTGCTGCCTGCGCGCCGCGCCGCACGGGCGACGCCGCCGGGCCCGGGCCGATGAAGGCGCTGCAGTTCTGGTTCGACCCGATCTCGCCGTTCGCCTGCCTGGCGTTCGAGCAATTGCCGCAGGCGCTCGAGGGTCTGAGCTACAGCGTCGACTACCGTCCGGTGCTGTTCGCGGGCCTGCTGAACCACTGGGGGCAGAAGGGGCCGGCCGAGATCGCACCGAAGCGCGCCTGGACCTTCCGGCAGATCGCCTGGCAGGCGCATGCCCTGGGCATTCCCATCGACGTGCCGGCGCAGCACCCGTTCAACCCGCTCGCGCTGCTGCGCCTGCTGATCGCTTGCGCGCCCTCGGGCGGCACGCCGAACCGGCGCACCTGCGAGGCGGTGCTGCGCCATGTCTGGCGCGGCGGCGCGGACGCGAACGATCCGGCACGCCTGGCCGGGCTGCGCGCCGATCTCGCGCCGCCGCGTGATCCGGAGGACGCGGCGGTCAAGCAGGCGCTGAAGGACGCGACCGCCGAGGCCGTGGCGCTGGGCCTCTTCGGCGTCCCGACGATCGCCGTGGACGGCCGCCTGTTCTGGGGGCTGGACGCGCTGCCGATGCTCGCCGCGTACCTGCGCGGCGATGCCTGGTTCGACGGCCCCGACTGGGCTGCCGCCGGCGCGCCGCGGCCGGGTGTGCGGCGCGCCTGAATCGCCTTCGCATCCCAGGCGCCAGGACGCGCCGAAGGTTCGGGAGAGAGCCCGCCGGTCGCGCCCGGCCGGCGGTCCCGAACGCGCTGCAGCGGGTTTTCGTCAGCTTCCATTCAGCCTCGCGTCAGCCCCTGTTGGCGCAGCGTCAGAGGCCGGTCAGACCTTTCGCGGACGATGCTCGCAGGGCTCCGCCGGAGCCGCGAGT
Source organism: Piscinibacter sp. (assembly GCA_019635485.1). Taxonomy (GTDB): domain Bacteria; phylum Pseudomonadota; class Gammaproteobacteria; order Burkholderiales; family Burkholderiaceae_C; genus Piscinibacter. The sequence goes on along the minus strand of JAHBZL010000013.1, from coordinate 109,923 downwards.
CCCAACGAGAGGAGACAAGATGGAAGACGATCTGGTGCGGCGCATCGCCAGCCACCCGAAGTACCTGGAGCTGAAATCCAGGCGGTCCAGCTTCGGCTGGTGGCTCACGGCGGCGATGATGGTCGTGTACTACGGCTTCGTCCTGCTGGTGGCCTTCGACAAGGAGTTCCTGGCCGCGCGGCTGGGCGCGGGCGTCATGACGATCGGCATCCCGGTCGGCTTCGGCGTCATCGTCTTCACGATCGTCATCACGGCGATCTACGTGCAGCGTGCCAACAGCCAGTACGACGAACTGGCCGAGTCGGTCAAGAAGGCGGTGCTGAAATGAGCCGCGGCTTCCTCTCCTCCACCGCACTGCGCCGCGTGCTGACGCTGCTGGCGCTGGCCGGCGTCTCGGTCGCGGCCTGGTCCGCCGGCGCGGACCTGGGCCAGGCGCAGAAGCAGGCGACCAACTGGACCGCGATCGGCATGTTCGGCGTGTTCGTGTTGTTCACGCTGTTCATCACCAAGTGGGCCGCATCGCGCACCAAGAGCGCGGCCGACTTCTACACCGCCGGCGGCGGCATCAGCGGCTTCCAGAACGGCCTGGCGATCGCCGGTGACTACATGTCGGCGGCGTCCTTCCTCGGCATCTCCGCGGCGGTGATGGCCTCCGGCTTCGACGGGCTGATCTACTCGATCGGCTTCCTGGTCGGCTGGCCCGTCATCACCTTCCTGATGGCCGAGCGGTTGCGCAACCTGGGCAAGTTCACGTTCGCGGACGTGGCCGCCTTCCGCTTCGACCAGAAGCCGGTGCGCATCTTCGCGGCCTCGGGCACGCTGGTCGTGGTCGCGTTCTACCTGATCGCGCAGATGGTCGGCGCGGGCCAGCTCATCAAGCTGCTGTTCGGCCTGGACTACTACATCGCCGTGATCATCGTCGGCGCGCTGATGATGGTCTACGTGCTGTTCGGCGGCATGACGGCCACCACCTGGGTGCAGATCATCAAGGCCTGCCTGCTGCTGGGCGGCGCCTCGTTCATGGCCTTCATGGTGCTGTGGAACTTCGGCTTCAGCCCCGAGGCGATGTTCGCCAAGGCGGTCGAGATCAAGGCCGGCCTCGCGACCGGCAAGACGGCCGAGGAGGCCGCTAAGGTCGGCCAGTCCATCATGGGCCCGGGCAACTTCGTGAAGGACCCGATCTCGGCGATCAGCTTCGGCATGGCGCTGATGTTCGGCACCGCCGGCCTGCCGCACATCCTGATGCGCTTCTTCACCGTGCCCAGCGCCAAGGAGGCGCGCAAGTCGGTGATGTGGGCGACCGGCTGGATCGGCTACTTCTACCTGCTGACCTTCATCATCGGCTTCGGCGCGATCACCTTCGTGCTGACCAACCCGCAGTTCCTGGACGCCAAGGGCGGCCTGGTCGGCGGCGGCAACATGGCCGCCATCCATCTCGCCAACGCGGTGGGCGGCAACGTGTTCCTCGGCTTCATCTCGGCGGTGGCGTTCGCGACCATCCTCGCGGTGGTGGCCGGCCTGACGCTGTCCGGCGCCTCGGCCGTCTCGCACGACCTGTACGCCACGGTGATCAAGAAGGGCCAGGCCGACAGCGCCTCGGAGCTGAAGGTCTCGCGCATGACCACCATCGCGCTGGGCATCGTCGCCGTGGTGCTGGGCATCGCGTTCGAGAAGCAGAACATCGCCTTCATGGTGTCGCTGGCCTTCGCGATCGCCGCCTCGGCCAACTTCCCGGTGCTGTTCATGTCGGTGCTGTGGAAGGACTGCACGACCAAGGGCGCGGTGATCGGCGGCTTCCTCGGCCTGATCTCGTCGGTGGTGCTGACCGTGGTCTCGCCGTCGGTGTGGGAGGCGACGCTCGGCAACCCGAAGGGCTCGGCGCTGTTCCCGTACACCTCGCCGGCGCTGTTCTCGATGACGATCGGCTTCCTGGGCATCTGGCTGTTCTCGGTGCTCGACCGCGGCGCGCGCTCGCAGGTCGACCGCGGCGGCTTCCTCGCGCAGCAGGTGCGGTCCGAGACCGGCATCGGCGCCGCGGCGGCCAGCGGCCACTGAGGTCCGAGCAAACCTCGATCCACCGGCGACGGGACGGCTGGCACACTGCCTGCCGTCCCGTTCACGCTTTCCGCCGCCATGTCGCCGCCGTCCCGCGGGTCCGAGCCGCAGCGCGAGATGCTCTCGCTGGTCACCGCGCGCGTGCGCGACGCCTACGTGCGCCGCCCGCACTACGTGGATGGCGCGCTCGACCTGGTCTCGGTGTGCCGCGAGCTCGCGCAGCACGGCCTCACGCACACGCTGGTGCGCGACCGCGGGGTCGACGGCGAGCGCATCGGCATCTTCACCACCACCGACCTGCGCGACGCGCTGCTGCGCGAGCGGCCGCCCGCCGAGCTGCCGGTGCGGGAGGCGGCGCGCTTCGAGCTGATCGACATCGACGCCGACGCGGACCTGTTCGAGGCGCTCTGGCTGATGGTGCGGCACCGCGTGCACCGCCTGCTGGTGCGCGACGGCGGCGAGGTGCTGGGCGTGCTCGGCCAGCTCGACCTGGTCAGCTTCGTGGCGAACCATTCGCACATCGTCGCGCTGCAGATCGACGAGGCCATGTCGGTCGAGGAGCTGCAGGCGGCCGCGCAGCGCATCGACGCGATGGTCGGGCTGCTGCAGGAGGGCGGCATCAAGGTCGAGCGCGTGGCGCGCCTGGTCGGCGAGTTGAACCGGCGCCTGTTCGCGCGCCTGTGGGCGCTGCTCGCGCCGGCGGAACTGGTCGCGAACGCCTGCCTGCTGGTGATGGGCAGCGAGGGCCGCGGCGAGCAGATCCTGAAGACCGACCAGGACAACGCGCTCGTGCTGCGCGACGGCTTCGAGTGGCCGGGCCTGCCGGCACTGGCCGAGCGCTTCAACGCCGCGCTGGTCGACTTCGGCTGGCCGCCGTGCCCGGGCGGCATCATGCTGAGCAACCCCGCCTGGCGCGGCAGCGTCGCGCAGTTCCGCGAGACGCTGCGTGGCTGGGTGCAGGGTGCCGACGCGCAGGGCGTGATGCAGCTGGCGATCTTCTTCGACGCCACCGCGGTGGCCGGCGACGCCACCTTGCTGCAGGCGCTGCGCGAGCAGCTTGATCGGCTGCTGACCGGCAGCGACGCGTTCTTCGCGCGCTTCGCCGCCGCGGCCGACCAGTTCGACGAGCCGACCAGCTGGTGGCTGCGCCTGACCGCGCGCGCCGACGAGCAGCCGCTGGACCTGAAGAAACTCGGCAGCTTCCCGATCGTGCACGGCGTGCGAGCGCTCTGCCTGCGCCACGGCGTGCGCGAGACCGGTACGGCAACCCGGCTGGCGCGCCTGGTCGAGCGGGGTCACCTGGACGTGCCGCTCGGTGCCGACCTGCTGGAGGCGCTGCACTACCTGATGGGGCTGAAGCTGCGCCACCAGCTGCGCCAGCGCGCCGCGGGCGAAGTCCCGGGCAACCTGGTGCGGCCGTCCGACCTGAGCACGATGGACCGCGACCAGCTGAAGGACGCGCTGGCAATCGTCAAGCGCTTCCGCCTGCAGCTGCGGCTGCGATTCCGGCTCGACAACCTGTGAAGCAAGGAGGTTTCGCGATGCCCGACCCGCTGCGCCACCAGCGCCTGATCGCGCTCTTCGCTATCGGCTGGCTGCTGCTGAACTACCCGCTGCTGACGCTGTGGGACCGCGGCTTCAGCATCGCCGGCCTGCCGCTGCTGCCGCTCGCGCTGTTCACCGGCTGGGCGGCCCTGATCGCCGCCGTCGCCTGGGTCGCCGAGGCGGGGGCGACGGAGGAAGACTGAGCCGGCCGCACCATGCTGTCCACCCCGCTGGTCCTCGCCGCGTCGTTCGCGTACCTGCTGCTGCTGTTCGCGGTCGCGCTGTACGCGGACCGGCGCGCGCGTGCCGGGGCCTCGGTGATCGGCAACGCCTGGATCTACACGCTCTCGCTGGGCGTCTACTGCACCGCCTGGACCTACTTCGGCAGCGTCGGCCGCGCCGCGACCTCCGGTCTGTGGTTCCTGCCGATCTACCTCGGCCCGACGCTGGCGATGCTGCTGGCCTGGACGGTGCTGCGCAAGATGGTCCGCATCGCGCGCATCGGCCGCATCACCTCGATCGCCGACTTCATCGCCAGCCGCTACGGCAAGAGCCGCATGCTGGCGGCGCTGGTGACGGTCATCGCGCTGGTCGGCATCCTGCCCTACGTGGCGCTGCAGCTGAAGGCGATCGCCAGCGGGCTGGCGGTGCTGACCGCCGCGCCGGAGGACCTGCACGCGCCCTGGTGGCGCGACAGCACGCTGTACATCGCGCTCGTGCTGGCGGGCTTCACGCTGGCGTTCGGCACCCGCCACCTGGACACCAGCGAGCGCCACGAGGGCATGGTGGCGGCGATCGCCTTCGAGTCGCTGGTCAAGCTGGCCGCCTTCCTGGCCGTCGGTGCGTTCGTCACCTGGGGGCTGTTCGACGGCCTGCGCGACATCTCCGCACGCGCCGCAGCGGTGCCGTCGCTGCAGGCCTTGACCGGCCTCGGCGGGGTGCACGACGGCGGCCAGTTCGCGGCCGGCCAGTGGGCGGCGCTGACGCTGCTGGCGATGCTGTCGGTGATCTTCCTGCCGCGCCAGTTCCAGGTGATGGTGGTCGAGAACGTCGACGAGCGCCACCTGCGGCGCGCCAGCTGGGCCTTCCCGCTGTACCTGCTGCTGATCAACCTGTTCGTGCTGCCGATCGCGCTCGGCGGGCTGCTGCACTTCGGCAGCGGGCGTGCCGACCCGGAGACCTTCGTGCTGTCGCTGCCGCTGTCCGCCGGCGAGCCGGCGCTTGCGCTGGTGGCCTTCATCGGTGGGCTGTCGGCCGCGACGGGCATGATCATCGTCGAGGCGATCGCGATCGCGACCATGGTCAGCAACGACCTGGTGATGCCGCTGCTGCTGCGCTGGCAGCGCGCCGGCGAGCGCGACCTGAGCGTGCTGCCGCTGGCCGTGCGGCGCGCGGTGATCGTGGCGCTGCTGTTGCTGGGCTACCTGTACTTCCGCATCGCCGGCGAGGCCTATGCGCTGGTCAGCATCGGGCTGATCAGCTTCGCCGCGGTGGCGCAGTTCGCGCCGGCCCTGCTGGGCGGCATGTACTGGAAGGGCGGCACGCGCGCCGGCGCGCTGGCCGGCCTCTCGGCCGGCTTCGTGTTGTGGGCCTGGACGCTGCTGCTGCCCTCGATCGCCAAGTCGGGCTGGCTGCCGACCGGCTTCGTCGAACACGGGCCGTTCGGCATCGGCCTGCTGCGGCCGGAGCAGCTGCTCGGCCTGGACGGGCTGGACAACCTGACGCATGCGCTGCTGTGGAGCCTGCTGGCCAACATCGGGCTGTACGTCGGCGTGTCGCTGCTGCGGCTGCCCTCGGCGCGCGAGGCGGCGCAGGCCCAGCTGTTCGTCGACGTGTTCCGCCGCGCCCCGGCCGCCGGGCCGGTGTTCTGGCGCGGCCGCGCGCGGCTGGCCGAGCTGCAGCAGCTTGCCGCGCGGGTCCTCGGCGCCGAGGCCGCGCAGCGGCTGTTCGCCGACTGGGCGCGCCGGCGCGGCCTGGTCGCGACGCAGTACATCGAGCCGGACGCGCAGCTGGTCGCGCATGTCGAGACGCAGCTCGCCGGCGCGATCGGCAGCGGCTCGGCGCATGCCGTCGTCGCGGCGGTCGTGGAGGAGGAGCCGCTCGCGCCGGACGAGATCCTGCGCATGGTCGACGAGGCCTCGGAAGTGCGTGCGCTGAACCGCCGCCTGGAGGACCTGGACCGCCAGAAGGACGACTTCATGTCCTCGGTGACGCACGAACTGCGCACGCCATTGACCTCGATCCGCGCCTTCGCCGAGCTGATGCGCGACGATCCGGGCATGGACACCGCGCAGCGCCAACAGTTCCTCGGCCTGGTCGTCGACGAGACCGCGCGCCTGTCGCGGCTCGTGAACCAGGTGCTGGACATGGCCAAGATCGAGTCCGGCCACGCCGAGTGGCGCAACGAGTCGCTCGACCTGCGCGAGCTCGTCGCGCATGCGGTGCAGACGACGGCCGGCGAGTTCCGCGAACGCGGCGCGCAGGTCGAGGTGCATGCGCCGGACCGGATGCCGCCGCTGCAGGCCGACCGCGACCGGCTGCTGCAGGTGCTGCTGAACCTGCTGACCAATGCGGCCAAGTTCGTGCCCGCCGGCCGCGGCCGCGTCACGGTCACGCTCGCGGCGGACGAACGGGCCGCGCACGTCCAGGTGTGCGACAACGGTCCCGGCGTGCCCAAGGACCAGCAGGCGCTGGTGTTCGAGAAGTTCCGCCAGGGCGGCGACGCGAGCAACCGCCCGCAGGGCACCGGGCTCGGCCTGCCGATCAGCCGGCAGATCGTCGAGCACTACGGCGGGCGCATGTGGCTGAAGTCCGAACCGGGGCAGGGCAGCTGCTTCGGATTCGACCTGCCATGGAAACACGAGGAGACAGGATCATGATGAACCACCCGACGCCGAACCCGCTGGGACGGGGGCGGTCATGAAGCACGTGCTGATCGCGGACGACGAACCGAACATCGTCATCTCGCTGGAGTTCCTGATGAAGCGCGAGGGACACCGCGTCAGCGTTGCGCGCGACGGCGATACGGCGCTCGCGATGATCCGCGAGCAGCGGCCCGACCTGGTGCTGCTGGACGTGATGATGCCGGGCCGGAGCGGCTTCGACGTCTGCCAGGCCGTGCGCGCCGACGAGACGCTCGCCGCGGTGAAGATCCTGATGCTCAGCGCGAAGGGGCGCGACACCGATGTCGCGAAGGGCAGCGCGCTGGGCGCCGACGCCTACATGACCAAGCCGTTCTCGACCCGCGAACTGGCGGACCGCGTGCGCGAGCTGCTCGGCGCGTGAAGGTCGACCGCCGCGAGTGGTTCGCCGCGTTGCTGCCCGGTGCGCTGCTGGCGCTGTGGGCGCTGGGCGGCGGGCTGCTGTTCGCCGCGACGCTCGAGCCGGCCGAACGCGCCGCGCTCGGCGCGATGCTCGAGCCGCGGGTCGCGCTGCTGCTGCTCGGCTGGCTGCTGCTGTCGGGCGCACTCGGGGCGCTCGCGCGGCAGGCCTACCTGCGCTGGGTGGCCGGGGCGGCGCGCCTGGCCGAGGAGGCGCAGGTGCTGCTGGCCACCGACGTGCAGCGCGAGCTGGCGCCGCAGGGCTGCGCGGAAACCCGCGCGCTGGCCGGCGTGATCAACCAGTTCGCGCAGCAGCGCGACGGGCTGCGCGCCGACATGGCCGCGCAGGTGAAGGAAGCCAGCCGCGGCGTCGAGCAGGAGCGCAACCGGCTGGCCGCACTGATGGCCGAGCTGACGCAGAGCGTCGTCGTCTGCAACCTGGACGGGCGCATCCTGCTCTACAACACCCGTGCCCGTACGCAGTTCCGCGCGCTCTCGCATGCGCCCAGCGTGGCCGACGGCGCCGAGCTGATCGGCCTGGGGCGCTCGATCTACGCGGTGTTCGACCGCGCGCTCGTCGCCCATGCGCTGGAGAGCGTGCAGCAGCGGCTGCAGCGCGGCGCGGCGCACCCGTCGGCGCAGTTCGTCACCGGCACGCGCGCCGGCCAGCTGCTGCGCGTGCAGATGGCACCGGTGCGCGCGATCGCCGCGGACGGCACTGCGGCGCCCGGCGGCGAGGCGGCAGGGGCCGAGGTCGCGCTGAACGGCTTCGTGCTGATGCTCGAGAACATCACGCGCGACTTCGCCGCCGAATGCGAGCGCGACCGGCTGCTGCACGGCCTCACCGAAGGCAGCCGTGCCTCGCTCGGCAACCTGCAGGCGGCCGTCGAGATGCTCGACTACGAGGACCTGGACGCGCCGACGCGCGAGCGCTTCCTCGGCGTCGTGCGCGACGAGGTGCAGACGATGAGCCGGCGCATCCGCGAGCTCGCCAGCCACACGACGCAGACGATGAAGACGCGCTGGCCGCTGGAGGACGTGCTCGGCGCCGACCTGCTGGCCGCCGCCGCGCGGCGCATCGAGACGCTGCACGGCTGCCGCGTCGGGATGCACGGCGTCGACGCGGCACTGTGGATGAAGGTCGACAGCTTCTCGCTGCTGCAGGCGCTGGTCTACCTGGCGGGCCGGCTGGTCGAGGAGTACGGCCTGAAGTCGCTGCAGCTGCGCCTGGCCGAAGCGGGCGGGCGGGCGCGGGTGGACCTGGTCTGGACCGGGCAGGCGATGAGCACCGAGACCGTGATCGGCTGGGAGACCGACCCGATCCGGGTCGGCGCGGACACGCTCGCGCTGACCGTGCGCGACGTGGTCGAGCGCCACGAGGGCGCGTTCTGGTTCGAGCGCGAACGTGTGCGGCACGAGTCCTTCTTCCGCCTGCTGCTGCCGCTGGCCGACGCCGGCGAGCAGCTCGATGCGGCGATGGTGGTGCGCAGCGAGAGCCGTCCGGAGGTCTACGACTTCGACCTGTTCCGGCCCACCGAGCAGGCGCGCAGCCTGGCCGACCGCTGGCTCGCCGAACTGGCCTACACCGTGTTCGACACCGAGACCACCGGGCTGCAGCCGTCCGAGGGCGACGAGATCATCCAGATCGGCGCGACGCGCATCGTCGCGGGCAAGCTGCGCCGCGAGGACTGCTTCGAGCAGCTGGTCGACCCGCAGCGCGGCATCCCGGCGGCATCGATCCCGATCCACGGCATCACGCCGGAGATGGTGCGCGGCGCGCCGACCATCGACGTCGTGCTGCCGGCCTTCCACACCTTCGCGCAGGACACGGTGCTGGTCGCGCACAACGCGGCCTTCGACATGCGCTTCCTGGAACTGAAGCAGGCCCGCACCGGGCTGGTGTTCGACCAGCCGGTGCTGGACACGCTGCTGCTCTCCGCGGTGGTCCACCCGCAGCAGGCCTCGCACCGGCTGGAGGCGATCGCCGAGCGCTTCGGCGTGCCGGTGCTGGGCCGCCACACGGCGCTCGGCGATGCGATGGTCACCGCCGAGGTGTTCATGAAGCTGATTCCGCTGCTGGCCGAACGTGGCATCCACACGCTCGGCCAGGCGCGCGATGCGGCCCAGCAGACCTACTACGCGCGCGTCAGCTACTGAACCGGCGCGCAGGGACTTTCTGCACCGCAGCTTGACCCTGGCATCGCACGGGGCGCACAGTGCCCCGGCGGCACCGGGCCGCGCAGCCGGGGGAGCAGCATGCCGAGCCTGACTCTGGGCCTCGAGGGGGTCACCATTGTCCTGAGCATTCGAGGCCAGCCCTTCACGCTGACCGCGCCGACCGCGCGCATCACCGCCTCGCCGGGAACCGGCGGCGGCGGAAGCTCCGGCGGCTCGAGTTCGCCGAGCTTCGACGGCAACATCTACTTCAAGTACGAGAAGCCGTTCGAGGAGTCGCTCGACCTGGGGACGCCGGGCGAGGTGCTGGCGGCCATCGAGGAGCTCACCGCGCAGTTGCCGACGCTGCCCGGATCGGTCTCGCTGGCGCAGCAGTGGACCGCGATCACGCAGCGCCTGCAGAACGTGCCGGTGCTCGACCAGGCGGTCGACATCCTGCTCTCCACGCAGGTGCGGCTGATCCATTTCGAGATCGGCTTCGTCAAGGTGCCGCTGGTGTCGCCCACCCGGTACGTGACCGGCTTCAAGCTCGGCCTCGTGTTCGTGCCCGATCCGGCCCAGATGCCCAGCCTGCTGGGCACCACGCTGACACGCTTCGGCGCGGTGGTCAGCGTGTTCGGCGAGGCCACGGCGCAGCAGATCGGCCTGCCGGACTGACGCCCGGGCGGCGCGGTGGACCTGCAGGCCGACGCCGCCGTCTGGGCCGACGGCGAGTTCGACGCCGCCTGGCTGCGCCAGCGCATCGCCCTGCCGCCGCAGTTCCCGCTGCCGCTGCCGGCCGGGCGCGTGGCGGCGCGGCTGACGGCGCAGGTTGCGAGCGACGGCACGGCCTCGCTCGAGGTCCGGGTCGACTGGCGCCTGGCTGCGCCGCTGCGCCTGTTCGGCGGCCTCGCCGAAGTCGGGCCGGCGCTGCGTCTCACGCTCACCGCGGGCTTCACGTCGGCCACCGAACTGGCCGCGGCACGTGACGCGTGGTATGCGCCGGCCCCGGCCAGCCCGCTCGCCGGCACGGTCGACTGCGAACTGCGGCTGCGCCTGGCGCCGGTGCCGCCGGCCGGCCCGCTCACGCTGCACTTGGGTGACACGGACGGCTGGATCGCGCTGCACCTTGCGATTGCGGCCGGCACGGGCGGAGCGTCTTTCACCGTCGAGGCCGGCCCGCTCGGCGAGCTGGCGCTGCAGATGCCGGGCCTGCCGCTTGCCGACGCGCCGCTGCGCCTTTCGCTGGAGTCGGCCCAGGGCGAGCTGCAGGTGGCCGGCGACCGCTGGGAGGGCGAGCTGGCACTGGCGGGACGCTTCCGCTTCGCGCCGCGCATCGACCCCGGCGGCGTCGAACTGCTCGCGCTGCTGGCGCCGCTGCTGGACGGCATCGAGCTCGGCGGCACGCTGGCCTGCACGCTGACGCTCGCGGCGCAGCCCAGCCTGCTGCTGCGCGGCGAGTTCGACGAGTCGGAGGTCGGCCTCGACGTGTTCGCCCTGCTGCGCACGCTCGGCCAGGGTCTTGCCGCGCCGCAGCCGATGGGCGCGCTCGACCTGGACCTGTCGTCGCGTTCGCAGCTCGGTTTCCGCTTCGCCGGCATCGCGTTGCGCCTGGGCGAAGAGCCGGCCTTCGCGCTCGAGGTGGCGGCGCAGCTGGCCGGGCTGGTGCTGCCCGCGCACCTCGAGCTGTCGCTGCAGGAGTTCCGCGCCGGGCTGGGGCACTCCCGGCTCGCGCTGCAGGCGTCGCCGCCGCTCGAGCTGCCGCTGTGCGTTCCGCATGTCACGGCGGCCGATCTGGGCTATGCCGGCGGCGTGGCCGCGGCCCGCACGCGCCCCGGCGCGAAGCCGGCGGACCAGTGGATCTGGGAGCGTGTCGGCAGCGGCCGGCGCGCCGACTACGACGCCGCGGTGCAGCAGCTCGTCGACGCGGTGGAGTCGCTCACCGGCGCGGCGTCCGGTGCGAGCGGCGTGGTCGTTGCCCGGCTCGGCGCGGGCGGCTGGGAACTGCTGCTGCGCGACCCGGCCATCGAGCCGGACCCCGACCAGCCGCTGGTCGTCGGCCTGGCCGCAGTGCACGAGCCGGACGCTGCGGGGCAGTGGCGGCCGAGCGGCGAGCTGGCGATCGTCGCGCGCATCGACGGCCGCTGGTCGGTGCTGCTGGCCATGCCGCGCCTGCGCTTCGTCGACTTCCACCTCGCGGTGGACCTGCGCAACCCGCGCAACACGCGCATCGGTGGTGTGGTGGGCTTCGCGTGGCGCGACAGCGCGGCACAGCAGCAGGTGATCGAGGCGGAGGCGGAAATCTCGGCCGACGCGATCTACTTCTCGGTGCGCCAGGTCGACAGCCCGCCGATCCGCCTCGGCGAGATCGAGATCCGCATCGGGCGGCTGCTGTTCGGCTTCGGCTACAGCAAGCGTTCGCTGGCCTTCGCGTTCGCCGGCGAGCTGGCGCTGCCTGAGTCGCTCGTCGACCTGCTCGACACCTCGGACGAGGTCGGCGTCGGCGTGCGCCTGCCGGTGCAGTCCAAGCTCGAGTTCAAGTTCGAGCTGGTGCCGCTGACGCTCGGGCAGATCGTCATTCCGATCCCGCTGTTCCAGTTCGACTGGGACGGGCGGCGCAAGACCTCGCTTGCGCTGCAGGACACGCGCATCTGCGAACCGTTCTGGGACGGCGCGCAGCTGATCGTCGACGGCGTGGCGCGCATCGGGCTGAAGAAGCTCAGCTTCAATCCCATCCTCACCTTCTTCGCCTGTGCGAACTCGGACTTCGACGGCGACCTCGCACTCGGCGACGCCGACACCGGCCTGACCGTCGTCGGCGACAACTTCTTCTGGGCCTACGGGCAGGACAGCTGGACGGCCAACCTGCTGACGCCGGTCAACGTCGTTCCCTTCTGCGACAACTTCTGCGTCGGCCTGCGCGGCGCCGGCTTCCGCCTCAACTTCAACCTGCAGCGGCCGGTACCGGCGTTTTCGCCGCTGGCCGTGTTCGAACTGATCGCGTTGCTGGTCGACCCCGAGCACTACCAGGTCGCCCCGCGTGGCGCGCTGGCCGACAGCGTGCGGATCTCGATCACCGACGCCTATCTCGTGTTGCCCGCGCGCGTGCGGCGGCTGTTCCCGGCGGCCGACGGGCTGGTCGGCAAGACGCTCGACAAGACCATCAACCTGGCCGACTACATCGCGCTGCTGCAAGGCGGCATCGCGCAGGGGCGGCGCCTGGTCGGCGCGGCGCTGCAGGCGCGCGACGACCTCGCGACCCTGCCGCAGCGCCTGCGCGCGCAGGCCGCCGCGCTGCAGGACGGCGGCCTCGGGGCGCTGCTCGGCGACCTGCTCGCGCATCTGCCCGCGGAGCTGCGCAGCACACGACTGGATGCGAGCTTCGCGGGCTTCGACGGCGCTGCGGTGCTGGTGCTCACCGAACGGTCGCGCGCCGCGGCGGAGCTGGCGGCGCGGGCCGAGCCCGGCTCGCCGTTCGGGGCGGGCGAGTTCGCCGACTTCGGCCCGGACGACCTGGCGGCCGTCGACTGGCCGACGCAGGCGGCCCCGTTGCGGCCGGCCGAGCTGCGGCCCGAACTGCTGCAGGCGGTGCGCAGCGGCCGCGGCAGCGCCGGCAAGGCGCTGCGGCGTGGGCTGGACGCCGCGCTGCGTGCCGAAATCGACGCGTGGGACGGCACGCTGATCGACGCGCCGCTGCGCGAGCGCCTCGCGGCCGGGCTCAATACGGTGCTCGCCGGGGCGGGCGGTGCCAAGACGCTGCTGCCGCGCACGCAGGCGCGCCAGCTGGGCCTCACCGGTCGGGCCGCAGAGCTGGCGGAGCGCAGCGCGGCCACGCTCGGGGCCGAGGAGCTGCTGCAGCTGAACCGCACGCTGCTGGAGAAGGCGCTGCCCGAGGCCGCGCCCACGGCGCTCGCGATGCTGGTCGGTGCGCGGCTGCGCGTCGCCGGTACGCAGGTGCTCGGCTTCTTCGGCAGCCTGGCGTCGGACGGCCGCTTCATGGCCGTCACGAGCCTTGCGCTGCCCGCATTGCAGCTGCCGGTGGCCGGGCTCACAGTGCCGCTGCCGCTGAGCGTCGACGGACGATTGACGCTGCGCGGCCGCGCCGGGCCGCTGGGCGTCGAGGGCCTGGTGGAGGCGGCGGTGCGTGCCGACTGGTCGCCGCTGCCCGGCATGGCGCGCCTCACGCTGGGCAGCGCCGCGCGGCCGGCCACGCTGCAGCTGCGCAGCGACACGCGCTTCCGGGTGCAGGGCGAAGGGGTGCTCGCGCTGCACGGCGAGCGCGCGCGCCTGCAGGGCGAGATCGACATCGCCGAGACCCATGCGCGTGCGCGCGGCGAGCTGGCGCTGAAGGTCGAGAACCTGTTCGAGATCGAGCTCGCGGCCGAGGGCGCCGTCGGCCCGGGCACGCAAATCGTGCTCGCCGGGGCCGGCAGCGCGAAGCTGCTCGGCATGCCGCTGGCCGAGGTCGAGGGCCGCCTCGACGAACGCCGCCTGGCCGTGGCCGCCCGGCTGGCGCTCGTGGCGTGGAAGCCGCCGGGGCGCGCGGCGCTGCCGGTCGAGATCGACCTGCGCCTGGCCGGCGGTGTCGAGTTCACGCGGCCGGCGCCCAACCTGTCGCTCGCCGGCAGCGGCACGCTGGCGCTGTTCGGCGCGCGCATCGCCGACGGACGCGCCGGCGTCGACCTGCAGCACGGCAAGAACGGCCAACCCGAGCTGCTGACCTGGATCGAAGGCCGGCTGCGCTGGCACGGCCGCGACTGGCTTGGCGCGCGCATCGAGCTGGGCACGAAACACTGCCGGGTGCGCGGCCGCACGGCACTGAACTTCGACGTCACGCCGCCCGGGCTGCCGTTCGGCCTGCTGCTCGCGCTCGAGGTGGAGGGCAGCATCGGCCTGACCGTGCCGGCCGGGGCGCTCGACACGCTGGCGCTGCAGGGCCAGTGGTGGCTGGGCGTGCGCCAGGCCGGCGGCCACGTGGCGCCGATCGCGGTGGGAGAACTCCCGCCGCTCGCCCCGGCCGATCTGCCCCGGGTGCTGCTGAGCCTGCCGGGCTTCGCGCTGCCGCGGCTGGATGCGGCGCTGCCGTTGCCGCTGCCGACCTTGCAACCGACCGGGCCGGTGACGATCCAGTGGCCGACGCAGGTGACGCTGCCCTCGCTCCATCCGTCGACGGACACGAAGGCCGCCAACCTGTTCGACCTGAGCAACCTGGCGGCGGCCCTGGGCGTGCAGACCTTCACCTTCATGACCGGCGTCAACTACAACCCGCCGACGCCAGGCGGTTCCAGCAGCGAGCCGGTGGTCTCGCTCGGCGGCTTCACGACACCGCTGTCGCTGCCCACCGGCTTCGAGGTGGTCTGGCCCGGCGACGGCCGCCTGCCGCTGCCCTTCGACCTGCACGACGGCTTCACGCTCGCGCTGGACTGGGATGCGGACGAGAAGCGCCTCGTGCTGGTCGCCGGCCCGCGCGGACCGGCGCCGAAACTCGAGGTCGTGTTCGACCCGCCGGGGGCGGACATCGATGCGGAGTTCGTCGCCATCGTCAACGACAGCACGAAGCCGCTGGTGCTCACCGGCTGGAGCCTGCACGACGGCGCCGACCGCGCGCGCCGCTACGTCTTCCCGGCGCGCACGCTGGCGCCGGGCGAGACGCTGCGCCTGTGGTCCGGCCAGGGCAGCGACGATGCGCTGAACCTGTTCTGGGGCCGCGCGCAGGCGGTCTGGAACAACCGCGGCGGCGACACCGCCGTGCTGCTGGACGAGCACGGCATCGAACGTGTGCGGCTGGCGGTCGGCAGCGCGGCGCGCGGCGGCTGAGCCCCGCGCTCGAGGCCGACACCGGGTTTGCGAGACTGCGCCGGCCTTGACGGGCCCGTGAACCGGGCGCGACGATGCCGGCGTGAGGCCAGGCCCTGCGCTGATGTGCTGCCTCGCGCTGGCATGGCCGGCCGCGAGCGGGGCGGGCGAGTCGCTCGACGAGGTGGCCGTCACCGGTACGCGCCGCAGCCTCGAGTCGGCACAGGCGCGCAAGCGCGATGCGCGGGGCATCGTCGATGCCGTCGTGGCCGACGAGATCCACAAGCTGCCCGACCTGAGCGTGGCCGACGCGCTGCAACGCGTCACCGGCGTGCAGATGACGCGCGACCGCGGCGAAGGCGCACTGGCCGCGGTGCGCGGGCTGCTGCAGGTCGAGACCACGCTGAACGGGCGCGAACTCTTCACCGCCGGCAGCGGCCGCACGATGGATTTCTCGGACCTCACGGCAGAGGCGCTGGCCGGCATCGACGTGCACAAGACCAGCTCGGCCGACCACATCGAGGGCGGCCTGGGCGGCCGCATCGACCTGCGCACCCGCCGCCCGTTCGACTTCACGGGTGATACCGGTCTGCTGGCCGGTCGGGTGCTGCACGGCCACCTGGCCGGCCGCAGCGCCGGCCAGGGGGCGCTGCTGCTCAGCCGGCGCGGCGCGGCCGGCGGCGGCGAACTGGGGTTGCTGCTGAACCTCGCACTGCAGGACCGCTACTGGCGCGAGGACCAGAAGAGCAGCGGTACGCCGGTGCGGCACGACGACCCGGCCGGCGGCACCTTCCTCGCGCCCGGGGCGACCTCGGAAACCACGAGCGTCGGGCGGCGACGCCGGGTCGGCGCCAGCGCGCTGCTGCAATGGCGGCCGTCGGCTGCCCTCGAGTGGTATGGCGAGCTGCACTTCGCCGAACTCGAGACGCGCCAGGACTCGCACCAGATCAACGTCAGCGCGCCGGCGGGCACGGCCTTCGAGCCCGGCAGCCTGCAGCGCTTTCCCGGCAGCGACGACGCCCGCCGCGTGACCTGGCTGGAGGCGCCGGTGTCGCTGCTGAACTTCGCGCGCGACACCGTCGATCGCACGCGGCAACTCGCGGCCGGTGCGCGCTGGTCGGGCACCGACTGGCAGCTCGAGGCCGACCTGAGCCTGACGCGCAGCTTCAACCACCTGTTCTTCTCGGGCCCCTTCCTGGCCGCGACGGCGGGACGCTTCACGCACGACCTGTCGGGCGCCGTGCCCGGCAGCGCCGTCGCCGGCGCAGAACTGGGCGACCCGGCGTCGTGGCGCTACACGGGCCTGGCCTACCGGACCCGGCCGTTTCGCGGCCAGCTGCAGGCGCTGCGACTGGACCTGGCCCGCACGCTCGACGCCGGGCCGATCGAACGGGTCGAGGTCGGCTGGCGCCACGCCCGGCGGCGGGCGGACAACGCGCCCGGGCTGGCCTTCGGGGACGTGGCGCTGCCGGGGCCGGGCGGCGACGCGCTGGCCGGTCGGCTGCTGCCCAATCCCGCGACCGACTTCCTGGATGGCCGGGCCGACAGCATCACCGGCCACCTGATCGGTGCGCTGGACGACGCGCGTGACCCGGCCGGGCTGCGCGCCGCCTTCGGCATCACGACGCCGCTGCCCGCCGGCGGTGGGCCGCTGACGGTCTGGCGGATCCGCGAGGACAGCGATGCCGTGTACCTGCAGCTGCCCTGGCGCGCCGGGACCGCGCTGGACGGCCAGGCCGGCCTGCGGGTGGTGCACACGCGGCGCACGACGGACAGCGCGCAGGTTCTGGGCAGTGGCGCCCCCGAGGCGATCCGCGGTGTCGCCAGCGAGACCGACACGCTGCCCAGTGCCAGCCTGCGCTGGCGCGCGGCACCGGGCTGGCAGCTGCGCGCCGCGGCGTCGCGCACGTTGACGCGGCCGGACTTCAACCAGCTCTCGCCTTCGCTGCTGCTGCTGCCCAACCCGGTCGATCCGAACCTGAACCAGGGCAGCGCCGGCAACCCGGGCCTGCGCCCGATGCGCTCGACCAACCTCGACCTGGGCCTGGAACGCGAGGCCGGGCGCGGCGCGGGGGCCTCGCTGGCGCTGTTCTGGAAGCAGGTGGACGGCTTCGTCTTCAATCTCGCACAGCCCGAAGCGCATGATGGGGCGGTCTACGTCGTCAGCCGGCCGCGCAATGCCGACCGGGCACAGGTGCGCGGCGCCGAACTGGCCTGGCAGGGCTTCTTCGAGGCGCTGCCGGGGGCCTGGTCCGGGCTCGGGCTGCAGGCCAACTACACCCACGTGGACAGCCGCACCTTCGACCGCGTGCTCGGCCGCGAGGTGGCGCTGCAGGGCCTGTCGCGCCACAGCGTGAACCTGGCCGGCCTGTACGAGCGCGGGGCCTGGTCGGCGCGGCTGGCCTGGAACTGGCGCAGCCGCTTTGCCAGCGGCGTGGTGCCGGTGGTCGACCTGGGCGGGGCGCAGCAGGTCTGGACCCGCGCGCACGGCTGGCTCGACGCCTCGATCCGCTGGCGTGTCTCACCGCGCCTGACCTGGGCGCTGGATGGCGTGAACCTGAGCCGCACGCTGCGCCGCAGCGACCTCGGCAGCGTGGCGCATCCGCGCGACGCCTGGGTCAACGACCGCCAGCTGGCCACCAGCCTGAGCCTGCAGTTCTGAAGGCCGGAGGGGAGGCCGTGGCCCCGGGATACCGACAGCGCCAGGCCACCCCGGGCGGCACTACAGTGGCCCGCATGGGTACCCCCCATCCCTCCCGCCTGCTGCTCGCGGCGCTCGCCCTGTGGCTGAGCCTGGCGGCGATCGCGGCGCCAGACCGCGGGGAATGGCGCCGCCAGGTCGCCGAGGCGCGCGCGCTGGCCGAAAACGATGCCCCGGCCGCGCACGCCCGCGCCCTCGCGCTGGAGCGGGATCTGGCCGCCGATGCCGACACGGCGGACCGCGCCTACGTGTTGAACCTGCTCGCGCGCATCGAAGGTTACCTGGGGCTCACGGACGGCGCGAACGAACACGCGCGGCGGGCGCTCGCCCTCGCCGAGCGGTCCGGGGATCGCCTCGGCCAGGCCGAGGCGGGGCTGAACATCGCGATGAACGACGTCAACCAGGGCCATCTGCGCCAGCTGCAGGAGGTGATGACACGCACGCTGGCCGCGCTCGAGGGCCTGGACCGGCCCGACCTGCTGGGCGAAGCCCTGTTGCGCACCTCGATGACCTACCGGCGCGCCAACCTGCTGGACGATTCGCTCAACGTGGCGCTGCAGGCGATGGAGATCGCACGCGCCAGCGGCAATCCGACCGCGCTGTCCCACGCCCATCGCGGCCTGGCGATGGCCTACGACCTAGGCGACCGGCTGCCCGAGTCGCGCGAGCAGTTCGAGCGCATGCGCGAGCAGTCGGTCGCGGGGCGCTCGCGGCTCAACGAGGCGCTGGCGATCAGCGGCCTGGCCGGTGTGGCCAGCAAGCAGGGCGACAAGGCGCGGGCGCTGCGCCTGCATCGCGAGGCGATCGGCATCTACGAGGCGATCGGCATCCCGTTCTCGGTGGCGCTCGGCCGCTCCGCGCTGGCCGTCGAACTGCGTCTGCAGGGCGACCTGGGCGCTGCGCGGGCCGAACTGCAGCAAGCCGCCGCGATCTACGACCGCTACCCGAACCCGATCGGGCGCTGGTTCGTGCTCAAGGAGCAGAGCGAGCTGAGCCAGCGCCTGGGCGACCTCGCCGCGGCGCGAGCCAGCGCCGGGCAGGCCTACGAGCTGGCGCGCAGCATCGACCTGCCGGTCTACCGCAGCGAGGCCGCGTTGCGCATGGCCGCGGTGGCGGCCGCCGAAGGGGACCACCGGCGGGCCTACGAGCTGTCGATGGAGGCCGCCGAGTCGAACGCGCGGCTGGCGCGCGAGCGCGCCGGCGCGCGCGTGTCCGAGCTGGCCGAGCGCATCCGTTCCGAGGCCCGCCAGCGCGAACTGACCGAGCTCACCCGTCGCAGCGAGCAGCAGGCCACCGAGATCGAACGCCACGCCCTGCAGCAGCGCTGGCAGGCGACGCTGCTGGTGGCCGGTGCGCTGCTGCTGGCCGGCGGCGCGGCGGCCGTGCTGCACCTGCGCCGCTCACGGGCCGAACTGCAGCGCCAGACGGTCATCCTGCGCGAGGTGCTGGACGGCATCGGCGACTCGGTGCTGGTGGTCGACCGCCAGGCCGAGCTGATGCTGGCCAACCCGGCGGCCGAGGCCATCGCCGGCCGCGGCCTGACCACCGGCACGCAAGGCAACTGGCGCGAGCGCTTCGGCCTGTACGGGCAGGATCACGTCACGCTGGTGCCGGCGCAGGAACTCCCGCTGGCTCGCGCCCTGCGCGGCGAGAACGTCGACAAGCTGGACCTCTACATGCGCCGTGCCGGCGAGGGGCCCGACGAGGGCCTGTGGCTGACCGCCACCGCCCGCCCGCTGCGCGATGCCGCCGGCGCGGTGAGCGGGGCCGTGGCGGTGTTTGCCGACACCACCGTGCGCCGGCGCGCCGAGGAGGAGGTGCGCGCGCTGGCCGCCGACCTGGAGCGCCGGGTGCGCGAGCGCACCGAGGAGCTGGCGGGCGCCCAGCAGGCGGCCGAGGCGGCCAACCGCGCCAAGGGCGAGTTCCTCGCCAACATGAGCCACGAGATCCGCACGCCGATGAACGCGATCCTCGGCATGTCGTGGCTAGCGCTGCAGAGCGGGCTGGACGCCAAGCAGCGCAACTACGTCGAGAAGGTGCATCGTGCCGCGGAATCGCTGCTGGTGATCATCAACGACATCCTCGACTTCTCCAAGATCGAGGCCGGCCGGCTGGAGATGGAGCACATCCCGTTCCGGCTCGGCGACGTGCTGGACCAGTTCGCCCACCTGGTGGGCATGCGCGCCGACGAGAAGGGCCTGGAACTGCTGTTCGACCTGCCGCCCGGCCTGCCGACCGCGCTGGTCGGCGACCCGTCGCGGCTCGGGCAGGTGCTGCTGAACCTTGGCAACAACGCCGTCAAGTTCACGGCCCAGGGCGAGGTCACGGTGGCGGTGCGGCTGCTCGCACGCGAGGCCGGCGCCGCGCGGCTGCGCTTCGAGGTGCGCGATTCGGGCATCGGCATCGGCTCCGAGCAGCGCGAGCGCCTGTTCCAGCCGTTCTCCCAGGCCGACGCCTCGACCAGCCGGCGCTACGGCGGCACCGGGCTGGGCCTGGCGATCTGCCGCCACCTTGTCGCGCTGATGGACGGTGAGATCGGCGTCGACAGCACGCCGGGACGCGGCAGCGTGTTCCACTTCAGCGCGCGCTTCGGCCTGCAGAGCGGGGTGGTCGAAGCCGTGCCGACCCCGCCCGACGAGCTGCGCGCAGCACGCGTGCTGGTCGTCGACGACCATGCCGCGGCGCGCGAGCTGCTGACGGCGATGTGCGCGTCGCTCGGACTGCAGGCCGAGGCGGTCGGCGATGCCTCGGCCGCGCTGCACGCGCTGCGCCGCGCCGACGCGGCCGACGCACCCTACCGCGTGCTGCTCCTGGACTGGAAGATGCCGGGCACCGACGGCATCGAGCTGCTCGAACAGCTCAGCCACACCGAGCTGCGCCACGCCAGCCCGACCGTGCTGATGGTCACGGCCTTCAACCGGCACGAGGCGCAGCGGCGCCTGGACGAGCGCGGCCTGCCGGTGGCCGGCCTGCTGCCCAAGCCGGTCACCGCGTCGGCGCTGCTCGATGCCTGCCTCGGCGCCATGGGGCTGCCAGTGCTCGCGACGGGGCGCGAGGAGCAGCGGCAGGACCGCCTGCTGGCGCAGCAGTCCGGACTGGGCGGCGCCCGGGTGCTGCTGGTCGAGGACAACGAGATCAACCAGGAGCTGGCCTGCGACCTGCTCGGCCGTGCCGGCATCGAGGTGGCGGTGGCCGGGGACGGACGCGCCGCACTGGAGCGGCTGGAACGCGAGCGCTTCGACGCCGTGCTGATGGATTGCCAGATGCCGGTGCTGGACGGCTACGCCGCCACGCGCGAGCTGCGGCTGCGGCCCGGGCTGCAGGACCTGCCGGTGATCGCGATGACCGCGAACGCGATGTCCGGCGACCGCGAACGGGTGCTCGAGGCCGGCATGAACGACCACATCGCCAAGCCGATCCGCGTCGACGAGCTGTTCGCCACGCTGGCGCGCTGGTTGCGTTCGGCAAAGGACGGCGCGTCATCCGGCGAGCTGGGCGACCTGGAGGCCGTGCCGGGGTTGGACCTGCGCGCGGGGCTCGCGGGGGTGATGGACAACAAGGCGCTGTACCGGCGCCTGCTGGGCATGTTCCGCGACCGGGAGCAGGCGTTCGCGGCACGCTTCGGGGCCGCACGCGCGGCCGGCGACCTGGCGACCTGCACGCGCCTGGCCCACGACCTGAAGAGCGTCTCCGGCACGCTCGGCATGGCGTCGCTGCGGCGTGCCGCGGCCGCGCTCGAGGCCGCCTGCGAACACGGTGCCGCGCCGTCCGAGATCGACGCCCTGAGGGAAGCCGCGTTGCAGCAGCTCGACCCGGTGCTCGACGGGCTGGCGTGCCTGAAGGCGGGCGCCGAGTCAGCCTGAGGCTTGCCGGGCGGACTCCGCCAGTTCGGCCAGGCAGCGCAGGCACAGGCAGCCGCGGTACTCGGCCGCGAGGCGCGCCAGCGTCTTGGCGTCGACCTTCAGCGTCGTGCAGGCGCAGGGGCCGGGGTCGTTGGCGCCGCAGTGGAACGCGCCGCCGCAGCGGGGGCAGCGGGCGTCCGATGTGGGTGGACCCGCACGTTCCACATTGGCTTCGAGGCTGAGCTTGTCCATGGGCGACGGGACCCGTGATGAAGGGCACGGGAATGTCTTGCAGGATCTTAGTGCCATGCCGGCGACGGGGTGCCAGTCAGGGGAACGCCGCGCGTCCGGCCCCCTCATGTATCCTGTTATTCATCAGAACCACCAAGGGATGGGATGCTCCTCAGGAAATCGGGTTGGAGCCGGTGGCCGGCGGCCTGCCTCGTGCTCGCGCTGGTGGGTTGCGGTGGTGGCGGCGGAGGCGACGGCGGTGGCCCGGTGGTGCCGCCGCCGGTGTCGAGCGGGCTGATTCCGCCGGCGCCGGTGCAGGGCGACATCCTGTTCGACGACGCGACGGCCTTGCGGCCGCTGGTGGCGGGCGGCATGTGGACCTACCGGGGAAGCGAACGATCCGTCGGCGATGGCGGTGCAGGGGATTCGTACACCAACACGGTCACGCATCAGGCATCGCCGGCCGGGGGCGTCGTCGAAGCGGCGACCGACGCCGACCACGGCGGCGACGTGTCGCAGCGAGTCAGGCACGTCGGCGGCGAGGTGCGTTCGCTGGTCCCGGTCGATCTCGGCGATGGCCGGGTGCGCACGCTCGAACAGGTCGAGCTGCGTTCTCCGGTACGTGTGGGCGACCAGTACACCTTCTTCGACTTGCATCTGGTCGACAGCGGGTTCGACGTCGACGGCGACGGGCGCGTCGACGAACTGGACGTCGCCTCCTATACGCGTGTGGTCGGCAAGGAAAGCGTGGCCGCGCTCGGCTACATTGACATGGAAGCCGCGTTGACACGCACCTGGCTGGTGGCCCGCTTCAAGCTCTCGTCGACCGGTGCCTACACGGATGTCGAGAGCGGGACGCTCGACATCTGGTATGCGCCCGGCATCGGCGTCGTCAGGCGCAGTACGGACGTTCCCGGCTTCGTCCCGGAAGTCCGGGTCGTGACCTCCGAAGAGCTGGCCGGCTGGGACGGCGTGACGCGTGGTCTCGGGTATCTGCCGCCGGTGCCGGCCGTCAGTCCGTCTGGTGCGCGCCTGAAGTACGCGCTCGGTGTGGCGCAGTTCGACGCGCATGCCGTGCTGATGACCCAGGCGACCGATGTGGCGGTGCAGGGCATCGCCCTCAGCCGGGTGAATTCGCGCGGCGAAGTGCAATCGACCACTGCCTACACCGGCATCAACGCATCGCGGGCTGTCGTGGTCGGGGTCGGCGGCGGCGTTCGTGTGCTCGCGATGAGCGACTCCGGGCTGCGGCTGCACGCCTACGACGTGGGGGGCGCGGCCGAGACGGCGAGTCCGGTCGACCTGCTCCCGCCGCCCTTCGCGAGCGTCGGCGGTCGGGAGTTCGTGGTGGCCGCGAGCGGCGACACGATCTGGGTTGCCTGGATTCCATACCCCACCGAGCCGGTTCCCACCAGCTGGACCCTTCAGGTCCAGCCGTTCACCGCTGCGGGCGAGCCGCTGGCGGCGCCCTCGGTGCTGGCCTCGGTGAGTGCGGGGACGGCCATCGTGGACGTTGTCGGTGTCAGTGCACCGGATCGTGCGGCGTTCAGCTGGAACGAGAATGTGGCAGGAGCCTGGTACAAGCGGTACGCCGTGATCGAAGGTGGGGGTGCGCGGACGCCGAGCCTGCACACGCTGTCGACGGCCCCGAACGGATCGACCCAGTTCGCGAAGCTGGCGTCGTCGTCGACCGGGCTGGCGATGCTCTGGCAGAGCGTGTCGTCGTCCGCGTCGACCGACCTGCTCGGCGTGTCGATCGCTCCGGATGGCGGGGCGCGCCGATCGAACGCGCTGGAGATTGACGAGAACGAGCCGCTGGCACTGCCTTGGCTGGCCAGGTCGCAGGCGCTGCGCATCGGCAGCGGCCCGAAGGTCGACATCTACACCCGGGACTTCCAGAAGCCCTGGCCGGAGGCGCCCAACGAAACCTTCCTCTCTCAAGTGGGCGAACTTACTCCAGGCACCGGGCCACTGTCGACCGACCACCAGGGGCGGCTGCTGGCGCGCGGCGAGTTCCCGGTGCCGAGCCTGGTGGTCGGCCTCGTGGGGAACGTGCTCGCGATCGCCGACGAACCCGCCGGCGTGACCATCACCTCGGTCTGGCGCCGGCCTTAGGCACCGAACAGTCCCTTGTGCTGCTCGCGCAGCAGGTTCTTCTGCACCTTGCCCATCGCGTTGCGCGGCAGCGTGTCGACGACGAACAGCTGCTTGGGCACCTTGAAGTTGGCGATCTTCGTCTTCAGCGCGCCCACCAGCGCGGCCGGTTCCGGCCGCGCGCCGGCGCGCGGCACCACCACGGCGACCACGCCTTCGCCGAAGTCCGGGTGCGGCACGCCGATCACCGCGCTCTCGGCGACGCCGTCCATCTCGTTCAGGTAACCCTCCACCTCGGCCGGGTAGACGTTGTAGCCGCCGGTGATGATCAGGTCCTTGCTGCGGCCGACGATCGTGACGACGCCGTCGGCATCGACCTTGCCGACGTCGCCGGTCTTGAACCAGCCGTCGGCGGTGAACTCCTCGCGTGTCTTCTCCGGCATGCGCCAGTAGCCGATGAAGACGTTCGGGCCGCGCACCTCGATGCCGCCGATCTCGCCGCTCGGGCACGGCCGGCCCTGGTCGTCGCTGACGCGCAAGCCCACGCCCGGCAGCGGCCGGCCGACCGTGCCGCCGCGCCGTTCGCCGTCCTCGGCGCGGTACGGGTTGGAGGTCAGCATGATGGTCTCGCTCATGCCGTAGCGCTCCAGGATCGTGTGGCCGGTGCGTGTGCGGAACTCGTCGAAGGTGTCGATCAGCAGCGGCGCCGAGCCGGCGATGAACAGGCGCATGGACCGGCACGCCTCGCGGCCGAAGCCGGGTTCGCCGAGCAGCCGCACGTACAGCGTCGGCACGCCCATGAACACGGTCGCCTCGGGCAGGCGCTCGACCACCGCCCTCGGGTCGAACTTCGCGAACCAGATCATCTTGCTGCCGTTCAGCAGCGCGCCGTGCGAGGCGACGAACAGGCCGTGCACGTGGAAGATCGGCAGCACGTGCAGCAGCACGTCGCCCTCGGTCCAGCCCCAGTAGTCCTTCAGCGTGAGCGCGTTGGACAGCAGGTTGCCGTGCGTCAGCATCGCGCCCTTGCTGCGCCCGGTGGTGCCGCTGGTGTAGAGGATCGCGGCCAGGTCGCCGGCGGCGCAGCGCGCCGGCTCGTGCACGTCGGATTGCCAGGCGGCACGCTCGAGCAGCGAGCCGGTGCGGTCGTCGTTGAGCGTGAAGACGTGTTTGGTGCCGGCCTGGAAGGCGATCTTCGACACCCAGCCGAAGTTCTTGCCGGAGCACACCACGACGCTCGGCTCGGCGTTGCCCAGGAAGTACTCGATCTCGCCCTGCTGGTAGGCGGTGTTCAGCGGCAGGTAGACGTAGCCCGCGCGCAGCACGGCCAGGTACAGCAGCAGCGCCTCGACGCTCTTCTCGGTCTGCACCGCGATGCGCGGCGGGTGCTCGCCGCCGGCCGGCAGCTCGAGCGAGACGAGCAGGTTGGCGATCATCGCGGTGGCGCGCTCCAGGTCGCGCCAGGTGTAGCGCAGCGGTGCGCCGGGGCCGTCGGCCGTCTCGATCGCGACGGCGTCGAGGTCGGCCGGGAACGCGGCACGCAGCGCCGCGAACAGGTTCTGCTGGTCGCTCATGGGAATCCCTCGCAATCTTCTCAGCCCCGCTGGAACCGCGGCGGCCTCTTCTCGAGGAAGGCGGCGATGCCTTCCCGGTGTTCGTGGCTGTCGGCGTAGCCGTAGTGGGCCAGGCGCTCCGGCTCGCTCGGGCCGCCCTGCGCGAGCTGGCGCAGCGTGCGCTTGTTCAGCCGCGCCGCCTGCGGCGACAGCGCGGCGATCTGGCGGGCGCGCTGCGCGGCCACCTCGGCGACCTCGTCGTCGGGCACCACCGCATGCACCAGGCCATGCTGCAGCGCGGCGGCGGCGCCGAGCAGGCGCGCCTCCAGCAGCATCTCGCGCAGCACCGGCGCCGCGGCGACGCGGCCGACCACCTGCAGCTCGAGCGGCGCCATCGGGAAGCCGAGCTTGGCGATCGGCGCGCCGAAGCGGCTGCCGTCGCCGCAGACGCGGATGTCGCAGCAGGCCGCGATCTCCAGTCCGCCGCCGATGCAGTTGCCTTCGATCTGCGCCAGCATCGGGATGTCGCAGGCCAGCATCGCATGCAGTGCCGGCGCGACGACGTTCTCGTGGAAGTCGCGCAGCCGCGCCTCGTCGAAGCGGAAACCGGCGAACTCGGCGATGTCGCCGCCGGAGGCGAACTGCCCGTCCGCGCCGCACACGACCAGCGCGCGCGGCGCCTGTGCGGGCGGCAGCGCCTGCAACCGCTCGAACAGCGCGCGCAGCTCGCGCCACATCGCGATGTCGATCGCGTTGAGCTTGCCCGGATGGGCGAGCGTCAGCGTCGCGACGCCGTCCGCAGCGGCGTCCCGCAGCGTGACCGAGCCGGCCATCAGTCCAGCTTGGCGCCCGAGGCCTTGACCACCTCGGCCCAGCGCTTGACCTCGCTGCTCACGAAGCGGCCGAACGCGTCGCCGTACAGGTTCGGCGTCTCGGCGCCGAGGCCGGTCCAGGCCGCCTTCAGCTCCTCGCTGTTCATCGCCTTGCGCATCTCGGCCTGCATGCCGTCGATGGCTTCCTTCGGCGTGCCCTTGGGCGCCCACAGGCCGTACCAGGTCGCGACCTGGTAGGTCGGCACGCCGCTCTCCTTGGCGGTCGGCACGTTCGGGAAGGCGGCCGCGCGTTTGTCCGCCGCCACCGCGATCGCCTTGATGCGGCCGCCCTTGATGTGGCCGGCCGAGGAGCCGAGGCCGTCGAACATCAGGTCGACCTGGCCAGCCACCAGGTCCTGCAGGGCCGGGCCGGCGCCGCGGTACGGGATGTGGGTGATGAAGGTCTGCGTCTGCAGCTTGAACAGCTCGCCGGCCAGGTGGTGCGAGGTGCCGTTGCCGGCCGAGCCGTAGTTCAGCTTGCCCGGGTTCTTGCGGACGAATTCGAGCAGGCCCGGCAGGTCGTTCGCCGCCACGCGCGACGGGTTCACGACGATCACCTGCGGCACGCTGGAGATCAGGCCGACCGGCACGAAGTCGGTCTCGATGCTGTAGTCGAGCTTCGGGTACATCGACGGCGCGATCGTGTGATGCACCGCGCCCATGAAGAAGGTGTAGCCGTCCGGCGCGGCCTTGGCCGCGACGCTCGCGCCCACCGTGCCGCCTGCGCCGCCCTTGTTGTCGATGATGAACTGCTTGCCGGTCCCCTTCGTGATCTGCGCGAACAGCGGGCGCGCGAACGCGTCCGTGCCGCCGCCGGCCGGGAACGGCACGACGATGGTCACGGGCTTGGTCGGCCAGCCCTCGGCCGCCGCCCAGGGGCTGGCGGCGCACAGGGCGAGGGCGGCGAGGGCGCGGCGTCGGTTCGGGTGGGCGCTCATGGGGTCTCCGTCGGTTGTGGTGGTTGGATGGGTCAGAGCAGGGATGCCAGGAGGCGTGACTGTGCCACTTCGGCGTGAACGAACTTCTCGTGGTGCGATTCGACCTTGGCGAGGTCGTACAGGTAGTTGACCATCAGCCCGAAGGACTGGCGCACGCCCTTGGCGGACAGGTCGCCGAGTGCGTTCAGGCGCTCCAGCCGGGCACCGTTGTCGAGATGGAAGCGGGCCACCGGGTCCCCGCCGGCGGCGGTCGAGTGAAAGCCGAGATAGTACGCACCCAGCCGCAGCAGCGCCGCGCTGCCCTCGGCCGGCAGCGCGCGCAGCGCCGCGGCGCTGGCCAGCTTGTCGAGTTCGCCGCCGCAGGTGTCCAGCAGCGCCTGCCGGGCCTCGCCGAGGCGCTCGGCGCGCCCCTTCGGCAACCCTTCGATCGCCGCGCCGCCGCGCAACCAGCGTGCGAAGCCGGGGATCGGCGAAAGCGTGCAGAAGGTCTTCAGCTGCGGCAGCTCGCGCTTGAGCTCCTCGGCGACGCGCTTGATCAGGAAGTTGCCGAGCGAGACGCCCTTCAGGCCCGGCTGGCAGTTGCTGATCGAGTAGAACGCCGCCACCTTGAACTGGTTGTTCGGCAGCGGCTTGCTGGCCTTGTCGATCAGCGGCGCGATGGCCGCCGGCATCTCCGGCAGCAGCGCCACCTCGACGAAGATCAGCGGCTCGTCGGGCAGCTGCGGGTGGAAGAACGCGAAGCAGCGCCGGTCCGGCTGCAGGCGCCGGCGCAGGTCGTTCCAGCCGTCGATCTCGTGCACCGCCTCGTGGCGGATGATCTGCTCGAGCAGCTGCGCGGGCGACTTCCAGTCGACCCGCTGCAGCTGCAGGAAGCCCGGGTTGAACCAGCTCGACAGCAGGTGCAGGAAGTCGGCCTCGACCGCGCCCAGCTCGGGCTCCTTGCCCACGCGCGCCAGCAGCGAGCGGCGCATCGCCACGATGCTCGACGTGCCGCCGGGCGTGCGGTTGATGCGGCGCAGCAGCTCCTGGCGCGGCGGCTCGGCGAGCTGGGTCAGGCGCTGCAGGTTGGCGGCGTTCGGCTCGCTCGCATAGGCCTGCGCGCTGGCCAGCACCGCCTTCGGGTCCGGGCTGAAGTCGCGCGACAGGCGCTCGAAGAACGTGCCCTGCTGTTCCTCGGGCAGGGCGCGGAAGCGTGCCACCAGGCCGCGTGCGATGACCACGCTGTTGGCCTCGCCGCGCTCGGAGAGCAGGCGGCGGCAGTCGATCAGCAGCGAGCGCAGCTGGTGCGCGCCGCTGACCTTGCGCGCGGCGCTGCGCAGTTCATCCAGCATGGGGCAATCCTTGCGATTGTTCGTGGGCACGCAGCGCCTTCAGCGCGGCGAGCTGGGCCATCAGGTGGTCGTGCATCACGCGCTCGGCGCGCGCGGCGTCACGCTGGACGATCGCGTCCAGCAGCACGCGGTGTTCGTTGATCGAGGCCTCGATGCGCCCCGGCCAGTTCAGCTGGCGGCCGCGCAGCAGCCGCACGAAGCGGCGCAGGTCGCCGGTGGCGCGGTCCAGCCAGCGGTTGCCGGCCAGTGCCTGCACGGTGCTGTGGAACTCGTGGTTGGCCTGGTAGTAGCCGTCGACGTTGTGCGTCGCCGCGTGCCGCTCGAGCTGCTCGTGCAGCTGCTTCAGGCGCCGGATGTCGGCCTCGCTGGCCCGGCGCACGGCCTCGTAGGCGCAGCGCCCTTCGAGCAGCGCCATCACCGGCAGCAGCTGGTCGGCGTCGTCCTCCGACATCTCGGCGACCTTGCTGCCCTGGCGCGGCACCGGCACGACCAGGCCTTCGGCGGCCAGCACCTTGAGCGCCTCGCGCAGCGGCGTGCGGCTGATCTGCCAGTCGCGCGCCAGCGCCAGTTCGTCGATCCATTGGCCCGGCGCGAGCTGGCGCTCGAAGATCATGTGGCGCAGCCGGGAGGCCACTTCCTCGTGCAGCGAGGCGGGGCGCAGCGGGGTGGGATCGACCATGGCAGCGGGCCGGGACGAGTCGGCGATGAAGGCACTCTACAATCAATAATTCATAATTATAACAGGTCGATCACCGCCTTCCTGCCGGGACCGAAAACCGGTGCGGACGAAGATCCGTGCCCGGCGCCACCCCAGTGCTTGGGGGTGTGGTTGGTGCATTCGGGCGGCTACAGTGTCCGCCTTTCCGACACCCCTGGATCCGCGTGCCTGCGCCCACTTTCGATCCCGCCGTCGCCCCGCCGTCCGCCGCGCTGCCGGCCGATGCGGATGGCCTGCTCAAGCTCGCCGCGCAGTCGATGTTCGACAACTTCGCGCGCACCGCGATGGGCATGATGGTCGTGGACCGGGCGCACCGCGTGGTCTGGATCAGCGAGGGCTACAAGCGCTTCCTGCCGGCGCTCGGGCATGCCGAGGACGACTTCGTCGGCCGGCGTGTCGAGGAGGTCGTGCCCAACACGATGATGGCGCAGGTGATCGACAGCGGCCGCGCCATCCTGGTGGACCTGCTGACCAACCAGGCCGGCACCTTCCTGGTCAGCCGGCTGCCGCTGCGCGACGCGCGCGGCGAGGTGATCGGCGCGATGGGCATGGTGCTGCTGGACCACCCCGAGACGACGATGCAGCCGTTGATCGCCAAGTTCGGCCAGCTGCAACGCGAGCTGGACAGCACCCGCGCGCAACTGGCCGAACACCTGACACGCGAGCGCCGGCCCAAGCACACCGTGGCCAGCTTCATCGGCCGCAGCCCGGCGGCGTTGGAGGTCAAGCGCCAGGCGCGGCGGGTCGCACAGACCGACAGCACGGTGCTGCTGCTGGGCGAGACCGGCACCGGCAAGGAACTGCTGGCGCACGCGATCCACGCGGCCAGCGCACGGGCCGGCCGCCCGCTCGTGGGCGTGAACATCGCGGCGGTGCCCGATACGCTGCTGGAAGCCGAGTTCTTCGGCGTCGCCCCGGGCGCCTACACCGGCGCGGAACGCAAGGGGCGTGACGGCAAGTTCCGCCTCGCGCACGGCGGCACGCTGTTCCTCGACGAGATCGGCGACATGCCGCTGGCGCTGCAGGCCAAGCTGCTGCGCGTGCTGCAGGAGCAGGAGGTCGAGCCGCTGGGCAGCAACCAGGTGCAGCGCGTGGACGTGCGGGTCATCGCCGCCACCAGCCGCGACCTGGCGGCGATGGTGCGCGACGGCAGCTTCCGCGCCGACCTGTACTACCGGCTGAACGTGCTGCCGATCCGCCTGCCGGCGCTGCGCGACCGGATCGAGGACCTGGAGGCGCTGGCCGAATCGCTGGCCGAGGACATCGCGCGGCGCAATGGCCTGCAGCACCGCAGCCTGGCGCCGGACGCGCTGGACCTGCTCGCAGCGCAGCCTTGGCCGGGCAACATCCGCGAGCTGCGCAACGTGCTCGAGCAGGCCTCGCTGATGACCGACGACCTGGTGCTCGGCGCGTGCCATTTCGAGGGCGTGCTCGGCGGCGAACCGGTGCTGTCCGACGTGCCCCGCCGGGTGGTGACGCCAGCCGCGTCGCCCGTCGCTCCTCAGGTGGCGGGGGTGAAGCCGCTGCCGCAGGCCGTGGCCGAACTGGAGGCACAGGCGATCCGCGAGGCGCTCCAGATGACCGGCGGCAACAAGCTGGCCGCGTCGCGCCTGCTCGGCATCTCGCGCGCCACGCTCTACGAGAAACTCGCGTCATGACCGGCTGTCCGACATTCGGACGATTGGGACGGGCGCTCTGTCTGCCTTTCAGGCAGAGTGCCTTCGTTGCAGGCACCCTTCTCGTGCTGGCGGGTCCGGCGCCGGCCGCCGTCTCGACCGTCGAGACCGGTGCCGAACGCCTGCACCGGCTCCTGCTGCGCAGCGAGGCGGTGGCGCTGGAGAACGGCGAAGGCGTCGAGCGCGACCCGGAGCGGGCGGCCAAGCTCTACTGCGATGCGGCGCGGCTCGGCGACGCGGAGTCGCAGTTCAACCTCGGCTGGATGTACGCCAACGGCCGTGGGGTCGAGCGCAGCGACTCGACTGCCGCCTACTTCTTCCACGCCGCGGCCGAACAGGGCCTCGAGCAGGCCGTGCGCATGCTGGCCACGGTCGGCGGCCCGCCGAACTACACGCCGGACTGCATGCGCGAGCCCGAGCCGCCGCGCGCCGTGGCACCGCCGAACCCGCGCGCGCCGGCTGCGCCCGCGGTGCCGCCGATCGCGGCGCCGCCGGATATCGCCGCGCTCGTCAAGAAGGTCGCACCGCATTACGGCCTCGCGCCGCAGCTCGTGCTGGCGTTCATCCAGGCGGAGTCGAACTTCGACATCGTCGCGCTGTCGCCGAAGAACGCGAAGGGCCTGATGCAGCTGATCCCGGACACCGCGGCGCGCTTCAACGTGCGCAAGCCCTACGACCCGGAGCAGAACGTGCGCGGCGGGATGGCCTATCTGCGCTGGCTGCTGGCCTACTACCGCGGCGACGTGACCCTCGTCGCGGCCGCCTACAACGCCGGCGAAGGCACGGTGAACCGCTACCGCGGCGTGCCGCCCTACGCCGAGACGCGCGCCTACGTGCGGCGCATCCTCGCCGGCTTCGGCCAGGCCGTCCACCCGTTCGACCGGGCCGCGGCCGACCCGGCGCCGCTGGCGCGCTGACGGCCCGAGGCGCACCACCGTCCCTCAGGGTTTGTGCGGAATGGCACGGGCATTGCCTTGATGCCCGCCAAACCAACCCGGAGACAACCCCGTGCCGTTTACCGCCGCCCGTGCCGCGCTGGCCACCGCGCTCGCCCTCAGCCTCGCTGCCCGGGCCGTCCTGGCCCAGGGCAAGGGCGAGATCCGCATCGCCCATGTCTACAGCCGCACCGGCGCGCTGGAGGCCTATGGCAAGCAGACCCAGACCGGCTTCATGATGGGCCTGGAGTACGCGACCGGCGGCACGATGACCGTGGCGGGCCGCAAGCTGACGGTGATCGAGAAGGACGACCAGGGCAAGCCGGACGTCGGCAAGTCGCTGCTCGCCGCCGCCTACGGCGACGACAAGGCCGACCTCGCCGTCGGTCCGACCGCCTCCGGCATCGCGCTGGCCATGCTGCCGGTGGCCGAGGAGTACAAGAGGATCCTGCTCGTCGAGCCGGCAGTGGCCGACTCGATCACCGGCGAGAAGTGGAACCGCTACATCTTCCGCACCGGCCGCAACAGCTCGCAGGACGCGATCGGCAACGCGGTCGCGCTCGACAAGGAAGGCACGAGCATCGTCACGCTCGGCCAGGACTCGGCCTTCGGGCGCGACGGCGTGAAGGCCTTCAAGGACGCGATCAGGAAGGCCAAGGTCGTGCACGAGGAGTACCTGCCGCCGGCCACCACGGACTTCACCGCCGGCATCCTGCGTGTCGCCGACGCGCTGAAGGACAAGCCCGGGCGCAAGATCGTCTGGGTCATCTGGGCCGGCGCGTCGACGCCGTTCGCGAAGCTGGCCGATGCCGAGCTGCAGAAGCGCTACGGCATCGAGGTCGCGAGCGGCGGCAACATCCTGCCGGCGATGGCCGACTACAAGCGTTTTCCGGGCATGGAAGGCGCCGCCTACTACTACTTCGGCATGCCGAAGAACCCGGTCAACGAGTGGCTGGTCGCGAACCACTACAAGCAGTTCAAGACCCCGCCCGACTTCTTCACGGCCGGCGGCATGAGCGCGGCGATCGCAGTAGTCGAGGCGCTGAAGAAGACGAACGGCGACACCTCGACCGAGAAGCTGATCAAGGCGATGGAAGGCATGAGCTTCGCGACCCCGAAGGGCACGATGACCTTCCGCCCGCAGGACCACCAGGCGATGCAGAGCATGTACCACTTCCGCATCAAGGTGGACCCGGCGTTCGCCTGGGGCGTGCCGGAGCTGGTGCGCGAGATCAAGCCCGACGAGATGAACGTGCCGATCCGCAACAAGCGCTAGGGAGATCGTCGCGTCGAGCCCGCATCAGACGGGCCGAACCTGGAGACACACCATGACCTTGCCCCTCGTGCGTGCCGCGGCCGCGCTGGCCGCGGTGTTCGCCGCCGGCTCCTGCGCCGGCGCCGCGCCGCTGCCCACCCTGAACATCGACCCGGCCCAGATCACCGTCTCGGGGCTGTCCTCGGGCGGCTTCATGGCCAACCAGCTCGGCGTCGCGTACTCGGGCACCTTCCGCGGGGTCGGCGTGTTCGCCGCCGGCCCCTACATGTGCGCGGGCCACAGCAACTACACCGCGTGCATGTACAACGCCAGCATCTCCGCGTCGATGCTCTCGACCATGCAGGCGGACATCAACAACTGGAGCGGCACGGCGATCGACGCCAAGGCCGGCATCGCGGCGCAGAAGGTGTTCCTGTTCGTCGGCAACAGCGACTACACCGTCGGGCCGAACCCGGTGCTCGCACTGCAGACGCAGTACCAGAACAACGGCGTGCCGGCCGGCAACCTGCAGCTGGTGCGGCGCGACGGCACGGCGCACGTGTTCCCGACCGACTTCGCCGGCACCGGCAACAATGCCTGCGGCAGCAGCGCCTCGCCCTACATCGCCAACTGCGGCTACGACGGCGCGAAGGCCGTGCTGTCGATGTTCTACGGCACGCTGAACGCGCGCAACGACGCGCCGGCGGCCGGCAACTACCTGGAGTTCGACCAGGCCGCGTTCACCACCAATGCCGGCGTCGCGCCGACCGGCTGGGTCTACGTGCCGGCCGACTGCGCGGCGGGGCAGAGCTGCCGGCTGCACGTCGCGCTGCACGGCTGCCAGCAGAACACGGCGACGATCGGCGACAAGTTCCTGAAGCACACCGGCTACACGCGCTGGGCCGACACCAACCGCATCGTCGTGCTGTTCCCGCAGACGCGCGTCGACAACACGAGTCGAGCCACGTCGGCCAGCGGCTCGCTGGCCAACCCGAACGGCTGCTGGGACTGGATCGGCTGGTACGGCAGCAACTTCGCGCAGCGTGCCGGCACGCAGACGGCCGCGATCAAGGCGATGGTCGACCGCCTGGCTTCCGGCTCGACCGGCGGCGGGGGCGGTGGCGGTGGCGGCGGCACGACCCTGCCGGCGCCGACCGGCGTCGCCACCTCGGGCGCGACTGCCAGCAGCATGGTGATCGCGTGGTCGGCCGTGACCGGCGCGGCCGGCTACCACGTCTACCGCAACGGCACGCGTGTCACGACGGCGCCGATCACCGGCACCAGCACCACCGACAGCGGCCTGGCCGCGGGCACCACCTACTCGTGGACCGTCAGCGCGGTCGATTCGAGCGGTGTCGAAGGGCCGCAGTCGGGCGCCGCGACCGGCACCACGACCGGCAGCGCCGCGGTGTGCTTCACCGCGTCGAACTACGCGCACACGACGGCGGGCCGCGCGACGCAGCGACTCGGCCAGACCTACGCGAACGGCTCGAACCAGGCGATGGGCCTGTGGAACGTGTTCATCACGACCACGCTGAAGCAGACCGGGCCGAACTACTACGTGATCGGCAGTTGTCCATGATGTGCCGCACGCCCGTCCGCTGACCGATGCTGGAGACCCGCGACCTGACGATCAACTTCGGCGGCCACGTGGCCGTCGACGCGGTCTCGTGCACCTTCCGGCCCGGCACGCTGACCGCGATCGTCGGGCCCAACGGCGCGGGCAAGACGACCTACTTCAACCTGATCTCCGGCCAGCTGCGCGCGAGCGCGGGCCGGGTGCTGCTGGACGGCCGCGACCTGACGCGCGAAAGCGCGCCGCTGCGCTGCCGGCGCGGCCTGGGCCGCGCGTTCCAGCTGACGCAGCTGTTCCCGAACCTGGACGTGCTGGAGAACGTGCGCCTGGCCGTGCAGGCGCGCCGCGGCGAGGGCCTGAACCTGTGGTCGGTCTGGCAGGACCACCGCAACACGCTCGAGCGGGCCCATGCGCTGCTCGAGCGCGTGCGCCTGGCCGAGCGCGCGCAGGAGCCGGCCGCGCGGCTGTCGCACGGCGACCAGCGCAAGCTCGAGGTCGCGATGCTGATGGCGCTGGAGCCGCGTGTCTACATGTTCGACGAGCCGACCGCCGGCATGAGCGTCGACGACGTGCCCGTCGTGCTGGACCTGATCCGTGCGCTGAAGCAGCAGGCCGACAAGACCATCCTGCTGGTCGAGCACAAGATGGACGTGGTGCGCGAGCTGGCCGACCGCATCGTCGTGCTGCACAACGGCCGACTGGTGGCGAACGGCGAGCCGGCCGCGGTGATGGCCTCGCCGGTCGTGCAGGGCGCCTACCTCGGCCGCCTCGAGGAGCCCGCGTGAGCGCCGGCCGGGCAGAGGCGCTGTTGCAGCTCGACGGCGTGCACACGCACGTCGGCGCGTACCACATCCTGCATGGCGTGGACCTCGCCGTGCCGCGTGGCGAGGTGACGATGCTGCTGGGCCGCAACGGCGCCGGCAAGACGTCCACGCTGCGCACGGTGATGGGCCTGTGGCGTGCCTCGCGCGGCACGGTGCACTTCGCGGGCGAGGCGATCCAGGCGCTACCGACGCCGGAGATCGCACGCCGCTCGATCGCCTATGTGCCCGAGAGCATGGGCATCTTCGCCGACCTGAGCGTGCGCGAGAACCTGCTGCTCGCCGCGCGCGGCGCGCGCTCGCTGGCCGAGCTCGACACCACGCGGCTGGAGCGCCTGTTCGAGCTGTTCCCGGCGCTGAAGACCTTCTGGGTGCACCCGGCCGGCAAGCTCTCGGGCGGGCAGAAGCAGATGCTGGCGATCGCGCGCGCGATGGTCGAGCCGCGCGAGCTGCTGCTGGTCGACGAGCCGAGCAAGGGCCTGGCACCGGCCATCGTCGCCAACCTGATCGCCGCGCTGCGCGACCTGAAGGCCAGCCGCACGACGGTGCTGCTGGTGGAGCAGAACTTCGCCGTCGCGCGCGCGCTCGGCGACACGGTGGCCGTGATGGACGACGGCCGCATCGTGCACCGCGGCCGCATGGACGCGCTGGCCGCCGACGAGGCGCTGCAGCAGCGCCTGCTCGGCCTCTCGCTGGCGGCCCACCAATGACGCCCGTGGCCGCGCGCGACCGCCTCGACCTGCTGCCGCTGGTGCTGGTGCCGCTGGCCGCGCTGCTGGCCTGGCCGCTGGTGGGGTCCACCTCGACCTGGCTGACGCTGACGGTGGCCGGCCTGGCGATGGGCATGATCGTCTTCATCACCGCGTCCGGCCTGACGCTGGTGTTCGGCCTGATGGACGTGCTGAACTTCGGCCACGGCGTGTTCATCGCGCTGGGCGCGTTCGTCGCGACCACGGTGTTCGCGGGCCTGGCCGACTGGACCGCCAGCGACAGCCTGCTGCGCAACCTCGGCGCGGTGGGCCTGGCGATGGCCGCTGCGATGGCGCTGGCCGCTGCGATCGGCTGGGCCTTCGAGCGGTTGCTCGTGCGCCCGGTCTACGGCGCGCACCTGAAGCAGATCCTCGTGACGATGGGCGGCATGATCGTCGGCGAGGAGCTGATCAAGGCGGTCTGGGGCCCGCAGCAGCGCCCGCTCGCGCTGCCCGAGGCGCTGCGCGGCTCGCTGTTCATCGCGCTCGGCGACGAGCCGGCCGCGATCTCGAAGTACCGCGTGCTGGCCGTGCTGATCGGCGCGCTGGTGCTGGCGGCCATGCTGCTGGCGCTGAACCGCACCAAGATCGGCCTGCTGGTGCGTGCCGGCGTGCAGGACCGCGAGATGGTCGAGGCGCTCGGTTACCGCATCCGGCGCCTGTTCGTCGGCGTGTTCGTGGTCGGCTCGGCGCTGGCCGGCCTGGGCGGCGTGATGTGGGGCCTGTTCCAGCAGAACGTCGTGCCGCAGCTGGGCGCCCAGGTCAACGTGCTGATCTTCATCGTCATCATCATCGGCGGGCTGGGGTCGACGCTGGGCTGTTTCGTCGGCGCGCTGCTGGTCGGCCTGGCGGTCAACTACACCGGCTTCCTGGCGCCGGTGGCGTCGGCCTTCGCGAGCCTCGCGGTGATGGTCGCGGTACTGCTGTGGCGGCCGCGCGGGCTCTATCCCGTCACCTCGCGCTGAGGGCCCGATGATCGCGCGCCTGCTCTCGCACGACCTGCCGCGCAGCCGCACGCTGGCGGTGCTGCTGGTCGTGCTGGTGCTCGGCCTCGCGTTCACGCCCTTCCTGTTCCCGGGCACCAAGGCGCTGAACGTGGCGGCCAAGATCCTCGTGTTCGTGGTGCTGGTCGCGAGCTACGACCTGCTGCTGGGCTACACGGGCATCGTCAGCTTCGCGCACACCATGTTCTTCGGCATCGGCGCCTACGGCGTGGCGATCGCCAGCGCACGGCTCGGGCCCGGCTGGGGCGCGGTCGGGATCGGGCTGGCGGCGGCGCTGGCGCTGTCGCTGCTGCTGTCGCTGCTGATCGGCCTGGCCAGCCTGCGCGTGCGGGCCATCTTCTTCGCGATGATCACGCTGGCCGTCGCGGCTTCCTTCCAGACCCTGGCCTCGCAGCTCTCGGGCCTGACCGGCGGCGACGACGGCCTCAGCTTCAAGGTGCCCGAGGCGCTGCAGCCGGGCACGC
This sequence comes from Piscinibacter sp., assembly GCA_019635485.1. Taxonomy (GTDB): domain Bacteria; phylum Pseudomonadota; class Gammaproteobacteria; order Burkholderiales; family Burkholderiaceae_C; genus Piscinibacter. Next base: position 72,293 of record JAHBZL010000013.1, on the reverse strand, counting down.
AGTACCTCGAGGAGCCGCTGCTCGGCGCCAGCATCGACGGGCGCTTCCTGAGCTACATGCTGCTGTTCGTCGCCGCGACGCTGCTGGTGCTGGCGCTGCTGCGCATCGTCAACTCGCCGTTCGGCCGCGTGCTGCAGGCGATCCGCGAGAACGACTTCCGCGCCGAGGCGATCGGCTACCGCACCGTGGTGTACCGCACGCTGGCCTCGGTGCTCGCGGCCCTGTTCGCGACGCTGGCCGGCGCGCTGCTCGCGCTCTGGCTGCGCTACAACGGGCCGGACACCTCGCTGTCGTTCGAGATCATGCTGGACATCCTGCTGATCGTCGTGATCGGCGGCATGGGCACGCTGTACGGCGCGCTGATCGGCTCGGTGCTGTTCGTGATCGCGCAGAACTACCTGCAGGACCTGCTGCGCCTGGCCGGCGGCGCGCTCGAGGGCGTGCCGGTGCTGTCGACGCTGGTCTCGCCGGACCGCTGGCTGCTCTGGCTCGGCCTGCTGTTCGTGCTGTCGGTCTACCACTTCCCCGCCGGCATCGTCGGCCGGCTTCGTTCGTTCAACCCGAGGAGACACAGACCATGAAGCTTCACCTCCGTGCCGTCGCGGCCGCCGCCGCGGCACTCCTGGCGCTGCCCGGCGCCGGCGTGCGGGCCCATGACGACGACCACCGCGGCGGCCACCATGGCCACCACGGCGACTGGCGTGTACGCGAGCTGTCCACCATGCGCTACGACGGCGTCGGCGACGACCTGCTGACCGCGGGCGTGGGCAAGACCGGCCTGCTGTTCACGTCGCCGGCGCCCACCGTGTCGTCGCCGGCGACCGCGGCCGAACTGCGCCGGCTGGCCATCGTCACCAACTACCGGGCCATCGTCGACACCAGTGCGAACGGCGGCTTCGGCAGCCTGTACGGCCCGAACGTCGACAACGACGGCGTCGCCGGACCGGGCGAAGGCAAGATCGCCGGCACCGAGACGATCGCCTACCTCGACGACGGCAGCGGCCGCGAGAACGTGACCGTGATGGTGCAGGTGCCGGCCAGCTTCGACGTCAACGCGCCCTGCATCGTGACCGCGACCTCGTCGGGCTCGCGCGGCGTCTACGGCGCGATCGGCTCGTCCGGCGAATGGGGCCTGAAGCACGGCTGCGCGGTGGCCTACACCGACAAGGGCACCGGCAACGGCGTGCACGACCTGCAGAACGACACCGTCAACCTGATCGACGGCCGGCGCGCCGACGCCACGACCGCGGGCAAGGCGAGCAACTTCACCGCGCGCCTGACGGCCGCCGAGCTCGCCGCCTTCAATGCGGCGACGCCGAACCGTTTCGCCGTCAAGCATGCGCACAGCCAGCGCAACCCCGAGAAGGACTGGGGCCGCCACACGCTGCAGGCGGTGGAGTTCGCGTTCTGGCTGCTCAACGCCAAGGGGGCGGACGTGCTGCCCGAGGGTGCGAACCTGCGCCGCCCGATCACCAAGCAGCGCACGCTGGTGATCGCCAGCAGCGTGAGCAATGGCGCCGGCGCCGCGTTGGCCGCGGCCGAGCAGGACGACGAGGGCCTGATCGACGGCGTGGCCGTCAGCGAGCCCAACATCACGCTCGCGCCGGGCCGCCCCGGCACGATCCAGCGCGGCAGCCTGCCGCCCTACACGGCGGGCAGCCGGCCGCTGTTCGACTACTTCAGCTACGGCAACCTGCTGCAGCCCTGCGCGGCACTCTCCGCCGGTGCGGCCGGCAGCCCGTTCGGCTACACCGGCGCGACGGCCGCGGTGGCCGCGCTGCGCTGCGACGTGCTGGCGCGCGACGGCCTGGTGACCGGCGCGACCACCGACGAGCGCGCGGCCGACGCACTGGCCAAGCTGCGTGCGTTTGGCTACGAGCCCGAGTCGGACGTGCTGCAGGCCTCGATGTGGCTGTTCGCCACGCCGGCGATCGCGGTGACCTACGGCAACACCTATGGTCGCTTCAGCGTGCGCGACCACCTGTGCGGCTTCAGCTTCGGCACCGTCGACGCCACCGGCGCCGCGGCGCCGGCCAGCGCCGTGCAACTGGCGCAGCTCGCGTCGATCTTCGCCACCGGCAACGGCGTGCCGCCGAGCGGGCCGATCCAGATCGTCTACAACGACAGCGTGGGCGGCGCGAAGAACCACACCGCCTCGGTCTCGCCGTCGACCGGCACCTTCGACTTCGCGTACGACGGCGCGGCCTGCCTGCGCCGGCTGTGGACCGGCGGCGACGCCAATGCCTGGCGCGTGAAGCACGGCATCGGCGCGGTGCAGCAGCGTGCCGACCTGAACCGCAAGCCGACCATCATCGTGCATGGCCGCAGCGACACGCTGATCCCGACCAACTTCACCTCGCGCCCCTACGTGCTGCGCAACGCGCAGGTCGAGGGCCGGCGCAGCCGGCTGAGCTACATCGAGGTGACCAACGGCCAGCACTTCGACGCCTTCCTGCCCTTCGCCGGTTTCGACACGCGCTACATCCCGCTGCACGTCTACTACGTGCGTGCGATGGACGCGATGTGGGCGCACCTGAAGCACGGTGCTGCGCTGCCGCCCTCGCAGGTGGTGCGCACCACGCCGCGCGGCGGCACGCCGGGCGCGGCGCCGGCGATCACCGCCGCGCACGTGCCGGCGATCTCGGCCAGCCCGCTGCCGGGCGACCAGATCGTCGTCAGCGGCAGCACGATGACGCTGCCGGACTGATCGGGCCGCCTGCCGATGCAGTCGTCGCCGACGTCGCGCTACGTGGCCTGCGAAGGCCGCGAGCTGCACGTCATGGAGTGGGGCGCGCAGCACCGCGAGACGGTGGTGGCATGGCACGGCCTGGCGCGCACCGGGCGCGACATGGACGACATCGCCGCGCACCTCGCGCGGCGCTGGCGCGTGATCTGCCCGGACACGCCCGGCCGCGGGCTCAGCCAGTGGAGCCCCGACCCCGAGCGCGAGTACTGCCTGGCGACCTACGTGCGCCAGGCGGCCGCGCTGCTGGACGCGCTGCAGGTCGAGCGCTGCCACTGGCTCGGCACCTCGATGGGTGGGGCGATCGGCACGGTCGCCGCGGCCACGCTGCTGCGCGGGCGCATCCGCCGCCTGGTGCTGAACGACAACGGGCCGCAGCTCGCCGAACCGGCGCTCGCGCGCATCCGCAGCTACGCCGGCCACCCGGCGGCGTTCGCGACCGTCAGCGAGCTGGAGCAGTACTTCCGCAGCGTCTACCAGCCCTACGGCTGGCTCAGCGATGCGCAATGGCGCCGCCTCACCGAGACCTCGGTGCGGCGCCTGCCCGACGGCCGCGTGACGCCGCACTACGACCCGGCGATGGTGATGCAGTTCACCCACCACGCCGACGACTACCTGCGCTGGGACGAGTGGGACTCGCTGGACATCCCGGTGCTGTGCCTGCGCGGCGAGCAGTCCGACCTGCTGCTGCGCGAGACCACCGAGCAGATGCGCCTGCGCGGCCCGCGCGCCGAGGTGGTCGAGATCGCGGGCTGCGGCCACGCGCCGGCGCTCAACACGCCGGAACAGTTCGCGCTGGTGGAGGCGTTCTTCGCGCGCGCCGGCTGACGGCGGGCAGGGCGGTGCGGCAAAGCGACACCGCGCCGGTCGTTCCGCGCGGACGCCCGGCCAGCCACTATGCTCGCGGCTTCGCCGCCGGATGCGGGCCACGAGCCCCGACCGGCGATCCCGCGGACGACACCCTTCGCCTTCGCCATGAGCCTTCGCCTGACCGGCGCGCTGATCGCGTGCCTGTGTTTCCTCACCCCCCTGCCGGCCCCGGCGGCGGAGCCCGCGCCGCTGGGTGCGCTGCAGGCGCCGCTGTGGCTGCGCACCCCGGCGATCTCGCCGGACGGCCGCCAGGTCGCCTTCTCGTTCCAGGGCGGCCTGTACCTGGTCGCCGCCTCCGGCGGGCCGGCGCGGCTGCTGGTGGCCAACGGGCGGCGCAGCCATTCGCCGGTCTGGTCCCCGGACGGGCAGCGCATCGCCTTCGCCGCCGACGTGTACGGCAACGACGACGTGTTTGTCGTCGCCGCGGACGGCGGGCCGGCGCGTCGCCTGACCACGCACTCCTCCGCCGAGGTGCCGACCGGCTTCACGCCGGACGGCCGCGAGGTGCTGTTCGCCGCGCAGCGGCTGGACGACCGGCGCAACGTGCTGTTCCCCACCCGTGCCGCCGGCGAGCTCTACAAGGTCTCGGTGGAGGGCGGCCGGCGCCCGGTGCAGGTGCTGACCACGCCGGCGCTCGCGGCGCGCTACGACCGCGCCGGCACCCGGCTGCTGTACGAGGACTGGAAAGGCTACGAGGACCCGTGGCGCAAGCACCATGTCTCGCCGGTCGCGCGCGACATCTGGCTCTACGAGACCGCGAGCGGCCGGCACCGCCGGCTGACCGATTTCGGCGGCGAGGACCGCGACCCGGTCTGGGCGCCCGACGAGCAGGCGGTCTACTACCTGAGCGAGCGCAGCGGGTCGTTCAACGTCTGGCGGATGCCGCTCGCACAGCCGGGCGCGGCCGTGCAGCTGACCTTCTTCGAGCGCCATCCGGTGCGCTTCCTGAGCGTCTCGTCGGGCGGCGATCTCGCGTTCGCCTACGACGGCGAGCTGTACACGCTGGCCGCCGGCAGCCGCGAGCCGAAGAAGCTGGCCGTGCAGGTCACCAGCGAGACCCGTGGCCGCCGTGTCGAGCGGCTGACGCTGTCGCAGGGCGCGACCGAGTTCTCGCTCAGCCCGGACGGCAAGCAGGTGGCCTTCGTCGTGCGCGGCGAGGTGTTCGTCGCCTCGACCGAGTTCGGCGACACGCGCCGCATCACCGACACGCCGACGCAGGAACGCTCGGTCTCGTTCAGCCCGGACGGCCGGCGCCTGGTGTTCGCCGGCGAACGCGACGGCGCCTGGAACCTCTACGAGGCCACGCTGCCCGGCCCGCGCAAGGATGCGCCGAACTTCTATGCGGCGCCGCAGGTGGCGGTGCGCACGCTGCTGGCCAACGGGCACGAGAACTTCCAGCCGCGCTGGTCACCGGACGGCAAGGAGGTCGCCTACCTCGAGGACCGCACCACGCTGAAGGTGCTCGACCTCGCGAGCGGCCGGTCGCGCCTGGTGCTGCCGGGCGACCTGAACTACTCCTATTCGGACGGCGACCAGTGGTTCGACTGGTCGCCCGACGGCCGCTGGCTGCTGGTCACCTTCCTGGACCGCCAGCGCTGGTCCTACGAGGCCGGCCTGATCGACGCGCAGGGCAAGGGGCCGCTGCGCAACCTGACGCACAGCGGCTACGAGGACCAGCGCCCGACCTGGGCGCGCGGCGGCCGCCAGATGTTGTGGCTGAGCGATCGCCAGGGCCTGCACGGCACCGGCGGGCTCGGCCAGGCCGACGTGTTCGCGATGTTCTTCACCCGCGAGGCGTTCGACCGCTTCAACCTCGACAAGGCCGAGTACGCGCTGCTGAAGGAACGCGAAGAGGCCGACGAGAAGAAGAAGGACGACTCGAAGGACGCCAAGGCCCCGGCCAAGGGCGCCGCGAAGGACGCGAAGGATGCGAAGAAGGCGCCGGCGAAGGAGGGCGCCGACGCGGAGGAGCCCGTCAAGCTGCCGGACCCGGTGGCGCTCGAGTTCGACGGGCTGGACGACCGCGTCGTGCGGCTGACGCCGAACTCCGGCACGCTGCGCGCGATGGCGATGACGCCGGACGGCGAGACGCTGCTGGTCCTGCAGCAGACGGCCGATGCGCTCGAGCTCTGGCTGCAGCGCCCGCGCGAGAAGGACCTGCGGCGCATCGCCGCCTTCCCGACCGGCGAGCACAGCGACTTCGATGCGCCGCCGACCGACCTGCAGCTCGACGCGAAGGGCGAGAACGGCTTCGTGCTGGTCGACGGCAGCCTGCACAAGTTCAAGCTGCCGAAGGAGGACGGCCCCGCCAAACCCGAGCCGGTGAAGTTCAGCGCCGAGCTGAACCTGGACGCGGCCGCCGAGCGCGCCTACCTGTTCGAGCATGTCTGGCGGCAGACGCTGAAGAAGCTCTACGTGGCCGACATGAACGGTGTCGACTGGGCTTTCTACCGGCGCGCCTACGAGCGCTTCCTGCCCTACATCGCGAACGACCAGGACTTCGCCGAGTGCCTCAGCGAGATGCTCGGCGAACTGAACGTCTCGCACACCGGCGCCGGCCATGTGCGGCATGCGCCGGGCGACGACGCCACCGCGGCGCTCGGCGCGTTCTTCGACCCCGCCCACGCCGGTCCGGGCCTGAAGATCGCCGAGGTGATGGACGGCGGCCCGCTGCAGACCGCCGGTTCGGCGGCGCGGGCGGGTGTCGTGATCGAGCGCATCGACGGCGTCGTGATCGCGCCGGGCATGGAGGTCGATTCGCTGCTGAACCGCAAGGCCGGCAAGCGCGTCGCGCTGACGCTGTTCGACCCGGCCAGCGGGCGGCGCACCGAACAGACCGTGCGGGCCATCTCGGGCCGGGCACAGGGCGAACTGCTGTACCGGCGCTGGGTGCGGACGCAGCGCGAGACGGTCGACCGCCTGTCCGGCGGCCGCGTCGGCTACGTGCACGTGCGCGGCATGGACGACGAGAGCTACCGCGACACCTTCGCCGAGGTGCTCGGCCGGCACAGCGCCAAGCAGGCGCTGATCGTCGACACGCGCTTCAACGGCGGCGGCAACCTGCACGACGAGCTGGCGATGCTGCTGTCCGGCCGGCGCTACCTGCAGGCCGTGCCGCGCGGCCAGGAGATCGGCTGGGAGCCGGCCGGGCGCTGGACCAAGCCTTCGCTGGTGCTGATCAGCGAGAGCAACTACTCCGATGCGCACCTGTTCCCGTGGGTCTACCAGCACTTCCGCATCGGGCCGCTGCTGGGCATGCCGGTGGCCGGCACCGGCACGGCGGTGTGGTGGGAGACGCTGCAGAACGACTCGCTGTACTTCGGCATTCCGCAGGTCGGCTACCGCGACCAGCAGGGCAACTACATGGAGAAGGCGCTAGTGAAGCCCGACATCCTCGTGCCCAACGACCCGGCCGCGCTGGGCGCGGGGCGCGACGAGCAGCTCGAGGCGGCGGTGCGCGAGCTGCTGAAATAGCGCGCGGGCGGGCCGGCTGCCTTGCAGTCGGCCCGGGCATGGGCTATTCATTGCTCACAGGAGGGCTTGCCATGCCTGCCACCGTCCGCCCCGATCCGACCTTCTATCCCTCGCCGCGCCTGGCGATGGAGGCGCCCGACGAGCAGCACGCCTACGTGGCGCTGCTGCGTCCGGACCGGCGCAAGCCCGATGCGATCGCCGTCGTCGACACGCATCCGAAGTCCCCGCGCTACGGGCAGGTGGTGCACCAGGTCGAGCTGAAACATCCCGGCGACGAACTGCACCACTTCGGCTGGAATGCCTGCAGCTCGATGCTGTGCCCGCTGAACGGCCACCCGTTCACCGAGCGGCGCTACCTGATCGTGCCCGGCATGCGCTCGTCGCGCCTGACGATCATCGACACCAAGCCCGAGCCGACCAGCGCCCGCATCGTCAAGGTGATCGAGCCCGACGAGGTGATCCGCAAGACCGGCTACTCGCGCCCGCACACCGTGCACTGCGGGCCGGAAGGCATCTACATCAGCACGCTGGGCGGCAAGGGCCAGGACGGCACCGACGGCCCGCCCGGCATCTTCCTGATGGACTGCGAGAGCTTCGAGATCCTCGGCCGCTGGGAGATGGAGCGCGGCGACCAGAAGCTGAGCTACGACTTCTGGTGGAACATCCCGCACGACTACATGGTGTCCAGCGAATGGGCGCTGCCGCCGCAGTTCGAGAACGGGCTCGTCGGCGAGGACCTGCTGGCCAACCGCTACGGCCACCGCCTGCATTTCTGGGACCTGCGTGCACGGCGCCACGTGCAGACCATCGACCTCGGCGCGAACCACCAGATGGCGCTCGAGGTGCGCCCGGCACACGAGCCGACCAAGGACTACGGCTTCGTCGGCGTGGTCATCGACACCACCAACCTGGAAGGCTCGATCTGGACCTGGACGCGCGAGAACGGCCGCTTCGCGGCACACAAGACTGCGGTGATCCCGCCCCAGCCGGCCGACCCGGCGAAGCTGCCGCCGCTGCTGCAGCCCTTCAAGGCCGTGCCGCCGCTGATCAGCGACATCGACCTGTCGCTCGACGACCACTACCTCTACGTCGCCTGCTGGGGCACCGGCGAACTGCGCCAGTACGACGTCAGCGACCCGATGCAGCCCAAGCTCGCCGGGTCGGTGCGCGTGGGCGGCATCGTCGACCACAGACCGCACCCGAACGGCACCGCCTTCGGCGGCGGGCCGCAGATGGTGGAGGTCAGCCGCGACGGTGAACGGGTCTACTTCACGAACTCGCTCTACAGCAGCTGGGACGACCAGTTCTATCCCGACGGCGTGCCCGGACGCATGGTGATGGCACGCGTCGGGGCGCAGGGCGGGATCGCGCTGGACGACAAGTTCTGCGTCTCCTTCGACGACGGCTACCGCGCGCACCAGGTCCGCCTGGCGGGCGGCGACTGCTCGACCGATTCGTTCTGCTACGCGTCGGCCTGAAAGCGGCACCGGCCGCGCCGCGATGGGCGACGCGCTCGGGACGCAGGTCTGGGCCTGGGCCGCCATCGCGGGCCTGGGCGCCTTCCATGGGCTCAACCCGGCGATGGGCTGGCTGTTCGCGGTCTCCGCCGGGCTCGAGGCACGCCGCGGCGCGGCCGTGTTCAAGGCGCTGCCGCCGATCGCCGGCGGGCACTTCGCGGCGATGGCCGTCGCGCTGCTGCCCTTCGCGCTGCTGGGCGCGTATCTCGAACGGCTGACCGAGATCCGGCTCGCCGCCGGAGCGTTGCTGATCGGCTTCGGCGTCTACCGATTGCTGCGGCAGCGCCATCCGCGCTGGCTGGCCCGCATCGGGCCGTCGCGCCTCGCGCTGTGGTCCTTCCTGATGGCCACGGCCCACGGCGCCGGGCTGATGCTGGTGCCGGCCGTGCTGGTGCTGTGCGGCGGCACGCAGGGGCACACCGGCCACGCGGCCCTGCTGGCCGCCGCGGGCAACGACCTCGGGCTCACCGTGCTGGCCGCCGCGCTGCACACCTTGGTGATGATGGGGGTCGGCGGGGCGATCGCCTGGGGGGTCTACCGCCACCTGGGCCTGCGTTTCCTGAACCGCTCCTGGTTCAACCTCGACCTGCTGTGGGCCCTGATGCTGATCGCGGCGGGCGGCGTGGCACTGTGGCAAGCGCTGCCGTAGGACGCCGGAATCGGACGGCCGGCAAGCGGTGATTCGTGGTTGACGGCCGTTGGCCGGAGCGGTCGGCGGTGACAGCTGTCGGGCCCGCCGCGGGTCCCGATCGAGTGCCTCCCCGGAGACCAGCACCGAGCGCGTCGAAGCACGCTGGCGGCGCGGTGCGTCCCTGACTCGCGGGGGGAACCGCATTCCCCGGGGAGTACCCTAGCGGCCCGTTCATGGAGCCTGCCCCAGAATGCGCAGACTCTTGATTCACGAGCCCGAGGCACCTCATGTTGCGTCCCATCACCGCGGGCCCTATCCGACAGGCCGGCTTGGCGCTGGCAGTGACCTTGGCCATGAGCGGCAGCTCGTGGTCGCAGGATCTCGGCTCTGGCTACCACCGCGCCGAGGCGGCGGTCTACCGGGCTGAGTCCGGCAGTGCACTGGCCTCGGCCCTCATGAATCGGGCCCAGGCCACCGCGACGGTGCTGCGTTCCAATGGGCGCGACCTTGCGACGCTGGCCGCCCTGGTGGACGCGGGCAGCGCCGCCGGCCGCAACGGTGTCACGCACCAACGTTATGAGCAGGTGGTCGCCGGGCTGCCGGTCTACGGCGCGTATGCCAAGGCAGCGTTCGACCGCAATGGTCAGCTGGTGCATTTGATCGACCACCTCGCGGCGGTGCCCACCCAGGCCCTCGCCGCGCCGCGCACTTCGGCACTCGACGCCCTGCGCGCCGCGATGGCCCAGGTGCACCCGGGCGAACAGGCGCAGTTCCGTTCGATGGGGCGCAGCGGCCGGACCGAGTCGTTCGACGGCGGCGGCTTCTTCTTCAACCCGCCCACGGTGAGCGCGGTCGTGATCCCGCTCGACGATGGCTCGATGTCGCAAGGCTGGCTGGTGCAGACCTGGACCCGCCGCGACAACCTGCTCGACCACACCCTGGTCGGTGGCAACGGGCGCGTGCTCAACGTCGAGCGGCGGACGGCGAACGACAGCTACAACGTGTTCGTCGACGACCCGTTGAGGGGCGCGCAAACCCCGGTCAACGGCCCCGGGGCAGGCAATGCGCAGTCACCGGCAGGCTGGTTGAGCGGTGCCCAATCGACCATCAACATCCAGGGCAACAACACCAGGACGTATCTCGACACGGACGCCAACAACGCTCCCGACGCCGGGGGCACGCCTGTGACGGACGGCAGATTCCTGACGGCCGTGGATCTGTTCTCCACGCCGAAGACAACCGGCAACCGCGCGGTCGCGGTGCAGAACCTGTTCTACCTGACCAACACGATCCACGACATCCTCTACGGCCACGGCTTCGACGAGGCGCACAGGAATTTCCAGGCCAACAACTTCGGCAACGGGGGGCTGGGCAACGACCCGGTGCTGGCCGAGGCGCAGGACGGCAGCGGCACCGACAACGCCAACTTCGCGACCCCCAACGATGGCTCCTCGCCGCGGATGCAGATGTACCTCTGGAGCGGCGCCGGCCCCAACGCGTTCGTGACGACCGGCGGCGCCGACTATGGCGCGTGGAGTTCCACCTTCGGTTCGGCGGTGACCCTGGCCGGCGTGGCGGCGCCCCTCGCCGTCTACACCGATGCGGGCGGTATCAGCGCAACCGATGGCTGTGAGGCGTCGGTGGCGTCTCTGACCGGCAAGCTCGCGATCGTCGATCGCGGCAACTGCAACTTCACGGTGAAGGTGGTGAACGCGCAAAGGGCAGGCGCGGTGGGCGTGATCATCGTCAACAACGTCCCGGGCAACGGCTTCAGCCCGGGTGGAACGGATCGGAAGATCAAGATTCCGTCGGCCATGGTCTCCCAGACCGATGGTTCGACGCTCCGCAATCTCGCCGCACTGAGCCAGGGCGCCAGCCTGCGCAAGAATCCGGTGGATCCGCTGCAGATCGATGGCGACCTCGACGCCAGCATCGTGTACCACGAGTACGGCCACGGCCTGACGTGGCGCATGATCGGTGGCATGAGCGGGCCACTCGCCGGCGCGATCGGAGAGGGAGCCTCCGACGTCAATGCCTTCATGGTCCTCGGGCGACCCATCATGGGTGACTTTGCGTTCAGCAACCCTGCGGGCATCCGTCGCGACAGCTACGAAGGTTACCCGCGGACCTACGGCGCCGTCGACGGCGGCGAAGTGCATGACGACGGCGAGATCTACGCCGCAGCGATGTGGAAGGTCCGTCAGAACTACCTGGCGGCCGGCCTGACCTCGGTGGATGCCCATGGAGACTTCGTGCAGGGCATGAACTTCACGCCCGCCACGCCGACCTTCGAGAACATGCGCGACGGCATGCTGCAGGCCGTGGCGGGAACGGGACGCGAGTGCCTGGTGTGGCGCGGCTTTGCCGCCCAGGGCATCGGGGTCGGTGCCAAGGGCACCGTCAGCCGGCGGGGCAAGGTGACGATCACCGAATCGTTCGCGCTACCTTCGTCCTGCCCCTGATACGTCCGCTCCGACCCGTCGCAAGCGCCCGCCCTGTGCGGGCGCCTTCGTTGCAGGGTCCGATTCGAGGCGAATCGAAACCCTCGTGAGCAGGGCCAACGCCCCTCAGTCGAATTGATCGTCGCCGTCGCGATGGCCGACCCGGTCGTCGCGGATGTCGCGCGCCCGCGCGGCGATCGCGGCCCGCTCCGATGCATCGATGCGCTCCAGGTTCCTGACTTGCGGTGCCAGGCGGGGGTGCGCCGCGAAGCGCGAGGCATGACGGGCGAGGAAGTCCCAGTACAGCGTGGTGAAGGGGCACGCCCGTTCGCCGGTCCGCGCGGCCGGGTCGAAGCGGCAACCGCGGCAATGGTCGCTCATGCGTTCGATGTAGCGGCCGCTCGCCACGTACGGCTTGCTCGCGAGCAGGCCGCCGTCGGCGAACTGGCTCATGCCCAGCGTGTTCGGCAGTTCGACCCACTCGACCGCATCGACGTACACGCTCAGATACCAGGCGTGCACCTGCTTCGGCTCGACGCCGTAGAGCAGCGCGAACAGTCCGGTCACCATGAGTCGCTGGATGTGGTGGGCATAGCCGTGGCGCAGCGTCTGGCCGATCGCGTCGGCCAGGCAGCGCATCGAGGTTTCGCCGCTCCAGTACCAGGCGGGCAGGTCGTGTCGCGCCTGCAGCGCGTTCGAGTCGGCGTAGCCCGGCATCTGCTGCCAGTAGATGCCGCGCACGTACTCGCGCCAGCCGAGGATCTGGCGGATGAAGCCCTCCGCCGCCGCGAGCGGCACGCGGCCGGCTCGCCAGGCCGACTCGGCCGCGGTGATCGCCTCGCGCGGGTCGAGGAGCTTCAGGTTGAGCGCCGCCGCGAGGTGAGCGTGGTAGAGCCAGGGTTCGCCCGGCCACATCGCGTCCTGCCAGCGGCCGAAGTGTTCGAGGCGTTCGTCGACGAAGACGCGCAGCGCCTGCAGCGCCTGCGCCCGCGTCACCGGCCAGCCGAAGGGATCGGCCTGGCCGGGATGCGTGCCGAAGCGCGCCTGCACGAGCGTGATCACCTGCCGCGTGATGGCATCGGGTTCGAAACGTGCGGGCGGCGGCAGGAAGCCGGGTCCCTGCGGACCGAAGGCGGCACGGTTGTCGGCATCGAAGTTCCAGCGGCCGCCACAGGGGTTGTCGCCATCCATCAGGATCCGGTGGCGGCGGCGCATCACACGGTAGAAGTGCTCCATGCGCAGCGTGCGCCGGCCGCGCGCGAAGGCGGCGAACGCCGCGTGGTCGCAGAGGAAGTGACGGTCCTCGCACAGGTCGAGCGGCGTGTTGCCCACGGCGCTGCGCAATGCCTGCGCCACGCGCCAGTCGCCGGGCTCGGTGAGCCGCACGCGCTCCGGCCGATGCCGCGCGATGGCCTCGGCGAGCGCGTCGCCGAGCGACCCTTCGCGAAGCTCCTCGTAGTCGACGGTCACTCGCTCGTCGCGCAACTGCGCCGCGAAGTGGCGCATCGCCGCGAGGAACATCACGATGCGCTGCTGGCTGCTCCAGACGTGCCTGCTCTCCTCCGCGGCCTCGCACATCCAGACGATGTCGAGTGCGGCGTCGAATCCGTCGAACGCGCTCGCCCCTCGGTCGAGCTGGTCGCCCAGCACGATCACGAGATGGCGGGCACGCCTGGACGGCGCGGCGCTCACTTCGGCGGCAGTAAGCCGTCTCGTCAGGGCGCCGGCAGGATCACCTTGTCGATGACGTGAATGACGCCGTTGCTCGCGAGCACGTCGGTGGCGGCGATGTTGGCGACGCGGGCGCGCTGGTCGGTGATCGCGAGCGAGCCATTCACCGTGAAGGTGTCGCCCTGCACCGTCGCGATCGGCGTACCGACCGGCACGCCGGCCTTCAGCACGCGTCCCGGCACGACGTGGTAGGTCAGCACCTCGGTCAGCAGCGCGGTGTCTGCGAGCAGGGCGTCCTTCGTGATGCCGAGTTCGGCCAGCAGGTCGGCGAAGGCCGCGTCGGTCGGCGCGAACACCGTGAAGGGACCATCGCCGCTGAGTGTGTCGACGAGGTTCGCGGCGACGACGGCCTCGACGAGGATGCTGAAGCTTGGATTCGCGATCGCGGTCTGGACGATGGTCTTGTCTGCCGGCAGCAGGACCTTGTCGACGGCATGGATCACGCCGTTCGACGCGGGCACGTCGGTCTGCACGATGCGCGCGGTGCGGTTGCGGCCGTCCGTGATCACGAGATCCGCGCCAGCGGCATCGACCTTGAAGATGCCGCCGGCCAGCGGCGTGACCGCCTGGCCGAGCGGCACGTCCGCGCGCAGCACGCGCGCTGCGAGCACGTGGTACTGCAGCACCGCGGTCAGCAACGGCTTGTCGGCGAGCAGCTGGGCCTTGGTCACACCCAGCTCGGTCAGCAGCGCGGCGAACGCGTCGTTCGTCGGCGCAAAGACCGTGTAAGGGCCTGCCGCCGACAGTGTGGCTCCGAGGTCGGCCGCGACGACCGCCTCGGCCAGGATGCTGAAGCGGGCATCGCCCTGGGCCACCTGCACCACGGTGCCGGGCGGGTGATCGTCGCCGCCGCCGCAGGCGGCCACCGACACGAGGACGGCCAGCGCCGTCAGTCTCTTGAGCCAATCGAACATGGTTACTGCTCCAGTTGATGGGTTGTCGAGGCGAAGTGGCGCCAGCCACTCGCGAAGAAACTATGCAGTATCTGTAATGACCATGTAGTTCACGTAGCGAACTCAGCGGTCATGAATCGAAACCGGGCGCGGGCGGCTGCGTGTTCCCCGGGCCCCCGGAATCGCGCGGCGTCGGGGGATATCGCCGAATGCGTGGCGCGATCGACCGGCCCAACTCCGATCACGAGCCTTGATTGACCGCCATCAATCGCGGGCCCGGCGCACCACGGAATGATGCGGCGGCAACGAACCTCCGCTCGCTGCCGCCACTCCGACCTGCACGATGTCCGCCGTCCTCGCCGAGCCCCAGGCTGCGCCGCACCGCGTCGCGGCCGTGCACGGCCCGGTGGTCGACGTGCGCGGCACGCCGCTGCCGCAACTCGGCCACGTGCTCGATGTCGCGCTGGACGGCCAGGGGCTGGTGCTGGTGGTCGCCCAGCACCTGTCCGAGGACCGGGTGCGCGCCATCGCGCTGCAGTCCACCGAGGGCCTCGCGCGCGGCATGGTGGCGCGCGACCGCGGCGCGCCGCTGGCGGTGCCGGCCGGACCCGAGGTGCTGGGCCGGCTGATCGACGTGCTCGGCCGCCCGCTGGATGGCGGCGATCCGATCGCGGCGCCGCTGCGTCCGGTGGTTGCGCCGGCACCGCCGCTGGCCGACACGGTGCCGGGCCAGCACATCCTGCCCACCGGCATCAAGGTGATCGACCTGCTGTGCCCGTTCGTGCGCGGCGGCAAGACGGGCCTGTTCGGCGGGGCCGGCGTCGGCAAGACGGTGCTGATGATGGAGTTCATGCACGCCGTCGGCAGCCTGCACCACGGGGTGTCGGTGTTCGCCGGCGTCGGCGAGCGCATCCGCGAAGGCCACGAGCTGTGGCACGAGATGCGCGAGGCGGGCGTGATGGCGCGCAGCGTGATGGTGTTCGGCCAGATGGACGAGACCCCGGGCGTGCGTTTCCACACCGGCTTCACCGCGCTGACCTGCGCCGAGGCGCTGCGCGACGCCGGCAGCGGCGAGGTGCTGTTCCTGATGGACAACCTGTTCCGCTACGTGCAGGCCGGCACCGAGATCTCCGGGCTGCTCGGTCGCATGCCCTCCAGCGTGGGCTACCAGCCGACGCTGCAGACCGAGGTCGCGAGCCTGGAGGAGCGCATCCTCTCGACCCGGCAGGGCGCGATCACCGCGGTGCAGGCGGTCTACGTGCCGGCCGACGACATGAGCGATCCGTCGATCGCGGCGATCCAGGCGCACCTCGACTCCGTCGTCGTGCTGTCGCGCGAGCAGGCGGCACGCGGCATCTACCCGGCGGTCGACCCGCTGGCCTCCAACAGCCGGATGATGGACGCGCGCGTGCTCGGCGCGCGCCACCACCGCATCGCCACCGCGGTGCGCGAGCACCTGGCGCGCTACAAGGAGCTGGAGGACATCATCGCGATGCTCGGCGTCGAGGAGCTGGCCGCCGAGGACCGCCGCATCGTGCAGCGCGCGCGCCGACTGCAGCGCTACCTGACGCAGCCGTTCCAGGTCGTGGCCGACCACACCGGCCTGCCCGGTGTCTCGGTGCCGCTCGCGACCACGCTGGACGACTGCGAGCGTTTCCTCGCCGGCGCCTACGACGCGCGCAGCGAGGAGGCCTGCTACATGCAGGGGGCGATGCCGGCATGAGCGTCAACCTGTCGGTGAGCCTGCTCGACGGCCTGCGCGTCGTGCGCTTCGACGACGTGAGCAGCCTGGTCGCGGCCGATGCCTCCGGCCAGTTCGGCTTGTGGCCGGGGCATGCGCCGCTGGTCACGGTGCTCGAGCCCGGGCTGTTCCGGTTGCGCCGTGCCGCCGCGCCCGACTGGACCTGGGGCGCCTGCGTCGGCGGGCTGCTCGCCTGCGAGCGCGGTCCGGGCGGCGCCGAGGTGCGCATCGTCAGCCGCCGCTTCCTGCTGGAGGACCAGCCCGAGGCGCTGCAGACCCGCCTGGCCGAAGCGCTGCAACGTGAAGGCGCCTGGCGTGTCAGCACCCGCGAGAACCGCGCGCAGCTCGACCTTGCGCTGCTGCGGCGGCTGGAGCAGCTGACCCAACTGGCGCAGAGTTCGGCATGAGCGCGCCGGGCCGCTCCCAAGCGCGAATCCCGGCGTGCGCAGCACGGAGGGTGGTCCAGTGAACGGCGACGACGACCGCCTGCGCGACAGCCTGACCCGCCAGGTGCGGCGCCTGCGCGAGGCGCGGCCCGCGGGACTGCTGGGCCTGCTCGTCACCGGCGGCACCGCCGGGCTGCTGCTGGCCGTGCCGCTGGTGGCCGGCGCCTACCTCGGGCGCTGGCTCGACGAGCAGTCGGCCGGCTACTCGGTGCGCTGGACCGTCAACCTGATCCTGCTCGGCCTCGCGGTCGGCGTCGGCAACGTCGTGTGGTTCTTCCGCACGCACGGCAAGTGAGCGTCGGCATGGACGGCGAGTTTGCGATCCACCTCGGCGCGCTGTCGCTGCGCGAGCCGCTGCTGCTGTCGGTGGCGGTCGGCGCGCTGCTGCTGGCGCTCGCGTTCGCGTGGCGCCACGGGTCGGCGCGCGCCGGCGAGGCGGCCTACACGCTGATGCGCGACGCCGTTGCCGAGGTCGTGCCGGCGGACGACGTCGACCACGTGCTGCCCTTCGTCGGCACGTTGTGGCTGTTCGTGCTGATGGCCAACCTGCTCGGCCTGGTGCCTGGCCTGTCGTCGCCGACGCGCGACCTGTCGGTGACCGGGGCGCTGGCGCTGATCGTGTTCGCCGCGGTGCACGTCTACGGCATCCGCGCGGCGGGCTGGCGGGCCTATCTGCGCCACTACCTCTCGCCCAGCCCGATCCTGCTGCCCTTCCACCTGATCAGCGAGGTCACGCGCACGCTGGCGCTGGCGATCCGCCTGTTCGGCAACATGATGAGCCTGGAGATGGCGGCGCTGCTGGTGCTGCTGGTGGCCGGCCTGCTGGTGCCGGTGCCGCTGCTGCTGCTGCATGTGATAGAGGCGCTGGTTCAGGCCTACATCTTCGGCATGCTGGCCTTGATCTACATCGGCAGTGCGCTCGAGGCGAGCCACGCGCGTGCCGCGCAGACGTCTTCTTCCTCCGAACCTTCCCCGCCTTCCCAGGAGTCCGCATGAGCGACCTGCACCTGTTCAGCCTCGTGTCCACCGTCGTCGCCGCATTGGCGATCGCGCTGGGCGTGTTCTTCCCCGCACTTGCGATGGGCCGCGCGATCGCCGCGGCGCTGGATGCGCTGGCGCGCCAGCCCGAGGCCGAGAAGTCGATCAGCCGCACGCTGTTCATCGGCCTGGCGATGATCGAGTCGCTGGCGATCTACTGCCTGGTGGTGGCGCTGATCATCCTGTTCCGCAACCCGCTGCTCGAGTACCTGCTGAAGTGAGGCGGCGGCGATGGAACTCGACGCCACCACCTTCGCGCTGGAGATCCTCAACTTCCTGGTGCTGCTGTGGCTGCTGAACCGCTTCCTGTTCCGCCCGCTGCGCGCGAACCTCGCGGCGCGCGCCGCTACCGAAGCGCAGCAGGCCGAGCGCTTGCGCACGGAGCACGAGCAGCTCGACGCGCGTGCGGCGGCGCTGGCGCAGCAGGCGGCGCAGCAGGAGGCCCGACGCGGCCAGGCCGAGCGTGCACTGGCCGAGGAGATCGCTGCGTTGCGCCAGCGCCAGCTCGATCAGCTGCAGCGTGAGCTGACGGCCGAGCGCGAGAAGGCACGCGCGGCGGCGCAGCAGGAACTGGCGCGCGCACGCCAGCAGGACGAACGCGCGCTGCGCGAGCGCGCCGCGGCCTTTGTCGCCGGCTACCTGCGGCGCCTCGCGACGCCTGCGGTCGAGGCGGCGGTGGTCGAGCTGTTCCTCGACGACCTGGCGCAGCAGGCCGGACCGGCGCGCGCCGCGCTGCGCGACGGCTGGGACCCGGGACGTGACGCGGCGCCGACGGTGGATGTCTGCACCGCGCACGATCCGGCGCCGGCGCAGCGCGAACGCATCGACACCGAGGTGCGCGCACTGGCCGGGGCCGCGGTGCAGACCCGGTGGCGCCGCGACCCGGCGCTGCTGGCCGGCATCTGCGTGCACCTGCCGGGGCATCAGCTCGAGGCCAGCCTGCGCCGCGGCGTCGACGCGTTCGCCGCGGAGGACTGATCCTTGGGGGCTGCCAACATCGGCCTGGTCGTCGAGGAAGTCGGCACCGTGATCGGCGTGGCCGACGGCATCGCCTGGCTGCAGGGGCTGCCGTCGGTGCCCGTCGGCGAGGTGCTGCGCTCGGGCGACGGCAGCCGCGCCTGGGTGTTCCAGCTCGACGAGCGCCTGGCAGGCTGCATCCTGCTCGACCAGAGCGAGCAGCTGGTGGCCGGGCTGAGGATGCGGCGCAGCGGCCAGCGGCTCGCGCTGGGCTGCAGCGACGCGCTGCTCGGGCGCGTGATCGATCCGCTCGGCCGGCCGCTGGACGGCAAGCCCGCGCCGCGCGCCGATGAGCAGCGCCCGCTGGAGACGCGCTCGCCGGCGATCGTCGAGCGCGACCCGGTGACGCGCCCGCTGTACACCGGCAACACCGTGATCGACACGCTGCTGCCGATCGGCCGCGGCCAGCGCGAGCTGCTGATCGGCGACGAGGGCACCGGCAAGAGCGCGCTGGCGCTGGATGCGCTGATCCACCAGCGCGGGCAGGGCGTGCGCTGCGTGCTGGTGCTGATCGGGCAGCGCCGAGCCGAGGTGGCCGAGACCCTCGCGTTGCTGAGCGAGCAAGGCGCGCTCGAGCACACCACGGTGGTGGCCGCCGAGGCCGGCTCGCTGCCCGGGCTGCAGTACCTCGCGCCGTTCGCCGGCTGTGCGCTGGCCGAGTCGTGGATGCACGCCGGGCACGACACGCTGATCGTCTACGACGACCTGGGCAAGCATGCGCAGGCTTACCGCGAACTGTCGCTGCTGCTGCGCCGCCCGCCGGGGCGCGAGGCCTACCCGGGCGACATCTTCTACCTGCACTCGCGCCTGCTCGAACGCTCGACGCAGCTGAGCGCGGCGCAGGGCGGCGGCAGCATGACGGCGCTGCCGATCGTGCCGACGCAGCTCGGCGAGGTGGCGAGCTACATCCCGACCAACCTGATCTCGATCACCGACGGTCAGGTCTACCTGAGCAGCAAGCTGGTGGCCTCGGGCATGTTTCCGGCGATCGACGTCGGCACCTCGGTCTCGCGCATCGGCGGCAAGGCGCAGGACCGCGCCGTCGCGCACGAGTGCAAGCGGCTGCGGCTGGACTACCTGCAGTTCCTCGAGCTGGAGCTGTTCACCCGCTTCGGCACGCGGCTGGACGACGCGATGCGGGCGCGCCTCGCGCGCGGCCAGCTGCTGCAGGCGCTGCTGCGCCAGGGGCGGCTCGCGCCGCGCGCGATCGCCTACCAGATGGGCTGGCTGGTGGCGCTCAACGAAGGCTGGCTCGACGGCCTCGCAGGCGAGGCGCTCGACGCGGCGCTCGCGCGCCTGGCGGCACTGGCCGGCCAGGCGCCGCCGCTCGACGCGCCGCGCGAGCGCTGGGTGGCCGCGGTGCGCGACGCGCTGGGACGCGCCCCGTGAGCGCGCCGGGCCGCTCCCAAGCGCGAACCCCGGAGTGCGCAGCACGGAGGGTCGTGCCGTGAGCGGCCAGCATGCGCTGCGCGAACGCGAGCGCCTGCTCGGCGAGTTGCGCCAGATCGTCCAGGCGATGAAGAACCTCGCCTTTGCCGAACTGCAGCGCGTCAGCCGCGCGCAACCGGCGCTGGTCGAGGCGCGTGCGGCGCTGCAACGGGCACTGCATGCGCTGCCCGCGGACGACGAGGACACGCGGTCCGCCCGGGCAACGACCTGGCTGGTGGTCGGTGCCGAGCGCGGCTTCTGTGGTGCGTTCAACGCGCGGCTCGTCGAGGCGATGCTGTCGCGGCGCGCCGCCGAGCCCGCGGCACGCTGGCTGGTGGCCGGCACGCGGCTGGGGGCGCTGCTGCCTGCCGATCTGCCCGTCGTCGCCTTGCCGGGCTGCGCCGCGCTCGACGAGGCTGACGCCGCGCTCGACGCCTGGAGCCTCGCGCTGGTCCACGAGCTGCAGGCGGGGCGGTCGCTGCGGCTTCTGCACCACGGCGAGACCGAGCTGCTCAGCGTGCCGCTCTGGCCGCGGCCGGAGGACGACGGCGTGCAGACGCACGGCGTGGCCGACACCGGCGTCGCGCCGCTGCGCCAGCTCGCGCTGCCGGCGCTGTGGTCGGCACTGCGCCGGCAGATGCTGCGGCTGCGTCTGCTGGGTGCGCTGCAGGCCTCGCTGGAACAGGAGAACCGCTGGCGCCTGGCGCAGATGCAGCGCGCGCAGGACCATCTGGACGAACTCGGGCGCCAGCTGCGCCGGCGCCGCGCCGCGCTGCGCCAGGCCGACATCACCAACGAGCTGGAGACGCTGAACAGTTCGCTGGAACGTGCGCTGGCGACAGACTGAGCGAAGCTGGCGGACAATCCGCGCGCTGCTGCCCGCGTCCTGCCATGCCCCGCCCCGAACTGGAACTGCTCGCCCCCGCGCGCGATGCCGACATCGGCATCGAGGCGGTGAACCACGGTGCGGACGCCGTCTACATCGGCGGCCCGTCCTTCGGCGCGCGCGACAAGGCGGGCAACGAGCTGCCCGACCTGGAGCGCCTGGTGAAACATGCGCACCGCTACCGCGCGCGCATCTTCCTGACCCTGAACACCATCCTGCGCGACGACGAGCTGGAGGCCGCGCGCCGGCTGGCCTGGGACGCCTGGAACCTCGGCATCGACGCGCTGATCGTGCAGGACATGGGCCTGCTCGAGCTCGACCTGCCGCCGATCCAGCTGCATGCCAGCACGCAGACCGACATCCGCACGCCGGAGAAGGCGCGCTTCCTGCAGGACGCGGGCTTCTCGCAGATGGTGCTGGCGCGCGAGCTGACGTTGGCGCAGATCCAGGCGGTGGCCGCGCAGGTCGGCGAGGCGACGCTCGAGTTCTTCATCCACGGCGCGCTGTGCGTGGCCTACAGCGGCCAGTGTTTCATCAGCCATGCGCACACCGGCCGCAGCGCGAACCGCGGCAACTGCTCGCAGGAGTGCCGGCTGCCCTACACGGTGACCGACGCGCAGGGCCGCATCGTCGCGCACGAGAAGCACGTGCTGTCGCTGAAGGACAACGACCAGAGCGCCAACCTCGCCGCGCTGGTCGAGGCCGGCGTGCGCAGCTTCAAGATCGAGGGCCGCTACAAGGACCTCGGCTACGTGAAGAACGTGACGGCGCATTACCGGCAGCTGTTCGACGCGCTGCTGGAGGGCCGCCGCGGGCTCAGGCGCGCGTCGTCGGGCCGCTGCCGCTTCCATTTCGCGCCCGACCCCGCGCGCAACTTCAACCGGGGCGCGACCGACTACTTCGTGAACGGCCGCCTGGAGGACATCGGCGCCTTCGACACGCCCAAGCACGCCGGCCTGCCGCTCGGCCACGTGACGCAGGTCGGGCGCGCGCATTTCGAGCTCGAAACCGAGGCGCAGGACGCGGTTCTGAACAACGGCGATGCGCTGACCTGGGTCGACCTGCAGGGGGAACTGCAGGGTGTGCCGGTCAACGTCGCGACGCGTCTGGCGGGCCGCACGTGGCGCGTCGAGCCGAATGCCGAGATGGCCGCGCTGAAGGATCTGCGGCGCGGTACGGCCATCAGCCGCAACCGCGACATGGCGTGGGAGCGGCTTCTCGCGCGCCCGTCGGCCGAACGCCGCATCGGCGTCGACCTGTACTGGCGGGCCGTCGAGGCCGGCTTCGTGCTCGAGGCGGTCGACGAGGACGGGCACCATGCCGCCGTCGCCGCCGCGCGGGCATTGGAGCCGGCACGCGACCCGGTGCGCGCGCGCAGCGCACTGCACGACGCGCTCGGCAAGCTCGGCACGACGATCTTCGAGGCGCGCGCCATCACGATCGCCGGCGATGCGTTCGTGCCCGCCTCGCTCGCCAACGGCCTGCGCCGCGACGTGATCGCCGCGCTGGAGGCCGCGCGGGCGGGCGCGCTCGCGCGCCTGCCGCGGGCGCGGCCCGTCGAGCCGCCGCTGCCGTACCCGGAGGACACGCTGAGCTACCTCGCCAACGTCCACAACGGCCGTGCCGCCGCGTTCTACGCCCGCCACGGCGTGAAGGTCGTCGCCGCCGCGTACGAGAGCCACGAGGAGCTCGGCGAGGTGTCGCTGATGATCACCAGGCACTGCGTGCGCTACAGCCTGAGCCTGTGCCCGAAGCAGGCCAAGGGCGTGGTCGGCGTGCAGGGCACCGTGCGGGCCGAGCCGCTGACGCTGGTCAGCGGCGGCGATCGGCTGACGCTGCGCTTCGACTGCAAGCCCTGCGAAATGCACGTGGTCGGCCGGATGCGCAAGAGTGTCCTGAAGGACGCCGCGGCAGTGCCGATGCAGTTCTACCGCACGCGCCCGGCGAAGCGCGCGGCGGCGTCCTGAAGCACCGCGATCGCCGCATCGGCCTGCAGCGGACCATCCACCCGCACCGGCGGGCGCGCACCGGCATAGACCGCGGCGCTGCGGATCGGCAGCGTGTCGCCGCCCAGCGCGGCGGCGATGTCGTCCTGCGAGGCGGCGTAGACGACGCGCCGGATGCCGGCCCAGAACATCGCGCCGCTGCACATCGCGCAGGGCTCGCCGCTCGCGTAGACCGTGCCGCCGCGCACGGCGTCGGCGCCGAGCGCGGCGCGCGCCTCGCGCACCAGCACCAGCTCGGCGTGGCCGGTGCAGTCGCCGCTGCTCACCTGGTTGTTGCGCGCGGTCCAGAGCAGGCGGCCGTCGGGCGCGACCAGCGTCGCGCCGAACGGCATGTTGCCCTCGTCGAGCGCCTGGCGCGAGGCCGCGATGGCCTGGCGCATCGGTTCGTCGTCGGCGGCGGTGAGCGGCATCGTGGTCTCCTTCTTCCCTAGATCTCGTCGATCGACGTGCTGGCGCGGCTTTCGCGGTCCTGCCCGTCGATCGCGAAGCGGTCGCGCGTCGTCACGTAGAAGCTCGCGCCGAAGCGGCCGACCGGGTGGTAGTCCTGCAGGCGCACGCGCCAGGTGGCGCTGTCGACGAGGCCGTCGCGCGCATGCAGCCATTGCACGCGGCCGATGAACACGTAGCGGCTCTCGGTCTCGAGCTTCTCGTGCAGCACGCACTCGAAGGCCACCGGCGCCTCGGCGATGCGCGGCGGCGCGACGGTGCGCGACGCGGCGGGGTGCAGCCCGAAGCGCTCCAGCTCGCTCACCTCGGGCGGCAGCGATTCGCCGCAGGCGTGCATCTTCGCGGCGATCGCCTCGTCGCTGATGTGCACGACGAACTCGCCGCTGCGCAGGATGTTCGCCGCGGTGTCCTTGAGCCGGCCGTCCTTCAGGCGATTGATCGACAGCATCACGATCGGCGGATCCTCGCCGAGCATGTTGAACATCGAGAACGGCGCCGCGTTGGCCACGCCGCCGGCCGAGAGCGTGGTGACCAGCGCGATCGGCCGCGGCACGATCAGGCTGGCCATCAGCTTGTAGCGCTGGTAGGCGCTGAGTTCGGCGAAATCGATCTCCATGTCTTCCCTCAGGGCTGCTTGCCCAGGACGCCTTCGGCGTACCACTTCATCTTCCAGAGTTCGTCCTCGGCCAGCACCTGGCCGGCGGCGACCTTCAGCGCGCCCGTGGTGTCCTTGATCGGCCCGGTGAAGGGGTGGAAGCCGCCGGCCAGGATCTCGGCCTTCTTGCGCTCGAACAGCGCGGCCACGTCCTTCGGCACCTCGGCGTTCGGCGGCACCACCTGCACGATGCCTTCCTTCATGCCCCACTTGGTGTCCTCGCTCTTCCACTTTCCCTCGAGCAGCTGGCGCACCTTGTGCACGTAGTAGACGCCCCAGTTCAGCGTGTTGCCCGACAGATGCGCCTTCGGGCCGAAACGCGTCATGTCCGAATCCTGGCCGAAGGCGTACAGGCCCTTGCTCTGCGCGAGCTGCACGACGGCCGGCGAGTCGGTGTTCTGGTACAGCACGTCGGCACCCTGGTCGATCAGCGCCTGCGCGGCCTCGCGTTCGCGGCCCGGGTCGTACCAGGAGTTGATCCAGACCACCTTGGTGCCGACCTTCGGGTTCACGCTGCGCGCGCCCAGCGTCCAGGCGGACAGGTTGCGGATCACCTCCGGAATCGGGAAGGGCGCGACGTAGCCGAAGGTGTTGCTCTTCGTCATCCGGCCGCCCAGCAGGCCGATCAGGTAGGCGCCCTCGTAGAAGCGCGTCTGGTAGATGCCGACGTTCTTCGCGGTCTTGTAGCCGGAGCAGTGCTCGAAGGCCACGTCCGGGAAGTCGGCGGCGACGCGGAGGGTGGGATCCATGAAGCCGAACGAGGTGGTGAAGACCATCTTGCAGCCGTCCTGCACGAGCTGGCGGATCACGCGGTCGGCCTCGGCCGATTCGGGCACCTTCTCGACGTAGACGGTCTGCACCCGGCTGCCGAACTCCTTCTCGACCATCTTGCGGCCGAGGTCGTGCTGGTAGGTCCAGCCGATGTCGGCGATCGGGCCGGAGTAGACGAAGCCGATCTTGAGCGGGGCGGCGGCGCGCGCCGCGAGCGGCCACAGCGCGGGGGTGGCGGCGGCGAGGCCGGAAGCGAGCAGGTGGCGACGACGGAGGGTCATGGGGAGGCTCCTGGGTTGAGGGCAGGGGCCGGCGAGAGGGCCGACAGATTGTATACATGCATCCATCGTGCCAGGCGAAATTAGTATGAAAACGTATTTAAATCAATGTGTTATGAGATACTTTGTTTATGTATACATTGCGCCAGTTTGGTGGCCATTGCACCTTCCGCGTGCCGCGGGCCCCAGGCCGGCGCGTCAGGCCGCGGCCGCGGGGGTCGGGATGGCCAGGCGGCCCTCGAGCCCGGTGAGGTGCCGCTCCATCTCGGCGGCGGCCGCCTCGCCATCGCGCAGGGCGAGCAGGTCGACGATGCGCACGTGCTCGTCGTGCTCGCACGAGGCCTCTCCCGGCGCCTCGTACAGCGCGACGATCAGCGAGCAGCGGGTCATCAGTTCGGTGAGCAGGCGCAGCAGCACGCGGTTGCCGGCGAGCTGGGCGAGCGCGAGGTGGAACCCGCCGGCCAGCGCGACCCAGCGGCCGTGGTCGCCCTGGTGCAGCGCGGCGTGCTCTGCCGCCAGCCGCTCGTGCAGGCGCTGCACGTCGCCGTGCGAGAGGCGCAGCGCCGCCTGGCGCACGATCGCTCCCTCGATGGCGCGCCGCGCGACGAACACCTCGCGGGTCTCTTCCGGGGTCGGCGCAGCGACCGTGGCACCCTTGTTCGGCACGATCTCGACGATCCGCGCCTCGGCCAGCCGACGCAGCGCCTGCCGCACCACGGTCCGGCTGACGTCGAACTGCGCGCACAGCGTCGCCTCGGCAAGGCGTTCGCCGGGCCGCAGCCGGCGTTGCATCACCGCATCGAAGAGCGCGTCGTAGACGGTCTGGTCGAGCATGCCGGTGACCGGGCGGGACGACGAGCGGGTCGGCGCGGCGGTCGAGGTTCGGCGGCGGCGGGCGGTCGTCGGCATCGGCCCGGCAGTGTAGCGAGCAGGCCGGTCGGACCGGCCCCCGGGCGCGCGCGCCGCGACCGCACGTCGTCAGGGCTTCCTCAGCGGCGGAACTTGCCGTTCGGGCCGATGATGGACAGGTCGACGAAGTCCAGACCGGTGTGGTCGGTCGGGCTGTAGCTGATGTCCAGGCCGCCGATGTCGAGCTTTTGAATCCCGTCCAGCGCCTGCTGGATGCGCAGCCGCGTCGGATTCGGGCCGGCCTTCTTCAACGCCGCCACCAGCACCTTGGCGGCGGCAAAGCCTTCGAGCATCGCCGGCGTCACGCCTTCCAGGTCCTTGGCGACGGCGAGGTCGTGCGCCTCCTTCACGATCGGCGCCGACAGCGAGCGCTCGTACGGGAACACCTGGGCGACGATGGTGCCGCGCGCGTTGTCGCCGAGCGACTTGATGAAGCCGCCCGAGGCGTTGTTCGAGAAGGTCACGATCTGCGCGCGCGAACCGGCCTTGCGGATCGCGCCGATGCCGTCGGCCACGGCGTTGCCCGAGCCGATGAACAGCACGGCCTGCACGCCCGACGACGCGACCAGCGGCGCGATCTTCGTGAAGTCCCACTTCTCGCGGCTGTATTTCTCGATGAACACCGCGTTCTTCGCGACCGCTTCGAAGCCGCGCTTGGCGCCCTCCAGCATGTCGGCGCCGAAGCTGTCCTCGACGTGGATCACGCCGATGCGGTCCATGCCGATCAGGCTGAGGTGCTGCACGGCACGCTCGGCCTCGCGCTGGTAGGTCGCGCGCACGTTGAACACCCAGGGGTTGACCGGCTTGTGCAGCACCATCGCGCCGGTGGACGGGCCGATCAGCGGCACCTTGTACTCGGCCAGCAGCGGCAGGATGGCCTGCGTGTGCGGCGTGCCGCGGCTGAGGAACAGCGCGACGACGTTCTTCTCGGTGATCAGCGTCTTGGCGTTGGCGCCGGCGAGCTTCGGGTCGAACTTGTCGTCCATCGAGATCAGTTCGATCGCCTGGCCGTTCACCCCACCCTTGGCGTTGACCGAATCGATGTAGAGCCGGGCGCCGTCGGAGACTTCCTTGACGCCTGCGGCCACCGGGCCGGTGAAGCCCGAGGTCTGCCCGATCAGGATCTGCGCCTGGGCTACCACGGACGCCAACAGGCCGGCCACCAGGGCCAGCCGTCCAACGACTGATTTCATGCTGTTCTCCGGGAACCGGCGCGAGATTCGGCGCCAGCCCGGAGTGTCGTCAACTCCGCGCGCGTGCTGAAGCGGGTAAGCGCGGGTGGCGGCGTGCCGCGTGACGGCCTGCACGGGCCGCACGCGGCGAAATTGCATCAGTTCGTGAACAGGCTCGCCGCCGGGATCGCGCTGTAGGTCGTCGTTCCCGGCAGGCGCCAGCGCAGCCGCATCACGGCATTGCCGCCCTTCTCGTAGTACTCCACGCGCACCGCGTAGCGCTGGCCGGCGGTCAGGCTGACGTTGCCGCTGGTGTTCGTCGCGGCCGAGTGGTCCGACCAGTTGTTGATCACCTGCACGCCGTTGATCCAGACCCGTACGCCGTCGTCCGACACGGTCTGGAAGCGGTAGGTGCCGGTGGTCGGCGCGAGCACCGTGCCGGTCCAGCGCACCGAGAAGTTGTTCGACGCCACGCCGCCGCCGGGCGAGCCGGTGCCCCAGTTGAAGTCGATCGCCTCCGTGCGCGTCAGCACCGCGCTGCCGCTGAGCGTCGTGTTGTTGAAGTAGCTGCCGACCAGGCCGCTGCCGGTGGTGACCGGCGGCGGGCTCAGCCGGTCCGCGGGCACGGCGACGAAATCCGTCTCGCCGGGCGCGAGCCAGCGCAACCGCATCACCGCGCCGCCGCCCTTCTCGTAGAACTCGACCACCACGTCGACCTGGCTGCCGGCGACCAGGTTGACCGGCGCGCTGGTGTCCACGGTCGGGGCGTGGTCGGTCCAGTTGTCGATCAGCGCTGCGCCGTTGACCCAGACCCGCACGCCGTCGTCCGACTCGGTCTGGAAGCGGTAGCTGCCGGTGGCCGGCACCGTGAGCTTGCCGGTCCAGCGCACCGAGAAGTTGTCGGCGTTCACGCCGGCTGCCGGGGCGCCCGAACCCCAGTCGAAGTCGATCGCCTCGGTGCGCGTCAGCGCCGGCGTGCCGGAGAGCGTCAGGTTGTTGAAGTAACTCGCGGCGAGGCCGGTGCCGCTGCCCGCCGGCGCGGGCGCCGCGGCCTCGTCGCCGCCGATCTCGCGCAGGTAGGCCACCAGGTTCGCCAGGTTGGCGTCGCTGATCGTGACGCCGCTGTGCGCCCGCACCGCCGCCTCGAGCGTGGCGGCCGAGCCGTCGTGCAGGTACGGCGCGGTGGCCCAGACGTCGCGCAGGGTCGGCACGTCGATGCCGGTCAGCGCCGCCCCGAGGCGCTGGCCGCTGGTGGGCTTCAGCGTCCCGACGTTGACCAGCGTGTTGGCGCCGCTGCCGGTGAAGGCGCTTCCGGCGTGGCAGGACGCGCAGTTCAGCGTCGTGAACTGCGTCCTGCCGGCGCTGGCGGCGGCCGACAGCGTCGCCGCCGCCGGGCGGTAGGGGCTGGCGTCGAAGCCGTCCAGCGAGTTCAGGTAGGCGGCCAGCGCGTCCAGGTCGCTGGAGCGTCCGGCCTTCGGGTCGCCGAGCGGCTGGCTGCGGGTGCCGGCCGCGAAGTCGGCATCGGACATCAGGCCGCTGCCGCCGGCCAGGAAGCGGATCTGGCCTTCGAAGTCCTGCACCTCGTCGAAGTTGTTGCTCCAGTGCAGGAAGCCCTGGCCCATGCCGCCGCGCCCGCGCAGGGCGATGGTGTTGCGCAGGCCCTCGCCGAAGCCCGTCAGATCCCAGACCCGGCCGTCCTGGCCGCCGTCGTTGTGGCAGCTCGCGCAGCTCATGTAGCGGTCGCGCGCGAGGCGCGGGTCGGCGGCGTCGTAGAACAGCTGCTTGCCGCGCAGCACCGTCGGTGCGAGCTTCTCGACCGCGACGCTGGCCAGCGTCGCCTGCAGCGGGGCGCTGAACTGGCCGGCGGCGAGCGGCCGCAGGTCGTGCTCGTCGACGCTGCGGTCCATGAAGTTGTGCACGTACAGTGTCTGACCGTCGGCCGAAACCGCCAGGCCCTGCGGCGCGAGCCCGGTGCCGAAGCGGAACAGCTCGCGCTTGCCGTGGGCGTCGACCACCGCGACCTCGCGGCTGGTCTCGAGGGCGACGAACAGGTACAGGCCCTTCGGGTCGAAGACCGCGGCGCTGGCCAGGCTGGCATTGTCGTGGTCGATGCGTGCGGCCAGGTCCTCGCTGCCGCTGGCGAGCACGACGCGCGAGCTGATCGCGCGCACGGTGTTCTGGAAGTTCAGCGGCAGGCCGTCGCGGCCCAGGCCGCGCTGGATGTTGTCCTGCTTGGACGGCATCCAGGCCGCGACGCCGTCCGGCGAGATCGCGGCCGCGCCGAGGTAGTTCGGCAGGCCGCGGCCCTGGTTCTCGAAGTCCGGCTTGCTGCTGTGGGCGAGGGCGACCGTGCGCACCAGGCTCATCGAGGCGGTCGCCACCGTGAGTAGTTCGCCGCGGCCGCTGCCCGGAGCGGCGGTGGATTCGCCCGGCGCCGGCGGCGAGACGAAGCGGCTCACGTAGGCCGTGGCGCCGTCGCCGCCGAGCGCGACATGGCGCGGGTTCGCGCCGATCGCGAGGCTGCCGGTCTGCGCCGCGCTGGCGGCGTCGAAGCGCAGCAGCTGGCCGCTGCCCTCCAGCACCACCAGTACGAGGCCGCCCGCCGAGGCGGTCACGCCGTACGGCATCGAACCGCGCGGCAGCGCGATCGTGCGGCTGACCGCCAGCGTGCCGGGGTCGATCACGCTGAGCGTCGCGCTGCGCTTGTTGGCGACCCACACCTTGCCGTCCGCCGCCACGGCCAGCGTGCGCGGCGCGCTGCCGACGCCGATCTCGGCCAGTCGGGTGCGAGTTGCGGTGTCGAACACCGAGACGCTGTCGTTGTCCGGGTTGACCACCCACAGCCGGCCGCCGGCCAGCGCGAGCGGACCGGAGGCCGTCGGCGTGCCCGCCGCGAGCGGCAGGTGGATGGCCTGCACGACCGAGGCACGCTGCTCGATGCCGCCGGCGTCCACTGCGATCACCGTCACGGTGAACAGCCCCGGCTGCGTGAAGACGTGACTGATGGTCGGCGAGCTGCTCCAGGCCGTCACCGGCGTGCCGTCGCCGAAGTCCCACCTGTACTGCGTGTTCACGCCGTTCGCACTGGCCGTGAAGCTGGCGCTGCCGCCTGCCACCGTCGCGCTTGGGGCGAGCGGGATCGAGACGCTGAAGTCGCCACCGGTGCCGGTCACCGTCCATGTGAAGGCCCGGCTGGCGCTGTTGACGCCGTCGCTGACCGCGACGACCACGTTGTAGACGCCGACCACACCCGGCGTGCCGGAGATCAGGCCGCTGGCCGGGTCGAGCGCCAGGCCGGGCGGCAGGCCGGTCGCGCTGTAGGTCAGCGTGTCGCCGTTCGGGTCGTTGCCGCCGAGCTGCAGGCTGGTCGGCGTGCCGAGCGTCGCCGTCCGGTCGCCGACTGCGGCGAGCGTCGGCACCGTGGCCGGGTTCGGCGTCGGCGCGACGTTGACGCGCACCATCTTCGCTTCCGACGGCACGCCGTTGCCGTCCAGCACGAACAGCATGTAGAAGCCGGGCGGCGCGTCGGCCGCATGGGTCGGCGCCTGCACCGCGAGCCGGTTGCCGTTGGCCGCGAAGGTGAGCTCGACGAAGCGCTGCTCCATGTTCCAGCTGTGCGTCACCGAGCCGGTCTTGACCATCACGACGCGGGCGGCCGGGCCGGCACCGGCGACGTCCACCGTGTAGGTGCGGCCGATGTCCATCACCGTCGGTGCGGCGTCGATGACCGGGCGCGCCGCGAGGGTGCCGCCGGGCGCGAACAGGTAGGGCGGGTAGTACAGCTCGAAGTTGGTGTTGTTCTGCGGGCCCGGGGCGCCGCCGCCGCCGACCATCACCGTGGCGTCGGGCAGCAGCAGGGCCATCGAGTGGTACAGGCGTGCCTGCACGCCGGAGGCGCCGACGCTCCAGGTGCCGGTGTCCGGGTTCCAGATCTCGGCGCTGTTGTTGACCTGGTCGAGCTGGTTCCAGGTGCGGCTGCCGCCGGTGGCGAGCACCTTGCCGTCCGGCAGGATCGTGCCGGTGACGAGGCGGCGCTGGCTCGACATCGATGCGGTCGGCGTGACCGTGGGCGCGCCGCCGCGGATGTCGATCACGATCGCGCCGTTGCTGTTGCCGCCGAACTGCAGGATGCGGCCGGGCCGGAACATCGCCGCGCTCGCGTCGTTGCCGGTGTAGGCGCTGGCGAACTGGCCCACCGAGGTGATCGTGCCGGTGCCGGCGGGATCGACGTAGTACATGCGCCCGACGCTGTCGTAGCCGAACACGCGGCCGTCCGGGGCGACGAAGTTGCGCGGGTACATGAAGTCCAGGCTGCTCGTGTTGGCGCCGGACAGCAGGCGGAACACGCCGTCCGCCTGGCGGACCTCGGGCCGGTCGGTGCCGCTCGAGCCGCCCTGGATGTAGGTCTCGCCGTTCAGCAGCGTGGTCGAGCTGGAGTACCAGCGCGCCCGGTTCATGTTGTTCTGCCGGGTCAGCGAATTGCTGCCGACGCTGAACAGGTTCGAGTTGTTGTTGCCGGTGTTGGTCGTGGCCGTGCCGGTCCAGTTGTCGCCGCCGGCGATGAACACCGCGTCGCCGCCGGGCAGCACCAGCTGCGAGCTGCAGAAGATGTCGGTGCCGGTACCGTTGGCCAGCGTCAGGTGGCCGCCTGCCAGGCCGCCGGCCGGGTCCCACACGTCGTAGATGAAGTTGGCCGTCTGCGTGCCGCTGGCGGTGGTGCCGTAGCTCATCACGCGGCCGTCCGGCAGCATCACCGCGTGCAGCGGGATCAGCGGCCAGGCGGTGACCGGCGACCACATGCCGCGGGCATTGGCGTCGAGCGGGATCGGGGTGGTCGGCGTGAAGCCGGCGGCGCGTTTGGTGGCGCCGGCCGGATCGGCGGTGGCCTCCGGGTCACCGCCGCCGCAGGAGGCGAGCAGCGCGGCCGCCACGACGAGGGTCAGCGAGAACGTGCGCCGACGGGCCGGGATGTTCTTGTTCATGGCGTGGGGCACGGCCTGCCCTCCCCAGGGCCCCGCGCGACGAGTTGTTACGGAAGTTTCAATCCCAGCTCGGCGCTGCGGCAACCCCCGGAGTCCGGGGACGGGTTCGCACCGATCCGTAGAATCTTCCGCCTTCGACCTCCCCCACCATGGACAGCCGCCGCCAACCCGACTCGGGCCTGATCCGCATCCGCGGCGCACGCCAGCACAACCTGAAGAACCTCGACCTCGACATCCGCACCGGCGAGATGACGGTGGTCACCGGGCCGAGCGGCTCGGGCAAATCCAGCCTGGTGTTCGACACGCTCTACGCGGAGGGGCAGCGCCGCTACGTCGAGACCTTCAGCGCCTACGCGCGCCAGTTCCTCGACCGCATGGACCGCCCGGCGGTGGACCGCGTCGACGGCGTGCCGCCGGCCATCGCGATCGACCAGACCAACCCGGTGCGTTCGAGCCGCAGCACGGTCGGCACGATGACCGAGCTGAACGACCACCTGAAGCTGCTGTTCGCGCGAGCCGGGGAACTGTTCGACCGCCAGACCGCGCAGCGCGTGCGGCACGACTCGCCGGAGACGATCCACGCCGAGCTGCTGGAACGCACCCGGGCGACGGACCCGCGGCTGGTCGTGACCTTCCCGGTCGAGCTGCCCGCCGATGCCAGCGAAGCCGACATCGAGCAGTGGCTCGCGGCCAGCGGCTTCACGCGCGTGCAGGCGCAGCGCGAGGTGGCCTCGCCGACCGGTCCGCGGCGCGTGCTCGACGTGGTGGCCGACCGCTTCCGCCTGCAGGGCACCGAGAAGGTCCGCGCGATCGAGGCGATCGAGACGGCGCTGCGGCGCGGCAGCGGGCGCGTCAACGTGTATGCGCTCAAGGAAGAAGGCGAGCCCGAGCTGTGGCGCTTCTCGACCGGCCTGCACTGCCCCGACAGCGACCTGCGCTACGCCGATCCGCAGCCGGCGCTGTTCAGCTTCAACTCCGCCTACGGCGCCTGCGACACCTGCCGCGGCTTCGGGCGCGTGATCGGGGTCGACTACGGCCTCGTGATCCCGGACCACCGCAAGACGCTGCGCGCCGGCGCGATCAAGCCGATGCAGACGCCGGCCTGGAAGGAATGCCAGGACGACCTGATGAAGTACGGCGGCGAGGCCGGCATCCCGCGCGACACGCCGTGGTCGCAGCTGACGGCGGCGCAGCGGGACTGGGTCATCAACGGCTCGCCGCACTGGAACGGCAACTGGAACAAGCAGTGGTACGGCGTCAAGCGCTTCTTCGAGTACCTCGAATCGAAGGCCTACAAGATGCACATCCGCGTGCTCTTGTCGAAGTACCGCAGCTACACGCCCTGCGGCGCCTGCGGCGGCGCGCGGCTGAAGACCGAGGCGCTGCTGTGGCGCCTGGGCAGCCGGGATGATGCCGACGCCGCGCTCGAGCCGGCAAGGCGCTTCCTGCCGGTGGGCGCGCAGTGGTCGCGCGCGCAGCTCGAGGCGCTGCCCGGGCTGACCGTGCATGACCTGATGCTGATCCCGATCGAGCGGCTGCGCCGCTTCTTCGACCGGCTCTCGTTGCCCAGCACGATGCTCGACGAGGCGCTCAAGCTGCTGCTCGACGAGATCCGCACCCGGCTGCGCTACCTCTGCGACGTCGGCATCGGCTACCTGACGCTGGACCGGCAGAGCCGTACCCTTTCCGGCGGCGAAGTGCAGCGCATCAACCTGACCACCGCGCTCGGCACCTCGCTGGTCAACACGATGTTCGTGCTCGACGAGCCGTCGATCGGCCTGCACCTGCGCGACATGAACCGCATCGTCGAGGCCATGCAGCGCCTGCGCGACGCCGGCAACACGCTGGTGGTCGTCGAACACGACCCGGCGGTGATGCTGGCCGCGGACCGGCTGATCGACATGGGGCCGGGCCCGGGCGAGCGCGGCGGGCGCATCGTGTTCGACGGCACGCCCGAAGACATCCGCAGCGCCGACACGCTGACCGGCGCCTACCTCGGCGGCCGCAAGCACGTCAGCATGGGCATCAAGCGGCTGGTCGGCCCGGCGACGCCGAAGCTGATCGTCGAGGGCGCGCGCGAGCACAACCTGAAGAACATCGCGGTCGAGTTCCCGCTGCAGCACCTGGTCTGCGTGACCGGCGTGTCGGGTTCGGGCAAGAGCACGCTGATGCAGGACCTGCTGTACCCGGCGCTGCAGCGCCACTTCGGCAAGGCCACCGAGGCGCCGGGCGAGCACGACCGCCTGCTGGGCGCCGACTGGCTGGCCGACGCGGTGTTCGTCGACCAGTCGCCGATCGGCAAGACGGCGCGCTCGAACCCGGCCAGCTACGTCGGCGCCTTCGACGAGATCCGCAAGCTGTTCGCCGCCGCGCCGCTGGCGCAGCAGCGCGGCTACGGCGCCGGCATGTTCAGCTTCAACGCCGGCGACGGGCGCTGCCCGACCTGCGGCGGATCCGGCTTCGAGCACGTCGAGATGCAGTTCCTGTCCGACGTCTACCTGCGCTGCCCGGACTGCGACGGGCGCCGCTACCGCGCCGAGATCCTGGACGTGAAGATCGACCGCCGCCTGCCGACCGACATCGTTCGCGAGCTCAGCATCGCTGACGTGCTGGAGCTGACGGTCAGCGAAGCGGTGGCGCTGTTCCGCGACGACCGCGAGGTGCTGCGCGTGCTGCAGCCGATCGTCGACGTCGGCCTCGAGTACGTGAAGCTCGGCCAGCCGGTGCCGACGCTGTCCGGCGGCGAGGCGCAGCGCCTGAAGCTGGCGGGTTTCCTGGCCGAGGCGGCCGGCGGCCCGGCGCAGCCGGCGGCGAAGAAGGGCACGCTGTACCTGTTCGACGAGCCGACCACCGGGCTGCATTTCGACGACATCGCCAAGCTGATGCGGGCCTTCCGCAAGCTGCTCGATGCCGGGCATTCGATCATCGTGATCGAGCACAACCTGGACGTGATCCGCGCCAGCGACTGGCTGGTCGAGCTCGGCCCCGAGGGCGGGGACGCCGGCGGCCAGCTCGTCTGCGCCGGACCGCCGGAGGAGGTGAAGCGGCACCCGGGTTCGCACACCGGCCGTGCGCTCGCGGAGTACGACGTCGCGCTCGGCGCCGAGGAGAGCCGGCCGCTGCAGTCGCTGATCAAGCAGGCGCGCGACCAGCGCCGCGCCGCCGAGGAGGTGATCCGCATCGTCAACGCGCGCGAGCACAACCTGAAGGCGCTCGACGTCGACATCCCGCGCGGCAAGTTCTCGGTGGTGACGGGCGTCTCGGGGTCGGGCAAGAGCACGCTGGCGTTCGACATCCTGTTCAACGAAGGGCAGCGGCGCTACCTCGAGTCGCTGAACGCCTACGCGCGCAGCATCGTGCAGCCGGCCGGGCGCCCCGAGGTCGATGCGGTGTACGGCATCCCGCCGACCGTCGCGATCGAGCAGCGGCTGTCGCGCGGCGGGCGCAAGAGCACGGTCGCGACGACCACCGAGGTGTGGCACTTCCTGCGCCTGCTGTACGTGAAGCTCGGCCTGCAGCACTGCGTCAAGGACGGCGCGCCGGTGCGGCCGCAGAGCGCCGAGAGCATCGCGGCGCAGCTGCTGCGCGACTACAAGGGCGAGCATGTCGGTCTGCTCGCACCGCTGGTGGTGAACCGCAAGGGCGTCTACACCGACCTCGCCAAGTGGGCCCGGCAGCGCGGCCACACGCACCTGCGCGTGGACGGCGAGTTCGTCCCGGTCGACCCCTGGCCGCGGCTGGACCGCTTCAAGGAGCACACGCTCGAGCTGCCGGTCGGCGACCTGGTGATCGACCCCGCCCACGAGGCCGAACTGCGCACGCTGCTGGCGCGCACGCTCGAGCACGGCAAGGGCGTGATGCATCTGCTCGCGCCGCTGACCGGGCTGCACGGCGCGATGCTCAGTGGCGCGCCGACCGGCCGCATCGGGGCAGTGCAGGTGTTCTCGACCAAGCGCGCCTGCCCGGTGTGTGGCACCAGCTACCCCGAGCTGGACCCGCGCATGTTCAGCTACAACAGCAAGCACGGCTGGTGCACCGGCTGCGTCGGCACCGGGCTCGCGCTGACGCGTGAGCAGCGCAAGGCCTACGACGATTCGAAGCGCGACGACGACGACAAGGGCCGCGAGCAGAGTTTCCCGTCGGAGGAGCCGGAGGTCGAAGGCGTCGTCGACGCACCGTGCCCGGACTGCGGCGGCACGCGCCTGAATCCGGCCTCGCGCGGCGTGACCTTCGAGCAG
The DNA here is from genome assembly GCA_019635485.1 of Piscinibacter sp. Classification (GTDB taxonomy): domain Bacteria; phylum Pseudomonadota; class Gammaproteobacteria; order Burkholderiales; family Burkholderiaceae_C; genus Piscinibacter. The sequence continues at coordinate 35,979 of JAHBZL010000013.1, read as the reverse complement.
CACGCCATCACGACGATCGCGCAGTGGAGCGTCTCCGACACGCGGCGCTGGATCGAGGCGCTGCGGCTGGAGGGCCGCGACGCCGACATTGCCCGCGACGTGGTCGCCGAGATCCGCAGCCGGCTCGAGTTCCTCGAGGAGGTCGGGCTCGGCTACCTGACGCTGGACCGCGCCGCGCCGACCCTGTCCGGCGGCGAGGCCCAGCGCATCCGGCTCGCCGCGCAGCTGGGCAGCAACCTGCAGGGTGTCTGCTACGTGCTGGACGAGCCGACCATCGGCCTGCACCCGCGCGACAACCGGATCCTGCTCGACGCGCTGCACAAGCTCGGCGACAAGGGCAACACGCTGGTCGTCGTCGAACACGACGAGGACACGATCCGGCGCGCCGACCACATCATCGACATCGGCCCCGGCGCGGGCAAGCGCGGTGGCCGTCTGGTGGCGCAGGGCGACACGCGGGACCTCGCCGCGCATGCCGACTCGGTGACCGGCCGATTCCTGGCCGCGCCGATGCGCCACCCGCTGCAGGCGCGCCGGCCGGTCGACGCCGGCACGCCGCGCATCGTGCTGCGCGGCGCGTCGCTGCACAACCTGCAGCGGCTGGACGTGGCCGTGCCACTCGGCCGGCTGGTCGGCGTGACCGGCGTCAGCGGCTCGGGCAAGTCGACGCTCGCCCGCGACGTGTTGCTGGCCAACCTGCAGTTCATCAACACCCGCGGCGCCAAGCCGAACTGGCAGGGCTGCGAACGGGTCGACGGCTGGGAGCGCATCGACCGCGTGCTGGAGGTCGACCAGACGCCGATCGGCAAGACGCCGCGTTCCTGCCCGGCCACCTACATCGGCTTCTGGGACACGATCCGCCGCCTGTTCGCGGACACGCTGGAGGCGAAGGCGCGCGGCTACGCGCCGGCGCGCTTCTCGTTCAACACCGGCGAAGGGCGCTGCCCGGCCTGCGAAGGGCAGGGCCTGCGCACGATCGAGATGAGCTTCCTGCCGGACGTGAAGGTGCCCTGCGACGTCTGCCACGGTCAGCGCTTCAACGCCGAGACGCTGGCGGTCACCTGGCGCGGTCGCAACATCGGCGAGGTGCTGACGATGGAGGTCGACGAGGCGGTCGAGTTCTTCGCGTCGATGCCGGCGATCTCCTACCCGCTCTCGCTGCTGCGCGACGTCGGGCTGGGCTACCTGACGCTGGGCCAGCCGTCGCCGACGCTGTCCGGCGGCGAGGCGCAGCGCATCAAGCTGGTCACCGAGCTGACCAAGGTGCGCGACGACGTCACGCGGCGCGGCAACAAGGCGCCGCACACGCTGTACGTGCTGGACGAGCCGACCGTCGGCCTGCACATGGCCGACGTCGAGAAGCTGATCCGCGTGCTGCACCGGCTGGTCGACGGCGGGCACAGCGTGGTCGTGATCGAACACGACCTGGACGTGATCGCGGAGGCCGACTGGGTGGTCGACCTCGGGCCCGAGGGCGGTGCGCGCGGCGGCCAGGTCGTCGTCGCCGGCGCGCCGGAAGTCCTGGCCACGCACCGGGCCAGCCACACCGGGCACGCGCTGAGGCCCGTGCTGCAACGAGGAGAAGTCCGCCATGTCTGACCGGATCGCACCGCTGGCCCTGTGGGCGGCATTGAGCGCGGCGCTGCAGCCGGCCCAGGCCGCACCGCCGGACGACCTGCGCGCGCAGGTGGAGGCCACCGAGCGCGCCTTCGCGCGCAGCATGGCGCAACGCGACCATGCGGCCTTCGTCGCGCTGCTGTCCGAGCAGGCGGTGTTCTACGCGCCGAACCGCGTGCTGCGCGGCAGGGCGGAGGTCGCCGCCGCCTGGAAGGCGTTCTTCGACGGGCCGGCGGCGCCGTTCTCGTGGGAGCCCGACCAGGTCGACGTGCTGGCCGACGGCACGCTGGCGCATTCCAGCGGCCCGGTGCGCGATCCGGACGGCCGGCTGGTGGCGCGATTCAATTCGGTCTGGCGCCAGGAGGCGCCGGGCGTCTGGCGCATCGTGTTCGACAAGGGCAGCCCGCTGAGCGAGCAGGACCGCGCGCGCGAGGCGCAGCGCGCGTCAGGCGCGGCGTCGGCGGCGCGCCAGTAGCGCGACCGCCAGCGCCAGCGCGGCCAGCCCGCGCGCGTCGAGGGCACCGCCCCCGCTGTCGTCGCCGGCGTTGGCCGGCGGCGGCGTGCCGGCGATCGAGGCGCTGAGGAACAGCACGCGCTCGAACTGGGTCGTCGACGTGCCCTGGCGCAGCGTGATCACGAGGTCCGGCGCCGACAGATTGGTGTTGCGCGGCGTGTAGGTGACGGTGAACTGGCAGCTGCCGGCGGGGGCCAGCACGAGGCCGTTGCAGGCCGGCTGCACGCTGAAGTTCCCGGCCTCGGCGCCGAAGGCCTGCACGCCGACGATGGTCAGCGACTCGTTCGTCGCCACCGCGTGCCGGATCGTCACCGTCTGCGGCGCCGAACTCGTGTTGGCGGCCGTCGCGCTGAAGGTCAGCTGCGATTCGTGCTCGGGCAGCGTCTCGGGCGTGTCGGCCAGGTAGGCCGCGATGTTGCGGGCCTGCTGCTGCGTCAGCGTGCGGAACTGGGCCATCGCCGACTGGTTCTGCACCGCGCCGGCGAAGCGGGTCATCGCGGTGTCGAAGCTGATGTCGGCGTACGGGTCGTTGCTGCCGCTGATGCGCGCCCGGCGGTCCTCCACCGAGCCATGGCATTGCGGGCAGCTCATCGTGATGCCGGCGCCGCCGGAACTCGGGGTGTTGTTGAACAGCGTGCGCCCGGCCAGCGGGTCGTCCGCCGCCTGGGCGAACGTCAGGGTGCCGGAGCAGGCGAGGGCGAGGCCGGCGAGGGCGGCGCGGACGGCAGGCGGCATGGTGGGCCCGGTGGTGGCGACCGCGGGATTTCAGCCTGCGGCCGCGGCGGGAGGAGGCACCAATCGTTACCGACTGTCGGGGCTGTTGCGGCCCTGCCACGCCGGCGCCGCCGCTGCGGCGGCGTGCGGGCTGACGCTACAGTGGAGCGGTCCGAGGCTGCGAGTGCACACCACGACCGGCATGAAACCCCTTCGATGGCACGCCGCGCCCGGCGCCGCGCTGGTCGCCGTGACACTCGCGCTGGTCACGGCGTGCGGCAAGCCCGCCGAGACCGTGGCGCCTGCGCCGCCCCCCGCCGCATCGGCCGGCGCTTCGGCAGCGGCACAGGTCGAGAACCGGCTCGTGGCCCTGCTGCAGGGCGCCGAGATCCAGGCCGAGACCGATGCGCAGCGCGCCGAACTGCGCCGCGCGCTGCAGGACCTGCGGGACAAGCCGCCCGCCGAGCTCGCTGCCGCACGCTACGCCGGGGCGGACGGCCAGCCCGGCCAGCGCAGCCTGGAGGAGATCCTGCGGGCGCACCTGGTCCCGGACCGGCCGGTCGCCATCGATCTCGACGCGCTGGTCGCCGGCCGCGCCGAGTCCGGCGGCCGCCGGGCGCTCGACGACACGCTGGCCCGCATCGGCGCGACGGCCCGCTAGGAGGAGGCGGAGCATGGCCAACTGCAGCATCCATCCCGGCACGGCCTCGGTCGGCAAGGTGAACGGCGTCGACGTGTGCCAGAAGTGCAAGGATCAGATCGTCGCGGCGCGCAAGAAGGTCGACAAGCATGTCGAGCCGAAGGACTGCTTCATCTGGTACGAGGGCGGCAAGACGGGCTGGCAGCCGATTCCCGGCACGGGCTGCGCGCACTGGGTGTCGCACCAGCGCGGCTACAAGCGCGGCAGCAAGAACGAGCAGTGCATGCTCGGCCACACCTTCCGGGTCAAGACGATGCTCGGCGGGCTGGGCGAGGTGAAGAAGCTGGCGGACGTGAAGGTCAACGACGTCTACGCCTCGCCGTCCAAGGACCACACCGGCCTCGTGATCAAGGTGACGCCCGACCCGAAGAAGCCCGACGAGCCGAAGATCACCATCCGCCACGACTCGAGCAACCAGGGCAAGGTGGCCGACAACGAGTTCGCGACCTACTTCAAGGGCAAGGGCACGTTCCACCGGTGAGGACCGTGCGGACGGCGCTTACTCCGCCTTCGCGTAGCGCTTGGCGCGCAGGTTCTTCTTGATCTCCTGCAGCATCGGCCGCAGTTCACCCGGCAGGCGCAGCGCGACCGCGGTGGTCAGGATGTCGATCACCGTCAGGTGCAGCAGGCGCGAGACCATCGGGCTGTAGCGGTCGTAGTCCTCCGGGTGGTCGACCGCGAGCAGGATCTGGTTCGCGCCGCCCTGGCCCATCAGCGCGAGCGGCGAGCCGCTGGCGCTGACCACGATGGTGGTGGCGCCGCGGCGGCGCGCGATCTCGGCCGCGTCCAGCAGGTCGCGCGTGCGGCCGGAGTTGCTGATCAGCACCACGCAGTCGCCGGGTTCGAGCATGGTCGCGCTCATCACCTGCACGTGGCCGTCGCTGACCGCCGTGGCATGCACGCCGAGGCGGAAGAACTTGTGCTGCGCGTCCTGCGCGACGATGCCGGAATTGCCGACGCCGTAGAACTCGATGCGCCGGCCGGCGCGTCCGGCTTCCGCGAGCGCCTCGATCGCGCGCTCGAACGCGTGGCCGGCGGCGTCGTTGCGGAACTTCAGCAGCGCACTGACCGCGTTGTCGATCACCTTGACGACGATGTCGCCGACCTTGTCGTCCTCGTCGACCGCGCGGTGCACGAAGGGCACGCCCTCGTTGACGCTGCCGGCCAGCTTGCGCTTGAAGTCCGCCAGGCCGTCGTAGCCGACGCTGCGGCAGAAGCGCACGACGGTCGGCTTGCTGACGTGCGAGCGGTCGGCCAACTCCGCGACCGGCAGCGTCGCGAAGCTGCGCGGATCCAGCAGCAGCAGCTTGGCCACCCGCTGCTCGGCCGGCGGCAGTGCCGGGATCGACGCGCGGATGCGGTCGAGCATGGACGTTTCCATCGGTATCACCTCGAGCCGGCAGGCTGCCCCATGCCGGATCCCATGGGGCATGGGGTCGCCATCTATTGCTCCTCGCTCCACGCGAAGCCGTCGCGCGCCACCAGCGCGCTGGCCGCCGCCGGGCCCCAGGTGCCGGCCGCGTACGGGCGCGGGCCGGTGCTGTCGTTCTTCCACGCGTTCAGGATCGGCTCGACCCAGCGCCACGCCTGCTCCTGCTCGTCGCTGCGCACGAACAGGTTCAGCTTGCCGGCAATCGCGTCCAGCAGCAGGCGCTCGTAGCCGCCGACGCGGTTTTCGGCGAAGGCCTTGTCGAAGTCCAGGTCGAGGAACACCGGCGCGAGCGATTCGCTTTGTCCCGAGCCCTTGGCGGCCATCAGGTGCAGTTCCAGCCCGTCTTCGGGCTGCAGCTTGATGACCAGCTTGTTCGGCTGGTTGATGCCCGGGAAGATGCTGTGCGGGGTGGGCCGGAAGCTGACGACGATCTGCGCGTCGCGCGCCGCCAGGCGCTTGCCGGTGCGCAGGTAGAACGGCACGCCGGCCCAGCGCCAGTTCTGGATCTCCGTGCGCAGCGCGACGAAGGTTTCGGTCTGGCTGCCGCGCGGCACCTTGGTTTCCTCCAGGTAGGCCGGCGCCGGGCTGCCGGCGCAGTTGCCGCCGCGGTACTGCCCGCGCACCACGTCGCGCGCCACGGTCTCCTCGGTGAAGGGCTTCAGCGAGCGCAGCACCTTGAGCTTCTCGTCGCGGATCGAGTCCGCGTCGTTGCGGCCGGGCGGCTCCATCGCGACCATCGTCAGCAGCTGCAGCGCGTGGTTCTGCACCATGTCGCGCAGCGCGCCGGTGCGGTCGTAGAAGTCGCCACGCGTGCCCACGCCGATGCTCTCGGCGATGGTGATCTGGATGTTGGAGATGCACTCGCGCCGCCACAGCGGTTCGAACAGCAGGTTGCCGAAACGCAGCGCCATCAGGTTCTGCACTGCGGGCTTGCCGAGGTAGTGGTCGATGCGCAGTGCCTGGTCTTCGCGGAACGCGCCGCTGACGACGCGGTTGATCTCTTGCGCGCTGGCCAGGTCGTGGCCCAGCGGCTTCTCGAGCACCACGCGCACGTTCGGGCCGTTCAGCCCGACGCGGCCGAGCTGACCGACGATCTGCGGGAACAGGTGCGGGCTGGTGGCGAGGAACAGCACCACGGTGTCGGCGCCGCGCGCATCGAGCCAGTCCTTCAGCCCGGCGTAATGCTCGGGCTGCGACAGGTCCATGCGGCGATAGTGCAGCAGCTGCGCGAAGGTCTCGAACTCCTCGTCGCTGGGCTGCTTGGCGCTCTCGACGTCGCCGAAGCGTTCCTTGATGAAGGCGCGGTAGTCGGCGTCGCTGCGCTCGTCGCGCGCGACCGCCAGGATGCGGCCGCCCTCGGGCAGCTTGCCGTGTCGCCAGGCCTGGAACAGGGCGGGCATCAGCTTGCGCCAGGTGAGGTCGCCGGTGCCGCCGAAGAAGACGAGATCGAAGGACATGGGATGAAACCGGGGTGGCCCAGTGGATGTAACTTTGTTTCGTACCGGATGATGCATGAGTTTCTGCGAGGGGTCAAACCGGCCGCGAAGCCACCGCGGCGGAGCAACTTCTCTTGCAGGCTCATGGGGAAAACACTAGCCGGCGATGCAATGAAGTACAGAGGGTGGGCAGAAAAGTATCAAGCCCGGTTCGGGGCACGTCTAAATTGACCACAACCCCGCGACCGTGATCCTGGGGTCCGAACCCAACAAGGAGACAAGACCATGAAGCTGAAGGCTGCCCTTCCGATGCTTGCCGGGCTGTGCCTGGCGGGGCCTGCATTCGCCGTCGACCTCGTGATCGCGACGGTCAACAACGGCCACATGATCGAGATGCAGAAGCTGACGCCGCACTTCGAGAAGGCCCATCCGGACATCAAGCTGAAGTGGGTCACGCTCGAGGAAGGCACGCTGCGCTCGCGCGTGACGACCGACATCGCCACCAAGGGCGGCCAGTTCGACGTGATGACGATCGGCATGTACGAGACGCCGATCTGGGGCAAGAAGGGCTGGCTGAAGGAGCTCAAGCCCGACGCCTCCTACGACGTCGACGACCTGCTGCCGGCGATGCGCAACGGCCTGTCGGTGGACGGCAAGCTGTATGCCGCGCCGTTCTACGGCGAGAGCTCGATGCTGATGTACCGCAAGGACCTGACGGACAAGGCCGGCATCAAGTTCGCCGAGCGTCCCACCTGGGAGCAGGTGCGCGACGCGGCGGCCAAGATCCACGACCCGAAGAGCGGCGTGTACGGCATCTGCCTGCGCGGCAAGCCGGGCTGGGGCGACAACATGGCCTTCATCACGACGATGGTGAACAGTTTCGGCGGCCAGTGGTTCGACATGTCGTGGAAGCCGCAGCTCGAGAGCAAGCCGTGGAAGGACGCGATCAAGTTCTACGTCGAGCTGCTGACCAAGTACGGCCCGCCCGGGTCGAGCGCGAACAGCTTCAACGAGATCCTGGCGCTCTACAACGAGGGCAAGTGCGGCATGTGGATCGACGCGACGATCGCCACCTCGTTCATCACCGACCCGAAGCAGAGCAAGGTGGCCGACAAGGTGGCCTTCGCGCAGGGACCGACGATGGCCACCGACAAGGGCGCGAACTGGCTGTGGGCCTGGGCGCTGGCGATCCCCGCCGGCACGAAGCACACCGCGGAAGCGCAGAAGTTCATCACCTGGGCGACCTCGAAGGACTACGTCAATCTGGTCGCCAAGGAGAAGGGCTGGGCCGCGGTGCCGACCGGCACGCGCAAGTCGACCTACGCGAACCCCGAGTTCCTGAAGGCGGCCGTGTTCGCCGAGGCCGAAAAGAAGGCGATCGACAGCGCCAACCCGAACGACTCGACGCTGCCGAAGTCGCCCTACGTCGGCGTGCAGTTCGCCGCGATTCCCGAGTTCCAGGCGATCGGCATCGCGGTGGGCCAGCAGATGAGCGCGGCGCTGGCGGGCAAGGTGTCGGTGGACCAGGCGCTGAAGACGGCGCAGGTGGCCGCGGACCGCGAGATGCGCAAGGGCGGGTATTACAAGTAACCCCCCCGTAGCGCCTGCGGCGCTCCCCCCCAGGGGGGCGCCGCCAGCGGGCCGGCCAAGCCGGTCCCGCGGCGACCGCTTGGTCTGACCGAGGGCCTGCACCATGAATCGATTGCTTCCCCGCGCGCTCATGGCGCCTGCGGTGGTCACGCTCTTCCTCTGGATGATCGTGCCGCTGGCCATGACGATCTACTTCTCGCTCGTCCGGTACAACCTGATGCAGCCGGGGCCGAAGGACTTCATCGGCCTGATGAACTGGGAGTTCTTCGTCACCGATCCGGACTTCGGCGCCTCGGTGTGGAACACCCTGCTGCTGCTCGGTTCGGTGATCGCGATCACCGTCGTGCTCGGCATCGCGCTGGCGCTGCTGGTGAACGAGGCGTTCCCGGGCCGCGGCATCGTGCGCGTGCTGCTGATCTCGCCGTTCTTCGTGATGCCCACGGCCAACGCGCTGCTGTGGAAGCACATGATGATGAACCCGGTGTACGGCGTGCTGGCGCAGGTGGTCCTGTTCTTCGGCGGCACGCCGGTCGACTGGCTGACCGACTTCCCGCTGCTCTCGGTGATCCTGATGGTGGCCTGGCAGTGGCTGCCGTTCGCCTGCCTGATCTTCATCACCTCGCTGCAGTCGCTGGACCGCGACCAGATGGAGGCGGCCGGCATGGACGGCGCGAACGCGTTCCAGAAGTTCTGGTACCTGACGCTGCCGCACCTGGGCCGGCCGATCGCCGTCGTCATCATGATCGAGATGATCTTCCTGATGAGCGTGTTCGCGGAGATCTTCACGACCACCGGCGGCGGCCCCGGCAACGAGAGCACCAACGTCGCGTTCCTGATCTTCAAGCAGGCGCTGATGAACTTCGACGTCGGCGTGGCTTCGGCGGGGGCGCTGTTCGCCGTCGTGCTGGCCAACATCGCCGCGGTGTTCCTGATCCGCATGATCGGCAAGAACCTGGACTGAGCCCATGAAGAACCTCGCACTCATCCTGCGCACCGTGGCGGCCTGGGGCATCACGCTGCTGATCGTGTTCCCGCTGATCTGGCTCGTGCTGACGGCCTTCAAGACCGAGCAGCAGGCCATCTCGGTGCCGCCGCAGCTGTTCTTCACGCCGACGATGGAGAGCTTCGAGGAGGTCAACGTGCGCAGCGACTACCTGCTGTACGCGAAGAACTCGGTGATCACCAGCGTGCTCTCGACGCTGCTCGGCCTGGCGATCGCCGCCCCCGCGGCGTATTCGATGGCCTTCTTCCGCACGAAGCGCACGCGCGACATCCTGATGTGGATGCTGTCCACCAAGATGATGCCCGCGGTCGGCGCGCTGGTCCCGGTCTACGTGATGGCGCAGACCGCCGGGCTGCTGGACTCGCTGACGGCGCTGACCATCGTCTTCACGCTGTCCAACCTGCCGATCATGGTCTGGATGCTGTACTCCGGCTTCAAGGACATCCCGCCGGACATCCTGGAGGCGGCGCGCATGGACGGGGCCAACGTCTGGGGCGAGTTCAAGCACGTGATCCGCCCGCTCGCGATGGGCACGCTCGCCTCCACGGCGCTGCTGTGCCTGGTGATGGCGTGGAACGAGGCGTTCTGGTCGCTGAACCTCAGTTCGGCCAAGGCCGGCACGCTGGCGACGCTGATCGCGTCCTACTCGAGCCCCGAGGGCCTGTTCTGGGCCAAGCTGTCCGCGGCCTCGTTGATGGCGATCGCGCCGATCGTCGTGGTTGGCTGGTTCAGCCAGAAGCAGCTGGTGCAGGGCCTGACCTTTGGCGCCGTGAAATGAACCACCCCCGTAGCGGCTGCGCCGCTCCCCCTCAAGGGGGCGCCGCCAGCGGACCGGCAGAGCCGGATCCGCGGCGGCCGCTTGATGGCGCTGAAGTCCCGCACCCGTCGGTATCGCAATCTACCAAGGATTGAAACCATGGCATTCCTCGAACTCAAGGGCGTCGAGAAGTTCTTCGGCAGCCTGCGCGCGATCAAGGGCGTCGACCTGGCGATCCAGAAGGGCGAGTTCATCGTCTTCGTCGGGCCGTCCGGCTGCGGCAAGTCCACGCTGCTGCGCATGATCGCCGGCCTGACCGAGATCGACGGCGGCAGCCTGCACCTGGACGGGCGCGACATCACCAAGCTGCCGTCGTCCAAGCGCGACCTGGCGATGGTGTTCCAGAGCTACGCGCTGTACCCGCACATGAGCGTGTTCGACAACATGTCGTTCGCGCTGCGGCTGGCCAACGTCGACAAGAAGGTGATCGACGAGAAGGTGAACCGGGCGGCCGAGATCCTGAACCTGACGCAATACCTGCACCGCACGCCGCGCGAACTCTCGGGCGGCCAGCGCCAGCGGGTCGCGATCGGCCGCGCGATCGTGCGTGCGCCGAAGGTGTTCCTGTTCGACGAGCCGCTGTCCAACCTGGACGCCGCGCTGCGCGGCCAGACGCGGGTGGAGATCGCCAAGCTGCACCGCGACCTGGGCGCGACGACGATCTACGTCACGCACGACCAGGTGGAGGCGATGACGCTGGCGGACCGCGTGGTGGTGCTGCGTGACGGCTCGATCGAGCAGGTCGGCTCGCCGCTGGAGCTGTACGACAAGCCGGCCAACCAGTTCGTCGCCCAGTTCATCGGCACGCCGCAGATGAACGTCATCGACACCGCCAGGCTGCCCGCCTTGCGCGACGCCGTCGGTGCCGGCGGGTCGGCCGACGGCTTCATCGGCGTGCGTCCCGAGAACGTGCTGGTGCGCGCCGCCGGCAGCGGCAAGCTGGCCGGCCGGGTCGACCTGATCGAGCAGCTCGGCGCCGACACGCTGATCTACTCCAGCGTCGGCCACAACGGCAGTGCGGTGCAGATCGTCGCGCGCCAGGCCGAGCGCACGCCGCTGCATGTCGGCGACACGGTCGGGCTGGACATCGCGCCGGCGTCCTTCCACCTGTTCGACCGCCAGGGCAAGGCGGTGGCACGGGCGCAGTGAGGCGCGAATGCCATGAACACGATCCTGCACATCGGCCTGGGCTCGTTCCACCGCGCCCACCAGGCCGTCTACCTGCACGAACTGCGCGAGCTGGGCGAGCGCGACTGGAGCATCGTCGGCGGCAACATCCGCGACGACATGGCCGAGACCATGGCGGCACTGGCCGCCCAGAAGGGCGAGTACACGCTGGAGACCGTGACGCCGGCAGGCCAGCGACGCTACGAGCGCATCCGCTCGATCCGCGAGGTGATTCCCTACGACCCTGCGCATGCGCGGCTGATCGACGTCGGCGCGGACGCGGCGACGCGGATCGTCTCCTTCACCGTCACCGAGGCGGGTTACTACCTCGATTCGAAGAACCGCCTCGACCTCAGTCACGCCGACCTGCGCGCGGACCTGCAGGGTGACCGCTTCGTGACGATCTACGGCGCGATCACGGCGATCCTGCGCGAGCGGCTCAAGCGCGGCGGCGCGCCGGTCACGCTCCTGAACTGCGACAACCTGCGCAGCAACGGCACGCGGTTCCGCGCCGGGCTGCTGGACTTCCTCGAGCGGCGCGGCGAAGTGGCGCTACGCGACTGGGTCGAGGCGAACACCTCGTGCCCCTGCGACATGGTCGACCGCATCACGCCGCGTCCGTCGGTGGACGTGGCCGAGCGCGTGCGGGCCGCGACCGGCTGGAACGACGGTGCCGCGGTGATGGGCGAGAGCTTCATCCAGTGGGTGGTGGAGGACCGCTTCATCGCCGGCCGCCCCGCCTGGGAGCGTGTCGGTGTCGAGATGGTCGAGTCGGTGCACGCCCACGAGGAGGCCAAGATCCGCGTGCTGAACGCCACGCACAGCTGCATCGCCTGGGCCGGCACGCTGAAGGGCCTGACCTACATCCACGAAGGCATGGCGGTGCCGGCGATCCGGCAGATGGCCTTCGACTACGTGACGAACGACGTGATCCCGTGCCTGGACCGGCCGGGCCATCCGAGCCCGATCGACCTGCCGAAGTACCGCGACGTGGTGCTGGAGCGCTTCGGCAACCCGCACGTACGCGACACGAACCAGCGCGTCGCGATGGACGGCTTCTCGAAGATCCCCGGTTTCATCGTGCCGACGCTGCGCGAGTGCCTCGAGCGCGGCGCGCCGATGGACAGCACGGCGCTGCTGCCGGCGCTGTTCTTCGTCTACCTCGGCCGCTGGCACCGCGGCGAACTGGCCTACGCCTACCAGGACGGCGTGATGAGCCCCGATGCGGCGCATGCCTTCTTCACCGCAGCGGACCCGCTGGCCGCGTTCTGCCGCGACCCGCTGCTGTGGGGCCCGCTGGCCGGCCATGCGGCGCTGGAAGCGGCGATCCGTGCCGGCGAGCGGCGCGTGCAGCAATTCCTGGAAGGCTGAGAAGCTGTGAACGAACCCGCCACCCCCGCTCGTCCCGCCAGAACGCGGCCACTCGTCGCTGCAAATGCTCGCCATGGCACGAGCCATGGCTGTGCTTTGCGCCTGGATTGGCCGCGTTCTGTCGGCCCGCTCGGGCGCGCCGGGTTCATCCACAGCTTCTGAGGCCGCGGGCGCAGAATCCGTTTCGTCGATGACGTTCTGAGCAGGAGACGAACCATGGCCAGCCTGCGCGTGCGCAGCCCGGAGCTGGAACACGACGTCGGAAGAACGCCCAGCCTGGGCTACGAGCCGGAGGGCAGCTTCGGCCACGTGCGCTGCCTGGAGCACGGCTTCCCGAATCCGCTCGTGCGCTGGCACTACCACGAGGAGTACGAACTGCACCTGATCGTCGCCACCCGCGGCAAGGTGTTCGTCGGCGACTACATCGGCCACTTCGAGCCGGGGCACCTGGTGCTGACCGGCCCGCGCCTGCCGCACAACTGGATCTCCACCGACGTGCCGCCCGAGGGCGTGGCGCTGCGCGACATGGTGCTGCAGTTTCCGGACGCACCGCTGCGCCAGGCCGCCGTGCTGATCCCGGAGCTGGCCGAGGCGCTGCCGCTGCTCGAGCGGGCGCGCAACGGCATCGAGTTCTTCGGCCTGTCGGAGCGGGCGCGGGAGCGCTTCGAGCGCATCAAGGCCTCGCACGGACTGCAGCGCTTCGCCGAGTTCAGCGAGTTCCTCGGCGAGCTGGTGCGCTGCACGGACTATCGGCTGCTCTCGACCGTGCAGCTGCAGAGCTTCGACGACGACGCGGCGCTGGCGCGCATCAGCGGCATCGTCGACTACCTCAGCGAGCACTACTGCGAGAGCTTCTCGATGGCCGAGCTGTGCCAGCGCATCGGCATGACCGAAAGCAGCTTCTCGCGCGTCTTCCGGCGCGCCACGGGCAACAGCTTCACCGACTTCGTCAACCGGCTGCGCATCAACAAGGCCTGCCAGCTGCTGATGGAGACCGACCGCTACATCACCAACGTCTGCTACGACGTCGGCTTCAACAACGTGGCCAACTTCAACCGCCGCTTCCTGCAGGTCAAGGGCATGACGCCGAAGGAGTTCCGCCGCCAGTCGGAGGCGCGCTTCGGGCGGCACGCGGCCTAGGGAGCCAGGACATGACAGGTGCATTGGAAGGCAAGGTCGCCGTCGTGACCGGCGCCGCTTCGGGCATCGGGCTGGCCAGCACCGAGGCGATGCTGGCCGCCGGCGCGCGCGTGGTGATGGTCGACCGCGACGCGGCGGCGCTGAAGTCGCACCATGGCCGTCTCGGGGACGCGGCGATCCCGCTGCGGATCGACCTGCTGGACCCGAAGGACTGCGCGACGCTGGTGCCGCAGGCGCTGGCGCTGGCGGGCCGGATCGACATCCTGCACGCCAACGCCGGCATCTACGTCGGCGGCGACCTGGTCGACGCCGCCAACGCGGACATCGACCGCATGCTGCACCTGAACGTCAACGTCGTCATGAAGAACGTGCACGACGTGCTGACCCCCATGATCGCGCAGCGCAGCGGCGACATCGTCGTCACGAGTTCGCTGGCGGCGCACTTCCCGACGCCCTGGGAGCCGGTGTACGCGTCGTCGAAGTGGGCCATCAACTGCTTCGTTCAGACCGTCCGGCGCCAGGTGTTCAAGCACGGCATCCGCGTCGGCTCGATCTCCCCCGGCCCGGTGATCAGCGCGCTGCTCGCCGACTGGCCGGCCGACAAGCTCCAGGAAGCCCGGGCCTCGGGCAGCCTGCTGGAGGCGCGCGAGGTGGCCGAGGTGGTGCTGTTCATGCTGACGCGACCGCGCGGCATGACGATCCGCGACGTGGTCATGCTGCCGACCAACTTCGATCTCTAGGGAAGTTACAGGCGGGCGTCAAGCCAGCATCGAGATCGCCGCGCGGTCATCCGGAAGCGTTCTAATGTGGGGTGGGACCCCTCGCCGACCGCCGACCCGCCATGAACCAGCTCGATCAGCTCAAGCAGCACACCACCGTCGTCGCCGATACCGGCAATTTCAAGCAACTCGCGCAGTTCGCCCCGCGCGACGCGACCACCAACCCGTCGCTGATCCTGAAGGCGGTGCAGCAGCCGGACTATGCGCCGCTGCTGGCGGACACCGTCGCCGCGCACAAGGGCCAGCCGCTGGAGGAGATCGTCGACCATGTGCTGGTGCGTTTCGGCCGTGAGATCCTGAAGGTGGTGCCGGGCCGCGTGTCGACCGAGGTCGATGCCCGGCTGAGCTTCGACACCGCGGGATCGGTCGCGCGGGCGCGCCGCCTGATGGCGCTGTACGAGGACGCCGGCGTCGGCCGTGACCGTGTGCTGATCAAGGTGGCCTCCACCTGGGAGGGCATCCAGGCGGCGCGCATCCTCGAGCACGAGGGCATCCACTGCAACCTGACGCTGCTGTTCGCGTTCTGCCAGGCGGTGACCTGCGGCGAGGCCGGCGTGACGTTGATCTCGCCCTTCGTCGGCCGCATCTACGACTGGTACAAGAAGAGCGCCGGCGCCGCCTGGGACGAGGCGGCGAACGCGGGCCGCAACGATCCCGGCGTCAAGTCGGTCACGCAGATCTACACGTACTACAAGAAGTTCGGCATCGGCACCGAGGTGATGGGGGCGAGCTTCCGCAACATCGGGCAGATCCTCGCGCTGGCCGGCTGCGACCTGCTGACGATCAGCCCCGAGCTGCTCGCCCAGCTGCAGGCCGCCGATGCCCCCGTGCCGCGGGTGCTCGATGCGGAACAGGCGCGCGCCGCCACGGTGCATGCGGTGAGCTTCAACGAAGCCAGCTTCCGCTTCGCGCTCAACGAGGATGCGATGGCCACGGAGAAGCTGGCCGAGGGCATCCGCGCCTTCGCCGCCGATGCGGTCAAGCTGGACAAGATGATCGGAGGGCTGTGATGCAGCCTCGAAGTCACTTCCGTTCGTTGCCCTCCACGAGGGCGCCGGCGGCCCGACAGGAGACCTGACATGGACACCCCCCGCTGCGATCGCACCGAGGCCTGGGCCGCGCTGCGCGGCCACTACGAGGCGCATGGCCGCGCCTTCGACCTGCGCGAGGCCTTCGCGCGCGACGCCGGCCGCTTCGCGGCGCTCGGTGTCGAGGCGCCCGAGCTGTACGCCGACCTGTCGAAGAACCTCGTCGACCTGGCGACGCTGAAGTTCCTGCTCGACCTGGCGCGCGAGTGCCGGCTCGCCGAGCGGCGCGACGCGATGCTGGCCGGGGCGCCGATCAACCACACCGAGGGCCGCGCGGTGCTGCACACGGCGCTGCGCGCGCCGAAGGGGCAGGGGCCGTTCTCGGACGAGGTGCACGGTGTGCTCGACCGCCTGCTCGCCTACGTCGAGACGGTGCGCGACACCGCGACCAGCGGCATCCGCCACGTCGTCAACATCGGCATCGGCGGCAGCGACCTGGGGCCGCAGATGGTGGTGCCGGCGCTGGACGCGTTCGTGCACCCGAAGCTGCAGTTCCACTTCGTCGCCAACGTCGACGGGCACGACATCACGCCGGTGCTGCGCCAGCTCAAGCCGGCCGAGACGCTGTTCATCATCGCGAGCAAGACCTTCACGACCCAGGAGACGATGGCCAACGCGATGGCGGCCAAGGCCTGGTTCACCGCGAACGGCGGCACCGACACCGCCAGGCACTTCGTCGCGACCACGACCAACGTGAAGGCGGCAGCCGAGTTCGGCATCGCCACCACGTTCGGCTTCTGGGACTGGGTCGGCGGGCGCTACTCGATGTGGTCGGCCATCGGCCTGCCGATCGCGCTGGCGATCGGCGCCGACAACTTCCGCGCACTGCTGGCCGGCGCGCATGCGATGGACCGGCATTTCGCCGAGGCGCCGCTGGAGAAGAACCTGCCGGTGCTGCTCGGCCTGATCGACGTCTGGTACCGCAACTTCCACGGCTTCACGAGCCGCAGCGTGGCACCCTACCACCAGGGCCTGCGCCGCCTGCCGGCCTACCTGCAGCAGCTCGAGATGGAGAGCAACGGCAAGCGGGTCGACCTGGACGGCGAACCACTGCCGTTCGGCACCAGCCCGGTGGTCTGGGGCGAGCCGGGCACGAACGGCCAGCACGCCTACTTCCAGATGCTGCACCAGGGCACCGACGTGATCCCGGTCGAGTTCATCCTGGTACGGCGCCCGACCCATGCGCTCGCGGACCTGCATGCCAAGCTGCTCGCCAACGGTCTGGCGCAGTCGCAGGCGCTGATGCTGGGCAAGACCACCGAACAGGCGCTCACCGAGAAGGCGCCGACGGCGTCGCGCGAGCTCGACGCGACGACGATCGCAAAGCACCGCACCTTCCCCGGCAATCGGCCGAGCACGACGCTGCTGCTGGACCAGCTCTCGCCGCGCTCGCTCGGCGCGCTGATCGCGCTGTACGAGCACCGCGTGTTCGCAAGCGGTGTGCTGTGGGGCATCAACAGCTTCGACCAGTGGGGCGTCGAGCTCGGCAAGGCGCTCGCCAGCGACCTGCTGCCGCGCCTGGCCTCGGGCGACACGGCCGGACTGGACGGCTCGACGGCCGGCCTGCTGGCCAAGCTGCGCGGATGAAGGCCGGCCCGCCGCGCCTCGTGTTGCCATCGCCGCCCGAGGGGCGGGCATGAACATCGTGTTCGACTTCGCCGGCGTGCTGTTCCGCTGGCGCCCGCGCGATCTGCTGGCGCGGCTGCTGCCCGGGCACGCGCCCGACGCGGCCGCGGCGGACGCGCTGTTCGAGCGCTTCTTCCAGAACTACGCCGGCGACTGGGGCGACTTCGACCGCGGCACCGTCGAGCCCGGGCCGCTGGCCGAGCGCATCGCGCGCCGCACCGGGCTGACGGTCGACGAGACGCGCCGCGTGATCGACGGGGTGCCTGGGGAACTGCAGCCGGTGGCAGGCACGGTGCGGCTGCTCGAGCGCCTGCATGCCCAGGGCGCGCCGCTCTTTTTCCTGTCCAACATGCCCGAGCCATACGCCCGGCATCTCGAGGCGACCCACGACTTCCTGCGCCTCTTCCGGGACGGTGTGTTCTCGGCGCGTGCGCGGCTGTGCAAGCCCGAGCCGGAGATCTTCGCCCACTGTGCCGAACGCTTCCGCATCGAGCCGGCGCGCACGCTCTTCATCGACGACGTGGCGGAGAACGTGGCGGCGGCCCGCGCCGCCGGCTGGCGCGCCGTGCAGTTCACCGATCCCGAGCGCTGCGCCGCCGACCTGCGGGCCGAGGGGCTGGCGGTCTAGGCAGGACCTGCGGCCGTGCTGCCGAGGCCCTTCAGCGCCTGAGCGGCGACCTCCAAGGACTGGGCCAGCACCGCCTGCTGCCAGGCCGGCGTCTCGACGTAGAAGGCCTCGCGCAGCTGGCGCTTGATCGACGCGCGGCGTGTGTCGTCGACCTCGGGGTGGTTCTCCAGCCACTGCTCGGCGCGCAGGGCCTCGAGGGTCTGCGCCAGCGGCACGGTGCCGAACTCGAGGGCGATCCCGGTGTACTCCGCCTGCGGGCATTCCTCGTAGGCCGCGTTCCACATCAGGCCGGTCAGCAGCGCCGCGCTGGAGCTGCCGTCGTAGATCGAGGTGACCCGTTCGCCGAACCAGACCTTGGCGCGCGCCAGTGCCGGCGGGTCGTCGCGGCCGGCCCAGATGCGCTCGCCGACGCCCGGCGGGCCGAGCCCCGTGTGCAGGTCGATCCAGGCCAGGCGGGCGCAGTGCCGGCCATGCTCCCGCAGCGCGTGGCGCAGCGCCACGTGGCTCCAGGTCGGATCGTGGCCGCCGAAGAACAGCCCTTCCGGGTGGGCGTACTGGCCGGTCGTCACCGCCTGCTGCAGCGCCGCGAAGCCGCGCTCGGCGACGAAGCGCTGCAGCGCCGCGTTCACCTCCGGCGAGGGCGGCCAGGTCGCCGGCACGAGCAGCGCGGCGATCTCGTCGTAGACCGGGTTGGCCGGCGGCGGCTGGTGGAAGTCCCGGAAGTTGCGGTTCAGGTCGACGTTCTCCTGCGTCGTCCGCCGGCACCACGAGAAGCCGTACGGGTTCAGCGCGTGCAGGTAGAGCACGGCCGCGCCGCTGGCGTGCACACGCGCGTGCCAGTCCGGGTCCCGCAGCAGCGCCGTCTGCACCGCCGATCCGCAGTAGCCCTCGACGCCGTGGCAGCCGCTCGAGACGATCAGCAGCGCCGGGGCCGCCTTCGGGCCCTGGTAGACCATGTCCAGCGCGAGCGTCTCGCCGTCGCGCCCCAGCAGCGGATGCACCTGCGGCTCGGCGTCGAGGCCGGCCTCCTCCGCCGCGGCGAGGAACTTGCCGCGGGCCTCGGCGTAGTCCTGCGAAAAGGCGGCCCGGGTGTCCATCAGCGGCGCGGCTGCGCGAGCCAGGCCTCCGCGAGGCGCACCCACATCGTGGCGCCGAGCGGAATCAGCTCGTCGTTGAAGTCGTAGCTCGGGTTGTGCAGCATGCACGGCCCCATGCCATGGCCGCCTTCGCGGTGCTGGCCGTCGCCGTTGCCGATCAGGAAGTAGCAGCCGGGCTTCTCGAGCAGGAAGTAGCTGAAGTCCTCGGCGCCCATGGTCGGCTCGAACTCGTGCACATTGTCGGCGCCGACCAGCCCGGACAGCACGCCGCGCACGAAGGCCGTCTCGTCCGGGTGGTTGATGGTGGGCGGGTAGTTGCGGTGGAACTCGAACTCGCAGCCGGCGCCGAAGGCGGCGCAGGTGTGCTCGGCCACCTCGCGCATGCGGCGCTCGATCAGGTCCAGCACCTCCAGCGTGAAGGTGCGCACCGTGCCCTGGATCTCGCAGCTCTCCGGCACCACGTTGGTCGCCTCGCCGGTGTGGATCATCGTCACCGAGATCACGCCGGCGTCGATCGGCCGCTTGTTGCGCGTGATGATGGTCTGGAAGGCCTGCACCATCTGGCACGCCACCGGCACCGGATCGATGCCGTTGTGCGGCATCGCGCCGTGCGCGCCCTTGCCGCGCACGACGATGCGGAACTCGTTGCTGGAGGCGAAGCAGGGCCCGTTCTTCAGCGCGAACTGGCCGGCCGCCATGCCGGGCCAGTTGTGGGCGCCGAACATCGCCTCCATCGGGAACTTCTCGAACAGGCCGTCGCGGATCATCTCGCGCGCGCCGCCACCGCCTTCTTCCGCCGGCTGGAACACGAGGTAGACCGTGCCGTCGTAGTTGCGGTGCTTCGCGAGGTACTTGGCCGCCGCCAGCAGCATCGCGGTGTGGCCGTCGTGCCCGCAGGCGTGCATCTTGCCGGCATGCCGGCTGGCGTGCGCGAACCGGTTGTGCTCGGTCATCGGCAGCGCGTCGATGTCGGCGCGCAGGCCGACCGCCCGGTCGCTGGTGCCGTTCTTGAGGATCGCCACGACACCGGTCTTGCCCAGGCCGCGCTCGACCGGGATGCCCCAGGCCGTCAGCTGCTGCGCGATCAGGTCGGAGGTGCGCAGTTCCTCGAAGCAGAGTTCGGGATGCGCGTGGATGTCGCGGCGCAGCGCGGTGATGGCGGCTGCGTCGGCCAGGATCGAGTCGATGAGCTGCATGTCGGCTCCGCAAGCGCAGGCCCGGCGGGCCCGGAACCCGATCTTATCGGGCCGTCGCCGCCCCGGTCGGCCGCGGGGCCACCCGGCCCGCGGGGTCAGCGCCGGACGTGGCCGTCCTCGGTGAGGATCGTCAGGTCGACGAACTTCGAGCCGGTGTGCTTCTGCGGCCCGAAATCGACGAAGAAGCCGCCGAGGTTGAGGTCGTGCAGCGACTCGAGCGCGCCGATCAGGCCGTCGGCGCTGGCGGTCCCGCCCGGGCGCCGCAGCGCCTCGGCCAGTGTGCGCGCCGCGACATATCCTTCCATGCTGCCGTAGTTCGGCGCGAACGCGTCGCCCTGGGCGGCCTTGCTGGCGGCGAGGTACTCGCTGGCCAGCGCCGAATGCGGCGCGTACGGGTAGGGCATCACCTGCGAGACGACGACGCCGCGCGCGTCCGCCCCCAGCTCGTCGGCCAGCGCCTTGGTGCCGACGAAGGACACGTTGTAGAAGGTGCCGCCGAATCCGGCCTTGCGCGCCGCGCGAATGAAGGCAGCGCAGGACTTGTAGGCGCTGATCTGCACGATCGCGTCGGGGCGGCCGGCGATGATGGACTTCACCGCGGCGTCGACGTCGACGGTGTTGCGCTCCACGGTGCCGAGCGCGGCGGGGTCGAGCCCGAGCGGCTTGAGCGCGCGGGTCACGCCTTCCAGCCCGGCCTTGCCGTAGCTGTCGTTCTGGTGGAACACCGCGATGCGCTTGATGCCCACCGAGGTGCACTGCTCGACGATCTTCGCCGTCTCGTCGAAGTACGAGGCGCGCACGTGGAAGGCGTAGCGGTTGAACGGCGCGCGCAAGCCCTCGGCGCCGGTGAACGGTGCGACGAAGGGCAGCTTGGCCTGCGTGGCCAGCGGCAGCGCGGCCAGGCTGGTGGGCGTGCCGATGTAGCCGAACAGCGCGAAGGCGCCGCCCTCGATCAGCTTGCGGGTGTTCGCCGCGCAGCGGTCGGGCTCGTAGCCATCGTCCAGGCTCTGCAGTTCGATGGTGCGGCCGTTGACGCCGCCGCGTGCGTTGAGCCGTTCGAACACCAGCTGCGCGCCGGCGCGGAACTGCTGGCCGAGTGCCGCGGCCGGACCGGACAGCGCGGCCGACTGGCCGAGCAGCAGGCGCGCCGGCGCCTGCGCCCGCAGCGGCCCCGCCAGCACCGCGGCGGCTCCGCCGGCGGCGGCGTGGACGATGAACTGGCGGCGGCGCATTGGACTCCTCCGGGAACGCTCAGCGGCGGACCTTGCCGTCCTCGGTGAGCATCGACAGGTCGACGAAGTGCGAGGCGACGTGGTCGCGCGTATTGAAGTCGACCCGGAAGCCGCCGAAGTTGGCGTTCGAGATCGACTCCAGCGCCGTCACCAGCGAGTCGCGCGACGCGTTGCGGCCGGCGCGGCGCAGGCCTTCGGCGAACACCTTCGCGGACAGGTAGCCCTCCATGCTGGAGTAGTTCGGCACCGTGTCCGCCCCGGCCCGGCCGACGGCGTCCAGGTACTCGCGCGAGATCTGCGTCGTGGTCGAGAACGGGAACGGCATCACCTGGCTGACCATGATGCCGCGGCCTTCGCGGCCGAGTTCGTCGGCCAATGCCTGCGTGCCGACGAAGGACACGTTGAAGAAGGTGCCGCCGTAGCCGGCCTTGCGCGCCTCGCGGATGAAGGCGGCGCAGGACTTGTAGGCGCTGATCTGCACCACGGCGTCGGGCAGCTTCGGCACGATCTCGGACACCGCCTTGGCGACGTCCACGGTGTTGCGCTGCACGGTGCCGAGCGCGACCGGCTCCAGGCCGAGCGGCTTCAGCGCGCGCTTGACGCCTTCCAGGCCGGCCTTGCCGTAGGAGTCGTCCTGGTAGAAGACGGCGATCTTCTTCAGCCCGAGCGACGTGAGCTGCTTGACGATCAGGCCGGTCTCGTCGTAGTAGCTGGCGCGCAGGTGGAACACCCACTTGCTGAACGGGTCGCGCAGCACCTCGGCGCCGGTGAAGGGGCCGAAGAACGGGATCTTCGCGTCGTTGACCAGCGGCAGTGCGGCCACGCAGGTCGGGGTGCCGACGTAGCCGAGCAGCGCGAACACCTCGTCCTTGATCAGCTTCTCGGTGTTGGCCTTGCAGCGGTCGGGCTCGTAGCCGTCGTCGAGCGTGCGCATCTCGATCGTGTGGCCGTTCACGCCGCCGCTGGCGTTGAGCTGGTCGAAGAAGATCTTCGCGCCCTTGTTCATCTGGATGCCGAGCTGCGCGGCGGGCCCGGTGAAGGCGGCCGACTGGCCCAGGATGATGCGGCCGGTGGTTTGCGCCCAGGCCGGCAGGGCCACGGTGGCGGCCGCGGCAGCCACTCGCTTGATCGCGTGACGACGGTTCATGTGAACTCCAACGATGACGTCCGGGGTGTCCAGCCGCCTGCGCTCCGGTGCGCGCAGGGTCAGCGCACGGCCCGTGATGGTTTGAACTGACGCTGGCGCGGAGGATACGCCGGGTAACAGCGGCCGTGGCGTGACATCGTCCCGGTCGCGGCTGCGTCCGCAGCGGCGCTGTGCAATAGTTCGCGCATGAAAACCTTGACGGTCCGGGGGGCCTGTCCGCACGACTGCCCCGATACCTGCGCGCTGCGCATCACCGTGCAGGACGGCCGCGCGGTGAAGGTGCAGGGCGACCCCGATCACCCGCCGACCCACGGTGCGCTGTGCACCAAGGTCTCACGCTATCCGGAGCGCACCTACCACCCCGAGCGGGTGCTGCGGCCGCTGCGTCGCACCGGGCCGAAGGGCAGCGGGCGCTTCGAGCCGATCGGCTGGGAGGCCGCGCTCGACGAGGTGGCCGCGCGGCTGCGCGCGATCGCCGCGCGCGCGCCTGAGGCGGTCGTTCCCTACAGCTATGCCGGCACGATGGGGATGCTGCAGGGCGAGAGCATGGCGGCCCGGTTCTTCCACCGGCTCGGCGCCTCGCTGCTGGACCGCACCATCTGCGCCAGCGCCGGCGGCGACGCGCTGGCAGCCACCTACGGCGGCAAGGTGGGCATGCACCTGGAGCACTACGCCGAGAGCAAGCTGATCCTGATCTGGGGCAGCAACTCGATCGCGTCCAACCTGCACTTCTGGACCTTCGCGCAGCAGGCCAAGCGGGCCGGCGCGAAGCTGGTCTGCATCGACCCGCGCCGCACCGAGACGGCCGACAAGTGCCACCGGCACATCGCGCTGCGGCCCGGCACCGATGGCGCGCTCGCGCTCGGCCTGATGCACGAGCTGATCGTCAACGACTGGCTCGACCACGATTACATCGCCCGCCACACCGAGGGTTGGGCGGCGCTGCGCGAACGGGCGCTGGCCTGGACGCCCGAGCGCACGGCCGCGGTGTGCGGCATCGGTGCCGACGAGGTGCGCACCCTGGCGCGCGACTACGGCACGACCCGACCCGCCGCGATCCGGCTCAACTACGGCATGCAGCGGGTGCGCGGCGGCGGCAACGCGACCCGGCTGATCGCGATCCTGCCTTGCCTCGTCGGCGCCTGGCGGCACCGCGCCGGCGGCCTGCTGCTGTCGGCCTCCGGCTGGTTCAAGCGCTTCCGCAACGATGCGGCGCTGCAGCGGCCGGACCTGCTCGAGCAGGTCTACGGCCCTGCCGCCGGCGGGCGGCGGCCGCGCACGATCAACATGAGCACGATCGGCGACGACCTGCTGCGCGAGACCTCGCCCGACTTCGGTCCGAGGATCGAGGCGCTGGTGGTCTACAACAGCAACCCGGTCGCCGTGGCGCCGGAATCGCGCAAGGTCGTGGCCGGGTTCGCGCGCGAGGACCTGTTCACCGTCGTGCTCGAGCACTTCATGACCGACACGGCCGACCATGCCGACATCGTGCTGCCGGCCACCACGCAGCTCGAACACCTGGACGTGCACACCAGCTACGGCCACACCTGGGCGATGCTGAATCGGCCGGCGATCGCGCCGCTCGGCGACGCGAAGCCGAACACGCAGATCTTCCGCGAGCTGGCCGCGCGTCTGGGCTTCGACGATCCCTGCTTCGCCGACGACGACGAGACGCTGGCGCGCAGTGCGTTGAGTGCCGAGGTCGATGTCGCGGCGCTGGAGGCGCAGGGTTGGGTGAAGCTCCCGCTGCCGGAGGCGCCGTTCGCCGAGGGCGGCTTCCCGACCCCGAGCGGGCGCTGCCAGATCGACGCGCCGGGGCTGGGCGTGCCGGACCATGTGCCGAACCACGAGTCGCCCGACAGCGCGCCGGCGCTGGCCGGGCGCTATCCGCTGGCGATGATCTCGCCGCCGGCGCGAAATTTCCTGAACTCCACGTTCGTCAACGTGACCAGCCTGCGCGACATCGAGGGCGAACCCCTGCTCGAGATCCACCCGGACGACGCCGCCGCGCGCGGCATCGCCGACGGCCAGGTCGTGCGGGTGTTCAACGACCGCGGCGAATACGTCTGCAAGGCCAGCGTCGGCAGCCGCGCGCGGCCGGGCGTCGTCAACGGGCTCGGGATCTGGTGGCGCAAGCTCGGGCTGCGCGGCACCAACGTCAACGAGCTGACGCACCAGAAGCTCACCGACATCGGCCGTGCGCCGGCGTTCTACGACTGCCTGGTCGAGGTCGCCGCGCTGCCGTCGTGATGCGTGCGCTGCTGATGGCCAGCCTGGGTTTCGCCGGCGTCGTCGTGCTGCTGCTCGGCGGGGTGTGCCTGACCAGCGGCTGCAGCACGGTCGGCTACTACGCCCAGTCGGTCAACGGGCACCTCGGCATGGTGCGCGCGGCGCGCCCGGTCGACGACTGGCTGGGGGACGGGCGCTCCGGCGATTCGCTGAAGCAGCGCCTGGCGCTGTCGCAGCGCATGCGCGACTTCGCGGTCAGCGAGCTGAAGCTGCCGGACAACGCCAGCTACCGCCGCTATGCGGACCTGAAGCGCCCGGCGGCGGTGTGGAACGTGGTCGCCGCGCCGGAGCTGAGCCTGCAGCTGAAGACCTGGTGTTTCCCGGTGGTCGGCTGCGTCGGCTACCGCGGCTACTTCGACCGCGGCGACGCCGACGCGTATGCCGCCGAGCTGCGCGACGAGGCCCTCGAGGTCAGCGTCTACGGCGTGCCGGCCTACTCGACGCTCGGGCGTCTGCCCGGCGACTGGCTGGCGGACCCGCTGCTGAACACCTTCATCAATTACCCCGAGGGCGAACTGGCGCGGCTGATCTTCCACGAGCTGTCGCACCAGGTGGCCTACGCGGCCGACGACACCGAGTTCAACGAATCCTTCGCCACGGCGGTCGAACGCATCGGCGGCGCGCGCTGGCTGGCGCAGCATGCGAGCCCGGCCGCCCGCGACGAGTACGCCCGCTTCGATGCGCGCCGGCAGGACTTCCGCGCGCTGACCATGCGCTACCGCGACCGTTTCGATGCGCTGTACCGCGGTCCCGGCAGCGCCGCCGACAAGCGCGCCGGCAAGGAGGCGCTGCTGGCCGAACTGCGGGCCGACTACGCGGCGCTCAAGCGCACGCGCTGGGACGGATATGCCGGCTACGACCCATGGTTCGCGCGCGCCAACAACGCGTCGTTCGGCGTGCTGGCTGCCTACAACGCCCTGGTGCCGGATTTCGAGCGGCTGTTCGAGCGCGAAGGGCGCGACTTCGATCGCTTCTACGCGGCGGTGCAGCGCCTGGCGGCGCTGCCCAAGCCGCAGCGCCGGGCCGAACTGCGCGCCGGCGGCGGAGACTGACATGAACCCTGCCGCGGCCAGGCGCCGCGGCGCACCGGGAGGAGGACCCCCATGCCCGACATCCGCATCCACCGCAAGCACTCGCTGGGCCTCGCGCAGGCCCGCAAGGTGGCCTGGCGCTGGGCCGAGGAGGTGGAGAAGAAGTTCGACATGGAGTGCAGCGTGCTCGAGGGCGACAGCAGCGACACCGTCGAGTTCACGCGCAGCGGCGTGAACGGGCGGCTGATCGTCGCGGCCGACCACTTCGACCTCGACGCGAAACTCGGCTTCCTGCTCGGCGCGTTCAGCCGCAGCATCGAGGCGGAGATCGAGAAGGAACTCGACACGCTGCTGGCCCAGTCGGCCGGGCCGGCAGCGAAGAAGGCCGCGGCGAAGAAGGCGGCCTCGAAGAAGAAGTAGCGGCTACTCCTTCAGCGATTCGATCAGGTCGATGTATTCCTGCATCGCCTCGTCGCCGCTCTTGCCCTTGACCTCGTTCCAGGCGTCCCACTTGGCGCGCCCGACCATGTCGGTGAAGCCCGGGCGCTTGCCTTCGACGTCGCCTTCCGTGGCCTGCTTGTACAGCGAGTAGATCTTCAGCAGCGTCGCGTTGTCCGGCTTCTCCGGCAGCTGCTTCGAATCCGCCACCGCCTGCTCGAACAGCTTCTTGAGGTCCGCCATGGGAAGGTCTCCTGTGGGTGAAAATGGGCATTGACGCTGCCGATGTTACCCAGCATCTTGACCCGCCAAGAACAGCGCGCCGCGAGGAGACCCCCGATGCCGTCACACCCCGAGCGCATGTCGCGCGTCGACACCGCATGGCTGCGCATGGACAACGACGTCAACCTGATGATGATCGTCGGGGTCTGGATGCTCGAGCCAGGCATCACGCACGAGGCGCTGTGCCGGCGCGTCGAGGACAAGCTGCTCAAGTACGGGCGCTTCCGGCAGCGCGTCGTGCAGGACGCGATGGGCGCCAACTGGGTCGAGGACGAGCATTTCGACGTGCAGCGCCACGTGGTGCGCGAGTCGCTCGAGCCGCGCCCGGGACGCACGCTGCGCGACGCGCTGCAGGAGCGCGCCGGCGAGCTGGCCACGGCGCCGCTGGACCCGCACCATCCGCTCTGGCAGTTCCACCTGGTCGAGCACTACGACGGCGGCAGCGCGATGATCGCCCGCGTGCACCACTGCATCGGCGACGGCATCGCGCTGATCTCGGTGGTGATGTCCATCACCGACGGCGGCAGCGATCCGCCGCAGCGGGCCCGCCGCACGAAGCCGGACGAGGCGCACGAGGAGGACTGGCTCTCCGAGGCCGTGCTGAAGCCGCTGACCGACATCACCGTCAAGGCGATCGGCATGTACGGCAGCGGCGTGGCCAAGTCGATGGAGATGCTGGCCAACCCGCAGCAGCCGCTGCTCGGGTCGCTGGACATGGCACGCGTGGGCTACCAGGTGATCAGCGACGTGGCCGCGCTGGCGCTGATGCCCGACGACTCGCCGACCTCCCTGAAGGGCCACCCGATCGGCAAGAAGGTGGTGGCCTGGAGCGAGCCGATGCCGCTGGACCGCGTGAAGGCCATCGGCAAGGGCCTGGGCTGCTCGATCAACGACGTGCTGCTGGCCTGCGTGGCCGGCGCGATCGGCCACTACCTGCGCGAGCGCGGCGAGGACCCGGCCGGCCAGGAGATCCGGGCCATGGTGCCGGTCAACCTGCGCCCGATCGAGGAGGCCTGGAAGCTCGGCAACCGCTTCGGCCTCGCGCCGCTGGTGCTGCCGATCGGCATCGAGAACCCGGTGGAACGTGTCTACGCCGTGCGGCGGCGCATGAGCGAGCTGAAGGGCAGCTACCAGCCGCTGCTCGCGTTCGCGGTGCTGGCGGTGGCCGGCCTGCTCGTCAAGCCGGTGCAGGACACGCTGCTCGGCCTGTTCGCGAAGAAGACCACCGCGGTGATGACCAACGTGCCGGGACCCGCCCAGCCGTTGAAGCTGTGCGGGTCCACGCTGAAGCAGAACATGTTCTGGGTGCCCGCCTCCGGCGAGATCGGGATGGGGGTGAGCATCCTGACCTACGCCGGCGGCGTGCAGTTCGGGCTGATCACGGACGCGAAGCTGTGCCCGCACCCGCAGCAGATCATCGACGGCTTCGAACCGGAGTTCGAGAAGCTGCTGCTGCTGACGATGATGCTGCCGTGGATGTAGGCAGCGCCCCGGCTCAGAGCCAGTAGCGCAGCAGCGCGAACTTGTAGCCGCTGTCGCTCGCCTCGCCGGCCTGCAGCACGCGCACCGTCGGAACACGCTCGTCGCTCTGCAGCACCAGGGCGCGGCCGGAGTCGCTGCGCGTCGGCGCGGCCACCGGGGTGATCGCGATGCCGGCGCTGCCGAAGCCGGCGTCGAGCGCGCCGTCGGCGCTGTAGCGCGCCACCGCGAAGTTGCCGCTGCTGCTGTTGCCTTCGTAGACCCAGCCGCCGGCGAGCAGCTTGCCGTCGGCCTGGCGCACCAGCGCCGTGGCGCCGTCCCAGTTGGTGGCGGACAGCGCCGTCACCACCTTGCCGCCGGTGCCGAAGCCGGCGTCCGCGCTGCCGTCGACGTTCAGCCGGGCGAGCGCGAAGTCATTCTGCACCTGGCCGGCCAGGACCAGCTTGTTGTCCGCCGCGACCGTGACGGCGCGCGCGGCGCCGATGGTCGAGCTGCCGAACACGCCGGCGATCTTGCCGCCGTTGCCGAAAGCGCCGTCGAGCGCGCCGGCTGCCGTGTAGCGCGCCGCGACGAAGTCGCCTTCGCCGCCGACCGCCACGATGCGCTGCTCGGCGCCGACCGGCTGCAGCGTGATCGCGTAGATCGAGTCGCGCGCGGCCTGCGCGCGGATCGGCGTGACCACCGTGCCGCCGTTGCCGAAGCCGGCGTCGAGCGTGCCGTTCGGCTGGTAGCGCGCCAGCGCGAAGTCGATGCCGGTGGCCGCGCTGCCGCGGTCGGATTCGCCGCCGACCACGATCTTGCCGTCCGCCTGGATCGCGATCGCGTTGATGCGGTCCACCGACGCGCCCAGCGCCGTGACGACCTTGCCGCCGGTGCCGAAGCCGGCGTCCAGCGAGCCGTCGGCGAGGTAGCGCAGCAGCACGAAGTCCTGGTCGCCGCTGCCGACCGCGGTCGAGCCGGCCACGACGATCCTGCCGTCCGCCTGCACGGCCACTGCGTAGGCCTCGTCGCTGCCGCGGCCGGCAGCGACGGCCGTCACGACGCGCCCGCCGTTGCCGAAGGTGGTGTCCAGCACGCCGTCGCGTGTGTGGCGCACGAGGGCGATGTCGGTGCCGCCGGCGTTGGTGGTGGTCCAGCCGACCGTGATCACCTTGCCGTCCGCCTGCACCGCCATCGCGGTGGCGTAGTCCTCGCCTTCGGCGACCGAGAGCAGTTGCGCCCCGCCGTTGAAGCTGGTGTCGACCACACCCGGCGCGCCGCCGACCGTCACGGTCAGCGGCTTGCTGTCGGCATCGCTGCCGGCACTGCCGTCGGCGCGGCCCGCGGTCGGCAGCGAGTGGGCGGCGCTGGCGGCAGCCACCAGCGTCACCGGCGCGCTGGTCGCGCCCTGGGGAATCAGCACCGGCGCGGCGGTCACGCCGGCAGGCAGGTTCTGCAGCGTGACCAGCACGGCGCCGTCGAAGCCGTTGTGGCGGGTCACCGTGGCGGTGATCTCGGCGCTGTGGCCCTGGATGACCAGCGTGCGGTCGGTGGACAGCGTCAGCGTGAAGGCGCCGGTCGGTGCCGGGGCCGGCGCGGGCGCGCCCTGGCCCTGCCCGGGGGCGGGCACGGGGGCGGGCGCGGCCGCGCCGCCGCCGCCGCAGGCGGCCAGCGCGACGAGACTGAACAGGGCGGCGATCGGCGCCTTCGGGAAGGCGCGGGCGAGGGTCTGCACGGGAAGCTCCATCGGGGTTGAATGCGATGGCGCGCATTCTGGAAACCGGGTCCCGCGGCAGCATCGCCCGATGGAGCCATGGCCCGCGGGCCGCGGAGCCATGGGCGCGATGGCCCGTGCGGAGGCTCAGCGCTGCCGAGTGCGCCGCGGCGCCGCCGGCACCGGCGTGAAGCGCAGGCCGGCCACCTGCTCGCGCAGCCAGCGGTGACCGCTGTCGTGCCGGGCCCGCCAGGTCCAGTGGCAGGAGACGGCGAAGGGCGGCAGGCCCAGGTCCGGCTCGACCACCTGCAGGTCGTGGCGCGCCGCGAAGCGCAGCGCCGGGCGCAGCGGGACCACGACCGCCAGGTCGCTGCTGGCCAGGATCGACGGGGCCACCATGAAGTGCGGCAGCGTCAGCCGGATGCGCGACTCCAGCCCCAGCACGTGCAGCGCGCGCGCCGGCTCGGCGTGGCTGGCCACGAGGATGAAGTCGAGCTGCTGCAGCGCCGCGCGGTCGCGCAGACCGGCGGCCAGCGGGTGGCCGCGGCGCAGCAGCACGACGTAGCGCTCGTCGAGCAGGTGCATCTGCTCGGTGCCGGTCAGCGCCGGCAGGTAGCCGAACGCGAGATCGATGCGGCCCTCCTCGAGCGCCGGCGCGATGGCGGCCGGGTCGAGCTGCAGCGCCTCCAGCCGGACGCCGGGGGCATCACCGCGCAGGCGTGCCATCAGCAGGGGCAGGAACTCGTCGGCGCCGATGTCGCTCATGTGCACGACGAAGCGGCGCTCGGACCCGGCCGGGTCGAAGCGGTCCGACTCGTGCAGCGCCAGCTCGAGCGACTTCAGTGTCGCCGCCACCTGGCGCGCGAAGCGCTCGGCGCGCGGCGTCGGCAGCACCCCGCCGGCGGCGCGCACGAACAGCGGGTCGTGCAGGGCCCGGCGCAGGCGCGCCAGCGCGTGACTGGTCGCCGGCTGCGAGAGGCCGAGTGCCTCGGCCGCGCGGCTCACGTTGCCGGCCGCATGGACGGCCTGGAAGACCCGCAGCAGGTTCAGGTCGAAGTCGCTGATATGCACACGATGAATCGTACTCGTTCGTTCCATGGCATGGACGAATGGCATGCCCCTGCCTAGAGTCCGCGCAGGAGACAAGCCGTGGCCCATGCAGGCCGGCGGCGCGACGATGGAAGTCCAGTTCACCCGCGAAATCGAGCAACTCAAGCTCGGGGCCGGCGCCACGTTCCACGGCGAAGGCATTCTCGCCATCACCAAGGCCCTGCTGCAGTCCGGCGTCGCCTACGTCGGCGGCTACCAGGGCGCGCCGGTCTCGCACCTGCTGGACGTGCTGGTGCAGGCCCGCCCCTACCTCGACACGCTGGGCGTGCACGTCGAGGCCTGCTCGAACGAGGCCTCGGCCGCGGCGATGCTCGGCGCGTCGATCCACTACCCGCTGCGCGGCGCGGTGACCTGGAAGTCGATCGTCGGCACCAACGTCGCGGCCGACGCGCTGTCCAACCTGGCGTCGCCGGGCGTGGTCGGCGGCGCGCTGATCGTCGTCGGCGAGGACTACGGCGAGGGCGCCAGCGTGATCCAGGAGCGCACCCACGCCTATGCGCTGAAGAGCACGCTGCTGCTGTTCGACCCGCGGCCGGACCCGGCCACGATGGTGCGCCTCGTCGAGCACGCCTTCGCCTGCTCGGAAGCCAGCAACATGCCGGCGGTCATGGAGCTGCGCATCCGCGCCTGCCACGTGCGCGGCCGCTTCGGGTGCAAGGACAACCGCGCGCCGGCGCACGGCACGCATGCGCTGATCGAGGAGCCGGCCGGCTTCGACTACATGCGGCTGGCGCACCCGCCGGTGACCTTCCGCCACGAGAAGCTGAAGATCGAGCAGCGCATCCCGGCCGCGCAGGCCTACATCGCCGAGCACGGCCTGAACGAGCGCAGCGACGGCACCCGCCACGGCGAGCTGGGCCTGATCGTGCAGGGCGGGCTGACGAACGCGCTGCTGCGTGCGCTGCAGCAGCTCGGGCTGGCGGACGCCTTCGGCCACTGCGAGCTCTCGCTGCTGGTGCTGAACGTGACCTGCCCGCTGGTGCCGGCGGAGATCGGATCGTTCTGCGCGGGCAAGCGCGCGGTGCTGGTGATCGAGGAAGGCAGCCCGGAATACATCGAGAAGGACGTGATCCAGCTGCTGCGCCGGCGCGACCTGCAGACGCCGGTGCACGGCAAGGACCTGCTGCCGCCGGCCGGCGAGTACACCGTCGAGGTGATCGCGCAGGGCCTGATCGGATTCTGCGAGCAGCACCTGCCGGACCACGACCTCGGACCCGGGCGTGCCTGGCTGGCCGGCAATGCGCAGCGCCGCACGGCGGTCGTCCAGGAGGTGCCGCCGCTGCCGGCCCGGCCGCCGGGCTTCTGCGTCGGCTGCCCGGAGCGGCCGGTGTTCGCGGCGCTGAAGCTGGCGCAGCAGGCCGTCGGCCCGGTGCACATCGCGGCCGACATCGGCTGCCACGCGCTCGCCACCTTCGAGCCGTTCAGCTCGGGCCATTCGATCCTCGGCTACGGCATGAGCCTCGCGAGCCGCGCCGGCGTCTCGCCGATGATGCAGCGGCGCTCGCTGGCGATCATGGGCGACGGCGGGTTCTGGCACAACGGCCTGCTGACCGGCGTGCAGGCGGCGCTGTTCAACGGCGACGACGCGGTGCTGCTGATCATGAAGAACGGCTACACCTCGGCCACCGGCACGCAGGACATCCTGAACACGCCAGACGATGCGGCCAAGGCCGAGGCCGCGGCGCAGGCCGGGCTGCACCAGAGCCTCGCGCACAAGAACCGCACCATCGAGGACACGCTCACCGGCATGGGCCTGAAGTGGCTGCGCAGCGTGCACACCTACGAGGTCGACGCGATGCGCCGCACGCTCGAGGAGGCGTTCACGACCGATGCCCCCGGCCTGAAGGTGATCGTCGCCGAGGGCGAATGCCAGCTCGAGCGGCAGCGCCGCATCAAGCCGTGGAACGCCGCGCGGCTGCAGCGCGGCGAACGGGTCGAGCGGGTCAAGTACGGCGTCGACGAGGACGTCTGCAACGGCGACCACGCCTGCATCCGCCTGTCCGGCTGTCCGACGCTGACGCTGAAGGACAACCCGGACCCGCTGAAGGTCGACCCGGTCGCGACGGTGATCGACGGCTGCGTCGGCTGCGGCCTGTGCGGTGCCAACGCGCATGCCGCGACGCTGTGCCCGAGCTTCTACCGCGCCGAGGTCGTGCGCCACCCGCGCTGGGGCGAGCGCCTCGCGGCGGCGCTGCGGCGGCGCCTGACCGGCTGGCTGCGCGGCTGAGCCATGGACGCCGCACCGATCACCGTGCTGGTCTGCGCCCTCGGCGGCGAGGGCGGGGGCGTGCTGTCGGAATGGCTGTACGAGCTGGCCGTGCGCTGCGGCCACAGCGCGCAGGCGACCTCGATCCCGGGCGTCGCGCAGCGCACCGGCGCGACCACCTACTACATCGAGATCTGCCCATTGGCCGACGAGGTGCTCGGCGGCCTGCGGCCGGTGTTCAGCCTGAACCCGGTGCCCGGCGCGATCGACCTGCTGGTCTCCTCAGAACTGCTCGAGACGGCGCGCCAGGCCGGGCTCGGCATGGCCAGTGCCGAGCGCACCACCGTGCTGACCTCGAGCGCGCGCGCGCTGACGGTGGCCGAACGCATGCCGCTGGGCGACGGCCGCCTCGACGCCGCGGCGCTGCGCGCAACGGTGCAGCGGCACAGCCGGCGCTGCGAGGTGATCGACATGGCGGCGCTGGCGCGCGAGGCCGGCACGGTGATCAGCGCGGTGCTGTTCGGCGCCATCGCCGGCAGCGGCGTGCTGCCGTTTGCGCGCGAGGCCTGCGAGGCGACGATCCGCGCCGGCGGCACCGGTGTCGAGGCGAGCCTGAGGGGCTTCGCACTCGGTTTCGCGGCCGTGCAGCGGGCGGCCGCTCCCGCCGCTTCCATCGAATCGGCAGGCGCCGCCGAACGGCCGCTGCCCGAACTCGACACGCTGCTGGCGCTCGGCCGCGAGCGCCTGGCCGACTACCAGGACGCGGCCTACGGCGAACTGTTCGCGGGCCGTGTCGAACGGTTGCGGCTGGCCGAGCAGGCGTCCGACCCGGGGGCAGAACATGACGCGCGGCTCACGCGCGAGGCGGCGCGCTGGCTGGTGCTGTGGATGGCCTTCGACGACATCGTGCGGGTCGCCGCGCTGAAGCTGCGCGCCGACCGGCTCGAACGGGTGCGCCGTGAGGTCGGCGCGCGCGAGGACGAACTCGTGCGTGTCTTCGACCACTTCAAGCCGGGCGTCGCCGAGTTCGCCGCGCTGCTGCCGGCCGCGCTGGCGCGCCGGCTGGTGGCCTGGGACGAGCGCCGCATCGCGCGCGGGCGCGCGCCCTGGGCGCTGCCGATCCGCCTCGCGACACATGGCGTGCGCGGGGCGCTGGCGCTGCGCCTGCTCGCATCGCTGCGCGGCTGGCGCCGGCGCGGTGAGCGCTTCGCCGCCGAGCAGGCGCTGATCGAGCGCTGGCTGGCGGCGGTGGAGCAGGGCGCGCGCGAACACTGGGCGCTCGGCCATGAACTGGCCTGCTGCGGGCGCCTCGTCAAGGGCTACGGCAGCACCAACGAACGCGGCAAGCGCAACCTGCTGCACATCGTCGACCACCTGGCGCGCGCCGATCACCTGCCGGACCCGGCCGCACGCGCCGCGGCCGTGCGCGCCGCGCGCACGGCGGCGCTGGCCGACGAGGCAGGACGCGGGCTCGACCAGGCGCTGGTCGCCCACGGCGCGCCGCCGCGGACGCCGCGCGCGCAGCCGATCCGCTGGCACCGCCGGCGCCCCGACACGCCCGCCACGGGCGCGCCCCGATCGTCATGACACGTTCGGGCAACCACGAGGAGACGACACGATGAAGCCATCACTGTTCTCGTCCCGCCGCCTGGCACTGCTGGCGCTGGTCCTGTTCGCCGGCGCCGCCGTGGCGCAGCAGCCGGCCGAGGAGCCGTTCTGGGCCAAGGGCCGGCCGAAGACCGACACGGCGATGAAGATGGCGCCGGTGCCGGCGTTCCCGATCCCGACCCCGGCCGACCAGCTGCCGGTGAAGAAGATGAAGCTGCCGCCGGGCTTCAAGGTCGAGGTCTGGGCCAGCGGCATCCTCGACGCACGCGGCCTGCGCCAGGGCGACAAGGGCACGGTGTTCGTCTCCTCGCTGTTCGTTGCCGGCAAGCTCTACGCGGTGGTCGACCGGGGCGGCCGGCGCGAGGTGAAGACGATCGCCGAGAAGCTGTTCCTGCCCAACGGCATCGAGTTCGTGAAGGGGTCGCTCTACGTCGCGACGCCGAAGGACATCACGCGCTACGACGACATCGAGAACCATCTCGACAATCCGCCCGCGCCGGTGATGGTGTACGACAAGCTGCCCGGCGAGGTGCCGCACGGCTGGAAGTTCATCAAGCTCGGGCCGGACGGCAAGCTCTACGTGCCGGTGGGGGCGCCGTGCAACATCTGCGAGCCGGACGCCCGCTTCGCGAAGATCATGCGCATGAATCTCGACGGCAGCGGCGTCGAGGACGTCGCGCTGGGCGTGCGCAACACCGTCGGCTTCGACTTCGACCCGAAGGACGGCAGCCTCTGGTACACGAACAACGGGCGCGACTGGCTCAGCGAGGACCTGCCGAACGACTCGCTGAACCACGTCACCAAGGTCGGCCAGCACTTCGGCTTCCCGTACTGCCACCAGGGCAACTTCGCCGATCCGGAGTTCGGCTGGGGCAAGAACTGCAACGACTACGCCAAGCCGGCGCTGCTGACCGGCCCGCATGCGGGCACGCTGGGCATGCGCTTCTACACCGGGAAGATGTTCCCGAAGAAGTACCAGGGCGCTATCTTCATCGCGCGCCACGGCCCGTGGAACCGCTCGCAGAAGTACGCGGCCGACGTGATCGTCGCCTGGCCGGACGGCAAGGGCGGCATCGCGAAGATGGAGCCGTTCCTGACCGGGCTGGTCGAGAACAACGACTACCTGGGCCGGCCGGTCGACGTGCTGGTGCTGAAGGACGGCTCGCTGCTCGTCAGCGACGACCACAACGGCGCGATCTATCGCGTCAGCTACGGCCGGTGAGCACCGGGCCGGCCCTCGTGTTCGCCCTCGCGCTGCTCGCCGCGGCGGCGCGTGCGGGGGAGAGCTACGGCGAGCGCTTCGCCGGCGTCTGCGCGGCCTGCCACGGCGCGCAGGGCGTCAGCACGACGGCACTGACGCCGACCCTGGCCGGCCAGCCGAGCTTCTACGCGATCACGCAGCTGTTCCTGTTCCGCGACGGGCGGCGCGACAACGCGGCGATGACGGCGGTGGCCAAGGGCATGAGCGATGCCGACCTGCGCGGCTTCTCGGAGGCGATCGCCGCGCTGCCGGCCGCACCGGCGCCGCCGCCCGGCGAGGCGGCGCGCG